>JBKJHO010000037.1:0-12636 GCA_046598915.1 Marmoricola sp. | reverse complement strand
CGGTGAGCAGACGCGATGTGGTCATCCTGGGCTCGACAGGTTCGATCGGTACCCAGGCCCTGGACGTCGTTCGGGCGAACCCGGAGCTGTTCCGGGTTGTCGGTCTGACCGCCGGCGGCTCCCAGCGCGACCTGTACGACTCCCAGGTGGCCGAGTTCGCCCCGGCGTTCTCGGGCCTCGGCGAGGAGGCCTCCGTCGAGGCGGCCGCGATGGCCGCCGACGTCGTGCTCAACGGCATCACCGGCGCAGTCGGGCTGCGGCCTACCCTGGCAGCGCTCGAGGCCGGCAACGTCCTGGCCCTGGCCAACAAGGAGTCGCTGATCATGGGCGGCTCGGTGGTCACCTCTGCGGCGTCGCCCGGACAGATCGTTCCGGTCGACAGCGAGCACAGCGCCCTCGCCCAGTGCCTGCGCGGAGGGTCGGCGACCGAGGTGCGCAAGCTGGTGCTCACCGCGAGCGGCGGACCGTTCCGCGGTCGGTCCCGTGCCGACCTGGCAGACGTGACGATCGCTGAGGCGCTGGCGCACCCGACCTGGGAGATGGGTCCGGTGGTGACGATCAACTCCGCGACCCTGGTCAACAAGGGCCTCGAGGTGATCGAGGCGCACCTGCTCTTCGACATCCCGTTCGAGGCGATCGAGGTGGTCGTGCACCCGACCTCGGTGGTGCACTCGATGGTGCAGTTCACCGACGGCTCGACTCTGGCGCAGGCCTCCCCGCCGACCATGCTGATCCCGATCGCCCTCGGCCTGGGCTGGCCGGACCGAGTCCCTGACGCGGCGCCCGCGGTCGACTGGACCACGGCTCAGACCTGGGAGTTCTTCCCGCTCGACGACGAGGCGTTCCCCGCCGTACAGCTGGCCCGTGAAGCCGGGATGGCGGCCGGGACGGCTCCGGCGGTCTACAACGCGGCGAACGAGGAGTGTGTGGCCGCGTTCCGCGACGGGCGGTTGCCGTTCCTCGGCATCGTCGACACGATCGGCGCTGTCGTGAACGACCACGGGCTCACCCGGCCCGACGTAGGCTCAAGTCAGACAAATCTCACTCTCGACGACGTGCTCGAGGCCGACGCCTGGGCCCGCGCCGAAGTCACCCGGCTCCTGGAGAAGAACAACCGATGACCGCAGTGCTCTACATCCTCGGCGTCCTGGCGATCGTGATCGGCCTGGCCGTCTCGATCGCCCTGCACGAGTGCGGCCACATGGTCCCTGCCAAGCGGTTCGGCGTGCGGGTCCCCCAGTTCTTCGTCGGGTTCGGCAAGACCCTCTGGTCGACCCAGCGCGGGGGCACCGAGTACGGCATCAAGGCATTCCCGCTCGGCGGCTTCGTGAAGCTGATCGGGATGCTCCCCCCGCACCCGCCGGAGGAGAAGCCTGGGCGCCGCCCCAGCGTGTTCTCGCAGATGATCGGCGACGCCCGTCAGGCCGAGGCGGAGCTGCTGCAACCCGGTGACGAGAACCGGATGTTCTACCAGCTCCCCTGGTGGAAGAAGGTCATCGTGATGTCCGGTGGTCCCACGGTGAACCTGCTGATCGCCTTCTTCCTCTTCGGTGCCGTCTTCTGGCTGCACGGCGTCGCGGAGACCACCACCAGGGTCGATACCGTCGCGGACTGTGTGATGGCGGTGCGAGCCGATCAGACCCCGCGTCCGTGCAGCGCCGAGGACCCGGCGGCGCCGAGCAAGCTCGCCGGGATCGAGGCAGGTGACCAGATCGTCGCCTTCGGCACCACCAAGGTCACCTCCTACACCCAGCTGCAACAGCTGATCCGGGCGAACGGGGCCAATGACGTCCTGATCACTGTGGTTCGGGACGGTCAGGAGAAAGAGCTCCCGGCTCGGACGGCGGTCAACGAGCTCCCTGATCTCGACGGCGGGACCAGGTCGGTAGACGTCGGGTACCTCGGGATCACCCCGGCCCAGGAGCTCGTCGCCAAGGGACCGCTCTACACCCTCGACCAGATGGGCGGCTACACGGTCGAGACGGTCAAGGCGCTCGGCCGCCTACCCGAGAAGCTCTGGGGTGTCGCGAAGACCGTCGTGGGCATCGAGGAACGCGATCCGAACAGCCCGATGAGCGTCGTCGGCGTTAGCCGCGTCGCCGGCGAGGTCGCCTCGGACGACGCGGTCGGCGTCGCCGACCGGGCCGCGTTCGTGGTCACCCTGCTGGCGGGTGTGAACCTCTTCGTCGGCATGTTCAACTTCGTGCCGTTGCTGCCGCTCGACGGCGGCCACATCGCCGGTGCTCTCTACGAGGCCGTACGACGCGGCTTCGCCCGGCTCTTCGGACGACCCGATCCCGGCCACTTCGACGTGGCCCGACTACTGCCGGTGGCCTACGTGATGGCCGGGGTTCTGCTGCTGATGACTGTGCTCCTGGTCTACGCCGACATCGTCGCTCCCGTGGCGTGAGCCGGGTGCACGCGCCACGGATACCCTTGGTGCCATGACCTCGATCTCGCTCGGCATGCCCGAAGCCCCGCCGCCGGTTCTGGCGCCTCGGCGTAAGACCCGTCAGATCAAGGTCGGCAAGGTCGGGGTCGGCAGCGAGTCGCCGGTCTCGGTGCAGTCGATGACCACGACGCTCACCTCCGACGTAAACGCCACGCTCCAGCAGATCGCCGAGCTCACCGCAGCGGGCTGCGACATCGTGCGCGTGGCGTGCCCGTCGCAGGATGATGCCGAGGCACTGCAGGAGATCGCCCAGCACTCCCAGCTCCCCGTGATCGCCGACATCCACTTCCAGCCGAAGTACGTCTTCGCGGCGATCGACGCCGGTTGCGCCGCAGTCCGGGTGAATCCCGGCAACATCAAGAAGTTCGACGACCAGATCAAGCAGATCGCCGCGGCCGCGACGGACCGAGGCACCTCGATCCGGATCGGCGTCAATGCCGGCTCGCTCGATCCGCGTCTGCTCGCGAAGTACGGCAAGGCCACTCCGGAGGCACTTGTCGAGTCCGCGAAGTGGGAGGCGTCGCTGTTCGAGGAGCACGGATTCCGCGACTTCAAGATTTCGGTCAAGCACAACGACCCGGTGGTGATGGTCCGGGCCTACGAGCTACTCGCCGAGTCTGGTGACTGGCCGCTGCACCTCGGCGTCACCGAGGCAGGCCCCGCTTTCCAGGGAACCATCAAGTCGGCCACGGCCTTCGGGGCTCTGCTCTCGCGCGGGATCGGCGACACCATCCGGGTCTCCCTCTCGGCCCCGCCGGTCGAGGAGGTCAAGGTCGGCATCCAAATCCTCCAGTCGCTTAACCTGCGGCCGCGGAAACTCGAGATCGTCTCCTGCCCGTCGTGCGGCCGCGCCCAGGTCGATGTCTACTCGCTCGCCGAGAAGGTCACTGCCGGCCTCGAGGGCATGGAGGTCCCGCTGCGGGTGGCCGTGATGGGCTGCGTCGTGAACGGTCCCGGCGAAGCCCGAGAGGCTGATCTCGGCGTTGCCTCCGGCAACGGCAAGGGCCAGATCTTCGTCCGCGGCGAGGTCATCAAGACCGTCCCCGAGTCGATGATCGTGGAGACCTTGATCGAGGAGGCCCTGCGCCTTGCCGAGGAGATGGAGCCGGTCGAGGGCGCTTCAGCCGAGGTCACCGTCTCCTAAGGAGTCGCGGTGGGGGAGACGGGCGTGACCGGACCGCCCTCCTGGACGGTAACGGCCGCCACGATGACCTGGAGCGCTACCTGGCAGGCCCGCCAGCTGGGACTGGCCTGCGCGAACGCATCCAGGTCGTCAAGGGCAGACCGTACGGCGGCCTCATCGGTGAGCTCGACCGTCGCCAGCTGGGCCCAACCGGTCTGGAGCTCGGCGTTGGCCGCGACGGCGTTCTCGGTCAGCTCCGCGGAAGCTGTCCTCAGCGCGTCCTTGGTAGGCGGCTTCACGGTCTTGCCGGTCGCGTCCTTGGTGGGCGCTGGCAGCTCGTCGTTCAGGTAGAGGTCCACAGCCGCGGCGACCTGGGTGAGCTGGAACTCCATGTCGTAGGGACGCAGTTTCTCCATGAACTCGCGCAGCAGCGTGATCGCCTTGATCTGCGTCTCGATGTTGGACTGGCAGTTCTCGGCGCTCTCGGTGTTCTCGTACAGCACGACGGTCGCAGCGATGCTGTTCCACCGGGAGGCGAGCGCGGAGGGATTCGGGTCCTCGTCGAGGCCGAGCACGCTCTCGCCGACCTCGCGCCACTGGTCCCGGCACTCCTGGACCGTCTGCGGCACGGCGGTCGGTTCGCTCTTCGGCTCCTCGGCCCCACATCCCGCCACGACGGCACCCAGCGTGAACGCGAGCGCGGCCGTGATCCCAGCGGCGTGACGAACCATGGGGTCACCGTAGCCGCCCGGCTCCGGGTTCCGCGTCCATTGACTACGCTCGGGACGTGCTCGCTTCCCAGGGACCGGATGCAGAGCGGTCCGTCGGCCGCTCGGCGAGCGTCCGTGTCCTCGGGCCGGCAGACCTGACCGCCGCGCTGGTCGTGATGGCGGCGGACCCGGTCATCAATGTCTTCGCCGACTACCGCGCCCGGATCACCCAGCTCGACCAGCGCTGGCTGGGGGGCCAGATGTGGGGCTACGTCGAGGACGGGGCGCTGGTCTCGCTGTGCCACGTCGGCGCGAACATGGTTCCGGTTCAGGCGACACCGGAGGCCTGCGTGGCGTTCGCCGAAAGAGCTCTCCGACAGCGACGGCAGAGCTCGACGATCGTCGGCCCGAAAGACGCCGTCGTTCGGCTCTGGTCCGAACTGGGGGAGACCTGGGGCCCGGCACGGGACGAGCGCTGGGACCAGCCGCACCTGGTGATCTCCGGCGCTCCGGCCTGCGAACCCGACCCGGCGGTCCGTCGTACGACGGCGGACCAGGTCGAGGACCTCTACCCGGCCTGCGTGGCAATGTACTCCGAGGAGGTCGGCGTCTCGCCCGAGGCGGACGGCGGCCGGAACATGTACCGCGCCCGGGTCGCCCAGCTGGTCAACCGAGGATGGTCATTCTCCCGGATCGAGAACGGCAGGGTGCTCTTCAAGGCCGAGATTGCCTGCGCGTCCCCGAGCGCCTGCCAGGTCCAGGGGGTGTACGTCGACCCCGAGTACCGCGGTCAGGGCCTCTGCACCTCGGGGATGGCAGCCGTGGTCGCGTTCGCTCGCCAGGAGATCGCGCCCACAGTGGCGCTCTACGTGAACGCGCACAACCTCGCGGCTCGCCGGTCGTATGCGAAGGTCGGGTTCGTCCAGACCAACACGTTCTCCACCTTGATGTTCTGACGTGCTGGTTAAGGTGACGCCATGACTGCACCCTTGCGCCGCGACGCCAAGCTCCTGGCCGGCGGATTTCTCGCCTCCGGCACCGTCCACCTGGTCAAGCCCGAGGTGTGGGAGCCGCTGATGCCCGACTGGGTTCCCGCTCATCGCGAGGTCATCATCTGGTCCGGCGTCGCCGAGATCGCTTGCGCCGCTGGACTGCTCTTCCCGCCGACGCGCAGGGTCGCCGGGCTGGCGAGCACCGCGCTACTGGCGGGCGTGTACGTCGGCAACATCAAGATGGCGATTGATGCCTCGAAGACCAAGAACGTGCCGCTGAAAGTGGCGGCGTTCGCCCGGTTGCCCCTGCAGTTCCCGATGTTCCGGGCCGCCCTGCGGGCGGCCCGCGCCTGAGGCGGAGAACCACGTCGCGCCCGGCCGACCTCCGCAGATAGCCTCTCCCCATGATCTTGCGGATGTCGACCCTGTTCGTCCGAACCCTGCGCGACGACCCGGCCGACGCTGAGGTCCCGAGCCACCGACTCCTGGTCCGGGCGGGTTACATCCGGCGAGCGGCTCCGGGCATCTACACCTGGTTGCCGCTGGGTCTGCGGGTGCTGCGCAACGTCGAAGGCATCGTCCGCGAGGAGATGAATGCGATGGGCGCCCAGGAGCTCCAATTCCCGGCGCTGCTACCGCGGGAGCCCTACGAGGCCACCGGCCGGTGGACCGACTACGGAGACGGCATCTTCCGGCTCAAGGACCGCAAGGACGGCGACTACCTCCTCGGCCCCACGCACGAGGAGATGTTCACCCTGGTGGTCAAGGACCTCTACTCCTCCTACAAGGACCTGCCGGTCTGGCTCTACCAGATCCAGACCAAGTACCGGGACGAGGCGCGTCCGCGTGCGGGGATCCTGCGGGGCCGCGAGTTCGTGATGAAGGACTCCTACTCCTTCGACATCTCCGGGGCCGGACTGGACGCGTCGTACGCGGCGCACCGCGCGGCGTACGTGAAGACTTTCGACAGGCTCGGGTTCGACTATGTGATCGTCAAGGCGACCGCCGGGGCGATGGGTGGGTCGAAGTCCGAGGAGTTCCTGGCGAATGCGGAGGTCGGCGAGGACACCTATGTCCGCTGCACCACCTGTGACTACGCCGCGAACGTCGAGGCAGTCGAGGTGCCCGCGCCCGCGCCGGTCGGGTATGACGACGCACCCTCAGCGCACACCGAGGCGACGCCGAACACGCCGACTATCGACACGTTGGTTGCGCACCTGAACGAGGCGCACCCGCGCGAGGGCCGCCCCTGGTCTGCCGGCGACACCCTCAAGAATGTCCTGGTCGTACTCAAGCACCCGGACGGCACCCGGGAGCCGCTCGCGATCGGTCTGCCCGGCGACCGCGAGGTCGACCAGAAGCGCCTTGAGGGCCAGCTCGAGCCGATCGAGGTCGAGCCGATGGACGACGGTGAGCTGAAGAAGCATCCTGCGCTGGTCAAGGGCTACATCGGCCCCGGCGCGCTGGGGGAGCAGTCGGCCTCCGGGATCCGCTACCTCCTCGACCCGCGGGTCTCCGAGGGCACCCGCTGGGTCACCGGCGCCGATGAGGCCGGCAGTCACGTCGTCGACCTCATCGCCGGACGCGACTTCACCGCCGACGGCACCATCGAGGCCGCCGACGTGCGAGACGGCGACTCCTGTCCGCAATGCGCGACCACGGGCGCCGGCGGCACCCTGGAATCCGCGCGCGGCATCGAGATGGGTCACATCTTCCAGCTCGGCCAGACGTACGCCGAGGCGCTCGACCTCAAGGTCCTGGACGAGAACGGCAAGCTGGTCACCGTGACGATGGGCTCCTACGGGATCGGGGTTTCGCGGGCGGTCGCCGCGATCGCCGAGGGCAACAATGACGAGCTCGGACTGGTCTGGCCGCGCGAGATCGCACCCGCGGACGTGCACATCGTCGCCGCCGGCAAGGATGCTGCGATCTTCGCTGCCGCGGGTGAGCTCACCGACGCGCTTTCCGCCGCCGGTATCGACGTCCTGTACGACGACCGTGCCGGCAAGGTGAGCCCGGGGGTGAAGTTCAAGGACGCCGAACTCATCGGCGTACCGACGATCGTGACCGTCGGTCGGGGACTGGCCGACGGGACCGTCGAGGTCAAGGACCGCCGGACCGGAGAGCGGACTGAGGTCGCTTTCGGCGACGCTGTGTCGTACCTGTTGGGTCTCGTCCGGGGCTGAGCCGGACGCGACGACCCGCCCGACGGAGGTCGGAGGGGCCGACGAAGAATCGGGCCGCCTCCCCAGCTGCAGGTTCTGCGCGGCCCGAGTCTGCCCCGAACACTGGGGCAGGAAACTTCCGTGACGCCTGAGCCATTCCCCCTGACCCGATCGGAGGTCTAGGCTGCGACCTAGACGATCGGGAGGAATCATCATGAACCGGAAACTGATCCGCGGGGCGGTAGCGATCGGTGCGCTCTCCTGCTCGATGATGCTCACCGGCTCTGCCGTTCCGGTCGCCGGGGCGGCGCCGACGCGTGTGCCCGGTACGACGGACTGCCCCGAGTCCGCGGGCGCGGCTGCCAAGGGCGCTGCAGGCGCACGAGCCGAGGACCACCGCGAGATCACAGCTGCCGAGCAACGAGCTATCCGGGAGCGGACAGCGAAGATCCTGGCGGCTCGTTCAGCCGGGAAGCCGCCGCCAAGTGGCGGCGGGGGCGGTACCGGTACCGGCGGCCCCAAGAGCAGTATCCCGGTCCACGTCCACGTGATGACCGCGACCAACGGCGCTGGAGATGTCACCGACGTCCAGATCGCCCGGCAGATCGCGGTGCTCAACGAGACCTACTCCGGCCGCGACGTTGACGGCGCGGCGATCGACACCGGGGTCGGTTTCACCCTGGCCAGTACTGAGCGGATCGCCAACAACGTCTGGCACGCCGATCGGCAGAGCACGACCTACCGAGCCCAGACCCGCGACGGGGGCAAGAACGCGCTGAACATCTGGGTGGTCGATTTCAAGTACCTGGGCATCGCCACCTTCCCGTGGGACTACGCCGCCAATCCCTCCATCGACGGGATCCGGGTGCACTACACCTCGTTCCCGGGCGGTTCCGCGACGAACTACGACCAGGGCGAGACCGCCACGCACGAGGCCGGCCACTGGCTGGGGCTCTTCCACACCTTCCAGGGCGGCTGTACCGGCGCGGGGGACGAGGTCGGTGACACGGCTGCCCAAGCCTCGCCGTCGTCGGGATGCCCGACCGGTCGGGACTCGTGCACCGCACCTGGGTTCGACCCGATCCACAACTACATGGACTACAGCTACGACTCCTGCTATTTCGAGTTCTCCTCGGGCCAGTCGGCCCGCGCGGACCAGATGTGGACGGCGTACCGGCTCTGACGGGTCTGCCCGCCGCTGTCGCGAGAAAATGTGGGTGCCCGGAGCTGCCATCGCCCGATAGGTTCGCGCGATGGACACTCCAGTCGTCGACGCCGTCATCTTCGACTGGGGCGGCACCCTGACCGCGTGGCACGACATCGACTTCCATGCCGAGTCGCTCGCGCTCGCGCGCGCCGTGACCCGGACACCCTCACCCGAGGACGACCACCACGCGCACGCCTCCCGGCTCCACCAGGCCGGCAGCACGGTGTGGGGCTGGAGTCGTGACCACCAGCGCAGTGCGACCGTGGCAGACCTGTTCGACGAGGCTGGCCTGGACCACGACCCGGACCTGCTCACCGCGTACTACGAGTTCTGGGAGCCGCACACCCTGACTGACCCGCAGGTCGGTCCGTTGTGGGAGTCGTTGAAGGCAGCGGGCATCAAGGTTGGCGTCCTGTCGAACACGATCTGGCCGCGGGCCTGGCACGAGGAGTTCTTCCGCCGCGACGGGGTGCTGGACCTGATCGACGGTGACATCTACACCAGCGAGGTGCCGTGGACCAAGCCGTCACCGCACGCCTTCGCGGCGGCAATGGCAGCCGTAGGTGCGGCTGACCCGGCCCGGTGCGTCTACGTCGGGGACCGGCTCTTCGATGACGTCTGGGGCGCCCAGAACGCGGGCCTGAAGGCGATTCACGTGCCGCACAGCGTGATCCCGGCCGAGCAGGTCGGCCACAGCGTCGGGGTCCCGGACGGAGTGGCCCACGAGCTCTCCGAGATCACCGGAATTGTTGCGGGGTTCTGCATTGCATGAACCAGCGGCGCGCCGACGGTTCCCTGCCCTCCTCGTTCGAGGAAGGATCAGTCCACGGAGCCGGGGAACTTCTCGGGGGTTCCCTGGAGCTCCACCTGACGGACGGCAGCGGCATTGAGAGCGACAAGGGCCCAGCGGCGCTCGGCGCCGGTGGTGCTCTCGATGAGTTGGCCGAAGGTCTTGACGATGCGGCGCTCCACCTGGAGTGCCGCATCGCTCAATTCTGCTGCCGTGCGCACGCTGGCCGGGACCGCGTAAGCGACCTCTGCGACGACCGGCTCGACCCCCTGGCCGGCGATCAGGACGTTCAGGCGATCACGGTTGCGGCGGTGGTCCAGGTAGCTGTCGGTCAGGGTTTCGTAGATCCCCGGCTGTCGTGACTGGGACGCCTGGGCGCCGAGGAAGCCGGTGACGTAGACGGCGGCGTGCTCGGCGGCCAGAGCGGCTTGGAGAGCCTCGATCGGAGTCATCGGTCCAGCACCGCCAGCTGCTGGGAGACCGCCGCGGACATGGTGCCGAGGAGCCGGGCGAACGGACCGCTCTCGGCACGCATCGCGAGCGCGACCAGGCGCTCCTGCAGGGTGGCTTCTGCCGACCGTACGGCGGCTAGCGCACCGCCCCGGCTCGGCGGCACTACGTACGGCGCGGGGTCGGCGGAGACGTCGACCCGTTCGGGAACGGCGGCAGTGAGCGCATTCAGGTGCGCCCGATGGGTCGCGGAGAACCCGGCGAGCGTCGTGCGCAGCCCGGGGTACGTCGCCATGGTCGACGTGACGGCGGACCCCGCCGTCAGCAGCAGGGTGACCGCTTCGACGGCCACTGCGACGTCGGGAGCCAGATCGCGAACCGCCTCGGAGGCAGGAGTCTTCTCCTCGCTGAGCGGGTTGTTCAGCGAGCATCCGGCGAGCGTGGCGCCCGCGGCTCCGGCCAGCAGCAGGGTGCGGCGCTCGAGCACCCGCCCCCCGACCCCTGGATCCCTGTCTGTCGGACTCATCACGGCGCATCGTAACCATCCCCGCGGGTCGGCCGTCCGGGGCCGTCGGCGCCGCCGTCGACGGTCTGTCGCGTTGTTCGGATGCCCTAGGCTTGTAGAACCACAACAACACAGCAGGAGGTCCGCGCCGATGAGTACCGCGAGTACGCCGGACATCACGGACCGTCTTGCCGCTGAGCTGGCCGCCCCCCTCGAGGCCCTTGGTCTCGACCTGGAGGCCGTGGACCTCTCGAAGGCCGGTAAGCGCTCGGTCCTGCGTATCGCCGTCGACAAGGACGGGGGTGTCGACATGGACGACATCGCCGCGGCGACCAAGGCCGTCTCCGTGGTCCTCGACGACTCCCCCCTGATGGGCCCGACCGCGTTCACCCTCGAGGTGACCTCACCGGGGGTCGATCGACCGCTGACGCTGCCGCGCCACTGGCGCCGCAACGCCACCCGTCTGGTGAAGATCGACCGGCGCGACGAGGAGCCGCTCATCGGCCGGATCGTCGCTGCGGACGACGACGGCGCAACTCTCGAGGTCGAGGGCGTCGAGCAGACGATCGCGTACGAAGCGGTCAAGAAGGCCAAGATCCAGATCGAATTCAAGCGGGAAGGCTGAGACGTGGACATCGACATGAGCATCTTGCGCATGCTCGAGCGCGAGAAGGAGATCTCCTTCGACGTACTCGTGGAGGCGATCGAGCAGGCGCTGCTCACGGCGTACCACAAGACTCCGGGCGCGCTGGAGCACGCGCGGGTCCAACTCGAACGCAAGTCCGGACACGTGGTCGTCCTGGCGCAGGAGGTCGACGCCGACGGTGCTCCGGAGGGCGAGGAGTTCGACGACACCCCAGAGAACTTTGGCCGTATCGCTGCGACGACGGCGAAGCAGATCATGCTGCAGCGTCTGCGCGATGCCGAGGACGAGATCCGGTTCGGCGAGTTCTCCGGCAAGGAGGGCGACATCGTCTCCGGCCTGATCCAGCAGGGTCGTGACCCCAACGACGTGATGGTCGACCTCGGCAAGCTGGAGGCCCTGCTGCCCTCCGGGGAGCAGGTCCCTGGCGAGGACTACTCCCACGGGACCCGGCTCAAGGCGCTAGTGGTCAGTGTCCGCAAGGGCATGCGCGGTCCCCAGGTGATGCTCTCGCGGACCCACCCGAACCTGGTTCGCAAGCTGTTCGCGCTCGAGGTGCCTGAGATCGCCGACGGCACCGTCGAGATCGTCGCGATCGCCCGCGAGGCCGGCCACCGGACCAAGATCGCGGTGAAGACCGACGTGGCCGGGGTCAACGCCAAGGGTTCCTGCATCGGCCCGATGGGTCAGCGGGTGCGTAGCGTGATGAGCGAGCTCCACGGCGAGAAGATCGACATCGTGGACTGGTCCGACAACCCCGCACAGATGGTCGCGAACGCGCTCAGCCCGGCCCGGGTCAGCAGCGTCACGGTTGTCGACGAGGCCACCCGGTCCGCCCGGGTCGTCGTACCAGACTTCCAGCTTTCGCTCGCGATCGGCAAGGAGGGGCAGAACGCCCGCCTCGCCGCGCGGCTGACCGGCTGGCGGATCGACATCCGTTCCGACGAGGCGACCGAAGACTGATAGGCGAGCCACGGGCTCCCTCGGAGTGGGTGGTTCGGACTTAGGCCGCGAACGGGCTAGACTCCTCGCTGGTGACCACCCACGACCCCGAAAGCCCGTCCAGCCCTGTGCGGACATGCGTCGGATGTCGTGAGCGGGCCGCCAAGCGTGAGTTGCTGCGAGTCGTCGCAGGAGAGGTCGCGAACACCCCGGAGATTGTCTGGGGGGTCGTCCCCGATCCTGTCGGCTCGGCGCCGGGACGTGGTGCGCACCTGCACCCAACCGTCGCATGCTTCGAGCTCGCCGAACGAAAGCGTGCCTTCTCCAGGGCCCTCCGGTATGACGCCGGTGGACCGCGGGGCGCGCTCGACCTGACGCAGCTGAAGCAGCACCTGACGCGTCCCGTCCGATGAGCACCGAGATGAAACTGGAGCATCAGCTCATGAGCCTGCGATGAGAACTTCGCGATGAGCATGCACATCAACTAGCGGTCCGCAGACCCCGGTTTTATCCCGGGCTCGGACCAGGAGGAACAAGAGTGTCCAAGGTCCGAGTCCACGAACTCGCAAAGGAATACGGCGTCACCAGCAAGGATGTGCTGGGGATGCTCGGCGAGCTCGGAGAGTTCGTCAAAGCAGCTTCGTCAACGGTGGAGCC
>JBKJHO010000039.1:0-9444 GCA_046598915.1 Marmoricola sp. | reverse complement strand
TGCCACCAGGTCTTCGAGAAGATCAACAACGACGAGTCCCGGCACATCGCCGTCGACTTCGCGGTCCTCGACATGATCGGGCACGCCAAGGCCCGCAAGCTGGCGATCGACTTCGTCGCCAACGCGGCCACACCCGGCCTGATCGTCGGTGCGCTGATGTACATCCCGCTGCTCAACCGGATGCGCAACAACCTGGTCGACATGGGGTTGCAGCCGGAGAAGCTGTACCGAGCGATGGAGCGGTTCGAGAAGCTCGGCCGGCGTGGTGAGTACACCCACCGGGTGCCGCTCTTCCAGGTCCTGCGGGTCCACTCGGCGATGGTCATCGATCCCAAACACCCGTACCACCTGCTCGCCAACACGATGGTCACCTTGTCCGAGCACTACCCCAAGGCGCTCTTCCGGCCGATCCCGACCTGGTTCAAGGAGCTCACCTACGAGCCGGTGACCAAGGGCGTCAAGAAGGGGATGAACGCCGCATGAGCGCACTAGTCGTCGCACCGAGGAAAACCCGGGCGAAGAAGCCGCCGCACGTGCACACCGCGCTGGTGATCGGCGCCGGGTTCGTCGGTCTCGGCACCGCGATCAAGCTGCGCGAGGCCGGTATCGAGGACCTCGTGATCCTGGAGCGTGCGGACCGGGTCGGGGGTACCTGGCGGGACGCGACGTACCCGGGCGCGGCCTGCGACATCCCCTCGCAGCTCTACTCGTTCTCGTTCGCGAAGAACCCAGGCTGGACCCGCACCTACTCGCCGAGTGCGGAGATCTTCGCGCACATCGAGGAGCTGGCCGAACGCTTCGACCTGGTCAAGGACATCAAGTTCAAGACCGAGGTCACCGAGCTGTCGTTCGACAAGGCCGAGGCGCGCTGGGAGGTGACCACGTCGGACAGCTCCGGAAAGGCCAAGAAGTTCTACGCCAGGAGCGTGGTGGTCGCTTCGGGTCCGCTCTCGGACGCGAGCCTTCCGAACATCCGGGGCATCGACGACTTCGGTGGCAAGAAGATCCTCAGCGCTCGCTGGGACAACGACTACGACTTCGCCGGCAAGAGCGTCGCCGTGGTCGGTACCGGCGCCAGTGCGATCCAGATCATTCCCGAGCTGGTGAAGGTCGCCGACTCGGTGAAGGTCTTCCAGCGCACCCCCGGCTGGGTGATGCCGAGGGTCGACGTCGAGACCCCGGACATCGCGAAGGCGCTCTTCGAGCGGGTACCCGCAGCGCAGCAGGCCGCCCGCACCGCGCTCTTCCTCGCGCACGAGGCCGCCGCAACCGGGCTGGTCTGGAACACGCCGATCACCTCGCTGATCCAGCAGGCCGGCAAGCTGCACATCCGGATGACGGTCAAGGACAAGTGGCTGCGCCGTCAGCTGACCCCGGACTTCCGAGCGGGTTGTAAGCGGATGCTGATGTCCAGCGAGTACTACCCCGCCCTGCAGCAGGACAACTGCAAGCTGATCACCTGGCCGATCGCCACCATCACCCCGGAGGGCCTGCAGACCAGCGACGGGCTGCAGCACCAGGTGGACGCGATCGTCTTCGCAACCGGGTACGACGTCCACCTCGAGGGTCCGCCCTACCCGATCACCGGTCTGGACGGTCAATCCCTCCAGGAGGAGTGGTCGGGGCATCCGCAAGCGTTCAAGAGTGCCAGCGCGCACGGGTACCCGAACCTGTTCTTCACCTGCGGCCCGAACTCCGGACCCGGTCACAACTCACTGCTCGTCTACGCCCAGGGCCAGATCGAGTACGCCGTCTCAGGGATCCGCGCTCTCGTCGAGCAGGACCTGCGCTGGCTGGACGTCAAGAAGGACGTCCAGGACGCCTACAATGTCTCGATGCAGAGGCGGTTGCGGAGCACCACCTGGATGACTGGGTGCAGCTCCTGGTACCTGACCGCGGACGGGTTCAACGCCTCGATGTATCCCGGATTCGCGACCCAGTATCTTCGTCAGATGCAGGACTTCCAGATCCGTGACTACGAGGTGTCCTCCAACGCTGCCGAGCGGTTGTGGAACATCCCGTCTCCGAAGGCTGAGCTGGCGGCGGTCTGACGATGGCGGCCCCCTCCCTGAACGTACGCGCGGTGGAGTCCGTGCTCGAGTCGTTGCGGCGCGGGCAGCGGCAGCTGGCCAGGGACCCGAAGGGGACCGTCGACGCCGCCGTCCGGCAGCTGCTCTCGCTCGGGCGCACCCGCGCTCCGCAGGCTGGAGCGGCGACCTACCGGGTCGACGACCTCGCCCGGGCCAGCAACGTGACCGTGCGCAACATCCGCGCCTACCAGGAGCGCGGGCTGCTGCACCCGCCGCGGCGCGAGGGCCGGGTCGCGATCTTCGACGACAGCCATCTCTCCCGGCTCAAGATCATCACCTCGATGCTGGAACGCGGGTACACCAGCGTGCACATCACCGAGATGCTGGCGGCTTGGGAGGGCGGCCACGATCTCGCCGATGTGCTGGGTCTGGAGAAGGTGTTGGCCGCGCCCCGGTTGGAGGACCCTCCGGCGATGATGAATATCACCGACGTACGCGAGCTCGCCGGCGACAAGGAGTCGTTGCAGCGCTACGTCGATGTCGGCCTGGTCGAGGTCAAGGGCGCGCGCGCCCTGGTGAAGCGCCCGGACCTGCTGCGTGCGTTCGCCGAGATGCGTGCCTTCGGGATGCCGACCGACGCACTGATCAAGCTGCACAGCGAGATCTCGATGGCGGTCGACGGGATCACCCGGGCGCTGGTCGACGAGGGCGTACGACAGGTCAGCGGCCGTTTCCTGTCCGCGCCGGCGGCCGAGCCGAGCGGCGCCGAGGTCGGCGAACTGGTGGCTACCCTGACCCGTTTTCGTGAGCTGGCGATGGGCACGGTCGCGGCCACCCTCTCGGAGTCGATGGAGCGCACGATCGAGGACCTGCTGGCCGAGTTCCTCTCCGCAGGGCTTTCGAGCGACAACAAGGACGCCGGCTGAACCGGTGATCCGGGACACAGGGCGCGCCACGCCGGGGCTCCCAGGGCATGATGGCCCGGTGACTGACCCCGTGAGCTGGTTCGACTCTGCAGCCGAGGCCGAGAAGCGCCTCGCCGATGCCGGCTATCTCGCCGACCCCGCGACCGCGACGACCACCTACCTCGCCGGGGCGCTGGAGAAGCCGCTCCTGGTCGAAGGCCCGGCTGGCGTCGGCAAGACCGAGCTCGCCAAGGCGATCGCCCGGGCAACCAGCTCCGAGCTGATCCGGCTCCAGTGCTACGAGGGTCTCGACGAGGCCCGGGCGCTGTACGAGTGGAACTACAAGAAGCAGCTCCTTCGGATCCAGGCGTCCCAGGGTGATGACCAGACCTGGTCCGAGACCCACGACGACATCTTCACCGAGGAGTTCCTCCTCACCCGACCGCTGTTGACTGCGATCCGGCGCGAAGGCTCGACCGTGCTGCTCATCGATGAGGTCGACAAGACCGACGTGGAGGTCGAGGGGCTGCTGCTGGAGGTGCTCAGCGACTTCCAGGTCACCATCCCCGAGCTCGGCACGATCGCGGCCACCCGGCGCCCCTTGGTGATCCTGACCTCGAACGCAACCCGCGAGCTCTCCGAAGCCGTACGGCGCCGCTGCCTCTACTTGCACATCGACTATCCGGACGCGGACCGAGAGCACGCGATCCTGATCGGGCAGGTCCCCGGGATCGAGGACCGGCTCGCCCGCGAGATCGTCGATACGGTGACCCGTCTTCGGGCACTGGAGCTACGGAAGGCGCCGTCGATCGCGGAGTCGGTCGACTGGGCCCGCACCCTGGTGGCCCTCGGGACCGGCACCCTCGACCCGGCCACGATCGACGCGACCCTCGGCGTCGTCCTCAAGCACTCCAGCGACATCGACCGCGCCGTGCGCGAGCTGAAACTGCGACAGGCCTGAGGGGGCGACCTCCCGTGGCCCTCCTCGACCGGCACATCGAGTTCGTCGAAGCCCTGCGTACGGCCGGGCTCCCGGTCTCCCTCTCCGAGGGGCTCGACGCGGCCGACGCCGTCCTGACCCTGGGGCTTTCCGAGCGTGAGGGTGTCCGGGCCGCGTACGCCGCCACGTTGGTCAAGCGGCAGCCGCACCGGTCCGCGTTCGACCACGTCTTCGACCTCTACTTCCCGGCGCTGGTCGGGGATCCGACCAGGCCCTCACTGGTTGAGCCTGTCGAAAGCTCCGACAGCGAGCACGGCGAGCAACCGGACGGGACCCCAGGCCTCGGAGACGGTCCGGCGGACCTTGCCGAGTTCCGGGACGCCCTGGTCAACGCCCTCGGGATGGGCGATCCCGACGCGTTGCTGACGATGGCGCGCGAGGCCGTCCAACGGTTCGGCCTGATCCGGGGGCGCGGTCCCGGCGAGCAGCGCTGGTCGTCGTACAACGTGATGAACAGGGTCTCGCCGCGCGAGCTAGTCGACCGCGTGCTCCAGGGCCTGCTCGCCGACCTCGACACCGACCCGACCCTGCGTCGCCTCGTCGAGGCCCAGGTCGCAGAGTTCGAGGCGATGGTCGACGGGGAGGTACGACGCCGCGCCTCCGAGATCCGCGGGCCCGAGCACGTCGCGAAGTACACCGTGCGCAAGAGCATCGAACAGCTCGATTTCACCTCGGCGCGCAAGAGCGACCTGGAGGAGATGCGTCGTGAGATCGGCCCGCTGGCACGCCGACTCGCCACCCGGCTGAACAAGCACAAGGCATCCCGGCAGCGCGGGCCGCTGGACTTCCGACGTACGGTCCGGGCGTCGGTCTCCTCCGGGGGTGTCCCGCTCGATACCCACCACAAGCCCCGTCGACCGAGCCGGAGCGACCTGGTGGTGCTCTGCGACGTCAGCGGCTCGGTGGCCAACTTCGCAAACTTCACCCTGATGCTGGTCTTCGCACTGCGTGAGCAGTTCAATCGGGTGCGGGCCTTCACCTTCGTCGACGAGATCCACGAGGTCAGCGACCGGTTCCTGCCGGGTGCCGACCCGGTCGAGACGCTCGCGTCGTTGGCGGCGAGCGCCCAGTACGCCACGCTCTGGGGACGGACCAACTACGGGCGCGCCTTTACCCGGTTCGCTGAGCTGCACAGCGACGCGCTCACCCCCAAGACCAATCTGCTGATCCTCGGCGACGCACGCTCGAACTACTCCGACCTCGGACTCGGGGTGCTCGAGCAGATGGTCAAGGACTCCCGGCACGCCTGGTGGCTGAACCCGGAGTCGCCGCGGCACTGGAACACCGGCGACTCCGGGGCACGCGACTACGAGCGGCTCCTGCCGATGATCGAGTGCCGGAACCTCGTCCAGCTCGGCGACTTCGTGCACGACCTGGCCTAGCTCGCTCACGAAAGCGGCCTGAAGGTGATGCCGCGCGGACCGTGGGTGTGGTGGTAGCGCGGATCGTGGATGCGTCGATGACGGAACCCGCAGAGGCTGTTTCGAAAATACATTCGAGGCGCCAGGGGCCCGATGAACGTAAAAAACTAGCCTTCGTGAAACCCGCGTCCCGTGCACCGGTAGAGTGGACGACTCCCCGTTTCCGTTCCGAAGGACCAGCGAAGTTGAACGATGACGTCGCCGCTCGCGAGATAGCGAGCGAGCAGGAGTTCGTCGACACGGTCTACCGCCAACTCGCGGATTCGGCCCGGTCTGCGGAGGAGCTCGCCGAGGAAGGTCGCGCCCGCGCGCAGCTGGGCCACGAGGGCGGTCTGGTCGAACGCGACGCGATGCTGTTCCAGGCCGCGAAGCGGATCGCGACCCTCGATGCTGCCCATGAGGGCCTGGTCTTCGGCCGCCTCGACATGCACGACGACATCGACGACGAGCCGCGCTACGTCGGTCGGATCGGTCTGCGCGACGCCAACCGGGACATCCTGCTCATCGACTGGCGTGCTCCTGCTGCCGCAGTCTTCTACCAAGCCACCCACGCGGATCCGCACGGGGTGATCCGACGCCGGATCCTGCGCAGCCAAGCGGTCACCGTCATCGGCGTCGAGGATGACCTGCTCGATCCGGTGGCTGATGAAGCGACCAGCAGGGACCTGCCGATCGTCGGCGAGGGCGCCCTGATGGCGCAGCTCTCCCGGGCCCGTGACCGCTCGATGCACTCGATCGTCGCAACCATCCAGGCCGAGCAGGACAAGGCCATCCGCGCCCCGGAGAAGGGCGTCGTCCTGATCACCGGCGGCCCCGGCACCGGCAAGACTGTCGTGGCCCTGCACCGCGCCGCGTTCCTGCTGTACGGCGACCGCCGTCGCTACGAGTCCGGCGGTGTCCTGGTCGTCGGTCCGTCCGGTGTCTTCATGCGCTACATCGAGCGGGTGCTCCCCTCGTTGGGCGAGACCGCCGTGGCGCTGCGCTCGCTCGGTGACGTGGTCGACGGGCTGCGCGCCGGTCGGCGTGACGACCCACGGGTCGCGGAGGTCAAGGGCGGCGTCGAGATGGCGGAGCTGTTGCGCCGCACCTCGCGTCAGTCGGTCCCCGGCGGGCCGCGCGAGTTCCGCACGTTCTACCGCGACGACGTACTGCTGCTCGGCCCGCGCGAGCTCGGTCAGGTCCGCCGCCAGCTCCTCTCGATGGGACCGCGGAACCGTACGACGACCAAGGTCGCCTCGACACTGATCGACCATCTCTGGCGCCAGGTGAAGTCCGAGCGTGCCCGCGAGCGGACCAAGGAGGACTTCGCCGACGAGATGCGCACCGATGACCGGTTCCTCGACTTCGCTGCCTCCTGGTGGCCGGTACTCGACGCGGCGACCGTGCTCGGCTGGCTCAAGGACGCCGACCTGCTGACCCGGGTCGCCGAAGGCGTCCTGGAGGACGAGGCGGTCCGGCTGCTCACCAAGTCGTGGGGCGAGGACCTCTCGGTAGACGACATCCCGCTGATCGACGAGCTGCGCTACCTGCTCGGTGACCCCCCGCTGGTGAACGACGCCGACGAGGACCCGTTGGACCTCGCCGACTCGTCCCTCTCCGAGCTGACCCTGACCTCCGAACGCGAGTACGGCGGCCGCCGGTCCTGGACGCCGCCGACCAACCGGGTCGAGGACGACGGCTACGCCCACGTGCTGATCGACGAGGCCCAGGACCTGACGCCGATGCAGTGGCGGATGGTCGGGCGGCGCGGTCGCACGGCGACCTGGACGATCGTCGGGGATCCGGCGCAGTCGTCCTGGCCGGTGCCCGCCGAGGCGAACCGGGCTCGTGCTGCGGCGCTCGGCGACAAGGCGCTGCACGAGTTCCACCTCTCCACCAACTACCGGAACTCTTCGGAGATCTACGCGTTCGCAGCCGAGTACGCCGAGCGCGTCGGCCTGCGGGCGGACCTGCCGAACGCGGTCCGCTCGACCGGCGTCGACCCGCGGCACGTCGTCGACAGCGACCTCGAAGGGGCCACCCGACAGGCGTTGGCCGACCTGGTTGCGAGTGTCGAGGGGACGGTCGGCATCGTGGTACCGGTCGCGCGCCGTACCGAGGTGAGCACCTGGGTCGCGGGCTGGCCGGAGACCAGCTCGATGACCGGGGGTGAGGACGCCCGCGTGGTGGTCCTGACCGGCTTGGACACCAAGGGCCTGGAGTTCGACGCCATCATCGTCGTCGAGCCGACCGAGATCGAGGTCGAGTCGCCCACCGGAAAGGCCACCCTGTACGTCATCTACACCCGGGCGACCCAGCAGATGGTGACGGTCGCGACGTCCTGATGGGGGCGAGACTCAAAGTCCGCTTCACGTTTCGAAACCCCTGGTAGATCGGGCAATTCCTCGTATCCGGGGGCGATCGGGACATATGGCCAGATCCCCTTTTTACCCGCTTGATTGTGTACTTTCGGCGGATGAGCCCTCGCCGTTCCCGTCTCGGGCCGGTCCGCACCTGGTTGCTCGCTGCGCTGGTCGCGGCGATCACCCTCACCCTCGCCGGTTGCGGCGGAAGCGCCATCGCCCCCGCGGATGCGGTCCGGGCCAACGCCCTGATCCAAGGGGTCGGCGGTGTCCAGGAGCCCGGCACCGGCGACAGCGCCGGGATTCCCGGTCCCGGTGGCGGTGACGGCATCGCCAAGCCGATCGACGGTCCCGTGGCCAGCGATGCCCCGGTCGGCGGCCCGGACGTGGCCGGCGGACCCGGCCGCAGCCGGAATCCTCAGGTCAGGGGCGGGGCCGCACCAGCAGCGCCGAAAGGTGCTTCCTGCGCCGGGTTCAAGAACGGTCGCGGCATCACCAACGACGTGATCCGGATCGGCAACTCCTCCGACATCAGCGGGCCGGTACCGGGGCTGTTCACCGCGGCCCAGGAGGCCACCCGGGCCTACGTCACCTACTTCAACAACTCCGGCGCCACCATCTGCGGCCGCAAGCTGCAGCTCGACCTGTACGACAGCCACACCGACGCCGGAGGCGACCAGCAGGGCTACTTGAAGGGATGTGCGACCGACTTCGCGATGGTCGGCTCCATGTCTGCGTTCGACTCCGGCGGCGCGGCGGCGGCCGAGGACTGCGGCCTCCCGGACATCAGGGCAATCGCGACGACCGCCGCGCGCGGGAACTGCACGACCTGCTTCGGGGCGCAGCCTGCCGGCCCGCAGGCTTTCGAGAACGCCGTGCCCGACTTCATCATCCGTCGCACCGGGGGGAAGAAGTCGGCATTCCTCTACATCAACGTCGGGGCCGCGGCGGCGAACGGCAAGAGCCAGATCAAGCACCAGACGGCACGCGGTGTCAGGTACGTGTACCAGAGCGGGATCGACGTCGCCGACTTCAACTACTCGCCGTACGTGCAGAAGATGAAGTCGGCCGGCGTGGACTCGGTGCAGTTCATCGCCGCGTCGCCGCAGTTCGCTCGTCTGGTGCAGTCGTTCGTCGCGAACGATTTCAAGCCGAAGCTTCTTCTGCTCGACCCGTCGGCGTACAACGACGAGTACCCCAAGCTGGCCGGTGCTGGAGCCAAGGGGACCGTGGTGTTCCTGAACTTCGTACCGTTCGAAGAGGCGGCGACCAACCCCGAGATCTCGCTCTACATGCAGTACCTGCAACAGGTCGTCCCGGGCGCGAAGCCCACGTTCTTCGGCCTGTTCGCCTGGTCCTCGGCGCGGCTCTTCGTCGAGGAGGCGACCAAGCTCGGTGGAAAGCTGAGCCGGGCATCGTTGATCGCCGCGACGCGGAAGGTCGACAACTGGACCTCCAACGGTGCGCATGCGCCGCAGCACGTCGGATCGAAGAAGATCGGCGACTGCTGGCGTTTCATCGAGTGGACGGGCAGCGCCTGGAAGTCGATCGAGGGTCGGAAGTACCAGTGCCGCGGGCTCACCACCGGCTGAGGACTTAACCCGCCGCAACACCGGTCGTACGCCGGTCGTACGCCGGCGTGTCATGGAACGACCGCACGTCATCGTGCTGGTCGGGGCGACCGGGGATCTGCCCGGCGCAGTGTGGGTCAGCTCGGCACGACGCTCCTCGGGAATGTCCGGATCG
>JBKJHO010000036.1:0-15201 GCA_046598915.1 Marmoricola sp. | reverse complement strand
CCGCACCTTCATGGACAAGGAGGTCACGCCGCACCACGACCAGTGGGAGAAGGACGGGATCGTCCCCCGGGAGATCTGGACCAAGGCCGGCGAGCTCGGACTGCTCTGCTTCGACGTCCCCGAAGAGTTCGGCGGCGCGGGCGTCGACGATTTCCGCTACAACGTGATCCTCTCCGAGGAGCAGGCGCGTGCCGGCGCGAACGGCTTGGGCTTCTCCGTGCACTCCGACATCATCGTCCCCTATCTCTCGGACATCGCGAACGACGAGCAGAAGGCGCGCTGGCTCCCCGGCTGCGTGAGCGGCGAGATCATCACCGCGATCGCGATGACCGAGCCCGGCGCCGGAAGCGACCTCCAGGGCGTCCGCACGACCGCGGTCGACAAGGGCGACCACTACGTCGTCAACGGCTCGAAGACCTTCATCTCCAACGGCATCCATGCCGACCTCGTCATCGTGGTCGCGAAGACGAACCCGGAGGCGGGCCACCTCGGCTTTAGCCTGCTCGTGATCGAGCGTGGCATGGAGGGCTTCGAACGCGGTCGCAACCTGGAGAAGATCGGCCTGCACGCACAGGACACCGCCGAGCTCTCGTTCACCGACGTGATCGTGCCGAAGACCAACCTCCTCGGCGATGAGGGCCAGGGCTTCATCTACCTGATGCAGAACCTCCCACAGGAGCGGTTGATCATCGCCGCGCAGGCGGCAGCGGCGTGCAACTACATCGTCGAGCTCTGCCTGGACTACGCGAAGACCCGTGAAGCTTTCGGCAAGCCGATCGGCAAGTTCCAGAACACCCGCTTCACGATCGCCGAGATGGCCACGGAGGCGCGGATCACGCAGACCTTCGTCGATGAGTGCCTCCGCAAGCACCTCGAGGGCAAGCTCGACACCGTCGACGCCTCGATGGCGAAGTACTGGGCAACCGAGACGCAGAACAAGCTGGCCAACCAGGGCGTCCAGATCCACGGAGGGTACGGCTACATGCTGGAGTACCCGATCGCCCGGGCCTACCTGGACAGCAGGATCTCCACCATTTACGGCGGTACGACCGAGATCCAGAAGGAGATCATCGGTCGCTCGCTCGGACTCTGAGGACCGGGCCCGAGGAGCTGCTGAGATGAACCTGACCGAGCAGCTCCTGCGACGTCGGGACCGGTACGCGAACCTGCGGCGGATCGAACAGTTGGACCCCGAGGTCGACTTCGACGAGATCTACCGGCTCGTCGCGTACTACGAGTTCCCGTTCGAGTTCGTCCAGGGCACGTCGATCGCCTTCATGCGCGACTACGGCGTCCCGACGATCAGCGATCTGCTGATGCGCACCGGCCGCTTCGAGCACGACGGCCAGAAGCGGTACGACGACACCGTGCTGATCGGCTACGAGGTAGCGGTCGAGGGGATCGAGTCGACCCGGGCCCGCGAGAGCGTCCGCAGGCTCAACCAGATCCACGGCCACTACGGCATCCCCAACCACGAGTTCCGCTACGTGCTGGCCACCACCCTGGTCGGCCCGAAGCGGTTTATCGACGAGTTCGGCTGGCGCCCGCTGCACCCGCACGAGGTCATCGCGATGACCACGTTGACGCGCCGCCTGGGAGAGCTGATGGGGATCAAGGAGTTGCCAGCGACGTACGCCGATTTCGAGCAGCTGCACGACACCTACGAGGCCGAGCACTTTGCCTACGACCCGGCGAACACCAGCGTGGCGGAGGCGAGCATTCGGATCGTCACCCACTGGTACCCGGTGCCGCTGCGTCCCGCCGTACGCCGGATCACGCTGGCGATGCTGGACGCCCCTCTGCTCGCGGCCCTGGGCATCAAGCGTCAGCCCCGGTGGCTCGAGAAGGCTGCCACCGGCGCCGTCCGACTGCGCGGCCGGGCGATCCGCCACCTGCCCCCGCGCCGGGACGACGACCCGTACCTTCACGACGCCGGGCGCACCTACCCGTTCGGCTACCGGATCTCCGACCTCGGGCCCCGCGACCACAGCAGCGAGGTGCACCAGCACGCCCCCGAGACGAGCGACCGAACCACCCATGCAGTACCGACCACCCACGACATCGAGAAGCGAGGCGCCTGATGGATTTCGAGCTGCCCGAGACCGCACTGGCGGTCCGAGACGGAGTCGCAGCCGTCGCTGCGAAGTACGACAACGCCTACTGGTCCCGCTGCGAAGAGGAGCATCGCTTCCCCGACGAGGTCTTCCGCGACCTGGGGCAGGGCGGCTGGCTCGGTCTCTGCATCCCCGAGGAGTACGGCGGCGGCGGACAGGGCCTGCTCGAGCTGGCGGTCGCCAACGACACCCTCTGCGCGTCGGGCGGTACTCAGGGCACCTTCATCTACGTGACCACGCCTGGGTTCGGCGCGATCACCTTGGTCCGGCACGGCACCGAGGAGCAGAAGCAGGCGATCCTGCCCGGCCTCGCCGCGGGAGACATCCAGTTCTGCTTCGCACTCACCGAGCCGGACGCCGGTAGCAACGCCATCGAGATCACTACCGCGGCGCGCCGCGACGGGGATGACTTCCTGATCAAGGGGCAAAAGGTCTGGATCTCCAACGTCGAGCGCGCCGACTGGATGGTCGCGGTCACCCGCACGATCCCGGCCGCCGAGGCCAAGGAAGCCGGCGGCAGCCGGACCCACGGCTTCACGCTGTTCCTCATCGACGTGAAGGAGGCACTCGCTGCGGGCACCCTCTCCTACACACCGATCCCCAAGATGGGCAGCAACATCCTGCACTCCAGCCAGTTGTTCTTCGATGACGTCCGGGTCCCCGCGGAGAACGTGATCGGCGAGGTCGACCAGGGCTTCGGCGTCCTCTGGGACGTGCTCAACCCGGAGCGCATCCTGGCCGCCGCCGGCGGCGTCGGTTCGGCAGACGCCGCGCTCGACGTGGCTGCGCAGTACGCCCGGGAGCGGGTGGTCTTCGGCCGCCCGATCGGTGCCAACCAGGCGATCCAGTTCCCCCTCGCCCAGATCAAGGCGAAGACCGAGCTGGCCCGATTGATGACCTACAAGGCTGCCTGGCTCTTCGACCAGGGCAAGATGTGCGGCAACGAGGCGAACATCGCCAAGCTCACCGGCGCCCAGGTCGCCTGGGAGGCCGCCGACCAGGCCTTTCAGACCCTCGGCGGGATGGCCTACTCCAAGGAGTACCCGGTGGAACGGATGTTCCGCGACGCCCGGATCGGGAAGAACATCCCGGTCTCGGAGCAACTGGTCCTTGCCCACATCGGCACCTCGATGCTCGGCCTTCCCAAGAGCTACTAGTCCCGCTCTGGAGACCGGGGCGTTCTGGGAAGTTCCACGTCTGAAACAGACTGTGGCCCAGACCACATTTATGCTTCACAGAACTCGACCACGCGATCCCCGAACCGAGGAGAAACCCCATGACCGACGTACTCGCCGAGCGCGCAGAGATTGACGCCCAGATTGCTGGGAAGACCATCGCAAGCGCCTTCGCGGAGACTGTCGCGGCGCAGGGTGACAACCCGGCGTACTCCGACAAGGTCGGGATCGCCGAGGGCACCGCCGACTGGCGCACCCTGAGCTGGAACGAGCTGCGTACAACCGGGGTGATGCTCGCCGCCGGCCTCGTCGACCTGGGCGTCCAGCCCGGCGACCGGATCGCGATCATGGCGTCCAACCGCAACGAGCACATCCTCGCTGACATCGCAGCGCAGCACGCCGGCGCGGTTGCGGTGTCGATCTACAACACGCTCTCACCCACCCAGGTCTCCTACGTCGCCGGCCACTCGAACCCGTCGGTGGTCTTCCTGGAGAACGCCGACCACGTCGAGCGCTGGCAGCAAGCACTGACCGAGATCAAGCCGCTTGCCGTCATCATCATGGACCCGGACGCGCGCTTCGGGGACGCCCTGACCTGGGCAGAGTTCGCCGAGCGCGCCGAGTCCGCCGGCGAGCGCCTGTCCGACGAGGTGGACCGGCGTTGGAAGGCGATCGACCCGAACGACCCCGTCACCTTCGTCTACACCTCGGGCACCACCGGCAACCCGAAGGCTGTGGTCCTGAGCCACCGCAACATCATGTTCGAGGCGGCCAGCACCGACAAGACCGTGAGCACCCCGGGCGATCACGTCGCACTCTCCTACCTGCCGTACGCACACGTCGCGGAGCGGGTGCTCGGCATCTACCTACCCCAAATCAACGGCGCGCACCTGTACCTGATCGCCGACCCGAAGTTGCTCGTGGGCGCCCTCGGGCAGGTCCGACCGACGCGGTTCTTCGGCGTCCCGCGGGTCTGGGAGAAGATCCAGACCGGCATCAACGGACTGCTCGCGATGGAGACCGACGAGGCCAAGAAGGAGGCCGTTGCGAGTGCGATGGCGGTCGGCCTGGAGTACGTCGAGTCGCTGCAGTACGGCAACACCACCAGCCCGGAGCTGCAGGCAAAGTTCGACGCCGTCGACGCCGCCGTCCTCACCCCGATGAAGTCCATGCTCGGACTGGACCGGGTCGTCTGGGCCGGTAGCGCCTCGGCCCCGATGCCGCTGGAGACCGCGAAGTTCTTCGCCGGCCTAGGCTTCTCGATCTACGACATCTACGGGATGAGCGAGACCAGCGGGGCGGTCACGGCGTGCGGCCCGGACGCGTTCCGGCTCGGCACCGTCGGCCGTGCACAGCCCGGCATCGAAGTCCGCCTCGCCGAGGACGGCGAGGTCCTGGCCCGCGGTCCGGTCGCGATCGAGAGCTACTTCGAGAACCCGGAGGCGACCGCCGAGCTTGTGGACGCCGACGGGTGGGTGCACACCGGCGACATCGGCGTGCTCGACGACGACGGCTTCCTGAAGATCGTGGATCGCAAGAAAGAACTGATCATCACCTCGCAGGGCAAGAACATCTCGCCCTCGAACATCGAGAACTACCTCAAGGAGAGCCCGCTGGTCGGACACGCGCTCGCCTACGGCGAGGGCAAGCCGTACGTCGTCGCGATCCTGACTCTCGATCCGGACGTGGCGCCGATCATCGCCGGCAAGCTCGGCATCGAGGGCGAAGCAGCGGCAGACCTCACCGCCCTCTCCCAGCACCCGGCCATCCTGGGAATCGTCACCCAGGCCGTCGAGAAGGCCAACGAGCGTCTCTCCCGGCCCGAGCAGGTCAAGAAGTGGAAGCTGCTGCCGGTCGAGTGGACAGCCGAGTCCGCCGAGCTCACCCCAACGCTGAAGCTCAAGCGACGGGTCGTGCACGCGAACTACGCCGACGAGATCACCGCACTGTACGAGGACTGAGGGGACCGCCATGACCGCCATCGTCGATCAGCACCTGCGCCACGACCAGATCCCCTCCGCCCGGCCGGCGTGGGTGACCGACGCGGTCATCGCCGGGCTGACGTCCCGGGTATTCCGGAGCGAGTCCGGCACCGAGAGCGTGACGGCGTACGCGCCGTACGACTCGTTGCAGATCGCGACGATCCTCGCCAGCAGCGCGGACGACGTCGCCGATGCAGTCGCCGTGGCACGCCTCGGCGCCGCTGCGTGGCGCGAGCGCCCGTTCCGCGACCGCGCCCAGGTGATGCTCGCGTTCCACGACCTGTTCCTCGCCGAGCAGGATCAGTTGATCGACCTGATCCAGTGGGAGATGGGCAAGGCCCGGTTCACCGCGTGGCAGGAGATCCTCCAGGTTGCGAACCTCACCAGGCACTACGCCCGGGCAGGTCGCAAGTACCTGTCGACCACCTCGGTCCGCGGCGCCGTCCCGGGCCTCACCAAGGTCGCCGAGACCCGGGTGCCCAAGGGCGTCGTCGGGATCATCTCCCCGTGGAACTACCCGTTCTACCTCGGTGTCGGCGACGCCGTCCCGGCGCTACTGGCGGGCAACGCCGTGGTCTCCAAGGCCGATTCGCAGACCGTGCTGACGCTGCTCTTCGCCCGGGAGCTGATGGGCCGTGCGGGCCTGCCGACCGATCTCTGGCAGATCGTCGTCGGCCGCGGCAGCGTGGTCGGGACCGCTCTGATCGAGGCGGTCGACTACATCTGCTTCACCGGCTCGACCGCGACCGGGCGGACCGTCGGTGAGCAGGCCGGGCGCCGCCTGATCGGCGCCTCCCTCGAGCTCGGGGGCAAGAACCCGCTGATCGTGCGCAAGGACGCCGACCTGGTGAAGGCCGCCGAGGGCGCAGTCGCATCGTCCTTCGCCAACACCGGCCAGATGTGCATCCACACCGAGCGGGTCCTGGTCCACGCCGACGTCTACGACGCGTTCCGGACCGAGATCGTGAAGGCGACCCAGTCGCTGCGACTCGGTCAGACCTTCGACTACACCGTCGACATCGGATCGCTGGCCTCCCCGGCCCAGCTGGCCACGGTCGCTGAACACGTCGAGGAAGCCCGCGCGGCCGGCGCAACGATCTTGACCGGGGGTCGGGCTCGCCCCGATCTCGGGCCGCTTATGTACGAGCCGACCATCCTCGAAGGCGTCGACGCATCGATGACCGTCTGCCACGAGGAGACCTTCGGACCAGTGATCTCGTTGTACCCGTTCTCCTCCGATTCCGAGGCCGTCGAACTCGCCAACGAGGGCAACTACGGCCTCTCGGCAAGCATCTGGTCCCAGGACACCCACACAGCCCGGCAGATGGCGGCCCGGATCCGTTCGGGGTCGGTGAACATCAACGATGGCGCCGCGGCAGCGGCCGGCTCGGTCGAGGCACCGATGGGGGGCATGGGGGACAGCGGACTCGGTCGTCGGCACGGCGCCGAGGGCATCCGGAGGTACACCGAGGCGCAGACCGTCGCCGAGCAGCGACTGATGGCGCTCGGGCCGCCGGCCTCGATGGCCCTGGACAAATTCGTGAGCCTGACCAACGGCCAGCTGAAGCTGCTCCGCAAACTCCGCGTGCGGTGAGACGCCTGGCCTGGGGTCGCGAGACGGCGCCCTAACCGGGCCGTCTCGCTGTTCTCGGGCGCTTCGCAGCACTACCGTGAACCCATGGCCAACGACTGGCACGACCAGCCCCCGGTAACCCGCGCCGTCGTCACCTTTGCCGGCGCGCTGGTGACGCTCAGCACCGACGGACTGAGCTACACCGTCCGGATGACCGGCAAGGCCGAGACCTTCCTCGACGAGTCCATCGGGTTCCTCCAGGACGCCCGTCCGCTGGTCATCGCCCTGACCGACGCCGTCGAGTCCGGGCTGATCGACGACATTCGTCGGGTCATGCGCATCACCGAGGTCACGGTCAACCAGATCGCCCTGGTCAGCAACCGCCTCGACCAGGCAGCCACCCAGCTCGCGAAACTGGTCCCGACCGTCGACCGGACTGCCACCAGCATGAAGAAGCTGCTCCCGGTGATCGAGGGACTCCCTGAGACCCAGGAGGACATCCGGCTGGCCCGCGACGCGGTCCAGCGGGTCGAGGCCCTGGTGAACGCCACCCTCGGTCAGCTCGATTCGATCCCGGGGGCGAGGCTGGTCAAGGGCATCGGCGGCGGCATGGTCGGCGGTCTGACCGGTGCGCTCCCCGGCCGCAGCAAGGCTCCGACGGACTAGCGAGCGATCCGCAACTGGGGCAGGCGACCCCGCCCGACGATCCCGATCTCGGGGAAGTCGGTGATCAGGCCGTCGATGCCGGCCTCGAAGAGCATCGCAGCCTCGCCGGCGGCGTCACCGTGCGCGTGCAGGGAAGAACCGATCCGCAGGTTGCTGGGCAGGTGCTGGTTCTCGGCCCGGTGTGTCCACACCAGGACGTCAAGACCACGCTTGTGGGCACGACCGACCAGCTTCGAGGGCTCCAGGACCCGGCCAGTGAGGTCCGGAGGGAGCACCGCCTTGCGTCGTACGCCGATGCCGACGGCGTACGCGGCGGCCCGGTTGAGCTCACGGGTTGACGGAGTCTTCTCGAAGAGCCGGTACGAGCGGGTGGCACCGAGGCTGGCGAGGGCGTCATGGTCGAAGCTCATCCAGGTCAGGTCCCGAGCGTCGACCCCGGCAACCAGCTCCGGGAGCCAGAGCCCCTGGGTCCGTAGGTGCTGCGGCGACTTCAGCTCGATGTGGACCCCGAGGGACAGGCCCGAACGGGCTGCTTCGCGGTCGCGGACGGCGAGGACCTCCTCGAGCGTCGGGATCGCCCAGTGGCCGTCGTACGCAGCGCTGTAGGGGCGCTTGCGAGGCCAGCGTTCCCGGGCCCGGAGCTCGCGGAGTTCGACGGAAGTGAAGTCGTGGACGAACCATCCGGTCACGGACTCACCGTCGACGTCGAGAGTTCGACGCAGGTGTGCGAACTCGGTGCGTCCGGCGACGTCGGTCGTCCGGGAGAGCTCGACGTCGTGACGGCAGACCAGAGCGCCGTCCCGGGTCGCCACCAGGTCGATCTCGACCGAGTCCGCCCCGAGTCGGAACGCGCGCTCGTAGGCGACCAGGGTGTGCTCCGGGCGGTGGCCGCTGGCACCACGGTGGGCGATCACCAGGGGTAGTCCGCGGGTGCGCGCGTTGCTACCTGGCATGGGAGAAGCATCCGGGCCCCGGATGGACGGAAGGTGTCGGGCAGGTCAACCGAGGCCTTACGGTGCATGGCATGTCTGAAGCCGGCGCCGTCGCGATCCACACCCTCGGGGCGCTGACCACCGTCCCGGCCCTGGAGAACCTCCACCTGGTCGGCGCCCCCACGGCCGCACTGCTCCGTACCTGGGAGCACGCGGGCCGGGTCGGCGTTGTCGCCATCGACCCCGCCCTGTCCGAGACCTCGGCCACCGTCGACGTCTACGGCGTCCCGCTGGACGCCGGCGCCAACTGCGTGGTCGTGATGGGCAAGCGGGACGGCGCCGAACGGATCGCTGCGTGCGTCGTCCGGGGGGACACCCGGGCTGACGTGAACAACCGGGTCAAGCGGCTGCTCGACGTACGGAAGTGCTCGTTCCTGGACCATGACCGGGCGGTGACCGAGACCGGCATGGAGTACGGCGGGATCACCCCGGTCGGCGTACCGGGGGGTTGGCGCCTCCTGGTCGATTCCCGGGTGCCGATGACCCCTCTGGTGCTGATCGGCTCAGGCATCCGAGGCTCGAAGCTGATCCTTCCGGGGGCGCTGCTCGCCGAGCTCCCCGGGGCCGAGCTCGTGGCGGACCTGGCCGGTTGAGCCGAGTATGACCGGAACACGCACAGCGGGGACCAAGGATCAGGGGAAACCCTGAGGCGGAATGTCGGAGACCTCTGCTGGAATACGGCCATGCATCGTCAGATCGCCGGCAAACTGACCGGCCCCGTGACCAAGTGGATCGTCTTCGCCGTCGTGCTGGCCGCAACCGTCGGGCTGAGCATGCTCGGCGCGAAGCTCGCCGAGGTGAAGAACAACGAGGCGTCGTCCTGGCTCCCCGGCTCAGCCGAGGCCACCAGGGTGACCGACGCGCTCGCCAAGGACGTCGATCCCAACGACATCCCGACGCTGATCGTCTACCAGGCCAAGTCCGGCAAGCTCACCGAGGGTGACTTCAGCCTGATGGAGAAGCAAGCGCTGGAGATCGAGAAGGACATCCCGGGCCTGGTCGCGAAGGGCAACTACTCCGTCCTGACCCCGCAGCGTGCCGAGATCCTGAAGAAGCTGATGGCCGAGGGCAAGCTCACGAAGACCTTCATCCCGCCGCTGGTCTCTCCGGACGGCGAGGTCGCGTACTCCTACTTCACCTTCAACTTCGGCAAAGACGGGTGGAACAAGATCCCCGAGCCTGCCGACGACATCCGTGAGCTGACGAAGATGGATGGCGTCGACGTCTACCTCGGCGGCTTCGGCGGACAGGCCTCCGATTTCGCCTCCTCGTTCGAGGGGTCGCACAACAGTCTGATCCTGATCACCCTGCTCGTGGTCATCCTGATCCTGCTGTTCACCTACCGGAGCCCGGTCCTCTGGTTGCTGCCGATTATCAGTGCCTTGGTCGCCTTCCAGGCCGCCGGCGGCGTGGTCTACCTGCTCGCCAAGTACGCCGACCTGACCGTCAACGACCAGAGCCAGTACATCCTCGGCATCCTGGTCATCGGAGCAGGCACCGACTACGCGCTGCTGCTCGTCGCCCGCTACCGCGAGGAGCTGCGCACCCACGAGGACCGGCACGAGGCGATGGCCGTCGCACTACACCGCGCCGCACCGGCGATCATCGCGAGTGCGGCCACGGTCGTCATCGGCCTGCTCTGCCTGGCGTTCGCCGACCTGAACTCGACCGCCGGACTCGGCCCGGTCCTAGCGGTCGGCGTCGCCGTGACGCTGCTGGTGATGGTCACCCTGCTGCCGGCGTTGCTAGTCATCTTCGGCCGCTGGATCTTCTGGCCCAAACGCCCGCACTTCGGCTCCGAAGAGCCGACCAGCACCGGCGCTTGGGCCCGGGTCGGTGCCCGCATCAACGTCCGCCCACGCGCGATCTGGGCCGGGACCGCGGCCATCCTGGTGATCGCCTGCTTCGGCATGGTCAAGCTCGACGCGACCGGCCTCTCCACCGAGGACTCCTTCACCAAGACCTTCGGCTCGGTGACGGCGCAGAAGGCACTCTTCGCACATAACCTCGCCGACAACTCGAACACCGTCCAGGTGGTGGCGAACGACGACGCGATCGAGGCCGTCCGGGCTGCCGTCGAGAAGCAGGCTGGTGACGCGGTCGCGAACGTCGGGGACGCCACGGTCAAGCCTCTCGGCAACGGCCGGTCCTGGTTCGAGGCGAGCATCAACGAGGACGTCTCGTCCCCGAAGGCGTTCGACATCGTCCGGGACGTGCGTGCCGCTGCCCACGGGATCGACGGCGCCGATGCGCTGGTCGGCGGTGGGGCCGCGCTCTACCTCGACACCAAGATCGCTGCGGAGCGCGACAACAAGGTCATCATGCCGTTGGTTCTGATCGTGGTGTTCCTGATCCTGGTCCTGCTGCTGCGGTCGCTGCTGGCACCGTTGCTGTTGATGGGCACCGTGGTGCTCTCGTTCGGCGCCGCGCTCGGCATCTCGGCGCTGATCTTCCACTACGTGTTCGACTTCGCCGGCGCAGATCCCGGGTTCCCGTTGTTCGCGTTCGTCTTCCTGGTCGCCCTCGGCATCGACTACAACATCTTCCTGATGACCCGGGTCCGCGAGGAGACGATGAAGCACGGCACCCGCAAGGGGTCGCTGATCGCGCTCTCCTCGACCGGCGGCGTCATCACCTCGGCCGGCCTCGTGCTGGCGGCGACCTTCGCCGTTCTCGGCACGCTGCCGTTCGTGTTCCTCGCGGAGCTCGGCACTACGGTCGCGCTCGGGGTCCTGCTCGACACCCTGATCGTCCGCTCGGTCCTGGTGACGGCGCTCAACCTGGATCTCGGTGGTCAGGTGTGGTGGCCGAGCAAGCTCGACCGCGATCCGGTGATCGCTCCTGCCCAGGAGGCCCCGGCCGCCGCGAAGGTCGAGGCACCGGCTGGGGCAGTCTGACCCCCGGATTAATCCATTCGCCCAGGGATGGGCGAGTTCGTACCGTAGGGACGGTGCGCACACTCCCTCTCGACCATCCCGGGCAAGCGGATGCGCGCACCCCGTGGCGGTTCCTCGGCTGGATGCTGCGCGGTCAGTGGCAGACCGTCGCGGTGGCAATGCTCTTCGGTGTCATCTGGATGACCTGCTCCGCCGTCGTACCGGCAGTGATCGGCAAGGCGATCGACGCGGGTATCACCGGCCGCGACCAGAGCGAACTTTGGCGCTGGGCCGGGATCCTCCTCGGCATCGGCGTGATCCAGTCGGCCAGCGGCATCATGCGGCACCGATACGCCGTCACCAACTGGCTGACCGCGGCGTACCGGGTCGTCCAGCTCGTGGCCCGCCAGGCAACCCACCTCGGCGCAACCCTCGCCAAGCGGGTCGCTACCGGCGAGGTCGTCGCGATCGGCACCAACGACCTCTCCCACATCGGCAACGCCATGGACGTCCTCGCCCGGGCGATGGGAGCCTTGGTCTCCTTCGTCGTCGTTGCAGTGATCCTGCTGCAGACCTCGGTCACGCTCGGGCTGGTCGTCCTGATCGGCGTGCCGCTGCTGCTCCTCCTGCTCGGCCCGTTGCTGAGCCCGCTGCAACGGCGGAACCTCGATCAGCGCGAGATGACGGGCCACCTCTCCAACCTCGCCACCGACATCGTCAGCGGCCTTCGGGTTCTGCGGGGCATCGGCGGCGAACGGGCCTTCGGCCGCCGTTACGCGGTCGAGTCGCAGAAGGTGCGGCAGGCAGGCGTCGCTGTCGCCCGCCTCCAATCGGCGCTCGACGCCCTCCAGGTGTTTCTACCGGGGGTCTTCGTCGTCGCCGTCGTCTGGCTGGGCGCCCGTTTCGCCGTCGATGGACGGATCACCCCCGGCGAGCTGGTGGCGTTCTACGGGTACGCCGCGTTCCTGGTGCTGCCGTTGCGCACGGCGACGGAGGCTGCCAACAAGTGGATCCGGGCCCATGTCTCCGCCCGGCGCATCGTGATGGTGCTCGCCCTCGAACCCGAGATCGACGACCGGCAGAATCCTGCCGCGGAGCCGCCGATCCACAGCATCCTGGTGGACCTGTCCAGCGGCCTTCGGGTTCAGCCTGGCCGGGTGACTGCCCTCGTCTCCGAGCCGCCGACCGACGCCGCTCGCGTGGCTGACCGGCTCGGCCGGTTCGTGGAGGGCGACGTGCTCTGGGGTGGCACCCGGTTGGATGCACTGCCGCGCGCCGTCGTACGACGCCGGATCGTCGTCTCCGATACCGGCGCGCTGCTCTTCTCCGGTCGCCTCGGCGACCAGCTCGCCGCCGCTCAGGACGGCCGGTTGACGACGGCCGACGCGGTGCATGCTGCCGCCGCGGGCGATGTCCTCGAGGCTCTTCCCCAGGGACTCGACAGCCTCGTGGCTGAAAAAGGTCGGTCGTTCTCCGGGGGCCAGCGCCAGCGCCTGGTGCTGGCACGAGCGCTCGTCTCCGACCCGGAAGTTCTGATCCTGGTCGAGCCGACCTCGGCGGTCGACGCTCACACCGAGGCCCGGATCGCCCGGCGGCTGGCTCCCATCCGGCACGGCCGGACCACGGTGGTAACCACCTCGAGCCCACTGATGCTCGCGCGCGCCGATCTCGTGGCATTCCTCGTGGACGGCGTCGTCGTTGCCGAGGGCACCCACAGCGAGCTGCTCGCGACCTGCCCGGCGTACAGACTCGCGGTCACCCGCGACGAGGTCGAGGACGAGGCGTTCCGATGAACGAAGCCCTTCCAGTCGCCGACCGCGCGACCGTGCGGCGCTACCTGCGTGGCCTGATCCGCCGACACCCTCGCGCGATCGGGATTGCTCTCGGACTGCACGTGCTCGCCGCAGCGGCTGGCCTCGCGGCTCCCCGGCTGCTGGGCGACCTGGTCCAGGCGGTGCACGATGGCACCACGAAGGACCACGTCGACCGGATCGCGATCCTGCTCGCGGTCTTCCTGCTCGCCCAGACCCTGCTGACCCGGTCGGCCCGCCTGCGCTCACAGGTCTTCGGCGAGCAAGTCCTCGCCGAGCTCCGGGAGGACTTCGTAAACTCCTCGCTCGACCTGCCCATCGGGGTCGTCGAGAGTGCGGGCAGCGGTGACCTGCTCACCCGTACGTCGCGGGACGTCGACCAGCTCGGCTGGTCGGTGCGGTGGGCGATCCCGGAGTGGCTGATCGCGGTCGTCACCGCATTCATGACGCTGATCGGCGCCGTCCTGGTCGGCTGGTGGGTACTCTTCCCGGTCCTCCTCGGCCTCCCGCCGCTGGCAATCGCCCTGCGCTGGTACCTCAAGCGCGCCAAAGAGGGCTACCTCTGGGAAGGCGAGACCTACTCGGTCATCAACGCCTCGCTGACCGAGACCGTCGAGGGCGCGCGCACCGTGGAGGCCCTGGGACTCCAACAGCGCCGGATCGACCAGGTCGACGCCGACATCGCCGAGTCCTACCGGGCCGAGCGGTACACCCTCGGCCTGCGCACCCGGTTCTTCCCCGCTGTCGAGACCGCCTACCTGATCCCCACGGTCGCCACCTTGCTGCTCGGCGGCTGGATGTATCTGAACGGTCACGCAAGCCTTGGTGAGGTGACCGCGGCGACGCTCTACGTCCAGGCTCTGATCGACCCGCTCGACCGCGTCGTGGCGATCCTCGATGAGCTCCAGGTCGGCGGCGCGTCCCTGGCCCGTCTGCTCGGCGTCGCCCAGGTCCCCGAGGACCGGGTCGCCAGCGGACGGCAGCCGGTCGACGAGAAGATCGACGCTAGTGACGTCCGCTTCAGCTATGCCGAGGGCCGCGACGTCCTGCACGGGATCGACCTGTCGGTGGGGATCGGCGAGCGGATCGCGATGGTCGGCCCGTCCGGCGCCGGCAAGTCCACCCTGGGCCGGCTGCTGGCTGGCATCCACCCGCCGCGGACCGGCGCCGTCACTGTCGGCGCGGTTGGTCTGACCGAGTTGACGCTCAGCGAGCTCCGCGGGCACGTCGCCCTGGTCACCCAGGAGCACCACGTCTTCGTCGGTTCGCTGCGCGACAACCTTGCGCTCGCCATCGATGAGGATGCGGACGACGTACGGCTGATGTTGGCACTGGACGCTGTCGATGCCGGGGACTGGGTCCGCTCACTGCCGCAGGGGTTGGCGACCACCGTCGGCTCGGGTGGGATCGCCCTCACCCCGGCCCAGGCGCAGCAGATCGCGTTGGCCCGACTGGTCCTGGCCGACCCGCACACCCTGGTGCTCGACGAGGCCACCTCGCTGATCGACCCTCGAGCGGCCCGGCACCTGGAGCGCTCGTTGGCGGCCGTCCTGGAGGGGCGGACCGTGATCGCGATCGCGCACCGACTGTTCTCCGCGCATGACGCGGACCGGGTCGCGGTCGTCGAGGACGGCAGAATCGTCGAGCTCGGCACCCACCACGAGCTGGTTGCGAGCGGTGGTTCGTACGCCGAGCTCTGGACGTCCTGGCACACCGAATAGCGCCGGACCAGCGCGGATAAGCGCCGGATCCCGGGTTTGGTAGCGCGTGCCACACCGCCGTCCCCTGGCGCCCGGACCGTGACAGCACTACTGTCACGGAAGTCCGTGCGGACCCAGACCTGTACCGCAGCCCCACAGAAAAGGCACCTGTTGAAGTTCTCCACCATACTCATGTACGACGGCAGCCCGCGCAACGCAGCCGACCAGGTCACCGCCTGGGAGAAGGCCGGTCTGGACACCGTCTGGGTCGCCGAGGCGTACGGCTTCGACTCTCCCACCCTGATGGGTTAC
>JBKJHO010000016.1:0-8302 GCA_046598915.1 Marmoricola sp. | reverse complement strand
CCTCGGGCTCAGCAGTCTCGGGCTCGGCGACCTCGGGCTCCGCGGCTTCGGGGGCGTCCGCCTTGTCCTCGGCGACGGGCGCCTCGGCCTCAGCAGTCTCCTCCTCAGCGGCCTCGGTCTTCCCAGGCTTCGCCTCGGCGGCCGCCTTGATGTCGAAAAGTGATCCGCCGCTGCCCAGGTCGGCCTTGGGCTCTTCGGCCTTGGGCTCGGCAGGTGCCTCGGCCTCGGCCTTGGGCTCTTCGGCCTCGGGCTCGGTCTCGGTCTCGGGCTCGGTCTCGGGCTCGGCAGGTGCCTCAGCCTTGGGCTCCTCGGTCGCAGGCTTCTCAGCGACAGGCTCCACCTTCGGTGCCGCTGGCTCGGCAGGGGCCAAGTCGAAGAGCGACCCTCCGCTGTCCAGGTCTGCCTTGGCCGCAGGGGTTTCGACAGGCGCCACCGACGGGGTGTCGGCCGCGGGGGTGTCGGCCGCGGGGGTTGCGGCGGGCTCCGCCGGCGCAGCGGTCGGGGCGACGTCGAAGAGTGAGCCACCGGACTCGGCCGGCTTCACAGCCGCCTTCTCTGCGGGCTTCTCTGCGGCCTCTGCGTCGGGCTTCTCTGCGGGCTTCGCTGCGGGCTCGTCTGCGGCAGCGGGGGTGTCGAAGAGCGATTCCCCGGCCGCGGCAGGCTTGGCCTCGGTCGGCTTGGCCGGCGCCTCAGCCGGACCATCATCGAACAGCGAGCCGCCGGACGCCGGGGCAGCCGGGGCAGCAGCCTCGGGCTCGGCGACCGCGGTCGCTGCAGCGGCAGGGGCGGCAGCAGGGGCAGCAGCCTTGGCCTTCGCTTCTGCCTTGACCTTCTTGCCCTCGCCCTTGACCGAGGCCAGCAGCAGCTGGGCGACGTCGAGAACCTCGACGTTCTCGCCGGCGCGGCCGGCGTCCTGCTCGCTGGTCAAACCGTCCTCGAGCATGGTCCGGCAGAACGGGCAGCCCACCGCGATCTGGTCGGCGCCGGTTGCGACGGCCTCGACGGTGCGGTTGACGTTGATCCGCTCGCCGATGGTCTCTTCCATCCACATCCGGGCGCCGCCGGCACCGCAGCAGAAGGAACGCTCCGCGTTGCGGGGCATCTCCTTGAACTCGGCGCCAGGGATGATCTCGAGCAGCTCACGCGGCGGCGAGTAGACCTGGTTGTGACGGCCGAGGTAGCAGGGGTCGTGATAGGTGATCTGCCGCGTCGGGCCGGGGGCCGCCACCGGGACCAGCTTCTTCTCGCGCACGAGGCGGTTGAGGAGCTGGGTGTGGTGAACGACCTCGAGTTCGATGCCGAACTCCTGGTACTCGTTCTTCAAGGTGTTGAAGCAGTGGGCGCAGGTCGAGACGACCTTCTTGACCTTGTGCTCCTTGAAGGTCTCGATGTTCTGCTGGGCGAGCGCCTGGAAGACGAACTCGTTACCGGCGCGGCGGGCCGAGTCTCCGGTGCAGGTCTCCCCGTTGCCGAGGACGGCGAACGAGACGCCGGCCATGTCGAGAAGCTCCGCTACCGCACGGGTGGTCTTCTTGGCCCGGTCCTCGTACGCACCGGCGCAGCCGACCCAGAACAGCCAGTCGACCTCGGTGAGGTCCTGGACCTCTTCGCCGACGACCTTCACGTCGAAGGGCAGGCCCTGGGCCCACTCCATCCGCGCGTTCGGGTTCATGTTCCAGGGGTTGCCCTTGTTCTCCAGGCCCTTGAAGAGCCCGTTGAGCTCGGCCGGGAAGTTCGCCTCGACCAGGACCTGATAGCGACGCATGTCGATGATGTGGTCGACGTGCTCGATGTCCACCGGGCACTGGTTCACGCAGGCGCCGCAGGAGGTGCAGGACCAGAGGACGTCGTTGTCGATGATCGCGCCGCCCTCGGGGTGCCAGGCGTACTCACCCTCCGAGACACCGACCAGCGGACGCTCGGCCTCGGCCAGCACCTCTGCGGGGAGCTGCGTCCGGGCTTCCTCGTTGTCGGCCAGGATGTACGGCGCCTTCGCGAACGCGTGGTCGCGAAGATTCATGATCAGCATCTTCGGCGAGAGCGGCTTCTCGGTGTTCCAGGCCGGGCACTGGGACTGGCAGCGGCCGCACTCGGTGCAGCTGGCCATGTCCAGCAGGCCCTTCCACGAGAAGTCCTCGATCGAGCCAATGCCGAGAACGGTGTCCTCGTCCATCTCCTCGATGTCCTCGAGGTGCACCGGCTTGCCGTCGGACATCATCGGCTTGATGGCACCGAGGGCGTCGGGGCCGTCAGGGCGCTTGAACATGATGTTGATCGGCGCGATGAAGATGTGCAGGTGCTTGGAGTTGAGCACGATGATCAGGAAGACGAGCATGATGCCGATGTGCAGCAGGAGGCCGATGCCTTCGACGATCTCCAGGGCGTGGTGCGACAGACCGTCGAGCAGGTTGCCGATGCCGCGTGAGAAGAATGCTTCGTTGCCGTAGGGCAGGTTGTCGCCCGCTGCAGCCGCTCCGCGGAACAGGAACATCGTCCAGATGACGTTGAAGATCATGAACAGGACCATCCAGGCGCCACCGGTGTGCGAGCCCTTGAAGCGGGACTTGCGGCCGAGCTTGGCGGGCTGGTTCTTGAACCGGATGATCGCGAAGGTGGCCAGACCGACCAGGCAGAGGGCGCCGATCAGGTCTTGGGCGAAGCCCAGGATCCACCAATCCCCGACGAGCGGGATCTTCCACTTCGGGTTGGTCGAGAGCAGGATCCCGTACGCCTCGACGTACACGGTGCCGAGGATGAGGAAGGCGTACATCACGAAAGCGTGCGCGATGCCGGGGATCGACCACTTGAGCAGCTTCTTCTGACCGAGGACTTCGACGAGCTGGCCCTTGAGCGCCTGGCCGACCCGAGAGGTGACACCAACGATGCGGTCCGGAGCCGGTTGCCCGCTCGTGATCAGGCGGTACAGGAACACGACCCGCTTCGCCGCGAACGGCAAGATGGCCACGTTCAGGATCAGACCCAGAATAAGCGTGAGCTTGGTGTCCAAGGGAAGTCACTCCAACCTGCCGGTGGCTACACCGGTCGCAGCATGAAAATGGGTCGGTTGCGCAGTCGTCGCGCACAGACTATTGCCCTGGTGGGAGGAGTCGCACGCGGAGAGCGTGTGAGAAACGCTACCCCGCGGTAACTTCGAGTGACGGCTGAGGCAAGGCTTACTGCGCGGACAGTGCGGACGCTCACCCATCTGAGCCCATCTGAGCCCGTCCTTCGATGGCTTGTCGCCCTCCAACCACGTAGTCGTCAGACGATCGAGGTGACTTGGCCGCTCCGGTTGAAGTTCACGACCGCATAGCCCGTGGTGGTGCAGTAGGTGAACTTCTGGTCCAGGCGCCGGTGCGGTTGGCCGACCGCCTTGATCGCGGTCCACCAGTCGGTGCCGTCGGTCAGGACCTTGGTGAGGTAGGCCTTGCTGCGCTTGTTGGACGGGTTCATGCAGGCGTCGGTCTTGGCGCCGTACGCGCGCTCCCAGGTCTGCAGGTAGGCCTCGGGGCCGCGGGTCAGGTCGGTGACGATGTCCTGACCGGCGATCATCTTCAGGTCCTGGATCCAGTCCGGGTACAGGCCGTAGTGGGAGACGCCGTCCTTATTGATGTCGTAGACGCGCTGGCCGCTGGTCTGCTGGTAGACCTTCACCCCGCCCAGACCGGTGAAGGGGTAGGTGACCGGGTTCTCCGCCGCGCCGGGACGCGGGTCGCCCTGGGCGCCGAGGCCGTTGATGTCAGCCCCGAAGCCGAACCCCCAGTACGTCTGCGGGTTCATCCAGGTCAGGTGCCGCTTCCACTTGTCCACGAAGCCGACGCTGTCGCCGGCGTACGGCGTGATGAAGCCCTGTTGGTCGTAGATGCGCGAGTAGGCGTCCGGGGTGGACCAGGAGTGGCTGGAGAGCACCCCGTGATACCCGAGGCTCTCGGTGAGGTCGAGCGACTGCTGGCGGGCCTTGACGCTCATGTGGTCCGGGTCGAACAGCATGTGCCGCTTGGCCATCCCCGTGATCGTCGCCGCACCGAGGCTGCTCAGACCGAGGGTGTTGCAGTGGTGCTTCGCCGGGTAGACGGGGATCGCCGGGATCGGGTCCAGGGTGTTCGCCGGCAGGAACTTCAGCACCGCCCCGAAGAGTGCATCCTGGGACGGGATCGGCGCCGAGTTGTCCTGGTCCTTGTCGTGCTCCTCGGGGTCGTTAGGGTCACAGGTGGTCATCTTCCAGGGTGAACCGGTCTCCAGGGTGTTGGCGGCGTTGACCAGGTAGCCGGTCGTGCCCTCGTCGCCGGCGACGCCCGAAAGCGCGTTGTCGAACTTGTTGACCAGCTCCATCTGGGACACGCCCATCTTGCGGACCTCGGTGAGCTGCTTCTCGATCGAGTCGGTCGTGCAGGTCGCACGGCCCAGGCGGGTGTGGCAGCCGAACAGGACCGAGGTCTCGATGCCCATGACGACGGCGAGCTTGCCCTGGTTGATCGCCTTTCGTGCCTGGACCGGGTCGGCGACGATCCGGTACCAGCCTTTGCCGGGGCCGCCGTGTTGGGCGTCGACGTACCGCTCGAGCTCGCGCATGTCCCTGGCCTGCAGGGCCACCGATTCCATGTCGTCGCACGAGTTCTGCTTGAGCGGGTAGAGCATGCAGAGTTGGTTGTTCTCGACCAGCAGGTTTACCAGGATCCGCTGGCCAGCGCGCCAGGAGCGCTCCATCCACTTGTAGTAGGTGCCTTCGTGGGTCAGCGACCTGGGCGCGGGCCAGTCCTTGAACGTCGGCCAGCCGACCGGGTCATGGCTCGTCTCACCGGACAGGAAACTCTCGGCGAGAGCGCCGTTCCCGCCGGTGGCGGTGTGGTCAGGGCAGTCGACGAGGGCGACGGTCACTCCCCACGGCGACCACGGCCGACCGCAGTGGACCTTGCCGCCGAGGAACTCGAACGCCATGCCGTGGGTGTGCGCGTCGATGTAGCCGCGGGTCTCCTGGAAGCTGCTGACCCCGGCGCTCGGGTCGCCGACCACGTTGGTGCTGATCTCAGGGAACGGCGTGCACCCGCTCCGGCGGTACGGCGTCAGCTGGGTGTTCGGGTTCGGGGAGGCGGCGAACGTGGCCGCACCGCCGGAGCCGGCAGCCAGGTAGCCGGCGCCGGGCAGGAACATCCGGAACGACGTCGCGCCGACCTGGGTAACGGTCCAATTCACCGTTGGTCCGGGCTTCGTCGTGGTCACCGTCGCCTTGCTCTTCGTACCCCCGAGGAAGGTGCTCGCCCTGGTGAAGATCAAGTAGTGCCCGAGCGAGCTGGGCTTGAAGTAGAACGGCGACCCTGCCGTCAGCGAATCACCGGAGAACGTCGTCCCGCGAAGCCACCGGTTGTTCGCCGTGGACTTCAGCCCGTAGCAGGCGTTGAAGAGGTTGTAGCGGTTCGAGGGGACCTTCGGCTGAGCGGGGTCGACGGGCACCGTACGCAGAGGTACCTCGGCCTGCTCGCGCTGAGTCTCGGCAGCGGCGACCGAGCGGGCGGCCTGGGTCGGGGTGGTCGGGTCCGCAGTGTCGCCACTGGTGGTCAGCGCGGAGCGGGAGATCGAGTTCTTGGTGGCTGGATCGGCGTGGTCGTGCGCGTGGCTGTCCTCGGACGGGGAGGCCGCACTGGTGTCGGTGGACGTGGCGGCGTACGCCCCCTTCCCCTCCGCTGCCTGTGGCTGGAACGGGAAGCTGTCGGCGCGTGCGAACGTGACGGTCGCGGTCACGACTGTCAGGGAGACGATCGCCGCCAGGGCAAGTCGGAGGTTTCCGCGCATGGAGTTCTGTCCTCTTCCCACTGACGAGTCGGTCCGTCTCGTTCCAACGAACGACCGGCGCATGGGTCACGTTGACGATGTGTCACATCGAGTGCGTGAGGACGCTAGCTGCTGATCTCGGCCTCGTCGCGCGGCACCAGCGGAGCGGCGAGCAGGGGGAACAGTCCGGTCAGGCCGAACGCGAGGCCGTAACCCCACAGCGGGATCAGGAACCCGACCACGGGTGGTACTGCGGCCGCGGTCAGGTACTGGCCGGTGTTCTGCAGGCCGAGCGCTCGGCCGGACCAGAACGGACCGGCTCGTTCGGCGACCGCGGTGAAGGCGAGCCCGTTGTCGGCGACCGTGATCATCGTGGCCAACATCATCAGCGGGACCGCGATCGCCCAGTCAGCCCGGATCGCAACGCCGACGGCCAGCATCGTCGTACCGGCCGCGACGGCGACCCAACGCAACGGCACGGTGCGGGAGCCGACGAGGTCAGAGATGTGCCCGGCGCCGATCCGCCCGACTGCACCGAGGACCTGGGCCAGGGCGACGAGGAGGCCGGCGGCCCCCGGGCTCCAGTCCCGGCCAACCTGGAGCCAGACCAACATGAAGCTCCAGACCGTGAACTGCGGGATCACCAGCAGCATCGAGACGGCGTGGATCCGGTTCAGGTAGGTGCTGTCGCGGTACGGGTTGGTCGCGGCGACGTCGACCGGGCGGGGCGGACGTTCCGGGTCGAGCACTCCGAACGCGCACGCCAGCGCGGTCACCGCGGCAAAGGCAGCCGGTACGACGAGAGCCCAACCGATGCCCGGTCCCGCGGCTACGACCGGGATCGCGATCGCGGCCACACCGACACCGATCGGCTGGGCCATCTGGCGGATACCCATCGCCGTGCCGCGCCGCCGTGGCGGGAACCAACCGACGACGACCCGGCCACTGGCGGACGAGGTACCAGCCGCGGCGGCGCCGGCCACGAAGAGCAGCACGCCGAGGAGGACGGCCGAATCGTGCACGGCCACGGCTCCTGCGAGAGCGGCCGCCGTCAGGGCGAGGCTGCTCACCAGGACGAACCGCTCGCCGATGGCATCGACCACCGCACCCCAGAGGACCAGCGTGCAGGTACTGCCGGCGATCGAGGCCGCTGCTATCCAGCCGGCGGCGGTCAGGGAGAGACCGTCGGCATACAAGGCCGGGATGAGGAAGGCCGGGCCATTGACCGCGGCCGAGGACGCGGACTGGCCGAGGGTCGACAACGCCAGCATCAACCAGGGTCGTGGGCGCTGAGGAGTCACGCCCCGCACGCTAGGCCGGGCGAGACCGACCGAAGCCGAAATCTTGCCCACTGGCCGGTGAGATGCGTCTCCCGAAATCCTCGGGACCCGAACTCAGATTCAGGCTCAGGTTTGCCGGGCCGGTGCCGATGGTAAGACTGATGTGAGCGCGCACGCGCCTGGCGCGCCATCGGAAGTCCCATCGGAAGTCCCACCGGAAGTCAGAGGCCCAGATGAAGAACTGGATCGTACGGGGGCTCGTCTGGAGCCTCGTTCTGGTGGCGGCCTTCGCCTTCAGCCTCGCTACGAGGTCCGGTGCCGAATCGGTAGTCGCAGTCCCGACCTGGGTGCCGATCGCTGCTGTCGCTCTGCTCTTCCTCGGAGGTACGGTCCTGCGCCGGAGCCTCGTGGAGCAGCCTGAGGCCTGAACAGCCCGAGCAAGCGACGCCTTAGACGGTGCCGTCAGGATTGATCGGCGAGGCGTACCAGATCGTCCGGTTCTTCCAGTTTCCCGGTCCGAGCCGCGGTGGTGAGCAGACGATCAGCGCGAGCTGCGGGGGACCGTCCTTGACGTAGTACTCGGAGGAGCCGTTAGCCGCCGGGATCACCACGCGTTTGGTGACCTGGTAACAGAGTTCGGCGTTCGCGCCCCGGACGATGATCCGGTCCCCGACCTGGAAGTGGTCGAGCAGCCTGTTACCGAGGGCGCTCCCGTCCGGGTAGGTATGGGCGTTGAACAGCACGTTGCCCTTCTGGCTGCCGGGCGAGATCGTGGGCTTGTCCCAGGCGAACTGGGTCTGGCCGGCGGCGGAGAGCGGGGGCGCCTGCGGGACGTTGTTGGCGTCTCGTGGCAGAGCCAGCACCGGGGCGTTGGTCGCGACCTCGTCGACGGTGATCTTGGTCGGGACGAACGGCTTGGTCGCGGGCTGGCCGCAGACAGAGGGTTTGAACACGCTCCCGGCGACCACGGCCTGGGGCGCAGGCGGCTCGACGACCACCGGTGGTTCTGCTGTCTTCGGCCGGGGCTGCAGCGTCCAGACCAGGGCGATCACGGTCGCGACCAGAAGAGCGACGAGCGCGACCCGCCGGCGGGTGCTCGCAGCCGCCTTCGGCTCGGAGCGCACTCGAGAGGACAGCGGGGACATGGAACCATCGTAAGTTGTGCCTCAAGGGCTGACGTCCCGAACTCGCGAGTGGGTCAGACCGAGGTCCAGGTTCCGCGGTGGACGACGTCCTCCAGCGGCGTACGACGC
>JBKJHO010000013.1:0-13752 GCA_046598915.1 Marmoricola sp. | reverse complement strand
ATGAAGGGCCGCTCCCGTACGGGCGTGGTCACCGGCGGGAATCTGCTCGTCCTGGGCATCGATTCGATCCTCTTCATCGTCCGTGACATATCGGCGCGGCGGTTCTCGTGGACTGAGTTCATGCTGCAGGCCTGGTTCATGACCCGAGTGTCCTTGCTGCCGACAATCCTGGTCGCGATCCCGTTCGGCGTCATCACCTCGGTCCAGATCGGCGCGGTCGCGAACCAGATCGGAGCCACGTCGTTCAGTGGTGCGGTCAACGGCATCGGGGTGCTGCGCCAGGGCGCGCCCCTGGTGACATCGTTGATGATCGCCGGCGCCGTCGGGTCGGCGATCTGCTCGGACCTTGGCGCCCGCACGGTGCGCGAAGAGATCGATGCCCTCAAGGTCATGGGCATCTCGCCGGTACAGCGACTGGTTGCGCCGCGGGTCCTCGCAGCCATCGTCGTTGCGCTGCTGCTGACGGTCATCGTGGCAATGACGGCCATGGTCACCGCTTTCATCGTCAACGTGGGCGGTGGGTCGATCAGCTCGGGCGCCTACCTGAATTCCTTCGTCTCCTTCAGCCAGCCCACCGATTTCGTGCTCGCCGAGTTCAAGGCGGTGGTATTCGGCTTCCTAGCGACCATCGTCGCCGCCCACAAGGGGCTGCACGCTTCCGGCGGTCCGAAAGGCGTTGCCGATGCGGTCAACGAGGCCGTGGTGCTCTCGGTGATCTTTCTGGCCGTCGCGAACGTCGCCATAACCCAGGCCTACGTCATGCTCGTGCCGCAGGGGATCGTCTGATGGCCGTCGTCAACGAGCCAACCCCTCGTCCCACGATCTCCGACGGCGTTGTTCGGCTGCTTGACGGCGCGATGGGTGCGCTCGCGCAGGTGGGGGACTTCGCAACCTTTGCAGGGAAGACCTTCGGCTCCGTCGGGGTCACCGTGACTCGGTACCACCGTGAAGTACTCCGGCAGCTCAAGGACATCGCCTGGGGTAGTGGAGCGCTCGTCGTGGGTGGCGGAACCGTGGGCGTCATGGTGCTGCTGGCAGTCTCAGCCGGTACGTCCCTGGGCATCGAGGGGTTCAATGGACTGGAGATTGTCGGACTGGCACCACTGACCGGCTTCATCTCTGCGAGCGCCAACACTCGCGAGCTCGCCCCGATCATCGCGGCTCTAGCACTCGGTGCGCAGGTGGGCTGCCGCTTCACCGCTCAACTCGGCTCGATGAAGATCGCCGAGGAGGTAGATGCCTTGGAGGTGATGGCAATCCAGCCGATCCGGTTCCTGGTCACCACCCGGGTGATCGCTACCGGAATCGCGATCCTGCCGCTCTACCTGATCGGGCTGATCGGCTCGTACGTCGCCTCGATGGTCTCCGTGGTCTTCCTCTTCGGCCAGTCACCGGGACAGTACGACCACTACTTCTCCACCTTCATCCTCGGTCGCGACGTCTTCCTGTCGGTGGTCAAGATTCTTGTCTTCGCCACGGCGATCGCCCTGATTCACTGCTGGTACGGGATGCGCACCAGCGGCGGTCCCCAGGCCGTTGGTGAGGCGACCGGACGCGCCATCCGGGCGAGCATCGTCTCAGTGGTCCTGCTCGACATGGTGATGACGCTTGCGTTCTGGGGCAGCGACGCCGGCTTCCGGGTCTCGGGGTGAGCTGCTGATGGGCAAACAGCTGGTTCGCAAGGAGCTCACCCGTCGGGAGCTGGCTCTCCGCGGCGTCGTGACCGTCGTAGGCGTCGCACTCTTTCTCTCCTTTGTATTCCTGCGTTCGACCGGAACCTTCGGCGGTCCGGAGAAGGTATCTGCCCAGCTGGCGGACGCCGGCGGCTCGCTCCTCGACGGCGCTGACGTCAAGCTGCGGGGGGTCATCATCGGGAAGGTCACCGGGATCTCCCGTGGCCCCCAGGGTGGCGTCCGGGTCGGGATAGCCATCCGCGGGGACGAGCTCTCCGAGGTCCCGGCCACCGTCGTGGCCCGCATCCTCCCCGCGACCGTCTTCGGGACCTCGTTCGTCGACTTGGTGCCGAACGGGACGGGCCCGGCCCCGAGCCTGCGCTCAGGGGCGGTGATCCCTGCTGACGAGACCCAAGGAACTCTGGAGCTCCAGCAGGCACTGGACGACATCGACGGCCTGGTCAAGGCAGTCGGGCCCGCTCAGCTCGCGTCGGCCTTAGGGTCGATGGCCCAGGCCCTGGACGGCCGAGGCGCGCAGTTGGGGAAGACCGTCGATCGGGCGAACCGATACCTGGCCCGGCTCAACCCACGGCTGCCCGAAGTTCGGGCTGACATCGCCCGGCTTGCCGAGAACCTCGAGATCGCGGCTGATGTGGCACCGAACCTGCTCCGAGCCACCGATGACGCGCTGGTCGCCGCGCGCACCCTGGTGTCGCAGAAGGCGGCGATCGCGAGCCTCATCAGTGGGGGCACCGTCCTGACCCGCGAGACTGACAGCTTTCTTCGCACCAACCGTCCCGACCTGGTCCGGTTCATCGACAACGCTGCGCTACTTCTCGACGTCGTCTACACCAACCGCCGTGCCGGTATCACCGAGTCCCTGATCACGAACCGGATGGTCAACGAGAAATTGCGGTCCATCAAGCGATACGGGTTCCTGGACTCGATCGTGCAGCTGACCTATGACGTGCCGCCGTACTACACGCCCGCCGATTGCCCGCGTTACGGCCGGGCCCGGGGTGCCAACTGTGCTGGACTCGGCCGCGCCGGTGCCAGCGCGCTCCTGGACGGAGGTGCACGATGATCGCCGGTTTCAAGACCATCGTGGTCAAGTTCACCGTCTTCGCCGTGGCGGCCGGCCTGCTCGGCGTGCTGCTGGCGAACACCATGCTGAACGGACTCGGAGGTGACGCTCGGACCTACAAGGCCGATTTCACCGACGTCTCCGGGCTGGCAGTCGGCGATGACGTCAAAGTGGCCGGTGTCCGGGTCGGCCGGGTGGAAGACATCAGCATCCAGGGAGACGGAGCCCAGGTCACCTTCGATCTCCTCGAGGATCAGCCGATCCTCAAGAGCACCAGCCTGGTGATGCGTTACCAGAACCTGCTCGGCCAGCGGTATCTCGCCATGGTGCAGGACGAGAAGCGTGGCGCGGACCTGCCGGCGGGTTCGACACTGCCGCTGGAGCGGACCAGCGCCGGGTTCGACCTCACCGAACTGCTCAACGGCTTCCGGCCGTTGTTCGAGGCGCTCCGTCCCGACGACGTGAACGCACTCGCTGGGTCCTTGGTGAAGGTGCTTCAAGGAGAGGGCGGCACCGTGGAACAGCTGCTGACTCAGACCAGCGAGCTGACCAATTTCCTGGCCGACAGGGATGAGCTGGTCGGCGAGGTACTGGTCAACCTGACTCCGGTCCTGACCGACATGGCCGGTCAAGGCTCCGAACTTCGGGCGACCGTGCTCGAGCTCAAGGCCCTGATGATCGGGCTGGCTCGCGACCGCAAGTCGATCGGCGCCTCGATCGCCGGCGTCAGCGAGCTGATCGGCTCGACGTCCGCATTGTTGACCGACATCAAGGTTCCCACCATCACGGCGGTCGGGAAGTTCCGGTCCACCATGGATCTGTTCATCGCCAACAAGGACGATTTCGTGGCGGCGATTCGGTCCTTCGGATCTACGCTCGCAGCCTTGGGCCGGGCGACGTCGTACGAGAACGCCATGAACGTGTTCCTGTGCTCCGTCATCGTCACCATCGGGTCGAACCGGCTCAATCTGAACGGCACTCCGAACGGCCCGTTCTCTCGAGTGTGCCGATGAAGCCGCTCGCAGACCGTGACCCGTTCAAGCTCGGGATCGTCGGGATTGTGATCGCTGGAGTCCTCGGACTCCTGGTGCTGATGTTCTCGGTCGTCTCGTTCGGGACGACGAACTACACCGCCTATCTCGCTCAAACAGCCGGTCTGCGCGCTGGTGAAGAGGTGAAGGTGCACGGCGTAACAGTCGGGAAAGTCACCGGAGTTTCCCTGGATGCGTCTCGGGTCAGGGTCGAGTTCACCGTCAAGGACGAGGTCGAGCTGGGCAATCGGACCACGGCAGCCGTCAAGGTTGCGACGCTGCTGGGCACCCACGTACTGGCGATCGACCCGGCAGGGACGGGCTCGATCCAATCGATTCCGTTGAGCCGGACCAGCGTCCCCTTCAACCTTCAGGACGTCATCGAAAAGGGAACGGCCAACTTGGAAAAGCTCGATGCGGACCTGCTGGCACGCGCGTTGAGCGAGACGAGCAAGACCCTCGACGCGTCCAGCGAGAACCTTGGTCCTGCTCTGATCGGAGTCGCCCGCCTCTCCGAGGCGATCACCCGTCGGAGCGACCAGACCGGGCAGCTGCTGACCGCCGCGCGGGGGGTGACCGAGCAGCTGTCCGCGAGTAGCGGCGACGTCGTGATCTTGATGGAGCAGGCGAACCTGGTCCTGGGGGAGATCACCTCGCGCCGTTCAGCGATTCACACGCTTCTGGTCGAAGCCACCACGCTCTCACGGAACCTGGCCGACATCATCGAGCAGACCGAGAAGGACACGGCGCCCGCGCTGCGGCAGCTCAACGAGGTGGTCAGGACGCTGCGCGCCCAGGACGCCGTCCTGAAGAAGACCTTGGAGCAGATGGCCCCCACGTTCCGCTATTTCGCCAACGCCACCGGTAATGGTCCCTGGGCCGACCTGTACCTGCAGTCCCCGGCCTTCCCGCCGGATGACCTGCAGTGCAAGTTGGGAGACTGCTGATGATGCGCCGATACTCGAGCACCACGACCTGCACCGTCCTCGTGGCTCTGCTGCTAGGCCTTGCGGGTTGCTCGGTGCCCACCCGCAACGCGACCATCACGGTGACAGCGGAGATGTCGGACTCGGCGGGACTCTTCGTCGGCAACGACGTCGGAATCCTGGGCGTGACCGTCGGCAAGGTGGATGACATCACTCCTCGTGGTGATCACGTCCTGGTCCGGATGAAGATCGACGCCGAGCGACCGGTTCCGGCCGACGCTGGTGCAGTCGTCGTCGCCCGATCCGTCGCCACCGACCGGTACGTCGAGCTGACCCCGGTATTCCGTCAAGGCCCCCGACTCGCGGACGGCGCGTTGATCGAGCAGCCCCGGACCCGGACGCCGGTCGACTTCGACGAGGTTCTCGGTGCACTGAACACATTCGCGATCGGGATCGCCGGGTCGGGCGAATCGCGCAACGCGATCGCCAACCTGCTGGAGTCCGGTTCGAAAGCCCTGGACGGCAAAGGCGCTGACTTCAATCGGGCGGTCTCCTCGCTCGGCCGCGCGGTGAACTCGATCTCGGGCCAACGCAAGAACATCACCGGCACGGTTAAGTCGCTGGACACCTTGACCGGGACCATTGCCTCGAACCAGCAGCTCGTGCGTGAATTCATCGACCAGATCAGCGACGCGTCGCAGTTGCTTGCGGATGAACGCAACAATTTCGCTACCGCACTCCGGTCCCTGAGTCGTGCTGTGACCGCAGTTGCAGATTTCGCCCATCAGAACCGGCAGCAGCTCGTGACGGCTCTGGATCGCAGCAGCGGCCTGATGACGTCGGTGCTGTCGCGTCGCGGGCCGTTGACCGAAGTCCTGCGGGTCATGGGCCTCACGCTGCAGAACATGAAGGCGGTGCTGAAGGACGGCCGACTGGTCGTCCGGGTCGACCCGACTTTGATCACCCCGCTAGGCGGCATCCTCACGAGTCTCTGTCAGTCGTCGCCCGTGAACATCTGTCCGGCCATCGGGCCTTCGCTGCTCAACCTGAACAATCTCCTCGGTCTCATCGGGGGCAGTCGATGACAACCTGGAACAGGGCAGTGCACGCAACCGGCGGAGCAGTTCTCGGAATTCTGGCCCTCACTGGTTGTGGCCCCACGATGGGAGACCTGCCCCTACCGGGATCGGGAGTCGGTGGAGACACCGTGACGCTCAAGGTGCAGTTCGACGAGGCGTTGAACCTCGCCGTCGGAGCTCCGGTCAAGGTCAACGGTGTGAACTCGGGCAAGGTCCAGTCGGTCGAGGCCCGCGACTTCAAGGCGATCGTCATGCTGAAGGTGAGATCCGACGCTCAGGTGCGGACCACGGCAACAGCTCGACTTCGCTACACCACCCCCCTCGGCGAGCTTTTCGTGGACATGGCGAACCCGGACACCGGTGAGCCCATTCGCGACGGCGCCGAGCTCGACCGGAAGCAAGCGAGCACCGCTCCGACCGTGGAGGACGCACTGGCTTCCGCGTCGCTGCTGGTCAACGGAGGTGGCCTCAACCAGTTGCAGACCGTGACCGACGAGCTGAACACTGCCCTCGGCGGTCGTGAGACCTCGATCCGCCGACTGCTCGAACGTTCGAACACCTTCCTGCGCGAAGCCAATGCGACCACGGGTGACATCGATCGCGCGCTCCGGGCACTGGTCGTCCTCTCCAAGGAACTTGCCGCGAACCGCTCCACCATCAAGGCAGCGATGACCGAGATTCGACCTGCGGCGGCGGTACTGCGGCAGAACACCCCGGGTCTGACGGCACTCCTGGCGGCGGTCGTGGACTTCTCAGCGGTGGCCAACGACGTTGTCGGCAAGACGCGCGAGGACATCGTGCAGATGGTCAACCAGGTGACCCCCGTCCTCCAGGAGTTCCTGAGCAACGACCGGACCCTCAGTTCTTCGTTGCGGGCACTGACAGAGGTGAGCAAGACCCTCGACGCGGTGGTGCCCGGAGATTACGCGAACTTGCGCCTCGAACTGGTGCTCGACAAGTACACGCCGCCGAACTTCAACGGTCCGGGCGGCGGGGGCAGTACCGGGGGCAGCGGCAACGGAGGTCTGCTGGGCGGTGCCGGTTCCGGCGGCGGTCCGCTGGGCGGTCTGCTGGGCGGTCTGCTCGGCAGCGGGACGTCGACGTCGACCCGGCCACTCACCCTGACCGGTCTCCTGGGAGGCAACTGATGAGCGTCACCGACAACGCTCCGGAGCCCGTGGGCAGGGTGCGCGGCATCCTCACGGATCGCCTGTGGCAGAGCCTGCTCGGCGTCATGGTCGTCCTGTTGGTCACGGTCGCCTATCTGTTCAGCAGCGTGCTCGAAACGCCGCTCCTGGGCGGTACCAAGGTTGTCCAGGTCGAGATGACGGCCGCCGGCGGGCTGTTCGAGGGGTCCTCAGTCACCTATCGCGGAGTCAAGATCGGAAAGGTCCGGGAGATCAACCTGCGGGGGGACGGCGTCGTCGCGATTGTGCGACTGACCGGCAGCGAGCCGATCCCGATCGACTCTGTGGCCAAGGTCCGCAGCCTCTCGCCGGTGGGGGAGCAGTACCTCGACTTCCAACCCCGGACGATGAAGGGCCCGTTCCTTAAGGACGGTTCGGTGGTCCCCGCGACTGCCACGGACATACCGAAGACCCTGGCCTCGACGGTGATCGCCCTGAACAAGGTGCTGGACCAGGTCGACACCGATCAACTGCAGACGCTTCTCACCGAGTTGAGCACTGGACTTGCCGGAACTGGCCAGCAGTTCGGCCAGCTGGTGGACCAGGGCGATCAGCTGCTCGCCGATCTCGAGATGATCTGGCCGGAGACCGACCGGCTGATTACCAATGCCGGCACCGTGCTCAAGATCGCCCCGGCCAAAGCTGATGAGATTCGTCAGCTCGGGGTATCTGCGCGACAGTTCGCGGCATTCCTCAAGGACTACGATCCGGAGCTCCGGGGGACGTTGACGCGGGCGCCGGAGCAGATCCGGACCCTGCGAGCGTTGGTCAAGGACGCGTCCGAAGTGCTGCCCGGTTTCCTGGGCGTGAGCGTTGAGTTCTCCGACCTGTTCCGGTCCTACGCGCCACACCTCGGTGCGATCCTGACCAACTACGCACCGGGGATCGGTGTGCTGGGCAAGGCAGTGCGCAACGGCGTCCTGCGCATCACCGGTATCCCGCAGCCGAGCACGCGGTGTCGGTATGCCACCCCGCGCCGCGACCCGCGCAATCCGGAACGCCGGGACCTGGTCGTGACCGGGAAGTGTGCGCCGAGCGCCCCGAACCTCCAGCGTGGGGCGAGCCAGGCTCCCGGCCCGGTCGAGTGAACGCCCTGAACGACGACACCCTCAGCGGAGTACGACGGAGGACCGGGCGGCTCACCGCGGTCCTGGCAGCGGCGCTCCTCGTGGCCCTGGTGGTGCTTGCTCTGGTCGCGCGCGGGTGGCAGCAGGACCGTGACCTTGCCGCGGCCGGACGTGACGCGGAGCAGGCTGCTCGCCAGGCCGTCGTTGCGATGACCTCCTACGACTACCGGACCATCGAGGAAGACTTCGCGTGGGTCGACACTGCGGGCACGGTGAGCTTCCGCAAAAAATTCACCGAGGCCAGCGCGCCCGTCAGGGCCTCCATCCTCGCGCTCAAGGCTCAGGCGGAGGGGGAGGTCGTCGCTGCGGCCCACACAGTCCAGACCGAGGACCGCGCCCGGGTGCTGCTGTTCGTGGACCAGACAATCACCGATCCTGAGCGCACCGAGAACGGGATCGATCAACCCCGGGTGGTGATGACGATGGTTCGCGAGGGCGACCGCTGGCTCGTCGACGACGTGGAGCTGTTCACGCTCGCCGGGGATTGAACTGGCTGGGGTGGGCCGCGCGGCGCCGGATCACCGCGATGCGTCGGGGCTGACCCGCAACGTCATCAAGGTGGTCGCCAGCATGTCGTAGTGCCCGATCAGGAGCAGCAGCTCGATCAAGGTGCGGTCGTCGTACGCCGTCCGCAGCTCCTCCCAGGTCGCGTCGGTGAGGTCCTTGGTGCCGATCAGCTCCTCGGTGACCCGGATCAACAGCTTCTCGTGCCCGTGCCAGCCAGCCGCGCTAGAGCCGACCCTGACCCGTTCGACGTCCTCGGCGCGGACACCCGCGCGGCGACCCAGCCGGACGTGATGCTCGAACTCGTAGTCGCAGCCGCGCAGGGACGCGACCCGGAGGATCACCAGCTCGGTCTCGCGGCGGGGGAGCTTGCCGCCCGGCATCAGCTTTCCCGCGAAGTGCAGCCAGCCCCAGAACAACCCCTTGCCACGCCCCAGTGTCGTGAAGATGGCTGGTGGGGCGGTGCTGGTCGCACGCCCCGCGATCCGGGAGAGTGCCCAGATCGCTGGGCCGAGCTCCCTGAACCCGCCGGGCGTGATCCGGGGCGGGTTCACGCGTCCTCGCGCACTGCGCGGCCGACTTCGGGCAGGGCCCTGTTGGCGACGCGGTTCATCGCCGTCATGGCGAGGTGGTAACCGGGCGGGAAGTACCGCTGCGCGAGGTGCACGAGTCGGATATCCGGCGAGGTGTAGACCCAGTACCTGTTGTGACGGATGCCCTTGAGGATCGCGGCGGCCGCCTGCTCGGGGGTCACTGCTCGCTTCTTGAAGCGTGCCTGGAGCTTGCGGAACTGCTGGCTGGTGTTGTCCACGCCGGCGATGCTCACCGTCTCGGTCAGGCCGGTGTCGACGCCGCCCGGGCAGACCAGGCTGACACCGATGCCGTGCCGGGCCAGGTCGAAGCGGAGCACCTCGGAAACGCCGCGCAGCCCGAACTTGCTGGCCGAGTACGCCGCGTGCCACGGCATCCCGATGATGCCGGCAGCCGAGGAGACGTTGACGATCTGTCCACCCCGACCGGCCTCGATCATCGGCGGGACCAGATACTCCAGGACCGAGATCGGGCCCATCAGGTTGATGTCGACGACCCGCTGCCAGGTCCGGTGCGGCATCGCTGTAATGGTGCCCCAGGAGGCGATGCCGGCGATGTTCATGACCACGTCCATCGAGCCGTGATCGGTGGTGATCTCGGCGGCCATCGCCCGGACACCCTCGTGGTCGGTGACATCGACAGGGGAGGCGTACGCGACGTCTCCGCCCGACTCGGTGATCTCGGCGACGACGTCGATCAGGCCCTGCTGGTCGACGTCGGTGAGGAACAGGGTGGCGCCTTCCCGGGCGGCGGCGACGGCGGTCGCCCGGCCGATACCGCTGGCAGCCCCGGTGAGGAAGACTTTCTTGCCGTTCAGGTCGCGCACAGGAGCTCGGAGCATGCTCCGGATCCTAGTCAGTCAGAGCAGGTGCCGCAGCGGGTTGAGCACCGCCTCGGTGAAGCGTCGGTGAATGCCGCGGGAGTTCCAGTCCCGCGGTGCCAGGTGCGAGCACTGCTTCAGGTCGGTGCGGAAGATCGCCTCCATCACCTCGGCCATCCCCGGATCGATGAACTCGACGTTGATCTCGTAGTTGCCCGACATGCTCAACCGGTCGATGTTCGCGGTCCCGACGGTCGACCACTTGCCGTCGATCGTCGCGGTCTTAGCGTGCACCATCGCGCCCTCGAACCGGTGGATCTGGACGCCTGCCTCGAGCAGCTGCCCGAAGTACCCGCGCGAGATCCAGTCGGCGACCACGTGGTTCGACGTGCGCGGCAGCAGGATCTTCACGTCCACGCCACGGCGGGCAGCAGTGACCAGAGCGTCGACGAAGTCCTGGTCGGGGATGAAGTACGCGTGCGTCATCCAGATGTTGCGATGGGCCCGGTTGATCGCCTCGAGGTACATCGAACGGATCGGGAACATCCACTGCCGCGGCAGGTTGCGGTGAAGCCGGATCCGCGGCTCCCACTCGGCGTCCGTCGTCTCCAGCAGCAGCGGTCGGCGGCCGCTGCGGTGGTCGTTCCAGAAGTCGGCGAACGACCGCTTGAGATCCCAGACTGCTGGCCCGGTGATCCGGCAGTGGGTGTCGCGCCACTCGGTCGCGTAGGACGCGCCGATGTTGAACCCGCCGACGAACGCGACGCCGTCGTCGACGACCAGGACCTTGCGGTGGTCGCGTCCGTAGCGCCGGATATCGAAGAACCGCCAGCCCGCGTTGTAGACGGGGAACTTCAGGACCCGCAGAACCTTCGAGAAGCTCTTGAATCGGGGGTCGACCACGAGGTTGGCGAAGGCGTCGTAGATCGCGTAGACCTCGACGCCCCTGTCCGCAGCCGACGTCAGGGCCCGCTTGAACCGCTCGCCGGTCTCGTCGCCCTTCCAGATGTAGGTCTCGAAGAGCACCTGGTGCCGGGCGCTGTTGATCGCGGCGAGCATGTCCTCGTAGAGGTCGACTCCGTTCGTGTACGTCGTGACCGTGCCGTCGCCGATCTGGACTTCCTGGGGGTCGAGCGTCGTGAACGGCTGCGGCTTCTTGCCACGCCGCCGCCATGAGTCGACCAGGGTCAGGCTGAGCGCCAGCACCAGCTGGACCCCGAGGATGGTGAGCAACGTCCGTCGAGCGACGGGCCAGACGTCGCGCCCGGCGGCGAGGAGGGCGTCCGTTGGTCTGCTCACGAGGCGAGGCTACCGAGGCCCGAGCCCGCTCGAGGCCGAGTGGCCGAGGACTCGCTGAGGAGCAGAGCGAGGATCACGAGAGAAAACTAGGGCATCGCGGGGACCGGCTGCCGAAACCGGCGCTCTCCGCCGTGGCGAGAACCGACGGCGATGCTTCGGGTGAGACCGAGGCCCGCTCCGGGTCGGTGTGGTTGCCCATGGGCTGAACCTAGCGCGCGAGTCATTGTCGGTGTCCCGTCGTAGGCTCCCCGCATGCGTCCTGTCACCGATCTCGAGCGCCGAGTCGCGCCGTTCCAGGTCATCTCGGACTACCAGCCCGCGGGCGACCAGCCGACCGCGATCGCCGAGATCGACAAGCGGATCGCGGGCGGGGTCAAGGACGTCGTACTGCTTGGCGCAACGGGCACCGGCAAGACCGCCTCGATCGCCTGGGTCGCGGAGAAGCTCCAGCGTCCGATGCTGGTGATGCAGCCGAACAAGACCCTCGCCGCCCAGTTCGCCAACGAGCTGCGGCAGCTGATGCCCGAGAACGCCATCGAATACTTCGTCTCCTACTACGACTACTACCAACCCGAGGCGTACGTCCCGCAGACCGACACCTACATCGAGAAGGACTCCTCCATCAACGAGGAGGTCGAGCGGCTGCGTCACTCGGCGACCAACTCGCTGCTGACCCGGCGCGACGTGATCGTGGTCTCGACGGTCTCCTGCATCTACGGTCTCGGCACCCCGCAGGAGTACGTCGACCGAATGCTGCGGCTCAAGATCGGTCAGGAGCACGACCGGGACAGCGTGCTGCGCCGCCTCGTCGAGATCCAGTACACCCGCAACGACCTGGCCTTCACCCGCGGCACCTTCCGGGTCCGCGGCGACACCCTGGAGATCTTCCCGGTCTACGAGGAGCACGCCGTCCGGGTCGAGTTCTTCGGCGACGAGATCGAGCGTCTGATGACGTTGCACCCGGTGACCGGTGAGGTGATCACCGACGACAACGAGCTCTACGTCTTCCCGGCCACCCACTACGTTGCCGGACCGCAGCGGATGGAGCGCGCCATCAAGGGCATCGAGGCAGAGCTGGAGGAGCAACTCTCGGTCTTCGAGCGACAGGGCAAGCTGCTCGAGGCCCAGCGTCTACGGATGCGGACGTCGTACGACGTGGAGATGATGCGCCAGGTCGGGTCCTGCTCGGGCATCGAGAATTACTCGATGCACATCGACGGTCGTCAGCGGGGGAGCGCCCCGAACTGCCTGCTCGACTACTTCCCCGAGGACTTCGTCCTGGTAGTCGACGAGTCACACGTCGCGGTTCCGCAGATCGGCGGGATGTACGAGGGCGACATGTCGCGCAAGCGCAACCTGGTCGACCACGGGTTCCGGCTGCCGAGCGCCATGGACAACAGACCCCTGCGGTGGGAGGAGTTCCTGGACCGGATCGGCCAGACCATCTACCTCTCAGCCACGCCCGGCAACTACGAGCTCGCCAAGGGCGGCGGAGTCGAGAACGCGGTCGAGCAGATCATCCGACCGACCGGCCTGATCGACCCCGAGGTCATCCTGAAGCCGACCAAGGGCCAGATCGACGACCTGATCGGTGAGATCAACACCCGGGTCGAGCGCAACGAGAGGGTGCTGGTCACCACCCTGACCAAGAAGATGTCCGAGGACCTGACCGACTACCTCCTCGAGAACGGCATCCGGACCCGCTACCTGCACTCGGAAGTCGACACCCTCAAGCGGATCGAGCTCCTGCGCGATCTCCGTCTGGGCCTGTACGACGTCCTGGTCGGCATCAACCTGCTGCGCGAGGGCCTCGACCTGCCGGAGGTCTCGTTGGTCGCGATCCTCGACGCCGACAAGGAAGGCTTCCTGCGCTCGGACAAGTCGCTGATCCAGACCATCGGGCGCGCCGCGCGCAACGTCTCCGGCCAGGTCTTCATGTACGCCGACAAGATGACGGCTTCGATGGAGAAGGCGATCGACGAGACCAACCGCCGACGCGCCAAGCAGGTCGCCTACAACACCGCGCACGGGGTCGACCCGCAACCGCTGCGCAAGAAGATCGCCGACATCACCGAGATGCTCGCCCGCGAGGACGAGAACACCGAGGAGCTGCTTGCGACCTGGCAAGGCACCGGAGCCCGAGGCGACAAGAGCAAGAAGGCTCCGGTCCCGGGGCTCTCCAAGCTGAACGCCGACCGGCAGCGGATGCCCGACCTGGCCGGATTGCCCTCCAGCGACTTGGCCGAGCTCGTCCAACAGCTCACCGAGCAGATGCACGCTGCCGCTGCCGAGCTCCAGTTCGAGGTGGCGGCCCGACTGCGCGACGAGATCTCGGACCTCAAGAAGGAGCTGCGCCAGATGATGGAGGCGACCCGATAGCGGTGTCGCCGCCGTGATCCGACCGGTGGGCGAGCGCTGAGGCGGTGGCCAG
>JBKJHO010000046.1:0-29414 GCA_046598915.1 Marmoricola sp. | reverse complement strand
ACCAGGCCAGAGGCCGTGGTCTGCTCGGCTTCGAGCGGCTGCACGAGGATGCGATCCTCGAGGGGCTTGATGTTGACCGACACGATGTCGACCTCCACTTTCACGCTTCGTTGGGGTTGATCACGCTGTTTCAAGTTCTGCGTCTGTCCTCGCAAGTACGCCGTCGCGGGGGTCGCACTACCGGTTCCAGACGCTGGCACACTCACGGGGAGAGTGCCAGAACAGAACTTAGCACTCGGCCCCAGGGAGTGCCAACGCCGGTCCGGATTCCCGGTCCGTCATGATGATCAGGTGGATCTCGACGCCTTTCGTTGGCTGCTCACCCCCGCCGGCCAGGATCTCCTCGAGCGCGCCATAGCGACCACCGAGGATCCGCTCCAGGCGAGCGCCCAGCTGCGGAAGGGCGCCGCGGCCGAGCACGTCGCTGCCGCTCTGACCCAGGCCGACCTGCGCCGACGGGCGGTCGCGAAGTTCGGCGACGACGCGGCCCGGATGTACTTCACCCCCGACGGCCTCGAGCAAGCGACCCGGCGGCCGGTCGCCCAGCACCGCGCTGCCCGACTGGTCGCCGCGCAGACCCGGACCGTGATCGACCTCGGCTGCGGGATCGGTGGAGACCTGGTCGCGGTCGCCGGCGCCGGTATCACCGTCGCCGGCATCGACCTGGACCCGCTCAGGGTCGAGGTGGCCCGGGCCAACCTCGGCGCCCTCGGCCTCGGGGGTGCTGTCACCGTCGCCGACGCAACAGAGGCCGACCACCGCGGGTTCGACGTCGCCTTCGCCGATCCGGCTCGTCGATCCGCGCGCGGCCGCACGTTCGCTGTCGACGACTGGACCCCGCCCTGGCCGTTCGTGCAGGGGCTCCTGGACCGCGCCTCGTGCGTGAAGGTCGCCCCGGGGATCCCGCACGCCCTGATCCCGGAGGGGGTCGAGGGCGAGTGGGTCAGCGACCACGGCGAGGTCAAGGAGGCCGCCCTCTGGTCCGGGCCGCTGGCGACCACCCGGCGCCGGGCCACGGTGATCGGCGACGTCGGCCTGGCCACCCTGACCGACGAGGACGCGCCGCCGCCGGGAGAGAGCCCGGGACAGGTCCGAGCGGTCGGCGGGTACCTCTACGAACCCGACGGGGCGGTGATCCGGGCCGGCCTGGTCACTGCGGTCTCGGCCGGGGTAGGTGGAGGGCTCATCGACGAGCACATCGCGTACGTCACCGCCGACCAGGGCTTCCGGACCCCGTTCGCTCGCTCCTACCGGGTGCTGGAGCAACTGCCGCAACGCGAGAAGCATCTGCGCGCAGCACTCCGCGAACGCGGGATTGGGCGGCTGACCATCAAGAAGCGCGGTGTGGCCGCCGTACCGGAGGAGCTCCGCAAGCGGCTCGCCCTCGCCGGCGACGCCGAGGGCACGATCGTTTTGACCCGGGTGGCCGGCAAGGGTGTCTGCCTGCTGGTGGAGCCGTTCTAGCTCCTTCGTGCTATTTCCAGACCCGGATGTAGTCGACGCTCATCGTGGCCGGGATCGGGGCGCGGCCGTCATACTCGTTGCCAGCGAATCCCAGGCCCTGGGTGAGCGCCATGATGTAGGGCTTTGCGAAGGCGGGGTCGCCGGAGGTGTTCGTCAGGCAGCTGGTGCCGTTGACGAAGATCTCCACCTTGGCGGCGCTCCACTCGAGGGTGTAGGTATTCCAGGAACCCCGCTGGGCGAGGCAGTCCCACGCGGTGTTGACTCCGAGCAGGTTCCCGAGGGAGTCCGCGCTGTAGTGCAGGAACGGGACCGTGCGGCTCGGGTACTTCGAGTAGGTCTCGCTGATGTCGATCTCTCCGGCGTCGGGCCAGATCTCGGTGGACGCGACCCGGTCGTCGGGCCAGAGCCAGAACGCCTCCTTCAACCCCGGATATATCGTCGCGGTGGTCTTGATGCGTGCCTCGAAACGGCCGAACTGCTGACCGAACTTCCGATAGGTCATCACCCCACCGCTGACGTAGTTGGTGGGCCCGGTCAAGGAGCCGAAGCTGCAACTCACCGGGGCGGCCACCGCACGCAGAGTCAGGTCGAGATAACCGTCGGCGACCCGGATCGTCGAAGGGTCGTCGAGGTAGCAGGCATGAACTGCCTGGGTGCCCGTCGCGAACGCAGTCTGCGCGGTCCACTTCGAGGCATCCAGCACGGAGCCGTTGAACTCGTCGTTGAACGAGCAGGACCAGGCCGCACCGTCAGGCTTGCGCAGGACCGGCCCGCAGGCGTCGGTCGGCACGGGAATCGGGGTCACCGTCACGGTCCGGCTGTACCGGCCAGCCACCCCGGCCCGGTACTTGACGCGACCCGAGGGCGCCTTGAGCCTGGCCTTGTACGTCCGCTGGTAGACCGGGACCCGGCTCGCCAGCACCCAGCGGCCGGCCTTGTACCGCTCGATCCGCACCACGTCGGCCGAGCCGTTGAGCCGGCCGGACATCACCCACGAACTACCGACGACACTGGCCGATGCCCCGACGATGGTCACCCGCTGGGTACTCGCTTCGGCGGCCGCGCCCAGAACCACTGTCCCGGCCAGACTCACGACGAGCCAAATGAACACCCTCATGTCGACCACTCCCCCGGAGGGAGAGCCTGAGGTCCGAGCCTGCGATCCTCCTGATCCACAGGTTCTCGAACCGGTCACCCACCCGATCGAGGGTCCAGTTTATGGGGTTATGTCCGTTTTGTCATGTTTACCGAAGATCTAACAGCAGCGCGTCCAACTTCTCGTAGCCGGCCACAATCCCGCTCTCCATGCCGCTGGCCACCATCGCGTCGCGATCCTCGACGCTGGAGCCGATGCTGCGAATCAGCAACCGGGTGCGCCCGCCCGGGAGCGCCTCGAAGCGAGCGATCTCCAGAGCCACGGCGTCCGGAGCGCCACGGTAGGTGAAGGTCTGAACGATCCGCTCATTCTCCCGGATCTCATGGAAGGAGCCGTAGAACACGAAGACGTCCTCCCCGCGACCCGAGGAGTATGCCCAACGGCCGCCGGAGCGCGCGTCCCACTCATCGAGCTGGAACTCCAGGTCCCGCGGGCCGATCCACCGGGCGAACAGCTCAGGGTCGACGTGCGCACGGAAGACTTTCTCCGGAGGGGCGTCGAAGTCTCGGGTGATGTCGATCCAGGGCACACCGACCGGAGCATCGATGGTCGTCTCACCGGTCTTGCTCGAACCTGCCGTCGTCCTGGTGCTCATGGTGTCTCTCGTTCGTGGTCGGGGAGGCCTCGGGTGTCGACGGGCCGGCTGTCGGGCCCACTCATGGCAGCCAGGACCTGGTCGAGGCGGCTGAAGCGCTCCTCGGCCTGCTGGCGATAGCGCTCGATCCACTTCGTCATCAGGTCGAAGACCTCCGCCTCCAGATGAACCGGGCGCCGCTGGGCATCCCGGCTCCGACTGACCAACCCGGCGTCCTCGAGCACCTTCAGGTGCTTGGACACCGCCTGCAGGGAGACGTCGTACGGCGCGCCGAGCTCGCTCACCGTCGCATCCCCGCCGGTCAGCCGAGCGACGATGTCGCGGCGAGTCGGATCGGCGAGTGCGCTGAACACCCGGGAGAGCTTGTCCTCCGCGAGAGCGCCGGACTGCACCATGTCAACTCCTTGTAAACCTCTTGGTTGATTAAGAGTGCGACCAAGGCTCCCCGTTGTCAACCTTTTGGTTGATCAGGCTCCGACAGGCTCAGTCGCCGAGCCGTTCCTGCTCGGCGGCGATCGAGGTGTCCTCACCGTGACGGGAAGGCACGGCTCTCACGGAAGTCCCGGAGCGACCAGCCATTCGCCGTCCACGGCGTCAATCTCTACTTCGCTGTCGAGAACGGGTGGGCTGCCGTCCAAGTAGTCAACGCGGACCGCAAAGATCGTGTAGGCCTCTGCGGAGTCGGTTGTCTCCCCAAGGGTGAGGGCACGAACTTCGGTTCGGTAGTCCTTTAGGGCAGCACAAAACTCGGACTGATCCTCACCCTCGGAAACGACAAGTTTCCACACGTCATCGCACGAAGCAGTGCCTACCAGTGCATCCAGATACTGCTGCGCCTGTGTTTGCGGGGGCGACAACGACCTAGCAGATCGAGGACTTTCCGCACGGTTCGGAGACGCGTCGCCGCATCCGGCGATAAGGAACCCGGTGAGAAGCAAGGCCGCTAAGCGAGGTGCGCTCACAGCCCCATGCGCTCCTTCTCGATACGTAAAATAGTGTCCTCGCCGTGCCCGGTGTGCACGACGGTCTCCCCCGGCAGCTCGAAGAGCCGCGTGCGGATCGACTCAACGATCTCCTCGGCATCGCTGAACGACCGTCCGGTCGCCCCGGGGCCGCCGTGGAAGAGGGTGTCGCCGGTGAAGACGCAACCGAGGTCAGCGGCGTACAAGCAGACGGCGCCGGGGGCGTGCCCGGGGGTGTGGATGACCTGAAGGACCGTTCCGCCGACAGTCAGCTCGAGCTCGTCGGAAAGGTCGACGTCCCAGAGTTCATCGGTGTGGGTGAGCTCCCAGAGCGGGCGGTCTGCGGGGTGCAGCAGGATCGGCGCCATGGTTGCGAGCCGAAGCTCCGGGGCGACCCGCACATGATCGTCGTGGGCATGGGTGCAGACGATCGCCTTCACCTTCCGCTCCCCCACGAGGCTGAGGATGTCCTCGACACTGTGCGGGGCGTCGATGACGATGCACTCGTCGTCGTCGCCGACGACCCAGACGTTGTTCTCGACGTCGAAGGTCTCGCCGTCGAGGCTGAAGGTCCCCGAGCTGACGCCGTGGTCCACCCGCACCGCCATCAGATGGCACCGTTGGAGAAGACCACCACGGACCGCAGCACGTCACCGTGATGCATCTTCGCGAACGCGGCCTCGATGTCGCCGATGCCGATCTCCTCGCTGACGAACGCATCCAGGTCCAGGCGTCCCTGGCGGTAGAGGTCGACCAGCAGCGGGAAGTCCCGCGACGGCAGGCAGTCGCCGTACCAGCTGGACTTGAGTGAGCCACCGCGGCCGAAGACGTCGATCAACGGAATCTCGGGCACTTTCATGTCCGGGGTCGGTACGCCGACCAGGACGACGGTGCCGGCCAGGTCGCGGGCGTAGAACGCCTGCTTCCACGTCTCCGGGCGGCCGACGGCGTCGATCACGACATCAGCGCCGTTGCCGCCGGTGAGCTCCTGGATTGCCGCCACCGGGTCGGTGCCGGTCGAGTTGATGGTGTGGGTGGCACCGAGGTTGCGTGCCCACTCCAGCTTCCGGTCGTCGAGGTCGACAGCGATGATCGTGCTCGCACCGGCCAGCGCCGAGCCGGCTACCGCTGCGGCCCCGACGCCGCCGCAGCCGATCACGGCTACCGACATGCCGCGAGTCACGTTGCCGGTGTTGATCGCGGCCCCGAGGCCCGCCATCACACCGCAGCCGAGGAGGCCGACGGCGGCCGCTCGTGCCTCCGGGTCGACCTTGGTGCACTGGCCCGCAGCGACCAAGGTCTTCTCGATAAAGGCGCCGACGCCGAGGGCCGGGCTGAGCTCGGTCCCGTCCTCGAGAGTCATCTTCTGGGTCGCGTTGAAGGTGGCGAAGCAGTACCAGGGCTCGCCACGGTTGCAGGCACGGCAGTTGCCGCACACGGCCCGCCAGTTCAGGATCACGAAGTCGCCGGGCGCCACGTCGGTCACGCCGGGGCCGACGGACTCCACGACACCCGCGGCCTCGTGACCGAGCAGGAACGGGAAGTCGTCGTTGATGCCACCCTCCCGGTAGTGCAGGTCGGTGTGGCAGACCCCGCAGGCCTGCACCTGCACCACAGCCTCGCCCGGTCCCGGGTCCGGAACGTTGATCGTCACCAGCTCGACCGGTGCTCCCTTGCCACGAGCGATGACTCCCTGGACCTGCTGCATGCTGCGTCTCCCTGTCTGCGACGGATCACCCGACGGTGGGCTCCAGAGCGACCCTCTCATCCGTGGCGAAACCCGTCATCGGCCCGGTGCAACCTTGTCGCCGCAGGAATCGTCTGGACGGGCGAAGGGGGTGGATGACCGCACGGCAGCACCTACGACATTCGGGTCTCCGCGCTGCCGCCGGCGACCGCGGGTTATCGGACGACGCCGAGCCGCCGTTCGTGCTGGCCAAGCGCTAACGGTTCAGGACCTCGGTCACCGGCATGGAGGAATCGGCCGGGAGGTCGAGCGCTGAGGGCGTTCGGCCTCTCGCCACCATCTCGGCCCCGAGCGCAGCCACCATCGCGCCGTTGTCCGTGCAGAGGCCGGGACGTGGGACCCGGACCCGGATCCCTTTCGCTGACGCGCGCTCCTCGGCCAGGTAGCGCAGCCGCGAGTTGGCCGCGACCCCTCCGCCGATCAGGATGTCCTCGATCCCCTCGGACTCGGCGGCATCGATCGCCTTGCGGGTGAGGATGTCGACGACTGCCTCCTGGAATGCGGCGGCGACATCGGCCACCGGGACCGGCTCACCACTCGCCTCCCGTGCCTCGACCCAGCGGGCGACCGCGGTCTTCAGACCGGAGAACGAGAAGTCGAAGCGGTGCCGCTCCAGGTCACGCTTCGAGCTCAGTCCGCGCGGGAAGTCGATGGAGACCGCGTCGCCCTCACGCGCCACCCGGTCGATGTGCGGACCGCCGGGGAACGGCAGCCCGAGCAGCCGGGCGACCTTGTCGAACGCCTCACCGGCCGCGTCGTCGATGGTGGCGCCGAGCGGGACCACCGAGTCGGTGACGTCATTGATGCGGAGCAAGGAGGAGTGGCCGCCGGAGACCAGCAACGCCAGGCACGGGTCCGGCAGCGAGCCGTGCTCGAGCTGGTCGACCGCGACGTGCGCGGCCAGGTGGTTCACGCCGTACAGGGGCTTCTCCAGGGCGATCGCGAGCGCCTTGGCTGCTGCGACCCCGACCAGCAGAGCGCCGGCCAGACCCGGTCCCGAGGTGACCGCGATCGCGTCTACGTCACCCAGGGAGATGCCGGCCGTGTCGCAAGCCCGCTCCAGGGTCGGCACCATCGCCTCGAGGTGTGCCCGCGAGGCGACCTCTGGCACGACACCACCGAAGCGGGCGTGCTCCTCGACCGAGGACGCCACCGCGTCGGCGAGCAAGGTGTGTCCGCGGACGATGCCGATGCCGGTCTCGTCGCAGGAGGTCTCGATACCGAGGACCAGTGGTTCGTCGGTCACGGTGCTCATCTTGGGCGTCCTCCGCAGCCAGCGATCAGCGGCAGCCGCAGCACCACGGCGGCGGCGCCGTCGCGGTAGTAGCGCGGACGCCGGTCGATCTCGATGAAACCGCGGGCGGCGTAGAAGGCCAGCGCCCCGGCGTTGTTCTCGCGCACCTCGAGCAGCATCCGGTTCGCTCCGGTGGCCGGCGCCTCGGCTACCACCTCGTCGAGCAGGGCCGTGGCCAGACCCGTACGACGCGCGCGCTCGGCGACCCCGATCCGCTGGAGCTCGGCAATGTCTCCGGCGTACGACGCGACGGCGTAGCCGTTGATCCGGCCGTCCTGCTCGGCCACCCAGTACCGGATCGTCGGCAGGCCACCGGTGACGCCCTCGTGGACCAGGTTCTCGCTCCAGGCGTCGATGCCCTGGCAGTCAGCCTCGAGGGCGGCGATCGTTTGCGCATCCACGGCGGTAGCCGGGCGGATCATGAGCGCACCTTCTTGGCAGCCTGCGTCACCACGGCGTCCGGACGCCGGAGGTAGAGCGGGTCCGGGTCGAGCAGCTCGAACCTCTCACGGACCACGACGTCACAGAGCACGGCTGCGTCCGGATGCTCGGGACCGGCGGAGTTCGGGAAGGCCTCCGGGTAGAGCAGAGCCCCGCGGCCGATCACCAACCGGTCGGTGGCGACCTCCGCGGGCTTGACCACCTCCGGCCCGCTCATCCGCTGCCGGCTGGCGTAGGAGGCCAGGTAGACCTCCTTGCGCCGGGCGTCGGTGGCGATCAGGAACTCGTCGTGTCCGGCGTCCATCGCCTCGGCCGCGAGGATGTCGAGCGAGCAGACGCCGTACACGCCGATGCCGAGAGCAAGGGCCATCGTCCGGGCGGTGACCAGTCCCACCCGCAAGCCGGTGAACGGGCCGGGGCCGACGCCGACGGCGATCGCGGTGATGTCCCGGCTGGTCGCGCCTACCTGGGCGAGGACGTCGACGATCCCGGGCGCCAGCATCTCGCCGTGGCGCATCGCCTCGGTGGAGGAGTACTCCGCGACGACCCGATCACCGTCGTGCAGAGCAACGGTGACGTGCGGGGTGGCAGTGTCGAAGGCGAGCAGCATTGGAGCGAGATTACGCGAGCGCGCGCAGGTCGACGTCGGCCCATCGGGCGCCGAGCGCGGACAGGGTCAGGGTGCGGACGTCGTCAACTGACCGGGTCAGCGTCAGCTCGAGCCGATCGGCGCTCAGCGTCTCGGCCAGCCCGGACCCCCATTCCACGACGGTGACGGCCGTGTCGAGGTCGGTGTCCAGGTCGAGGTCGTCGAGCTCGGCGGCGTCGCCGAGACGATACGCGTCCACGTGCACCAGCTCCGGTCCCTCACCGAGCGAGGGATGCACCCGGGCGATCACGAAGGTCGGCGAGGTCACCGGTCCGCGGACCCCGAGGCCAACCCCCAGGCCCTGGGTAAAGGTCGTCTTCCCGGCCCCGAGGTCGCCGGTGAGGATCACCAGGTCGCCGGCGACCAGGAGCGCACCCAGCCGTCGGCCGGTCTCCCGGGTGTCCTCGGGCCTCGGCAGGGTGAGCTCGACCGGCAGCAGCCGCTGCAGGTGCAACCGCGGCCCGTCGCGATCGACCTCGACGTACCCGTGCCGGTCCCAGAACAACACGGTCTTCGGCAGCTCGGTGCGCGCCTCGAGCTCCAAGCCCCGGTAGCCGCGCTGCCGGGCGACGGACTCGGCGCGTTCGGCCAGCAGACTGGCGATGCCGTGCCGCCGGGCCGACGCGAGTACGCCGACACGCCGCAGTCCGAGCAAGGTGCCGCCAGAGACGAAGATCAACGACCCGACCGGCTCCCCGCCGTGGACCGCGAGCAGGCCGCCGTGCTCGGCCAGGGCGGCCGACACCGATGCGCGGGTCTCCGCCAACGCGTTCGCCGGCGGGTCCAGGACCGGGCGGTCGGCAAAGGCTTCCCGGATGACGGCGAGAACGTCGTCAGCGCGTTCGGGGCCGACCTCGAGAAGCTCGGTCACGATCCGGTCCAGCGTCGAGAGGCCCGGCCGCCGATCCGGGTGACGATCTCGTAGGAGATGGTGTCGCAGGCCTCCGCCCAGTCCTGCGCCGTCGGCTCGCCGTCGGTGCCGGACCCGAAGAGCACGACCTGGTCGCCGGCGCGGGCGGTCGCCGGAACAGCGACCACGAACTGGTCCATGCAGACCCGGCCGAGGATCCGTCCGCGGGCCTCGCCGACCTGCACCTCCGCCTTCGAGGAGGCGTGCCGCGGGACGCCGTCGCCGTACCCGAGGGGCACCAGTCCGACGTGCTGCTTGAACTGGGACGTGTAGGTGTGGCCGTAGGAGACCCCGTCCCCGCGGTCGATCTCCTTGGTCAGCGCGAGGCGCGAACGAACGGTCATCACCGGGACCAGGCCCAGGTCCTCACTGGTCACCACGCCCGGCGCCGGGCTCAACCCGTACGCCGCGATCCCGATCCGGACCATGTCGAACCACGTGTTCGGACTGAGCAGCGCGCCCGCCGAGTTAGCTAGGTGGTTGACCTCCGGGTCCAACCCGTGCGCCTCGGCGACGGTGATCGCGTGCTCGAAGGCGGCGACCTGACGGTCGTTGGCCGGGTGGCCGGGCTGGTCTGCGCACGCCAGGTGCGACCAGAGCCCGACCACGTCGATCCGGTCGGCCTGCTGGTGCTCAGCCGCAGCTTCGACGAGCTCGGTCCACAGGCTGAGCGGAGCGCCGTTGCGCGACAGCCCGGTATCGACCTTGAGGTGCACCCGAGCGACCAAGCCGGCCGCCACCGCACCGGAGACGATCTCCTCGAGCTGGGCGACCGAGGACGCCGTCAGGTCGATGTCGGCAGTGATCGCATCGCGGTAGTCCTCGCCGGGAACCCCGAGCCAGCTGAGTAGCAGGCCCTGGTCCCCTGCTGCCCGCAGCGCCAACGCTTCGTCCTGGGTCCCGACCCCCAGCCAGGGCACCCCGGCCTCCCGCGCGACGCGCGCGCACTCCACCATCCCGTGCCCGTAGGCGTCGGCCTTGACGACCGCCATCACCTGCGGTCCGTCGGCCTGCGTTGCGACCAGCTCGCCGAGACGGTCCAGGTTGTGGCGGAAGGCAACGAGATCGATCACGATCTCGGCTCGGAGTTCGTTGCCTGGGGCGGGGTCGACGATCGGGCTCATAAGGCTCCCAGTCTTTCACTCTCAGTTCGGCAGGGTGCGCACGACGTCGGCAACCGCGTCCGCGACCCCCTCGGGAGTCACCGGCCCGCCCTGGCCGGCGTACGTCGCGGCGGCCCCGTGGATCCACGATCCGACCGAAGCGGCGTCGTACGGGTCGAGGCCGACGGCAAGCAAGGAACCGATCAGCCCGGCGAGAACATCCCCGGCTCCGGCGACGGCGAGCCAGGGCAGTCCGCTCGTGGTGATCCGGACCCGGCCGTCGGGATGGGCGATAACCGAGTGCCGCCCCTTGAGCAGTACGACGGACCCGTAGGTCGCAGCGGCCCGGCGGGCGTGCGCGAGCTGGTCGGCCTCGACAGCCTCGCGTTCGACCCCGAGCATCGCGGCGAGCTCGCCGGCGTGCGGTGTCAGCACCAGATCGGCGCGCCCGGGGGTGAGCTCCCGCAGAGCGTCGGCATCGACGACGACCGGGACGCCATCGGCGAGCGACGCAGCCAGAGCGTCTGCAGCCTGGTCGTCACCGCCGGATCCGACGACCCAGGCCTGCACCCGCCCGGGGCCGACCACGCTCTGCCCGCTGGTCGCCACAATGCCCGGGTGCCGATGGCGCACCTCCTCCGCTGCGGTGCCGACGTACCGGACCATGCCGGCAAGCCCGCTGGCGGCTCCCGACGTACAGAGCACGGCAGCGCCCGGGTACGCCGCCGAACCGCTTCGGACGCCGACCACACCTCGGGTGTACTTGTGCGCGAAGAGGTCGGGACGCGGGAGCAGGGCGGCAACGTCCTCGGCCTGGAGCGACTCGACCGGGGCCGGCGGGAGGTCCAGGTCGAGCTCGACCAGGGTGATCACGCCGCACGCGGCTGCCGCCGGGTCGAGAAGGTGGCACGGCTTATGGGTCCCGAAGGTCACGGTCACGTCAGCGCTCAGGTGCGGACCGTCGATCCGGCCGGAGTCGACCTCGACACCCGAGGGCACGTCGACGGCCACCAGCGGCGCGTCCGGGAACAGGGCTGCAGCAGCCTCGGCGTCAGGGCTCAGACCCGGCCGGCCCCCGATGCCGACGATCCCGTCGACGACGACGTCCGGCTCGGTCGCTGCACCGGGGGTGACGACGCGACCGTGCTGGGCGCGGAGCGCGGCGAGCCCCCGGGCATGCACCGTCGGGCTCAACAGGATCGCTTCAACCGCAGCGCCACGACGCGCCAGCATCGCCCCGGCGTACAGGGCGTCACCGCCGTTGTGACCCGAGCCGACCAGCAGGAGGACCCGGCGGCCGTAGACCCCGCCGAGGAGATCGGCGATCGCCACCGCGAGCCCGGCCGCCGCTCGCTGCATCAGTGCGCCTTCGGGAAGGACGGCGAGCAGCGTGCCCTCCGCCTCGCGGACCTGGTCGACCGTGTGTGCCGCGCGCATTCCCCCATCATGTCGAATCCGGCCTCATGGCCTGTCGATTCGGGTTCTAGGGCGCGTCGATCTCGCCAGCACCCGCTTCTGGAGGAGCCAGCAGGTCGGAGCTAACGGGTCAGGATCAGGACGGCGGTCGCGATGCCGCCGTCGTGACTCAGGGAGAGCTGCGTGCCGGTTGCGCCCAGCTCGTTCGCGCGTGCGAGGACCGTTCCCCGCAGGGTCATCGTGGGTTGGCCCGAGGGGAGCGAGACGATCTCAGCGTCGTGCCACTCCAGGTTCCCCGGGGCGCCGAGCGCCTTGGCCAGGGCCTCCTTCGCCGCGAACCGAGCCGCCAGCGACTCGAGCGGCAGCTCGGCCTCCGCTGGGGTGAAGAGCTTCGCGCGCAGCGCCGGGGTCCGGTCCAGGGACGCGGTGAAGCGGGCGAGGTCGACCACGTCGATCCCGACTCCCAGCACTGTCACCGCGTCGCCACCTTGACCTACTCGACCCTGAACTACTCGACCGTGACCGACTTGGCCAGGTTCCGCGGCTGGTCCACGTCGTGGCCCATCAGGGTGGCCAGCTCGCAGCTGAAGAGCTGCAACGGGATCGTCGCCACCAGTGGCTGCAGCAGGGTCGGTACGGTCGGCAGCGGGATCAGCACGTCGGCGTACGGCGCCACCTCGGTGTCATCGCCCTCCGCGAGAACGATCGTGAGTGCTCCCCGGGCGCGAACTTCCTGGATGGCGCTGATCATCTTGTCGTGGAGCTGGTCGCGACCCCGAGGCGGTACGACGCAAAAGACCGGCAGGCCCTCCTCGATCAGGGCGATCGGGCCGTGCTTGAGCTCGCCGGCCGCGAACCCCTCCGCATGGATGTAGGCCAGCTCCTTGAGCTTGAGCGCACCCTCGAGCGCCACCGGGAACCCGGCGTGGCGGCCGAGGAAGAGCACGGAGCGGCTGCCCAGGAACCGTTCGGCGAGCGCGTAGATCGACCCGGCGTCGTCCAGGACGCCCTGGGCCCGGGCGGGCATCTGCTCCAGCTCGCGGACTACGGCCGCGATCTCGTCGCCGTACTTGGTGCCCCGGACCTGGGCCAGGTAGAGGCCCAGCAGGTAGCACGCGACCAGCTGGGTCAGAAAACCTTTGGTCGAGGCGACGCCGATCTCCGGGCCGGCGTGGGTGTAGATCACCGCGTCGGACTCGCGCGGGATGGTTGAGCCGTTGGTGTTGCAGATGGCCAGCACCTTGGCCCGTTGCTTCACCGCGTGCCGGATCGCCATCAGGGTGTCGGCGGTCTCGCCGGACTGGCTGATCGCGACCACCAAGGTGTTCCGGGTGAGGATCGGGTCGCGGTAGCGGAACTCGTGGGCGAGCTCGACCTCGCACGGGATCCGGGTCCAGTGCTCGATGGCGTACTTCGCGACCATGCCCGCGTAGTTCGCCGTACCGCAGCCGATGATGATGATCTTGTCGATGTCGCGGAGCTCGTCGTCGCTGATCCGGACCTCATCCAGGATCAGCTGGCCGTTCTCGTCGTGGCGGCCCAGGAGGGCGTCGGCAATCGCGCGCGGCTGCTCGAAGATCTCCTTGCGCATGAACCAGTCGAAGCCGTCCTTCTCGGCAGCGGCGAGGTCCCAGTCGACGTGGTACTGACGGCCCTGAGCCGGGTTGCCGTGGAAGTCGGTGACCTCGACGTTATCGCGGGTGATCGTGACCACCTGGTCCTGGCCCAGCTCGAGAGCCTCACGGGTGTGCTCGATGAACGCGGCCACGTCGGAGCCGATGAAGTTCTCGCCCTCGCCGAGGCCGACGACCAACGGGGAGTTGCGGCGCGCTGCGACGACCCGGGACGGGTCCTGGGCGTCGACGGCCACCAAGGTGAACGCCCCCTCCAGGGTGCGGCAGACGTTCTGCATCGCCGTGGTCAGGTCTGCGCCGGCGAGCACCTCGTTCTCGATCAGGTGTGCGGCGACCTCGGTGTCGGTCTCGGAGAGCAGGTCGTGCCCGGAGCGCTCCAGGACGTCACGGAGCCGGGTGAAGTTCTCCAGGATCCCGTTGTGGACAACGGCCACCCGGCGCTCCTTGCCCAGGTGCGGGTGAGCGTTCCGGTCGTTCGGGGCGCCGTGGGTGGCCCAGCGGGTGTGCCCGATCCCGGTCGTCGACGGCGGCAGCGGCTCGTCAGCGATCGCCTTCTCCAAGTTGGCCAGCTTGCCGGCCCGTTTGTCGGACGCGATTGTGCCTTCCCCGGAGGCAGATACGGTCACCAGCGCGATGCCTGCTGAGTCGTAGCCGCGGTACTCCAGGCGCCGCAGTCCCTCGACCACGACGTCCCGGGCCTGCCTGTCCCCGACGTACCCCACGATGCCGCACATGGCACCCAGTCTAGGGCTCGGTGTAGCCCGCCTCCTGCGCGCGAACGCCGGGACTGGAAGAATCCCCGCTATGACGAACGCTGGGCACGTCACCGGGCACGCGACTGGGCACGTCACCGGGCACGTCACTGGCCACGCCACTGGGCACGTCAACGAGACTTCGCCGTACGTCGAGCTCGACCGGGCGGCCTGGGCCGAGCTCGGCGGGCGCACCGACCAGCCGCTCTCCGAGGAGGAGATCGAGAAGGTCCGCGGCCTGGGCGAGCAGCTGGACCTCGACGAGGTCCAGGAGGTCTACCTGCCGATCTCGCGCCTGCTCAGCATGTACGTCGAGGCGGCCGGCGCCCTGCACCGCGCCCAGGAGGACTTCCTGGACCGCCCGACCCCGCCCCGTACGCCGTTCGTGATCGGTTTGGCCGGCTCGGTCGCCGTCGGGAAATCCACCACCGCACGCGTGCTGCAGCAGATGCTCGCCCACTGGCCCGCGCACCCGAAGGTCGCCCTGGTCACCACCGACGGCTTCCTTTATCCGAACGCCGAGCTCGAGCGCCGCGGCATCCTGCACCGCAAGGGCTTCCCCGAGTCCTACGACCGCAAGAGTCTGCTGAAGTTCGTGATCGACATCAAGTCCGGGCGCGACGAGGTCGAGGCCCCGGTCTACTCGCACCTGACCTACGACGTCACCGAGGAGAAGGTGACCGTCTCTCGGCCGGACATCGTCATCGTCGAGGGCCTGAACGTGCTGCAACCGGCTCAGACCCGACCGGACGGCCGGACCGGGCTGGCGGTCAGCGACTTCTTCGACTTCACCATCTACGTCGACGCCGCCACCAACGACATCCGACAGTGGTACACCGAGCGGTTCCTGAGCTTGCGCAAGACCGCCTTCCAGGACCCGCACTCGTACTTCGCGAAGTACGCCGGCCTCTCCCAGGAGGAGTCCGTCGTTGAAGCCGGCCGGATCTGGGACGAGGTCAACGGACCCAACCTTTCGGCGAACGTGGCTCCCAGCCGGTCGCGTGCGACCCTGGTGCTGCGCAAGGACAGCGACCACTCGGTGCGCTGGGTCCGACTGCGGAAGCTCTAGGAGGCCCTCATGTCCGACATACCTCTGACCCGGTGGGAACTGAGCACCGAGCAGAACTCCGGGGCTGGCGGGTACGGCGCCCACTTCTCCGAGCTGATCGAGTCCGGTGCCGACATCGAGGGTGAGGCGCGCTTGGCGGACGCCCTGGTCAGCCGTGGCGCCCGGATCCTGGATGCCGGAGCCGGGATCGGCCGGATCGGCGGCGCGCTGCAGGCCCGCGGGCATCAGGTCATCGCCGTTGAGAAGGACCGCGACCTGATCGCGCTGGCCGCCCGCTTCTACCCGGATCTGCCGATGGTGGAGGCCGACATCCTGGCCGTCTCACCGGAGCTCCTGGACCTGGCCGGCCACAGCGCAGACTTCGACCTGGTCGTGCTGGTCGGCAACGTGATCGTCCTGGCCGCACCCGATACCGAGCAACGTCTGCTGGCCACGCTGCGGGACCTGCTCGCCCCGGGCGGCCGCATCCTGGTCGGCTTCCACCCGATCCGGATGCACGGCAACGCCCGGGACTACCCGGTCGAAGAGTTCACCGCGGACGTCGAGGCCGCCGGGCTGAAGGTGCAGTACCGATTCGGTACCTACGAGCTGGCACCGCCGGCCGATGACTACTGCGTCGCGGTATTGACGCGCGCCTGAACGCGGTAGGCGGCCGGTGCTCGGCGGCCGCTGCTCAGCAGCCCGTGACCTCGTCGGTCAGCTCGCGCGGGATGTCGGCATCGCCCGCGTGCCGGTGCCACGACTGCTCCACGGTGAGCCCGGCCAACTTCTTCAGCGCCGACGCGCGGGCGAACCCTAGGAACGCGAGCGCGGTGTCCAGCTCCCCCTCGTCGTTGCGGGAACGATCTCGCGCTGGGTCTCGAGCAGGTCCCGAAACTAGGTCAGCGGGTGTCGCGGAACCTCGCCGGACGCCCCTCCTTGCGGGCCAGGGTCGCCTCCTCGAAGTTGTCGGTGAGGATCCGCAGGTAGAGCTGGCCGAGCCCTTCGGCCTGCATGTGACCGTCGAGCGACGAGGCGTCCAGCCCGTTGATCAGGGTCCGCTTGGTGAGCTCGATGCCGGGTTGGGAGAACCCAGCGATCCGCTGGCCGATCTCGACGGCCCTGGCGACGACGTCGTCGACGACCTCGCTGACCAGGCCGATCCGCTCGGCCTCCGCGGCCTGCACGTCCCGTCCGGTAAGCATGATCTCCGCGGCTCGCGAGGAACCGATTGCCCGCGGCAGCAGGTAGGAGAGGCCAAGCTCGCTGGCGGTCAGTCCATTGTTGATGCCGGCAGCCCGGAAGTACGCACCGGGCGCTGCGATCCGGATGTCGCAGGCGAGGCCGAGGCACAGCCCTCCGCCGATCGCCGCGCCGTTGATCGCGGCGATCACCGGTTGGTGCAGCCGGCGCAGCGTGTGGGTGATGTCCTCGAGCATCTCCATCGAGCGCAGCGCGTACGTCGGGCGGGTCAGCCCGTCGACGTACGGCGGCGCCCCGGCGGACTCCTGGTCTGCTCCGGAACAGAAGCCCCGACCGGCACCAGTGATCACCACGGCCCGGATGCCGTTGTCGTGACCGAGCTCGACGAGCTGATCCCGGAAGGGCACCATCAGGTCGAACGCCATCGCGTTCATCCGCTCAGGACGGTTGAGGGTCACCACGGCGACCTCGGGCACAGGACGATCGACCAGGACGAAGCTCACGCGCGGAGCCTACGCGTGCGAGCGGAGCTACCAGGAGCTTGCTGCGTTGCCGGCGTCGCGGGGAGTGTTGAGGAGCGCAGCCCCGATCACGGCCGGCTCCGGGCCCGCGGGTGTGACGGAGAGCATGCTTTCTCAGTTCGCTTGGACAGGTGTCCAGCACTTAGGATTTGCTCATGTTTGCTGCCCTGGGCCGTTTCGTAACTCGCTTCCCCTGGTACGTCGTCGGCGCCTGGGTGGTGCTGGCCGTGCTGGTCGTCGCCTTCGCGCCGAAGCTGACCTCGACCGCCGACAGTGCCTCGTTCCTGCCGAGCCACTACGAGTCGATCCAATCCGCGGACATCAAGGAGCAGGAGTTCCCCGGCCAGGGGCAGCCCGGCGCGATCCTGGTCTTCGACAAGGCCGACGGCAGCAAGCTCGCCGCCGAGGACACCGCGAAGGTCCAGTCGATCGTGGACGAACTGACTCCGACGCTCGACCAGAAGGTCTTCGCCGCATCCGCGGTCCAGCCGCTCTCCCCCAACGGCCTGGTGCAGATCGCAGTTATCGACCTCGCCAAGAACGCGACCGGCTTCGACACCGCAGCCGCTGACGCCGCTGCGGAACTGCGCGCCGAGGCATCCTCACTCGTCAAGGACACCGGCCTCCGCCTACAGAGCACCGGTACGGCGCCCCAGCAGCTCGACAACCAGGAATCCGGCGAGAAGGCGATCCTGGTCGTCGGCATCGCAACGGTCCTGCTTATCGTCCTTCTGCTCGCCCTGATCTTCCACAGCGTGCTGATCTGCCTGCTTCCGCTGGTCGTGGTCGGCCTGCTCTCACCAGTCGTGACCGGCCTGATCGCCTGGGCCAACGAGGCGTTCAACCTCAAGGCCGACAGCTCCGTGGAGCAGATCCTCGTGGTCGTGCTCTTCGGCATCGGCACCGACTACATCCTGTTCCTGCTCTTCCGGTACCGCGAGGCCCTGCGTTCGGGCCTGGACGTGAAGCCCGCCGTGGTCGATGCGATGGAGCGCGCCGGCGAGGCAATCGCCTCCGCGGGCGGCGCCGTCATCGTTGCCTTCCTGGCGCTGGTCCTGTCTTCACTGAGCATCTTCCGGTCGATCGGCCCAGCGCTCGCGATCGCCGTCGCGGTCACCCTGCTTGCAGCCCTCACGCTGGTGCCAGCGCTGTTGACGTTGTTGGGCAAGAAGCTGTTCTGGCCCTCGAAGCACTGGGCAGAGAAGCCGACCGGCACCCGATTCGCGACCCTCGGCGCCCAGCTCGGCAAGCGGCCGGCCGTCTTCGCCGCCGCTTCGGGCCTGGTCCTGGCGGTCCTGGCGATCTTCGCGCTGAGCTTCAACCCCACCTTCGACTTCTCCTCGAGTCTGCCGAAGGACGCCGAGTCGACCAAAGCACTCACCACGCTGCAGAAAGGCCTGCCAGCCGGCGCGACCGACCCGGTAACGGTGATGCTCGTGGCGAAGGACGGCGGCGAGGTCACCGATGAGCAGCTCACCGAGTTCCAGACCGACCTGGGCGTGCCCCAGGGTTCCGCGGGGGTAGTCCCGGGAACGCTCTCGGAAAGCAAGAGAGCCGGAGCGGTCGCCATCGTCCTGAAGCAGGACCCCGGATCCGACGTCTCGATCGAGACCGTCAGGGGACCGATCCGCGCAGCAGCGCACGAAGCCGCACCGGACGGCACCGTCGCGTACGTCGGTGGTACGACCTCGGTTTTCGTGGACATGGACAAGGCGATGGCCCGGGACTACTCGGTGGTGTTCCCGGTCGCAGCCGGCGTCATCATGATCATCCTGGCCCTGCTGCTGCGCAGCCTGGTCGCACCGCTCTACCTGATGGCCTCGGTCGGCCTCGGCTTCGCCGCCACGGTCGGCGCCACCGCCTTGCTGTTCCAGAACGTCAAGGGTGACGAAGGCCTGTTCTTCCTGCTGCCGATCTACATCTACCTGTTCGTGGTCGCACTCGGCACCGACTACAACATCTTGATGATCGCGCGGCTCCGGGAGGAGGCGAAGTCAGGCAAAAGCTCCCGTGATGCCGCCGCCGCGGCGGTCCAGCACGCCGGACCGACGATCGCCGCCGCCGGCATGATCCTCTCGGGCACCTTCGCGTCCCTCATGCTCGCCAGCAACTCACTGCTGATCTCGATGGGCTTCGCGCTGGCCTTCGGCATCGCGGTCTCGGCGTTCGTGATGGCGCTGTTCTTCACGCCGGCGATCACCGCGCTGATCGGGCACGCCGCCTGGTGGCCGGGTCACGGCGACGAGACCGACGCGGAGCACGAGGCTCGCGTCGGCCACCAGGAGACCGATAGTCCGGTGCCATCGACACCGTCCCAGTTCCAAGAACAGCGCTGATTGCTCGGGACTATCGGAGGTTGAGAGCCAGACGCTCCCGTACGACGTCTGCCAGCCGGTCGGCAATCATCCGGGCCTGCTCGGCGGTCGCTGCCTCGACCATCACCCGGACGAGTGCCTCGGTTCCTGAGGGCCGGAGCAAAACCCGACCGGCGTCACCCAGCTCGGCCTCGGCCTCGGCGACCGCAGCAGCAAGGGCCTCGTCGGCGTGGGTGCGGGACTTGTCGACTCCGGGAACGTTGACCAGCACCTGCGGAAGCCGGGTCATCACGGCGGCCAGCTCGGCGATCGTGGAACCGGTGGCAACCATCCGGTCGAGGACCTGAAGAGCGGTGAGGATGCCGTCGCCGGTGGTGGCGTGCTCGCTCAGGATCACGTGGCCGGACTGCTCGCCGCCCAACGTGTGGTCGCCGGCCTTCATCGCCTCGAGCACGTAGCGGTCCCCGACGGCTGTCTGCTCGACCGTGATGCCGGCGGCGGTCATCGCCTGGACGAAGCCCAGGTTGGACATCACCGTGGCCACCACGGAGTCCGCGGAGAGTCGGCCCTGCTCGCGCAGTGCCACCGCCAGGATCGCCAGGATCTGGTCGCCGTCGACGATCACGCCGTCCGCGTCCACCGCGAGGCACCGGTCGGCATCGCCGTCGAGCGCGAAGCCGACATCAGCGCCGTGCTCCAGAACCGCCGCTTGGAGGACCTCGAGGTGGGTCGACCCGCAGCCGGCGTTGATGTTCAGTCCGTCCGGCTCGGCGCAGATGGCGACGACTTCGGCGCCCGCTTCGCGCAGTGCCGTCGGCCCGGCCACCGAGGCAGCGCCGTTCGCGCAGTCCAGGACGATCTTGAGCCCGTCCAACCGCTGCGTGATGGTGCCGTCGAGGTGGGCGACGTACTCGTCGATCGCGGGCGTGTGAATGCCTACCCTGCCGACCTCGCCGCCGGTCGGCCGGTCCCAGGGCTCACGCATCCGGGCCTCGATGGCCTCCTCGATCACGTCGTCGAGCTTCACGCCGCCCCGGGAGAGGAATTTGATGCCGTTGTCAGGCATCTCGTTGTGCGACGCGGAGAGCATCACCCCGAGATCGGCATCGAGCGATCCGGTCAGGTAGGCCACTCCCGGGGTCGGGATCTCACCGAGCAGTAGCACGTCAACTCCGGCCGAGGCAAGACCAGCAACGACTGCCGCCTCCAGGAACTGGCCCGAGATCCGGGTGTCCCGGCCGACGACCGCCAGGGGTCGGTGGCCCGAGAACGTCCCGCGTTCGGCCAGGACGTGCGCGGCGGAAACGGAAAGGTCCAGGGCCAGCTCCGCGGTCAAGAGACCGTTCGCCAGACCCCGGACCCCGTCCGTGCCGAAAAGCTTCGCCATAGGTGGCGGAACCCTTAGCGCTTGCTGAACTGCGGCGCCTTGCGGGCCTTCTTGAGACCGGCCTTCTTCCGCTCGATGACGCGGGCGTCACGCGTGAGCAGCCCGGCCTTCTTCAGCGATGGGCGGTTGGCCTCAACGTCGATCGAGTTCAGGCAGCGGGCCACGCCGAGACGCAGCGCCCCGGCCTGACCGGTGATGCCGCCGCCGTGGATACGGGCGATCACGTCGAAGCGGCCCTCCAGCTGGAGGTTCGTGAACGGCTCGTTCACGACCTGCTGGTGCAGCTTGTTCGGGAAGTAGCTCTCCAGGGTGCGACCGTTCACGGTCCACTCCCCGGTGCCCGGGACGATCCGGACACGGGCGACGGCTTCCTTGCGGCGGCCGGTCGCGCCGGCAGGCGCGATGGTCGCCGGGCGGGCGGGCGTCTCCAGGTTCGGGGCGCTCTCCGAGGAGTACGCGATGCCCTCTTCGTTGACCTCGAAGGTCTCTTCAGCCGCGGAGTCGAGCTCGGCGGTCTCGTTCACGTTCGTGTCTTCAGCCACGTCAAATTCCTAATCTCGCTGCGAAAGTTACTGGGAGATCTGGGAGATCTCGAAGGGCTTGGCCTGCTGGGCCGCGTGCGGGTGCTCCGGGCCGGAGTACACCTTGAGCTTCTTGAGCATCTGACGACCGAGACGGTTCTTGGGGAGCATGCCCCAGACCGCGTTCTCGATGGCCTTGCGGGCGTCCTTCTCCAGCAGCTCGCCGATCGGCGTCTGGCTCAGACCACCCGGGTAACCGGAGTGGCGGTAGGCCATCTTCTTCGTGGCCTTGTTGCCCGACAGCGACACCTTGGAGGCGTTCACGATGATCACGAAGTCACCGGTGTCGACGTGGGGGGCGAAGATCGTCTTGTGCTTGCCGCGGATCAGCGTTGCGGCCTGGACGGCGAGCCGACCCAGAACCACGTCGGTGGCATCGATGATGAGCCACTCGCGCTTGATGTCGGCGGGCTTGGGGCTAAACGTACGCACGTGTATGCCTTACTTCCTCGTTCGTGTACCGCGCGGAGAGATCCTTCGTGCGGCGGTGGAACCACGACTTCTGACGAACACTGCCCGGCTCATCCCCCGAGGGGGTCTGGCGTCCGGGTCTGCACCCAGCCCCGTGCGGGGGCGTGGCGCGGCAGGAGTCGCGACAGGCAAGGTTACCGGCGTACGGCGTCGAAGGTCAAAACGGGTGCCTGGTTGGCGACCAGGACGCCTCAGGGAATAGGTTGTGCTCGGGATCTGCGTCACCTCTCCCCTACCGGGGTTCAAGGGTGGGCATCACGACCGAGCGCGAAGGAGCCCTTGTGTCCGACGACGTGGCTGGAAACGACGCCAGCAACTCCGACTCCCTGACGATCCGGGACAACCGGACCGGCAAGGAGTACGACATTCCGATCAACGCCGGCACCATCAAGGCCGCGGACCTCGGAGCGATCAAGCTCAAGGAGGACGAGCCCGGGCTCGCCACCTACGACCCGGGGTTCGTGAACACCGCCTCGACGAAGAGCTCCGTCACGTTCATCGACGGCGACAAGGGCATCCTGGAGTACCGCGGCTACCCGATCGAGCAGCTGGCCGACAAGTCGAACTTCCTCGAGGTCGCGTACCTGCTCATCTACGGCGAGCTGCCGACCAAGGAGCAGTACGACGCCTGGGTCCACGAGATCACGTACCACACGTTCGTGCACGAGAACGTGAAGGGCTTCATGCAGGGCTTCCGGTACGACGCCCACCCGATGGGCATGCTGATGGCGTCGGTCGGCGCCCTCTCCACGTTCTACCCGGAGTCAAAGAACATCCAGGATCCGGAGAACCGGCACATCCAGATCGTCCGGATGATCGCCAAGATGCCGACCCTCGGCGCCTGGGCCTTCCGGCACGCCCAGGGCAAGCCGTACGTCTATCCCGACAACGAGCTCAGCTACACCGAGAACTTCCTCTCCATGCTGTTCAAGATGAGCGAGCTGCGCTTCGAGGCCGACCCGCGCCTGGTCAAGGCGCTCGATGTCCTGTTCATCCTGCACGCCGACCACGAGCAGAACTGCTCGACCAACGCGGTCCGCTCCGTCGGCTCCTCGCAGGTCGACCCGTACTCCGCGGTCGCCGCGGGTGTCGGCGCACTGTTCGGACCGCTGCACGGGGGCGCGAACGAGGCCGTGCTGCGGATGTTGCGCCGGATCGGATCGAAGGAGAACATCCCCGCCTTCATTGAGGGCGTGAAGAACGGCAACGAGAAGCTGATGGGCTTCGGGCACCGGGTCTACAAGAACTTCGACCCACGCGCGACGATCATCAAGAAGGCCTGCGACGACGTCTTCGAGGTCACCGGCGTGAACCCGCTGCTGGCGATCGCGCAGGAGCTGGAGAAGATCGCGCTCGAGGACGAGTACTTCATCAAGCGCCGTCTCTACCCGAACGTCGACTTCTACTCGGGCCTGATCTACGAGGCGTTCCAGTTCCCCCCGGAGATGTTCACGGTGCTGTTCGCCATCGGCCGTACGCCGGGCTGGCTGGCCCAGTGGCTCGAGCTGACCACCGACAGCGAGCAGAAGATCGCCCGCCCGAAGCAGATCTACACCGGCGACCGCCAGCTGACCTTCGTGCCAGCCTCCGAACGTTGGAAGTAGACCATCGTCATCGCTCGCGCTCTCGCGGCCAGCACCCTGGTTCTCGGCACGGGGTTGCTGGCCGCTTGCGGTTCCAGCCCCGAACCGGTCCCCAAGGAGGCCTACGGCCCGGAGGGTGTGGCCGTTCAACGCGGCGAGCCCCTCGCGCCGGTTGTGCCGGCCGCCGCGAACGGACGCACGATCAGCGGCGTGCCCTGTCGCAAGCCGGTCAATCCCAAGTACCACGTCCACAGCCACCTGGCGGTCTACGTCGAGGGCCGGTTGCGCCCGATCCCGGCCGGCATCGGCATGGTCGACCCGAAGTCGCAGCAGACCATCACCGGGCCGAAGCTCTACGGTCCGCGGTGCTACTACGGTCTCCACGTCCACGCGCAGGACGGCGTGGTCCACGTCGAGGGGCCCGAGCAGCAGCCCTCCACCCTGGGTCAGTTCTTCGACGTCTGGGGACAGCCGCTCTCCTCCACCCGCGTGGGACCGGCTCGTGGACGTGTCACGGTCTACGTCGACGGCCGGCTGACCACCGGGTCGCCGCGCGAGATCGTTCTCCGCAGGCGGCAGGCGATCCAGCTCGACGTCGGCGAGGCCGTTGCGCCCGTCCCCGTCGACTGGTCGCATTTCTGAGGACCGGAATCCCGGGCAGGGCGCGATCGGCGCCGCGCGCCGGTACGCTCGGGAGATGCAGACCCAGGACCGCGAGCCTGATCATGGCGACGAGCCGGAACTCATCACGCCCGAGGACTTCCTGCCCCGCAACCCCTACCCGCCAGACGCCCAGCGCCTGGGCTTCGACCGCTACACCGGCGGTGACGGCGGCATCCTCGCAGTCGCGGCCTCCCTCGACAGCCGCAAGCCCGCCCACCGCCTGATCGCTGCGGTCCTGCTCGCCCTGGTCGTCGGCTCTTTCGTGCTGACTCTCTGGGGCCAGCTCACCTGAGCCAGAGAGGCGCGAGAGCCGGAGCCCTCAGCGCGAGCGCTGAACCCGTCCCTCGTCCCAGACCGGGTCGTCGGACTCGTAGACCGAGCCGTCCGAACCGAAGACCAGGAACCGGTCGAAGCCGCGGGCGAACCAGCGGTCGTGGGTGACCGCCAGGACGGTCCCCTCGAAAGCCTCCAGGCCATCCTCCAGCGCCTCGGCCGACTCGACGTCGAGGTTGTCGGTCGGCTCGTCGAGCAGGAGCAGGGTCGCACCGGAGAGCTCGAGCAGCAGGATCTGGAACCGCGCCTGCTGACCCCCGGAGAGTGACTCGAATTTCTGCTCCGAGGCGTGCGCGAGCTCGTAGCGGTCCAAGACCCGGGCGGCCTGCTCCTGGCCCATCCCGCGACGCCCCCTGCCATCGGGCTCCATGTCACCACGGTGCAGGATCTCCACCAGGGTGCGGCCGATCAGCTCGGGATGCTCGTGGGTCTGCACGAACCAGCCCGGGCGTACCCGCGCACCGAGCTTGGCCTTGCCGGCATGCCGGACCGGAGCGATCTCGCCCTCGCCGACCGGACGGTGCTCGACGTCCGGGTCGGACCCACCAGCAGCCAGCAGACGGAGGAAGTGCGACTTGCCTGACCCGTTGGAGCCGAGCACGGCCACCCGTTCGCCGTACCAGATTTCGAGGTCGAACGGCTTCATCAACCCGAGCAGCTCGATGTCCTCGCAGACCACCGCCCGCTTCCCGGTGCGACCGCCGACCAGGCGCATCGTCACCTTCTGCTCGCGCGGGATCGCCTGCGGCGGACCAGCCTCCTCGAACTTGCGCAACCGGGTCTGGGCCGCCTTGTACTGAGCGGCGAGACCGTCGTTGTACTCGGCCTTGATCTTGTAGCGCAGCACCAGCGCCTTGAGCTTCGCATGCTCCTCGTCCCAGCGCCGTTGCAGCTCTTCGAACCGGAGGAACCGGTCCCGGCGGGCTTCGTGATAACTGCTGAAACCGCCGGGGTGGGTCCAGGCCGTGTTGCCGGCGGCACCTAGCTCGACGGTGATCACCCGGGTAGCGGTGTTGTCGAGGAGCTCCCGGTCGTGACTGATGAACAGGATCGTCTTGGCCGACGACCGGATTCGCTCCTCCAGCCAGATCTTGCCCGGTACGTCGAGGTAGTTGTCCGGCTCATCGAGGAGGAGCACCTCATCAGGGCCCGCGAGCAGGTACTCCAGGACCAGCCGCTTCTGCTCGCCGCCGCTCAGCGTGGAGAGCTGGCGGTACTTGGCCTGGTCGTAGCCGATCCCGAGTCCGGTGGTGCAACAGGTGTCCCAGACGACCTCGATGTCATAGCCCCCGGCGTCCGCGAACTCCGAGAGCGCGGTGGCGTACTTCATCTGGGTGGCCTCGTCCTCGCTCTCCATCAGCTGGAGCTCGAGCCGATCAACCGCGGCGGCCGCCGTACGGACGCGCTCGGGCGAGACCGAGAGCAGCAGGTCGGCGACCGTCGGGTCGGAGCCGAGGCCGGCACCGACCGCCTGGCGCATGATCCCCAGACCACCGGTCCGGGTCACCGCACCCGCGTGCGGGTCGAGCTCACCGGTGATGATTCGAAGCAGCGTGGTCTTGCCGGCTCCGTTCGCGCCGACCAGGGCGGCCTTGGCGCCCTCTCCGACCCGGAAGGCGACCTCGTCGAGCAGGACGCGGCCGTCCGGCAGCTCGTACCGGATGCCGGCGACGTCCACGTGACCCACGAGGAGAGATTCTCCCTGGTCGGGCGGGGTTGTGCACCCGGTTAAGGGCCGCGACAGGGCAGCAGGCCCGGCGACCGCGGTTCAGGCATGCGCGGCGACCAGGTTGAGGCCGACGACTCCGCGCACCATCAACCCCACCGAGGCTGCCTTCAACGAGCTCATCGACTCCCCCAGGTAGGTGAACCCGATGACCGCGACGGTCGCAGTTCCGAGGCCCGGGCAGCGCCGCCGAGGCGATCGCGACTCAGGGCTGAGGGTCGCGGACCTGCTGGCCTCCGTGGCGTGACTCCAGGACCCGGAAACCCTTGGCGCTGGTGATCTTCGCGGTCGGGAAGCCTTGCTCGGTCAACCAGTCGGCGAGCGAGTCCGAACCGAGGTTCTTGCCGACGACGAGGCGCGCGCGGCCCTCAGGCGCCAGCCGCGGCAACCAGGCGAGGAGGAGGTCGTGCAGCGCCTCCTTGCCGATCCGGATCGGCGGGTTGGACCAGATCTCGTCGTACGTCGCTGCAGCGTCGACCCTGTCCGGTACCACCGCGGTGAACCGGTCGGTGACCCCGAGCTGGGCGGCGTTTTCGTTGGCGAGCAGGACCGCGCGCTCGTTTACGTCGACCGCTGTGACGGTGCACCCGGGGACGGCGACCGCGACCGCGAGACCGATCACGCCGTACCCGCAGCCGAGGTCGAGGACGGTCTTCGCGCCCTCGGGGGGACCCTGTTCACGGAGCAGCACGCCGGTACCGATGTCGAGACGACCCTGGGCGAACACCCCGGAACCGGAGGTCAGCTCGAGCCAGTGGCCCCAGACGTTGGTCCGGACCGGGACACGCTTGAAAGGTGCCTTCGGGTCGGCGGTGAAGTAGTGCTCGTCCTGCGCCATGCGCCCATCTTGCCGTCTCACCGCCAGGTCCGTCGTGGCACCCCGCCCGGCTACCGGGTCGCTCAGTCCTCGACGGGCCCGCGCTTGGCCCGGCTGCGCTCGGCCTGGACGGCGAGCTCTGCCTCGTCCGGGTAACCGACCTCTTCCAGTGTCAGCCCGTGGGCGGGCGCCACGATTAAGTCCGGGACGCGCTCACGGCCTAGAAGGACCCGTTCGACCCAGTCCGGGTCGCGACGGCCCTCGCCGACCGCGCCCAGGCAGCCGACCAACGACCTGACCATCGAGTGACAGAACGCGTCCGCCCGGACGGTTGCCACCAGGATGCCGTTCACCCGGGCCCACTCCAGCTCCAGCAGCGACCTGATGGTGGTTGCTCCCGGACGCCTGCGGCAGAAGGCTGCGAAGTCGTTGAGGCCGACGAGCTTGGCCGCTGCCGCATTCATCGCCTCGACATCGAGGCGTCGCTGCCAGGTGACCACGTGGCCGCGGCGCAACGGGTCGACCATCATCGGTTCGTCGGCGATCCGGTAGGCGTACCGCCGCCAGAGCGCGCTGAAACGGGCGTCGAAATCAACCGGTGCGTGCGTGACCCGCTGAAGCCGTACGTCGCGGCCGGCGACCCCGTTGACCCGCCGCAGCAGCGCCGCGGTCGGCGTCGCCTGCCCGCGGCCAGGCACTGTCGCGAGGGCGGCCTCGTCGAGGTCGACATGGGCCACCTGACCGCGGGCGTGCACGCCGGCGTCGGTCCGACCCGCCACGGTCAGCCTGGTGCCCGTGGTCCGCAGGATCGTGTCGAAGGCCTCCTCGAGCTCGCCCTGAACAGTTCGGTATCCGGGCTGTCGGGCCCAACCGTTGAAATCGGTGCCGTCGTAGGCGAAGTCGAGGCGCAGACGCATGCGGCCAGTCTCTCAGCGACCAGGACGCAGCGCGCGACCAGCCTCTGCCAGGGTGGTCCGCATCGGCCCGCGAGTACGTCGCCCCGGCGGTCCTTCGACAACCTGGAGACGCGGTCGACCAGCTAACCCTGTGGATGAGGCTGGACACCAGCCCCCGTTGGCCCCTCACCGCGACGCCGTTCGCTCCCGGACGAGCACGAAGGCCCGCCACCCTCGCGGGTGACGGGCCTTCGATAGAACTGACTGCTCAGGCCTCGGACTTGTCCTCGTCCGCCTCGACGACAGCGGCTTGGTCGGCCGGCGTCTCGGTTGCCTCGACCTCGGTTGCCTCGACCTCGGTTGCCTCGACCTCAGGGGCCTCGACCTCAGGGGCCTCGACCTCGGTTGCCTCGACATCGACCGGCTCGGCCGGAGTTTCTTCGACCGGCTTGGGAGCCTGGACCGTGGCCTTCTTCGCCTTCGCCGGAGCTGGCGTGTACGACTCGGTCACGAGCGCGATCACGGCCATGGGCGCGTTGTCACCCTTGCGGGGACCGAGCTTGGTGATCCGGGTGTAGCCGCCGGGACGCTCGGAGAAGGTGGGCGCGATCTCGGTGAAAAGGGTGTGCACGACCGACTTGTCGCGGACGGTCTTGAGGACCTCGCGCCGGTTGTGCAGGTCGCCCTTCTTCGCCTTCGTGATCAGCTTCTCCGCAAGCGGACGCAGGGTGCGCGCCTTGGCTTCGGTGGTGGTGATCCGGCCGTGCTCGAACAGCGCGGTGGCGAGGTTCGAGAGGATCAGCCGCTGGTGGGCCGGGCTACCGCCGAGGCGGGCGCCCTTCTTGGGAGTAGGCATTACTTGGCTCGTTTCTCCCCGGCCGTGTCAGGTACCGGGATAGATGGTGCTGGATTCGTTGGTTGTCAGTACTGCTCGTCCTCGACGAAGCTGTCGTCATCGTCGTCGTACGCCGCGAGGGCGGTCGCCGGGTCGAAGCCGGGTGCACTGTCCTTGAGGGCCAGGCCCATCTCCACCAGCTTGGCCTTGACCTCGTCGATCGACTTCGCACCAAAGTTGCGGATGTCGAGCAGGTCCTGCTCTGAGCGCGCAACCAGCTCACCCACGGTGTGGATGCCCTCGCGCTTGAGGCAGTTGTACGAGCGAACCGTCAGGTTCAGGTCCTCGACCGGCATGGCCAGGTCCTGGGCCAGCTGCTCGTCGACCGGCGACGGTCCGATGTCGATGCCCTCGGCTTCGACGTTCAGCTCACGAGCCAGGCCGAAGAGCTCGACCAGCGTCTTACCGGCCGACGCGATCGCGTCGCGGGGACGGATCGAGGACTTGGTCTCGACGTCGATGACGAGCTTGTCGAAGTCCGTGCGCTGCTCGACACGGGTGGCCTCGACCTTGTAGGTCACCTTCAGGACAGGCGAGTAGATCGAGTCGACCGGGATCCGGCCGATCTCGTTGTCCCCACCCTTGTTCTGCACCGAGCTGACGTAGCCGCGGCCCCGCTCGACGACGAGCTCGAGCTCGAGCTTGCCCTTGTCGTTCAGGGTCGCGATCTGCAGTTCGGGGTTGTGCACCTCGACACCGGCCGGGGGCGCGATGTCAGCGGCGGTCACGGCACCAGAGCCCTGCTTGCGCAGGTACATGGTGACCGGCTCGTCGTGCTCCGAGGAGACGACGAGGCCCTTGAGGTTGAGGATGATCTCGGTGACGTCTTCCTTGACGCCCTCGATGGTGGAG
>JBKJHO010000022.1:0-50478 GCA_046598915.1 Marmoricola sp. | reverse complement strand
GGACCCGGTGCAGCGCTACAAGGGCCTCGGGGAGATGGACGCCGACCAGCTGGCCGAGACCACCATGGACCCTCGGATGAGGATGCTCCGGCGGATCACGGCGGACGACGCCGCGCGGGCGGCAGAGGTGTTCGAGCTGCTGATGGGGGCCGAGGTCGCGCCGCGCAAGGACTTCATCGTGGGTGCTGGCGGGCAACTCGTCGAAGCGGACCTCGACTTCTAAAGCTGCCCGCGCAATCCTGGTCAGGATCGGGCGCGTAGTCCGATCGGGCTCGACCGCCCGAGGGTGGGCTGGCATCACCCAGCAGGGTGGCCTTGATCTCACTTTCCGAGGTGGCGAGGGTCGCCCTCCCATGAACCACATCATCTCCGTGTCGGCAGGCACTGTTCGTGCTCTCCTCAACGTCGTGCCCGCCGCCGCGTCGGCAGGTGCCACCCACCCGACGACTCCGGCGTCCCCTCCTCCGCAGTCGTTGACCGCAACAGTTCGGGTGCTGCTGAAGATCGCGACTGCCACGGGGAACGCGGCCGCGGAACCCGGGTGGGTGCTGGACATTACTCACCGGTAGGGGTTTGCTGTGAGCCAGGTCACAACATCTGTGGCTCCAGCCTCCCCTCCCAGGAGATCACGTGACTCACCGTCTGCGCCTCGTCTTGTCCGGCGGCCTTGCCGCCTCCCTCCTCCTGCTCGCCGCACTGAGCGGATGGTCTCCAGCCCAAGCGGCGGGAGCGCCGTACGTCGCCCTGGGTGACTCCTACGCGTCGGGTACCGGCACCCGGACCTACATCAGCGACGGCACCTCGTGCGAGCGTTCGACGTACGCGTACCCGTCGTTGATCGCTGCGTCCAAGGGTTACGCGCTGAACTTCCAGGCCTGCTCGGGAGCGAAGATCCCGCAGGTCACCACCCAATTGAACGCGTTGAACACCGGCACCCGGTACGTGACCCTGTCGGTCGGCGGCAACGACGCCGGGTTCTCCAGCGTGATCACCGAGTGCGCCCAACCGGGCTGGGCCAGTGACTGCGACGGCAGGATCGACACGGCGCAGAGCTACATCAACAACACGCTGCCAGGTGCGCTGGCCACGCTCTACGCGAGCCTGAAGTCGAAGGCGCCGAACGCGAAGGTCGTCATCGTGGGCTATCCCCGGATCTTCAACGGCGAGGACTGCAACGCCGGTACCTGGTTCAGCCCGGCCGAAGAGACCCGCCTCAACCAGACGGCCGACCTGATGAACGCGAAAATTTCCGCGCAGGCGGCCGCGAAAGGGTTCACCTTCGCGAATCCGACCAGCCGGTTCGTCGGTCACGCGGTCTGCGACACCCCGGAGTGGCTGAACGGTCTGTCGAGCCCGGTCGGAGAGAGCTACCACCCGAACAAGACCGGGCACTCCTCCGGTTACGTGCCGCTGGTCAGCCCCCTGCTCGTCTGAGGCCCGTCGCCGGCCTGCTCGGTCAGACGATCTGGTCGAGCAGCCCGGTGTCGACGTCGTAGAGGAAACCGCCGACCGGGATCGAGTCCGGGATCAGGGGGTGTGCCTTCACCTTGGACACGTCCTGACGGAGGCTGAGCGCCTGGTCCTCGACCACGTGGAAGTGGTGCCAGGAGGCGTCCTGGCCCGCGGAGGCGCTGACCCGCTCCTGGAGCTCAGCCTCGGTGTTCGAGGCCATCGCGCACCGGGTGTGCGGGACCACCAGGATCCGCTCGACCTTGAGCAGGTGGACGCCGAGGACGAGAGCCTCCAGGGCCGCCTCGGTGACGCGTCCGCCCGGATTGCGGAAGATCTTGGCGTCCCCGGGCTTGAGGCCGAGCATGCCCAACGGATCGATCCGGGAGTCCATGCAGGTAACGAGTGCGACGCCGGCGTGGGCGACACCATCGAATCCGGCTAGGGCGAAGTCCTGGGCGAAAGCCCGGTTGGCTGCCAGCAGGTCATCAAAGTCTGCGCTCACGGAACAGAGATTAGTGGACTCGGTGACCGCTCGCAGCGTGAGGTTCGGCACGGAGGCGTGGGTTGCCACCAGGTCGGTGATCCCTGCTCAAGGCGCAGGGGAGGAACTCACGATCTTCGCTGTGTAGGTCTTGAAAGGCTCAGCCGGTTTCCCGCAGGACGGCGGGCGTTCCCCACCCGGCCCCGCGCTGACTGCGACCCACCAGCGGCGGCCATCACGGTGCCGGACCGACCACGCATCGACCTCAGGGACCACGGTCAGGTCGTCGAGCCCGGTGATGGATACGGTCCGTCGTACGTGGTCCTCGGCGACCTGGGCTCCGGTCGACCAGGTCGATCGCCCGCGGTAGCCGGACAGCACAAGCTCGCCGCGCTCGGCGGCCTCCAGCAGCGGCGATGCCTCAAGTACCCGACCGTGCAGGGTGCCCGACGGCAGCAGCACTGTTGTGGCAGCAAACCGGTGCCCAGAGGTATGGGTGACCTCCCAGACCTTCCCGGGGTGCTGTTCGGTGGCCGCGGCGGCCACCGGGCGTCCGAGGAGGGCGCAGCAGGTGTCACGGGTGCCGTTGGTGCAGACCAGGAGCACCGGCTCCTGGGAGACGGCCAACGAGGGCATCGAGCGCAGGGTCGCGTCGAGGTCGCCGCGGCCCAGGGCTGCCCAGTCGAGCTCGAGCAGGACATCAGGTGCAGCGACCGCGCCGGTTAACAGCCAGCTGTTGCCGGGGTTGGTGAACGCGATCAGCACCTGCCGTTGGACAGCACCCGCCGAGCTCGCGTGGCGCCCGGGTCGCCGGATCAAGGAGGGCCGGACCCCGTGCTCGCTCGCGGTCTTCTCGATCGTCCTGCCGAGACCTGCGTCCAGGTGCGAGTCGGTCCAGGCCTTCTTGCCCCACGGGCCGTTCTGCTCCAAACAGACCCAGGCGACCGCTTCGGGAGCGGAGCCGATCAGAGCTTCGCCGGCCGCCGCCGTTGCGTCAGTGCACGAAGGCCCGATCATCAGCTGCCGATTCCGATCAGGGTGGAGGAGGAGTGCCGGGTGTCAGCACCCCGGAAGAGGAGGAGGGCCAACAGGCCCGCCACGAGAGCGCAGAACGAAGCGCCGAAGAAGATCGCCTGGAGCTGTTCGATGCCGGCGATCTGGATCAGGTCGGAGTACGCCGAGCACCGGGTTCTGCCGTTGCAGACCTCGCTCGGTGAGGGGAAGTCGTCGGAGACTGCGTAGTACCGGTGCAGGCCGATCGTGGTCAGGGCGGAGATCCCGACCAGCATGCCCACCATCCGGCTCACCACCAGCAGGGCGCTGGTCACGCCGTGCACCGCGGCTTCGGTAGCGGCAAGAAGAGCTGCATTCACAGGCGCCAACGCCAGCCCGAAGCCAAGGCCCGCCAGGGCGAGAATGATGCTCGAGGAGAGATGCTGCAACGCATCGACGTCCCAGGTGCTCATCCGCCAGAAACCGAAGGCGGAGAGGAACATCCCGGCCGCGGCGATCGGGCCGACCGGGAAGGACCGGGTCAGGTAACCGCCGACGACGGCGCCGATCGGCAGCGCCACCAGGAACTCGACCAGCACCAGTGCTGCCTTCACCTGGGAGTCGCCGTAGATACTCACCCGGGCGAAGACGGGGATGTCGACCAACGCCGCGATCAAGGCCGCGCCGACGAAGAAGCTGACCAGCAGCGATCCCCAGGCCGGACGACGCGCGAACGAGTGCCGGGGGATCAGCGGGTTCGTCGCCCGCCGCTGGTGGAACACAAAGCCAACCGCCGCGAGCACAGCGACGCCGAGGTAGATCGGGCCGGCCTCGGAGAACACCTGGACCTCCGGATCAGCGGTGGCGAACGCGAGGATCACCCCACCGAGCGTGACGGCGAGCAGCAGTGCTCCGAGCAGATCTGCCTCTCGCGCGCTGGCCCACCACCCGCGTAGGTCGAAAAGCGGGTGCGGCGCGAGGATCAGCCACCCGAGCAGGATGATGCCGATCCCGACCGCGACGAGTCCGACGCGGGAGAACCAGATCGAGTCGAAGTTTCCGAAGGGCACGAACGGCCCTCCCCAGCGGACCGACGTGAGCAGGCTCTCCGGCTGGCGCATGACGAGCAGAACGGCGGCGATCCAGAGAGCGGTGAGGGTCAGGCCGACGAGGTCGGGGCGGCGGTGTGCTCGACCGCGTCCGTCCGCTTGCTGGGGCTTGCCCGGCTGCTGCTGCCCGAGGGCGGCAATGCCGGCCGCGAGCACCAGCCCGACCACCAGGTTGATCCAGAAGATGTCCCGCCAGGTGCCGAACGCGAGCACCACGGCGCCGTACAGGGGGCCGAGGACGCTGCCGAGCTCCTGGACCGCGCCGACGATCCCGAGCGGAACACCGCGCTTCTCAGCTGGGTAGATGTCGGCGACCAGAGCCAGGGTGACCGGGACGAGTCCGCCGCCGCCGACGCCTTGGAAGAAGCGTCCGACGACCAGGCTCGGCAGGTCGTACGCCGCTGCGGTGATCAGCGAGCCGAACGCGAACACCAGCAGCGAAGCGGTCAGCACGGGGAGCCGCCCGCGGAGGTCGGCGATCCTGCCGATCAGCGGGAGCATCGCCACGTAGCCGAGGAGGAAGCCGCTGATGATCGGTGCGGCCCGCTGCAGCTCCTCGATGCTGAGCCCCACCGAGCCCATCATGTCCGGCAGCGAGAGGACGACGACGTAAGTGTCGGCAGCGGCGAAGGCGACCGCGATGGCCGCGAGGGCGAGCAGGGCGCTCGATCCCGACGGGCGGGTGCGGTCGGTACTCACGGCGCGGTGATCGTGACGTTCTTGTCGTAGTCGTCGAACGAGATGTCGTAGGTGACCTCGCCGTCCGCGGTGAAGAAGTCACCGGTGATCTTCAGGGTCGCGACCTTGCCGTCCTGGTCGATGCCCACGACGGTGGCGTAGGTGCTGTCCTTCGCGGCGCTCGGGATGATCCGGGCGACCAGGTCGCCGGTCAGGGTTCCCGTGTACGTCGTGACCACGTTCTTGCCGTCGCGCTCCTGGTCTCCCTCCTTGACGTCCGTCAGCTTGACGAGGAGTCCGGAGATCCCGGTCTCGGGATCTGCGAAGTCGGCAGGGTCCGGAGCGCTGTAATCGCCGGGGTCGATGGGGGCGAATCCGTTGGTGAACGGGATCTTGCCGAAGACCTTGCCGTCGACCGCGATCACCGGGATGGTCGCGTTGAAGCCCAGGTAGAGCGCGGTCACTTCGCCGTCGAAGGCCGGCTGGTGCGTCAGAGTGCCTTCCGCGCCGAGGACGGCGTCGCCCTTGGTCGGCGTCGAGGTCGTCGACAGGTCGAAGTGCACGCTGCTCGCCTCGTCGAAGTTCTTCTTCGCATCCGCCAGGACCGATTCGGGGTTCCCGCGGCTGCCGGAATCCGGGTTCTGCCCGCCACAGCCGCTCAGAGCCACGGCCGTCGCAACGCCTACAGCGGTGAGGACGACGATTCGGCGGAACGACAGGTGTGAGCTCATGCCTCTAGCCTGCCACGACAGCCACCGGACCGGAGCACGCCGTGATCGGCTGGCTGCCCGGGATTCCGGAGCCATCGCGGCGACCGTCGGTCTCCGGCAGGTCAACCGGGGCCCCGCTGGCGGCGGCGGCGCGAGCAGGTGCCGCACCCGCCCACGCGAACACCAGGGTGTCCTCGCCCTTCAGGAACCGATGGCACCGGACGCCGCCGGTCGCGCGGCCCTTGGCCGGGTACTCGTGGAAATAGGACACCTTGACCGAGCCGGACTCGGTGCCGGGCAGGGCCGTGCTCGCCCCGGAGACCGTGACGACGACCGAGTCAGTCGGGTCCACCGCGCCGAACCAGGTGGCGGTCGCCGTACCGGACAGCTTGATCCCGGCGATGCCGCCGCCCGACCGACCCTGCGGACGGACCGACCCGGCGCCGAAGTGCAGCAGCTGGGCGTCGTCAGTGATGAAGCAGAGCGTCTCCTCGCCGGTGCTGAGCTCGATCGCGCCGACGACCGAGTCGCCGTCCTTGAGCGCGATCACGTCCCACTCGTCCTTCGCGGAGAGGTACTCCGGGTTCACCCGTTTCACGACGCCCTGCGCGGTTCCGAGCGCCAGGCCAGGTGAACCGGCGCTGAAGGTGGTCAGCGCGAGAGCTCGCTCGTCGGGATCGAGGGTGAGGAACTCACCCACCGGGGCTCCTCCCTGCAGGTTCGGGTGACTGGCGGTGCTGGGCAGCGTCGGCAGGTCCAGCACGCCGAGTTTGAGCAGCCGACCGGCGCTGGTGAGGACCCCGACCTCGCCGCGGGCAGTGGCTCGGACGGTCGACAGGATCACGTCGTGCCGGGCGCGCGCGCCGCCCTCGCCGGGCTGCTCCGCGTCAGTGCTCCGGGCCAGCAGCCCGCTGGAGGACAGGAACACGTGACACGGGTCATCGGCGACCTCGAGCGGTGTCGCGCTCGAGGTGGTGGTGATCCCGGACGCTTCCAACAGGACCGTACGGCGTGGGGTGCCGTAGGTCTTGGCAACCTCGGCCAGCTCGTCGGAGACGACCTTCCGCAGCCGGGCCTCGTCCCCGAGGATCTCGTCGAGCGCCGCGATCGTGGCAGCGAGCTCGTCGCGCTCCTTGTCGAGCTCGAGCTTGGAGAACCGGGTCAGCCGGCGCAAGGGCATGTCGAGGATGTAGTTGGCCTGGATCTCCGTCAGGTCGAAGACTTCTATCAACCGCTGCCGAGCGGCCTCGGAGTTGTCACTGGACCGGATCAGCTGGATGACCTCGTCGATGTCGAGGATCGCCAGGATGAGGCCCTCAACCAGGTGCAACCGGTCGGCGGCCTTGCCGCGGCGGAACGTCGAACGGCGCCGTACGACGTCGAAGCGGTGCGCCAGGAAGACCTCGAGCATCTCCTTGAGCCCGAGCGTCCTCGGCTGGCCGTCGACCAGTGCGACCGCGTTGATGCCGAACGAGTCCTCCATCGGCGTGCTCTTGAAGAGCTGCTCGAGGAGGGCTTCTGGGTGGAATCCGTTCTTGACCTCGATGACCAGGCGTAAGCCCTTCTGGCGGTCGGTGAGGTCCTTGACGTCGGCGATGCCCTGAAGCTTCTTCGCCTGGACCAGCTTCTTGATGGCCTCGATCACCCGCTCGGTACCAACGCCGTAAGGAAGCTCGGTGACGACGATGCCCTTGCGACGCGTGGTCACCGACTCGATCCTGGTTGCGGCACGCATCTTGAAAGAGCCGCGGCCGGTCTCGTAGGCGTCGCGGACCCCGTCGAGGCCGATGATCTTGCCGCCGGTCGGCAGGTCCGGACCCGGGATGAAACGCATTAGCGCATCCAGGTCGGCGTTCGGGTGGCTGATCAGGTGCCTCAGCGCCTGCACGACCTCGATCAGGTTGTGCGGCGCCATGTTGGTAGCCATCCCGACAGCGATCCCGGTCGCGCCGTTGACGATCAGGTGCGGGATCGCCGCGGGGAGCACCGACGGCTCGATCTCGCGGCCGTCGTAGTTGGGCCGGAAGTCGACGGTGTCCTCGTCGATGGTGGCGGTCATCGCGACCGCGGCCGGCGCCATCCGGCACTCGGTGTAGCGCATCGCGGCCGGCGGGTCATCGGGCGAACCGAAGTTGCCGTGGCCGTCGATCGTCGGAACCCGGAGCGACCAGGACTGCGCCTGCCGGACGAGGGCGTCGTAGATCGCCGTGTCGCCGTGCGGGTGGAAGCGACCCATGGTCTCGCCGACGACGCGGGACGATTTCACGTGGCCGCGGTCGGGGCGCAGTCCCATGTCGTGCATCGCGTAGAGGATCCGTCGTTGGACCGGCTTGAGACCGTCGCGGGCGTCCGGCAGCGCGCGCGCGTAGATCACCGAGTACGCGTACTCCAGGAAGCTGGCGCGCATCTCGTCGCCGACATCGATGTCGACGATGCGTTCTTCGAAATCTTCGGGCGGTGCAGCAGTACCTCGTGCCATGGGCGCATTCTCCCAACCCTGGTGGGGATTCCGTCGCCGGGGCGCGCCGCAGCGGGGCGGCTAACCGGCCGTGGGGCTGCCGCACCGGCCGTCATGTCGCCGCGGCGCCGGGACGGGTACATTTCAGGGGTGACTGTGGCCGACTCCGAATCGCCCCTGACGGACACCTGGCCCTCGCACTGGGCGGCAGACGTCGTACTCCGTGACGGTCGGACTGCGCACATGCGCCCGATCTCGCCGGAGGACACCGAAGCCCTGACCGCCTTCTACGTCGACGTCTCCGACCAGTCCAAGTACTACCGTTTCTTCGCGCCGATGCCGACGCTCTCCGAGCGCGACCTCGAGCGGTTCACCAACGTCGACCACCGTGACCGGGTCGCATTCGTCCTCACCGTTGCCGAGAAGATTCTGGCAGTCTCCAGCTACGAACTCCTCGAGTCGGGCGACGCGGAGGTCGCGTTCCTCGTCCAGGACGCGCACCAGGGCCGCGGGATCGGCCAGCTGCTCCTCGAGCACCTCGGCCAGGCCGCCCGCGAGCGCGGCGTGCACCGGTTCGTCGCCGAGGTGCTGCCCGACAACCAGCGGATGCTCCAGGTCTTCTACGAGCAGGGCTACCAGGTTGCCGGTGACTGGGACGAGGGAGTCATGCACCTGGAGTTCAACATCGACCCGACCGACACCGCCATGGGGGTGATGGCGGCTCGCGAGCACCGTGCCGAGGCGGCCTCGATCGCCTCGTTCCTGACCGCACGCAGCGTCGCCGTGATCGGCGCCTCCCGACGCTCGGACACGATCGGTGCCGCGCTGGTGCGCAACCTGGTGCTCGGCGACTACGCCGGCCGGGTCTACGTGGTCAACCCCGCTGCGGACGCGGTGGCCGGGATGCCCGCGTACGCGCGGGTGGGTGACATCCCCGGTGACGTCGACGTCGCTATCGTCGCGGTGCCGGCCGACGCTGTGCAGGACGTCGTCCTCGACTGTGCTGCCAAGGGCGTCCACGGCCTGATCGTGATCTCGGCCGGGTTCGCGGAGACCGGCGAAGCCGGTCGTCAGCTGCAGCGGCGCCTGGTCGGACTGGCCCGCTCCTACGGTCTGCGTCTGATCGGCCCGAACGCACTCGGCGTCATCAACACCGCCGCCGACGTCTCGTTGAACGCCTCCCTCTCCCCGATCATGCCTCCCCGTGGACGGGCCGGGTTCTTCTGCCAGTCCGGCGCCCTCGGATCGGCGATCCTGGAGAAGGTCCGGGGCCGCGGTCTGGGTCTCTCCACCTTCGTCAGCGCCGGAAACCGCGCCGACGTGTCCGGCAACGACCTCCTCCAGTACTGGGAGGAGGACAACTCCACCGAGGTCGTGCTGCTGTACCTGGAGTCGATCGGAAACCCCCGGAAGTTCTCCCGGATCGCCCGCCGGGTATCCCGGGCCAAACCGGTGATCGCTGTCCGCTCGGGCCGTACGACGCAGGGTGTCCCGATGGGGCATGTGGTCCGGGCCATCGAAGCGCCCCAGGCAGCGATCGACGCGATGTTCCGCCAGGCCGGCGTGATCCAGGTCGACACCCTCGACGAGATGTTCGACGTTGCGCAGCTGCTCGCCCACCAACCGTTGCCGCGTGGATCGCACGTCGGCGTGATCGGCAACTCCGACGCATTGGGGCTGCTGGCCGCCGACGCTGCCGCTGCCAGCGGCCTGGAGGTGATCCGCTCGGTGGCGCTCGGTGCGGAGGCGACTGCCGAGGACTTCGAGACCGCGCTCGACTCGGTCATCGACGACCCGGCCGTCGACGGCGTCGTCGCCATCTACATCCCGCCGCTGAACGCGGGCGGCGCCGAGGTGGCCAACGCGCTGGCCGCCGTGGCCGAGCAGTCCGACAAGCCGATCGTCTCCACCTTCCTCGGCCGCGAGGGCGTCCCGGAGCTACTCCGGGTGCCGGACCTGGCCGGCAACACCGCGGGGCGCGGCTCGGTGCCGTCGTACCCGGCCGTCGAGCAAGCCGTCCGCGCGCTCTCGCGCGTCGTCGGGTACGCCGCCTGGCTGGCCCGGCAGCCCGAGGAAGACGAGGTCCTCGCCGATGTCGACCACGATGCCGCGACGCGGATGATCGCTGAATTCCTGATCGCGGCTCCCGAGGGTCGCGAGCTGACCTTTGCGGAGTGTAAGGAGCTCCTCGGCCACTACGGCATCGACCTCTGGGACCGGATCGCTGTCTCCTCCGTCGAGGAGGCGATCGGGGCCGCCGAGGAGCTCGGCTGGGATGTCGTCCTGAAGGCGACGGCGGAGCCGCTGCGCCAACGTCCCGACCTGGGCCACGTCTGGCGCAACATCGCTGCCAGTGACGAGATGACCCATGCCTTTGAGACGCTGAACAAGGTGGCCGCCGGCGTCGAGCACCCCGGGTTCGTGGTGATGCGGACAGCGCCCCCGGGGGTGCCGGTGCGGCTGGACGGACTGGAGGACCCGCTCTTCGGTCCGGCGGTCTCGTTCTCGATCTCCGGCGCGATCACCGAGCTGGTCGGCGACCGGGCCTACCTGATCCCGCCGATCACCAGCCTGGATGCCCAGGAAGCGGTCCGCTCGATCAAGGCGGCGCCGTTGCTCTTCGGGCACCGGGGGAGCGACCCGGTGGACGTGGCCGCGGTCGAGGACCTCCTCCGCCGGGTGGCACACCTCAAGAACGACCTCCAGCAGGTCTGCGCGATCGACCTGAGCCTGGTGCACGCCACGACTGACGGTGTCGCGGTGCTGGACGCGTCGGTGCGGGTCGAGCCGGTTAAGGACCCGCGTTCGGACTGGTTCACCCGCCGGCTCAACGTGCACCCGGGAGACACGGTCCCCGGCTGACCTGCGTGCCAGCCCCGTGACAGACTGACCGCCATGTCTGTGACCTCCAAGGACCTGACCGCGGAACTCGACGCCGCGATCGAGCAGAGCGGCTACTACCCGGCCGTTGTTCGATCAGGTGTCGACGCCGCGGTCGCTGGCGAGCGAGTGGATTCCTACCTCGTGCACCACGAGCCGACCATCGACCGTGACGAGGTCCGCCGGCACATCACCGTCGTGGTCCTGACGCCGACCCGGCTGATCCTCTGCCACACCGACGAGCACGCCCCGGACGAGCTGCTTCCCGAGCCCTACACCTCCACCTCCACCGAGGCTGTCAAGCTCTCCCAGGTGAAGTCGGTGGTGGTGAACCGAATGGTCGCCAACCCAGCGTCCGCCCAGCACGGCGCGATCCCGGCCCCGGCCGAGGCGGTCCTCACCATCGGGTGGGGCGGCATCAACCGGGTCGACCTCGAGCCTGCCTCCTGTTCCGACCCGCAGTGCGAAGCCGACCACGGTTACACCGGGGTGGTGGCTTCCGACGACTTCTCGATCCGGGTCAGCTCGGCGGCCGACGGCCAGGCATCGGTTGACCGCCTGCTGGAGTTCGCCGCGAACCTCTCAGCCAGCACCCAGGGCTGAGAGTGGGCGTGAGCGACGCGACCTTCGTCGAACCGTCGTACGCCGGCCGCACCCTCGGTGACGTGCTGCCCGCGATCGCCACGGCGCTGGGCGTGGACGTGGGATTCCACGAGACCTCGCTGGTACTGCCGCCTGCGCAGCGCTACGTGGTCTTCCTCGTCGACGGGCTCGGTCATCGGCTGATCGACGCCCACGCCGAGCATGCGCCGTACCTGCACGCACTGCTCTGCGAGCCTGGCGTGGCCGGCGTCCCCTCGACGACGGCCACGAGCCTGACCTCGCTCGGCACTGCTCTCTCGCCGGGTGAGCATGGACTGGTCGGCTTCACTTCGCGGATCCCCGGCACCGACAAGCTCTTGAATGCGCTCTTCTGGGACAAGCAACTGGTCGACCCTCTCGAGTGGCAGCCGAATCCGAGCGCCTTCGCCCGGCTCCGGTCGGTCGGCGTCAGCGCGACCGTGGTGAGCAAGCGCGAGTTCATGGAGTCGGGCCTGACCCTCAGCGGCTTCCGCGGGGCGGACTTCGTCGAGGGGGACCGGATCGGCGAGCGGATCGCGGCCGCAGTCGCCGCCTCCGTGGAGACGCCGTCGGTGACCTACGTCTACGACGGCGATCTCGACTGGACTGGCCACCGGTACGGCGTCGACTCACCGCAGTGGCGCGCCCAGCTCTCCGCTGTGGACGCCAGCGTCGAACAGCTCCGCGAATCCCTGGACCCGGGCGTGCGGCTGGTTGTGCTCGCGGACCACGGCATGGTCGACTGCCCGGCACCGGCCCGGATCGACATCGACGAGCACCCCGAGCTGCGGTCCGGCGTCCAGCTGATCGGCGGTGAGGCCCGCTTCCGGCATCTGTACTGCTCCGGCCGGGCTGTCGACGACGTGCTCGCCACCTGGCGCGAGTTCCTGGGGGACCGCGCCGAGGTGCTCGCCCGGGATGAGGCGATCGCCCGGGGCTGGTTCGGCACCGTCGTACCCCAGGTCCGACCGCGGCTCGGTGACGTGGTGGTCGCTGCGCAGGGCCAGACCGCGCTGATCAGCATGGCCGACTTCCCCTACGAGAACCTCTTGGTCGGCTTCCACGGATCGCTGACCGCGGTCGAGATGGAGATCCCGATCCTGGTCTGCTGACCCCCGGCACGCCTGGCTACTTCGACAGGTGCCTTGCCCGCGCGAGGCAGAAGACCCCGTAGCAGCCGATGCCGACAGCGATCACCCCGAGCAGGATCGGGCCGAAGGGCTGTTCGAGGACGGTTCGCAGCGCTTCGTCGAGTCCGCCGGACTTTTCCGGATCGTGACTGACCGCGGCGTACCCGAACAGGCTGCCGACGATGCCGATGGCGACGCCCTTGGCGATGTATCCGTACTTGCCGAGCAAGATGTACGCCGTCCCCGTGTCGCCGCTCTTCCCCTCGGCGGTCAGGTGCTCGCGGTACTTCTCGGTCAGACCTCGGCGGACCATGTTCGCGCCGTAGCCGAGGATGCCCAGCGCGACGAGTCCGACGATCCAGGGACCGGCGGGCAGATCCATCAGCTTCGCCGTGGTCGACCGACCCTGGCCGCCCGACCCGGAACCACCGATCGCGACCCTGAGTGCGCTCACCCCGACGACGCCGTAGATGACGGCTTTACCCCAGGAACCGGCGCGAAGCAGCTGCCTCTTCTTGTCGTCCTCGTCTCGGTGGCCGACAGCGCCTTCGAGGAGCCGCCAGCAGACCAGGAAGAACATTCCAATTGTGACGGCCCAGATCAGCACCCCGCCGAACGGCTTGTCGGCAAGGCTCCGGAGAGCGCCCTGGTTCGAGGCTTCACCTTCGTCGTTGCCGAGGGCGAGCTGGAGCGCCAGCCAGGCGACCAGGAGGTGCACGACCCCGTAGGCGACCAGCCCGATCCTAATCGCGCCATCAAGAGTGTCGCTCCGGGCAGCGTCACGGCCTAACGAACCTGCATTGGTGTCGGGTCTCGTCGTCACACGGTGTCTGTACCCACCGAGAGGGATGACTACGCATCTCGGGTGCTGCAGTTATCAGCGGACGGTAGCCGTGGTGCTGAGTGCACGGCTCGCAGATCGACTACATCGGGTGCGACGAGGCGCAGTTCTCCCACCACAACAGATCGACCAGGTGGCGAGCTCGTGGATGTGCTGGTGCCGCACGACGGCTACCCACGCCAGGACCGTGAACGGTAAGTCGGTCACCGAGGGTGTCGTGATCGAGGTCGGCGACGCCAAGGACCGTAGCGAGAAACCCGGAGAGGTCGCTTACGAGGTGCTCTGCCGCCAGCACCACCGGCGCCGGATGACGGCCGCCCGGGCGAAGGCTGTTTCGATGGTCACGAACCGCTGCCCGTCAGGTAACGGACCTGGTCGAGTCGCGGTGCGGACCGTCGGCGCTGTTGACCGTACGTCGCAGCAGGAGCACGACCAGCACGACGCCGAGGGCGAGACCGGCGAGTGCGCCGAGGAACGAGGCCCACGGCGCATCAGCGGTTCCGCCGAGCGCGGCACCGCCGTACGACAGTGTCATCGCACCCAGGGTCAGCCCGATCCGGAGGATCATGGCGGAGAAGAACATCCGGCTGAACGAGTCCCCGGCGGGTTCGCTCACGCGGCGATCACCAGTGGACGCCCTTGAGGACCCGCGCCATCATCGCCTGCTCGCTGGTCGGGGCCGGCGGCGTCTCGCCCCGGGCCGCAGCCGAATCCGGGAAGATCTGGTACGCCAGGTGCAGCACCCGGAAGGCGACCTTCGGAGCCAGCGTGTGCGCGAGGGAGCCGAGGTTGCCGGTGAGTGTGTTGATCTCGTGCGGCCGGTTGACCAGGGCGAAGATCACCTTCCCGGCCGCCTGGCCCGGGCTGATCGTCGGGAACCGGTCGTACATCTTGGTGGGCGCGATCATGGGGGTGCGGACCAGCGGCATGTGGATGCTGGTGAAGGAGACGCCGTCGCCGACGAGCTCGCTGGAGACGACGTTGCTCCACGCGTCCAGCGCTGCCTTCGACGCGACGTACGCGCTGAACCGCGGCGGGTTCGTCAGAACGCCGATCGAGGAGATGTTCACGATGTGCCCGGACTTCTGCTCGCGCATCTTCGGCAGCAGACCCATCACCAGGCGGATGGCGCCGAAGTAGTTGAGCTGCATGGTGCGCTCGAAGTCGTGGAAGCGGTCCTCGCTGAGCTTCAGCGAGCGTCGGATCGAGCGGCCAGCGTTGTTGACCACGAAGTCGATGTGCTCGAAATCGCCGGAGAGCTGCTGAGTGAGTGCGTCGATCGCCTGCAGATCGGAGAGGTCGCAGCCGTAGGCGTACGCCTTGCCGCCCTGACTCTCGATCAGTGCCTTGGTCGACTCCAGCTTGTCCTTGCCCCGGGCGATCAGGATCGGAATCGCACCCGCCTTGGCGACCTGGACGGCGGTGACGAGGCCGATACCCGAAGACGCTCCGGTGATCACGACGGTCTTGCCCTTCAGCGCCGCGACTGCGGACCGGTCGGCCTTGATCGAGTCGTCGAGCATCTCCTCCCAGTAGGACCAGAGTGCGCCGGCGTACGACTCCAGGTCGGGAACGGCGATGCCGGAGCCGGCGAGTGCCTTCTGGGTCGACTTCGACGCGTACACGCTCGGGAAGGAGGCGTGCTCGAGCACCTCCGGCGGGATCCCGAGGCGCCCGATGGTCTGGCTCAGTGCGAGGTGCGCCGGCGGTGTCCGCAGGGCGGCGCTGATCAGCGCACCGGGACGGAACTGGTGCGGCAGCAGTGCCGTGGGCAGGCGGTTCGTCATGCTCCGGTCGATCGGCATCGCGAACTGCGGCGCCTTGGCAGCAGCCGCGAACGTGTTGACCAGGTCGACGGTGTTCTGGGGCTCGGGGTTGACCAGGTGGAACGCCTCACCGTTGCGGTCAGGCAGGTGACCGAGATGGTCCATCGCCTTGGCGACGAAGTCGACCGGGACGACGTTGGTGTCGCCGAGGTCGACGCCGACCAACGGCAGCCAGGACGGCAGGTTGTCGCGCATCCGCTTGAAGATCGGGAAGAAGTAGTAAGGGCCGTCGATCTTGTCCATCGCGCCGGTCTCGGAGTGGCCGACGACTACTGCGGGACGGTAGACCCGCCACGGCACCGGGGACTCCTCACGGACGATCTTCTCGGACTCGAACTTGGTCCGGTGGTACGCCGACGGAAGGTTCTGACCCTCGTCGAACATCGACTCGTCGAAGATCCCGCGGTAGTCGCCGGAGGCGGCCACGGAGGACACCTGGTGGAAGATGCCCGCGTCGACCGCGCCGGCCAGCGAGAGGGCCGCTCGGGTGCCTCCTACGTTGAGTTCCTCGTTCATCTCCTCGCTCGCGGTCATGTCGTAGATCGCGGCGAGGTGGAAGAAGTGGTCGATCTTGCCGGTGTGCTCCGCGATCCAGTCCTGGTCAACGCCGAGCTGTGCGGCGCGGAGGTCACCGATGACCGGCACTAGCCTCGAGCTGCCGCCCCATTGGGTGATCAGCGCATCCAGCCGGGCGCGCGAACCTTCGCGGCAGAGCAGGTAGATCTCGCCCTCCCGATTCTCAAGGAGTTCGGTGACGAGGTAGCGCCCGATGAAGCCGGTTGCGCCGGTGACGAAGTAGGACATGGTGCCTCTTCACTGTGTCGATCCAGGAGGTCGGACGGAGTACCCATTCAACTCGCAACGCGTCGCCACGTCACGTGCTGCCGAGATGCTACTGACCGGTAACCTGCTTCGTCCAGTAGCGGGCGGCAGTCCCTCCGCCGGGATCAGTCGTTCTTGCCGCCGCCGAACATGATCTCGTCCCAGCTCGGTACCGAGGAACGACCCTTTTTGCGAGGGGGTTGGTCTTCGTCGGGGGCGGGCTTGTCAGCGGCCGCCTCAGCGACCGACTCTCCCTCGGGCGGTTCGCCGGGCTCGCCCGGCTCCGAGGGCAGCTGGGTCGTCGGAGCGATCCAGTCGGCGTCGGCGTGATCGGCAGCCAGGTCGTCGATGGAGGTCTGTTCCTGCAGCCGTGCGGACCGCAACGGATCGACGGCGCCAGTGAGGTCGGCGTTCGGCGCCTCCCGTACCAGCTCGATGGCGTCGTCACCGAGCGGCAGCTCATCGCCGAACGAAACCGGTGGGACAGCGCTCAGGCGACGGCCAGCCGGCTCCTGCGTCGCCGCTGGTGCGGCCTCCCCGGTCAGCAGCCGGGCCTGGTCGTTGTCGGCCAGCACGTAGCGGCCAGGTTGGTCGTAGGTGAACTCGGCGTGGTGCACGTCGTTCCCGGCGATGTATTCGGCTACCAAGGTCCAGCGGCCGTCCTCGCGCCGCCAGGCGTCCCATTCGACGTCGTCGGAGCGGACGGACAGCGCGGTGAAGTGTTGGCGGGACGCATCGTCCAGCGTGCGGGCGACCGGGCTGGCCTCGGTGCTCGCCCGACGGATCGAGGACTTCAGCGCCGTCAGGGCGACGTGGGCCCGCTCGGCGAGCACTGGCGCTGCGAACGGCATGATCGCCTCGACCGTGGTCTGGGCGGCCGCGGCGACGTCCTCGGCAGACTCACCGGCCCGGATACGGGCCTGGATGTCGCGCGGTCGCAATGCGCTTTCCATTTTCATCTCCAACTGGCCGGCTCGGGCTTGGTCGCCCCGCAGGGCGGCGCGGAGACGTTGGTCGACCGGTACGGCGAACTCCTCGCCCGCGTTGCTGATCAGGACCAGTTCGGTGCCGTCCTGGCTCAGCCCCACCGGGGTGAGGTGTTGCATCGTTGCCTGCTCCTTCGATCCGCGTGGGCCGAGCCTACCTTTCCGGCACGCCGACGAGCGGCGGCACGCCCTACGCTCAGGAGCATGGTGGCTGACTCCCCGCTCCTGCTGACCTTCGAGCTCGTCGGCATCTTCGTCTTCGCGATCTCGGGCGGGCTGGTGGCCGTGCGCAAGCACCTCGACGTCTTCGGTGTCCTGGTCCTGGCGGGTACGACGGGTCTCGGCGGCGGTTTCCTGCGTGACGTCTTGATCGATGCGACCCCGCCGACTGCGCTGGCCGACTGGCGCTACCTGCTGGTCCCGCTCGTGGCAGGTCTGACCACCTTCGCCTTCCATCCGACCCTGGGCCGGATGGAGCGGGTGGTCGAGGTCTTCGACGCCGCCGGGCTCGCGCTCTTCTGCGTGACCGGTGCCCTCAAGGCGCTCGACTACGGCCTGGGCCCGGTGCCGGCCGCCCTGATGGGCATGGTCACTGGTATCGGTGGCGGCATGGCCCGCGACCTGCTCGCCGGTCGCGTCCCAGTGATCTTCTCCAGCGAGCTCTACGCGACCCCAGCGCTGGCCGGAGCGGCTTGGGCCGTCTTCGCCCACGAACTGGGCTGGGCACTGGCAGCGGTGGCACTTCCCGGGATGATCCTCTGCTTCTCCTGGCGGGTCCTGGCGATCCTGCGCAACTGGCGCGCCCCGGTGGCCAGCGGTCCGGCGAGCGTCTGAGGGGTATCCCTCAGACGCCGAGGACTCGGCGCAGGTAGGTGTTGCTGAACACCCGGTCCGGGTCGAGCCGGTCCCGGACGGCTTGGAACTCGTCCCAGCGTGGGTACGCCGGCGCCAGGTCGGCGGCCGTCCGGGTATTGAGCTTGCCCCAGTGCGGACGCCCGTCGTAGCTGCGCAGGATGTCCTCGACGCCCTGGAAGTAGGCGGTGTGGTCGGTCTGCGCGTTCATGTGGAACGCCAGGTACATCGACTCCCGACCGGACGCGGTGGACAGCGCGATGTCGTCGGCCGGCGTGGTCCGCACCTCGACCGGGAAGCTGACCATGATCCCCGAGGCGTCGATCCACCGGCGGACCTCGGCCAGGGCTTCCAGGCCGGCTTCACGCGGTACGGCGTACTCCATCTCGCGGAAGACCACGCTGCGCGCGGAGGTGAACACCTTGTGCGGGACGTCGGAGTAGGTGCGCTCCGAGAGCATCTGCCCGGACAGGTTGCTGATCTTCGGGATCAGGGACGGTCGCGCGTTGCCGATCCGGTTGACGAGGCCGAACATCGTGTTGGAGAGGAACTCGTCGTCCCACCAATGACGGAGACGTCCGAGCGGCTCAGGCTCGTCGACGGTCCGGTTGTTCTCCTTGGCGAGGATCCGGTCGGTGTGCGGAAACCAGAACATCTCCGCGTGATGGTTCTCGGCGGTGATCTGGTCGAAGGTCGCCATCGCCTCGTCCCACACCATCGGGTACTCGTGCGCCTCGAGGGTGAAGAGCGGCTCCACCCTGAAGGTGATCTCGGTCAGGATGCCGAGCGCGCCGAGACCGAGCCGCGCGACCGCGAAGACATCCGGACGTTCCTCGGCACTGGCGCGGATCACCTCACCGGTTCCGGTGACCAGTTCGAGGCTGACGATCTGCGCGCTCAGGGATGACACCTGGCCGCCGGTGCCGTGGGTCCCGGTCGAGGTGGCTCCGGCGACGGTCTGCTCAGCGATGTCGCCCATGTTGTGCAACGTGAGCCCGTGTGACTCCAGGGTGCTGTTCAGCACGTACAGCGGCGTCCCGGCACGCGCGGTGGCGGTGTTCGCCTCGGTGTCGACGTCGACGAGGCCGCTCATCCCGGTCGGGTCGAGCATGATTCCCTCCGGTGCCGCGATCCCGGTGAACGAGTGCCCGGTGCCGGGCATCTTCACCCCGGTGCCGGCCTCGCGCGCTCGGGTGACCGCTGCGACGACGTGGGAGACGTCGGTCGGGGTGACCACTTCCGACGGGTTCGCTGTGATCGACCGCGACCAGTTGCGCCAGGTGCTCATGGCGGCAGGTTAGTGGTCAGTCGCTCGATCTGCTCGGGCCGCCGGTCCGGTCCCGGTCGCCGGAGCAGTCCGGCAGACAAGGGCGGCGACCAGGGTCAGTACCCCTGCTCCGGCGCAGACCCAGTACGCCGAGGAGCCGCCGGAACGGTCAGCCAGGATGCCGGAGAGGTAGGCGCCCGGAGCCAGGCCGCCCGAGATCCCGGTCTGGAAGACCGCCATCGCCTCGGTCAGCCGTGAGCGCGGGGTCGTGGACTCGACGAGCGAGACGATCGCGATCAAGGTGGGCGCGAGCGCGGTCCCGATCACCAGCAGGACAAGCCCGAGCAGCACCAGGTCGTCGAGGAACGGCAGCACGAACATCGCCGGGGCCAGGGTGGCGATTCCGATCTGGAACCGGCGTACGTCGGAACGCTTCCAGATGACTGCGCCGGAAACCAGGCCCGCGACCAGGCTGCCCGCGGAGAAGACAGCGAGCAGGATGCCGGCGGCAGCCTGGTGCCCGTCGTCGTCCGCGACGGCGACGGTGGCGACTTCGAGGGCGCCGAAGATCGCCCCCATCGCGACGGCCGCGAACGCGATCGGGATCAGCAGCGACCAGGGCATCGGGTCGCGGGCGGTCTCGTGGTGCACCGGGTGCCCCGGGGGAGCGGTCCTGGGTTGGGCGGCCAGGCCGAGCGTACCGGCGGTGCCGAGCACCAGCGCGACCAGAAGACCGGTCTGCGGGGCGTACGCGGTGGAGAGGAAGGTGACCAGGGCCGGGCCGGTGACGAAGACGACCTCGTCGGCCACAGCCTCGACGGCGAACGCGGTGTGCCGCTGCTGGTCGTCGCTGACCAGGTGCGCCCACCGGGCCCGCACCATCGAACCGACCTGCGGCATCGCAGCTCCGGCCAGCGCCGCGAAGACGTGCGGCCACGGCCGCGACCAGTCGTCGGTGGTGGCCTGGACCAGAAGTCCGGTAAAGAGCGCGAACAGCACTGCGTCGACGTACAGGACCCGGGTCTGCCCGAACCGGTCGGCCAGCCGTCCGTGCGGGATTGCGAACAGCGCGTTGCCGATCACGAACGCCGCGGAGACCTGCCCGGCCCGTCCGTAGGAACCGGTCAACGAGCTGACCAGGATCACGATCCCCAGCGTCATCATCGAGAGCGGGAGGCGGGCCAGCAGTCCGGTCGCGGAGAAGGAGAACGAACCTCGGTGGGCGAAGACGCGGCGATAGGAGTCGAGCATGGCGCGACGACCATACGTAGATCGATGGGGACCTGGCTTCTACTATTCCCCTCATGCCCTCCGGTGCCGTTCCTGAAGAAGTACAGCCGTACGACGCCCTGCTGCTCGTCTCCTTCGGGGGTCCCGAGCACCCGGAGGACGTCGTCCCCTTCCTGCGCAACGTCACCGCAGGGAGAGACATCCCCGATGAACGGCTTGCCGAGGTCGGCGCGCACTACGCCCAGTTCGGCGGCCGCAGCCCGATCAACGACCAGAACCGCGACCTGCTTGCTGCGATCCGCGACGACTTCGCCAGCAACGGGATCGAGCTGCCGGTCTACTGGGGCAACCGGAACTGGGATCCCTACTTGGCCGGAGCCTTGGAGCAGATGAAGGCCGACGGGATCGCTCGGGCGGCCTGCATCGTCACCTCGGCGTACTCGTCCTACTCCGGGTGCCGGCAGTACCGGGAGAACCTCGCAGCCGCGGTAGCGGCCGTGCCAGGTGCCCCGCGCCTGGACCGGTTGCGCGCCTATTTCAACCACCCCGGTTTTGTGGAGCCCAACGTTGACGCGACCCTGGCCGCCCTGGCGTTGCTGCCCGAGGACGCCCGCCGGGAGGCGCACCTGGTCTTCGTGACGCATTCGATCCCGGAGGTCATGAACGACTCCAGCGGCCCGATCGGCGGCGCCTACGTCCACCAGCACCTCAGCGTGATGGACGAGATCGGCCAGCGCGTCCAGGAGGAGACCGGCCACCGGTTCCCCGCGGCGCTGGTCTACTGCTCGCGTTCGGGGCCTCCGGCGGTGCCGTGGCTCGAGCCCGACGTGAACGACCATCTCGCTTCCCTCCACGAGGCGGGGGTCCCCGGCGCGGTCCTGGTGCCGATCGGGTTCGTCTCGGACCACATGGAGGTCATCTACGACCTCGACACCGAGGCTCTCGCCACCGCTGCTGAGCTCGGGATGGCGTGTGAGCGGGCAGCGACCGCCGGGGTCGACCCGCGCTTCGTCGCGATGATCCGCGACCTGGTGCTCGAGCGCGCGGCCACCGAGCGCGGTGAAGAAGATGTCCAGCGCACCACCGTCGGCCCGGTGCCGGCTGCCTGGGACGTCTGCGCAGCCGGCTGCTGTCCCAACCCGCGAGGTCCGCGCCCGGCGCTCTGCGGCTCGGACTGAGATGGCCGTCGACCTCGACGAACTGGGTGACTTGGCGGTCGCGATCGCCCGCGACGCCGGCTCGCTGATCCGCAGGCAACGTGACCAGGGTGTGCGGATCGCCGAGACCAAGTCCAGTGCGACCGACATCGTCACCGAGGCCGACCGGGCGAGCGAGGACCTGATCCGGGCCTGGCTCCTCGATGCCCGACCCGATGATGCCGTGCTCGGTGAGGAGGGCGACGACGTACCGGGCACCTCGGGCGTGCGCTGGATCGTCGACCCGATCGACGGGACGGTCAACTACGCCCACGGTCTGCCGAACTACGCGGTCTCGATCGGTGTCGAGGTGGACGGAGAGGCTGCGGTCGGTGTCGTGCTCAACCCGGCCCAGGGCGTCGAGTACGCCGCCGTCCGTGGTCGCGGCGCCCGCCGCAACGGCGAGCTGATCAGGGTCGCGGAGCCGGTTCCCTTCGCCCGGGCCGTGGTGGGCACGGGTTTCTCCTACGAACGCAGTCTCAGGATCAGCCAGGCGCGGACCTTCAGCCGGCTGCTCCCTGAGATCGCGGATGTACGTCGCTTCGGCTCCTGCGCCCTGGATCTCTGCGCTGTTGCCGACGGGTCGCTGGACGGGTACGTCGAGGAGGGGATCGGTGGACCCTGGGACTACACCGGCGGAGGGTTGATCGCGCGGGAGTCAGGCGCTCGGACCGAGGTGCTGACGGGGGTTGCCGGCCGGATTCTGGTCGTAGCCGCGCCGGCTGCGTCGTACGCCGAGTTTCGGGACCTGATCGTTTCGTGCGGTTTCCTGGGCGATAACGGGTAGTACTCCCGGAGAGACGGGAACAACCCGCCTCGTTGAGGTGTTGATAGGTCCGTTCGGGACGTTCGGACCGATGAACGTGCACTTTCGCTTCCTGTGGTGCACAATCTGCGCGCCGTCTCATTGAGGCGGTCCGGGGAGATATCCCGGCACGAACCAGGGAATTCACCCTGGATCGGCCCGGGAACGGGGACAGAGGACGGGGGCAGGAAGAAGACGATGGCTACCGATTACGACGCACCACGGAAGACCGAGGAAGAGCAGAACGAGGACAGCCTCGAGGAGCTCAAGGCACGCAGGCACGACAAGAACTCCGGCAAGGTCGACGAGGACGAGACCGAGGCCGCAGAGTCCTTCGAGTTGCCGGGCGCCGACCTGAGCCACGAGGAGCTTGCGGTCGAGGTCATGCCGCGACAGGACGACGAGTTCACCTGCATGAGTTGCTTCCTGGTGCACCACCGCAGTCAGCTGGCGGACGAGAAGAAGCGGATCTGCCGCGACTGCGCCTGACCGACGAACCTCAACAGCCGCCGACCTTCGGGTCGGCGGCTGTTCGTCTTCGGATCAGGGTGCGGCGCGCTCAGGCGTCGCCGCCCACACCCGGAGGTAGCTTCCCGGTGGAGCGGGCGTAGTAGTCGGCGGCCCGGCGGGTGGCGAGCATCCGCGCGACTGCGACCAGGGTTCCGCTGACTGCGGCCCAGAGCAGCGCCTCGACCATGTCCACGTCGGGGTCGGCCGAGTTGGCCGGCGGCTCCTTGCCGGTGGCTGCCTTCCAGGACGCGTTCAGACCCTTACGGGCCACGGTGGCGGCGAGGAGGGCGGCGACCAGGGAGAAAACCGCCCAGACCTTCGAACTGTCCTGCTTCTCCGGACTCTTCGACATTGTCACCTCGGGTCTTGTCGGTTGGTGGTGGTGCGCATTCCGGCCACTCTAGCGAGGGTCCGCCGGAGCAGTCAGCGGGCCGGCCAGCGGCGCGGCCAGGACGGCGGCGAGCCGGCGCGGGTGCCGGGTCGAGACCAGCCAGTACGGAGTCGGATCGGCGGGGTCGGCGATGGTGATCTTCACAGCCCGAGAGATGTAGGGCCGGGTGTGCAGGAAGGCGCGTACATCGGCCTCGGGGCCGTGGACCCGGCGGGTTGCGTCCTTGTCGAGGGGCTCGACCGGGCCCAGGTAACCGAGGGCGATCCGGGCTGGCCCGGCGTGCAGGACACCGTCGCGGACCTCGACCGTGGAGGCGCCCACCCAGGTGAATAATCCGAACACGATGGCGAGCAGGATGCCGGTTGCGGTCCAGGCGATCCAGGTCGGCAGCGCAACAACGAAGGCCAGCCAGACCGTGGCCAGGAACATCGTTGCCTGCACCCACCAGCGCAGCGGGACGTACAGGCGCTCGCCGTACGCTGCGGGCATCGCGTCGGTCGGCATTGGGACTCCCTCCGTGCTCGGCGTCGGTGGTGGTTCGGTGGTGGGGGCGAGTGTCAGGCAAAGCCTGACATCCCGGTGCTGGCGGCGCGCGGGTAGGGTCCGTGAGCGTGGTAGCGATCCAGATCATCAGACTCGACAAGGACCTTCCGCTGCCGACGTACGCGCGGCCGGGAGACGCGGGCGCGGACCTGTTCGCTCGCGAAGACGTAGCCCTGGCACCGGGGGAGCGCAGACTGGTTCCTACCGGCATCGCTCTGGCCTTGCCCGAGGGGTACGTCGCCCTGGTGCACCCCCGGTCCGGGCTGGCCAGCCGCAGCGGCCTCTCCATCGTCAATGCGCCCGGCACGATTGATGCGGGTTACCGTGGCGAAGTCCAGGTCTGCCTGGTCAACCTCGACCCGAGTACGCCGATCGTGCTTGCTCGAGGCGACCGGATCGCCCAGTTGGTGATTCAACGCTTCGAGTCCGCCGAGTTCGCCGAGGTCGATGCTTTGCCCGACTCCGTCCGGGGTACTGGCGGTTACGGATCCACAGGAGGGTTTGCATGAGATTGCGCCGCAAGAACGTTCCCGATGACGGGACCACCGAGGAGGGCGGCCTGGCCGAGACTGGCGCTGGGACTGACGTTGGGACCGGCACCGCCTCGACTGACCAGGCACTCGCGCCGGAAGGCCCGATCGACGTCGATGATCTCGACCCGGAGGCGACCTACATCGATCTGGGCAGTCTGCTGGTGACGCCGGTGGCCGGCCTCGAGCTCCGCCTGCAGGTCGACGAGGACAGTGGCGACGTGCTCGCGCTGATGATGCTGGGGGAGGAGGGCGTTGTGGAGATGCGAGCATTCGCTGCGTCCCGCGGCGGTGCCCTCTGGGACGAGGCCCGAGGTGAGATCGCTGCGGACACCACCCAGCGCGGCGGCACCGTCCGCGAGCAGGAGGGTCCGTTTGGCACCGAGCTGTACTGCGAGGTCCCGGTCACCGGTCCCGACGGCGCTGCGTTCATCCAGCCGTCCCGGGTGCTCGGCTGCACCGGTCCCCGCTGGTTCCTCCGCGCCACGATCGCTGGCCGCCCGGCCCAGGACGCCGAGTACGCCGGTGTCTTCGAGGAGGCGATCCGCAAAGTCGCCGTACGTCGAGGGACTGAAGCGATGGCTCCGGGCACCGCGCTGGCGCTGCACCTGCCGGCCGAGGCCCGTCCGCAGACGCCCGAGGAGACGGCGGCTGATCTGGCCGCAGGCCACAAACTCACCAACTAGAAACTAGGCTGTCGTCATGTCGAAAACCACCGGGCGCCTGCGCAGCGGGATCCGACAGTGGGCGAGCCAAGCCCATGCGGAGGCCGTCGACCTGCAGCGCGACGTCGTCAAGGCGGGCTGCCTGCGGATCAGTGACGCCCCGGACCGCGAGATGGTCACCGTGCAGGGCACCTTGCGTACGGTGACGCTCCGTCCGCGCGGAGGCGTTCCGGCCCTTGAGGCCGAGCTGTACGACGGCACCGGGACGGTCACCATCCTGTGGCTCGGTCGGCGGCGGATCGCCGGGATCTTCCCCGGCCGCGCCATCCGGGTCTCCGGACGGATCGGGGTGCACGGCGGCGTGCGGATCATCTACAACCCACGCTACGACCTGCGGTACTGAGGCGTCAGTGACTGCACCCGAAGTGGACCCCACGGCCGAGGACCGTCGTGGCGAGGCCACGGTCGAGGAAATCGTCCGCGGTCAGCTTGCCAAAGCTCTTGGCGGCAAGCGGGGGATGATTGAGGCCGCTGTCCCGACCGCAGCCTTCACGATCTTGTTCCTCAGCACCGATGACCTTCGCACCGCGCTACTGATCTCGGTCGGGAGCGCCATCGCGCTGCTGATTGCCCGAATTGTCCAACGTTCGACCACCCAGTTCGTCCTCAATAGCCTGGTGGGCATCGGGATCGGCGCACTCTTCGCCTGGCGTGCCGCGCGGGGCGGCGGTGATGCGAACGACCAGGCACTCGCGTACTTCCTGCCCGGGATCATCTACAACACTGTGTACTCGGCCCTGCTGACGTTCTCGATCCTCACCCGCTGGCCGCTGGTGGGGTTCCTGGTCGGCAGCGTGACCGGTGACTCGACCGCGTGGCACGCCGACAGGAATGTCGTCCGGTTGTGCAGCCGCCTGACCTGGTTCCTGGTGCTGCCCTGCCTGCTGCGTGTTGCCGTGCAGGCGCCGATCTACTTGGCCGGGCGCAACGACTGGTGGGACGAGGGCTCCGCGGTCGCCGTACTCGGAGCGGCCAAGATCGCGATGGGCTGGCCGCTCCAGATCGCCGCACTGACCGGCATGGTCTGGTTGCTGAGTCGCAACAAGACACCTGCGACCACCTGAGACACCTCACGGTCCTCGTGCGAGGCGCTTAGTGGTGTCCGCCGGGGTTGAGCATTCGCTCGAGCTCTTCCTCGGCGTCCGCGGCGCAGACGAAGAGGAGCTCGTCGCCGGACTCGACCGGCTGCTCCGGCGTCGGTGTGTAGACCTGACCGTCGCGGAGGATGGTCACCAGGGAGACGTTCTCCGGGAACGGGATCAGACCCGACGGCTTCCCGACGTACGGCGAGTCCGGGGGCAAGGTCATCTCGACGAGGTTGGCGCTGCCCTGACGGAAGGTGAAGAGCCGGACCAGGTCGCCGACGGTGACGGCCTCCTCGACCAGCGCCGACATGATCCGCGGGGTGGAGACGTTGACGTCCACGCCCCAGGCCTCGGTGAAGAGCCACTCGTTGTCGGGGTGGTTGACCCGTCCGACGGTGCGGGGCACTCCGAACTCGGTTTTCGCCAGCAGGGAGGTCACCAGGTTGGCCTTGTCGTCACCGGTCGCCGCGATCACGACGTCGCAGTGCTCCAGGCGCGCCTCTTCGAGCGAGGAGAGCTCGCAGGAATCGGCGAGCAGCCACTCGGCGTCGGGGACGCGTTCGGGCTTGATCGATCGGGGTTCCTTGTCGATCAGCAGCACCTGGTGGCCGTTGCCAATGAGCTCGCGGGCGATGGACCGGCCGACGGCGCCGGCTCCGGCGATGGCTACGCGCATCGTCTACTCCTCCTCCGGTCCCTGGTCGATAACGGCGTAGGCGTGCGTCGCGTTCTCCTCGCGCAGGACCACGTGCAGCAGGTCGCCCTCCTGAATGACGGACTCGCGGGTGGGCAGCATGCCCTCGCCGAGCCGGTCGATCCAGGCGATCCGGCACCGGGACTGTTCCTGGAACGCGACGGTCCGCTGGCCGATCCACGGCTCTCCGGCCGGGACCTGGTCAAGCCGGATCGTGCCAGAAGGGTCCCGGAAGTCAGGCTCGGCGCCGACGGGCAGGAGCCGACGCAGGACCTGGTCCGCGGTCCACTTCACGGTTGCGACCGTAGTGATGCCGAGACGCTGGTAGACCTCGGCGCGACCGGGGTCGTAGATCCGGGCGACGACCTGCTGGATCCCGAAGGTCTCGCGGGCCACCCGGGCAGCGATGATGTTCGAGTTGTCGCCGCTGCTAACGGCAGCGAAGGCGTCGGCGCGCTCGATGCCGGCGTCGGTGAGGACCTGTTGGTCGAAGCCGTACCCGGTGACCTTCAAACCGTTGAACGAGGGACCCAGGCGACGGAACGAGTCCGGGTTGCTGTCGATGACGCTGACCGTGTGGTTCCGGTCTTCGAGCGAGCGTGCCAGGGTCGAGCCGACCCGGCCGCATCCCATGATCACAACGTGCACAGATCAAACGCTACTGCACGGAGCGTTGCTGCCATGCCCTAGCCTTGTCGATCGTGGGTGTCGGAGGCGTTTCCAAGCGGATCATCCTCGGACGCAAGCTCCGGAGCTCCCAGCTCGGGGAGACCTTGCTTCCGAAGCGCATCGCTCTGCCCGTCTTCGCAAGTGACGCGCTCTCCTCGGTCGCCTATGCGCCGGACGAAATCTTCATCATGCTCTCGGTCGCCGGCGCCTCGGCGTACTCGTTCAGCTGGAAGGTCGGCATCGCTGTCGCGGTGGTGATGTTCACCGTGGTGGCGTCCTACCGCCAGAACGTGCACGCCTACCCGAGCGGTGGCGGCGACTACGAGGTGGCCACCGTCAACCTCGGTCGGAATGCGGGCGTCACGGTGGCCAGCGCGCTGCTCGTTGACTACGTGCTCACGGTGGCGGTGTCGATCTCGTCGGCCGCGCAGTACGCCGCGGGAGCGATCCCCGGCCTGATCGGGCACGAGCCGGAGGTCGCGAGCGTGGCGGTCGTGGTCCTGATGGCCTTGAACCTGCGTGGTGTTAGGGAGTCCGGGACCTTCTTCGCCGTGCCCACCTACCTGTTCATGGTGGCGATCCTTGGGATGTGCGGCTACGGACTGCTCCAGCTGTTGTCCGGCAACCTGCGCGAAGCCGAGAGCGCCGACCTGATGATTCAGCCGCAAGCGGGGTGGGAGGAGCCGCTCGGGCAGATCGCCCTCGTCATGCTGCTCGCGCGCGCCTTCTCCTCGGGTTGTGCCGCGCTGACCGGCGTCGAGGCGATCTCCAACGGTGTCCCGGCCTTCCAGAAGCCGAAGAGCCGGAACGCCGCGACCACGCTGCTGCTGCTGGGTGGGATCGCGATCACGATGATGATGAGCGTGATCATCCTGGCGAGAGAGATGAGCATCCGGTTCGTCGATCCGCACGACCTCGATCGGTTGCGCTCCGTGGCCGGCAGTGCCCTGCCCGACGACTTCGTCCAGCACCCGGTGATCTCGCAGATCGCCGCGAGCGTTTTCGACGACTTCCGTCCGGGTTTCTACTTCGTGGTGACGGTTACCGGGGTCATCCTGGTGCTGGCCGCGAACACGGCGTTCAACGGGTTCCCGGTGCTCGGCTCGATCCTGGCCAAGGACGGCTGGGCCCCGCGTGCGCTGGGATCACGCGGCGACCGGCTGGCCTACTCCAACGGCATCGTCTTCCTGGCGGTGATGGCGATCATCCTGATCTTCGCCTTCGACGCCCAGACCACCAAGCTGATCCAGCTCTACATCGTCGGCGTATTCGTGTCCTTCAACCTGAGCCAGCTCGGCATGATCCGACATTGGACCCGGCACCTGAAGACCGAGACTGACCCGGCCGAGCGCCGCCGGATGCACCGGTCGCGGGCGATCAACACCTTCGGCCTCGGGATGACGGCCGTCGTCCTGGTGATCGTGCTGCTCACCAAGTTCCTGTCCGGTGCCTGGATCACGATCCTGGCGATGATCGCTTTCTTCGCGATCATGAAGTCCATCCGGCGCCACTACGACCGCGTCGCCGAGGAGTTGGTCGTCGGCGACGAGGACCCGATCATGCCGACCCGGGTGCACGCCATCGTGCTCGTCTCGAAGTTGCACAAGCCGACGATGCGCGCGCTCGCGTTCGCGAAGGCGACCCGGCCCAACCTGCTCGAGGCGGTGTACGTCGGCGTCGAGCAGGACGAGACCGACAAGCTGCTCGAAGAGTGGGACCAGCGCCGGATCGACGTACCGTTGAAGGTCCTCTACTCGCCGTACCGGGAGATCATCCGGCCGATCGTGCAGTACGCCACCGAGATCCGGGAGGCGAATCCGCGCGGCGTCGTCGCGGTCTACATCCCCGAGTACGTCGTCGGTAAGTGGTGGGAGCAGCTGCTGCACAACCAGACCGCCCTGCGCCTCAAGGGTCGTCTGCTCTTTACGCCCGGCGTCATGGTCACCTCGGTCCCGTACCAGCTGCGGGGGTCCGAGGTCGGCAAGGAGCGCGAGGACTGGGAGCTGCTCCGCTCGCGCCCCGGTGATGTCCGGCGGGGGAGACTCCGCAAGTGACGGCTACGAGCGCTCCGGCGTACGCCGTCGGCGACCGGGTCGACGCCCGGATCGGACCGGTCGCACACGGCGGTCACATGATCGCGCGCGTCCCCGTGGGACCCGGACCTGATCCTGGGACCGTCGTCGTCTTCGTCCGGCACGCCCTTCCGGGCGAGCTCGTCGTGGTCGAGATCACCGACGTCGCCAAGCGCTTCTTCCGCGGCGACGCGATTGAGGTGCTCGAGCCCTCCCCGGACCGGGTCGAGGCGCCCTGTTCGCTGGCCCACCCGGGTGGGTGCGGAGGTTGCGACTTCCAGCACGTGTCCCTGCCCGCCCAGCGACGGCTCAAGGCGGCGGTCGTCTCCGAGCAGCTGAAGCGCCTCGCCGGGATCGAGCGGGCGGTCACTGTGGAGCAGATCCCAGGATCGAACGACGGACTCCGTTGGCGGACCCGGATGCAGTACGTCAGCCTGCCCGACGGCGGTTACGGCCTGCGCAAGAACCACTCGCACGACGTCGTCGAGGTCGACGACTGCCTGATCGCCGCTCCGAACGCCCGTGTCATCCTCGCCGGGCAGCCTCCGGAGCGCGGGTCGGTGACCGAGACCGTCCGTGGACGGGTCTTCGACGTCTCCGCCGACGGCTTCTGGCAGGTCCACCCGGGTGCTCCGGAGATCCTGGTCTCCACCGTGCTCGACCTGCTCGGACCGAAGTCGGGGGAGCGCGCCGTCGACCTGTACGCCGGTGCCGGGCTGTTCTCCGCGTTCCTCGGCGAGGCGGTCGGTGAGACCGGCTCGGTGCTGAGCATCGAGGGCGACCGTCTCGCGAGCGATCACGCCAAGGCCAATCTCAGGGACCTCAATCAGGTCAAGGTCCGCCCGGGACGGGTGGACCGGGTGCTGAAAGATCTCGACACGTTCGCGGACATCGTGGTCCTGGACCCACCCCGCGAAGGCGCCCGCAAGATCGTGGTGGACGCGGTGGTCGACCTGGCGCCGCGGGCCGTCGCCTACGTCGCCTGCGACCCGGCTGCCCTGGCTCGTGACGTGGCCTACTTCACCGAGCACGGCTACCGGCTGACCGGGTTGCGTTCCTTCGACCTGTTCCCGATGACCCACCACGTGGAGTGCGTGGCGCTGCTCGAGAAATCGCGCTGAGCGCTACCTCTCGGGCAAGAAAGTTTGATATCGTCTATCTTGACATCAAGATAGTTTGAGAATCCGAAGTTAGGCAGTCCTTCCTTCCCCAGCACCGCCGGGGTGGGCAAGATGTGCCGGAGACCTGCGAATACGAGGAGAACGCCGATGGCGAGCGTCGACAGTTTTGGAGCGAAGTCCACCCTGGACGTCCAGGGGAAGGCTTATGAGATCTACCGTCTGGACGCCGTCACGGGTGACGGAGTCGATATCGCGTCGCTGCCGTTCTCGTTGAAGGTGCTGCTGGAGAACCTGCTCCGGACCGAGGACGGCGCGGACATCACCGCAGATGACATCCGGTACCTCGGTGCCTGGGACGCGGACGCCCAGCCCGACAAGGAGATCCAGTTCACGCCGGCGCGCGTGATCATGCAGGACTTCACCGGCGTCCCCTGTGTCGTCGACCTCGCCACCATGCGCGAGGCGATGGCCGAGCTCGGCGGCGATGCCTCCAAGATCAACCCGCTCGCTCCGGCCGAGATGGTCATCGACCACTCGGTGATCGCGGACTTCTTCGGTACGCCTGAGTCGTTCGAGAAGAACGTCGAGATCGAGTACGAGCGCAACCGTGAGCGCTACCAGTTCCTGCGCTGGGGCCAGGGCGCCTTCGATGACTTCAAGGTCGTCCCGCCGGGTACCGGCATCGTTCACCAGGTCAACATCGAGCACCTCGCACGGACGGTCTTCACCCGTGAGAGCGACGGCGTCACGGTGGCCTACCCCGACACCTGCGTCGGCACCGACTCGCACACCACCATGGTCAACGGCATCGGCGTCGTCGGCTGGGGCGTCGGTGGCATCGAGGCGGAGGCCGCGATGCTCGGTCAACCGGTCTCGATGCTGATCCCTCGCGTCGTCGGCTTCAAGCTCAACGGCGACCTGCCCGAGGGCACTACCGCAACCGACCTCGTGCTCACGATCACCGAGATGCTGCGCAAGCACGGCGTCGTCGGCAAGTTCGTCGAGTTCTACGGCCCCGGTGTCTCGGCGCTGCCGCTGGCGAACCGCGCCACTATCGGCAACATGAGCCCGGAGTTCGGATCCACGATCGCGGTCTTCCCGATCGACGAGGAGACCATCAAGTACCTCGAGCTGACCGGTCGCTCGGAGGAGCAGCTCGCGCTCGTCGAGGCCTATGCCAAAGAGCAGGGCCTCTGGCACGACCCGTCGGCGGAGCCGCGCTACTCGGAGAAGCTCGAGCTGGACGTCTCCACCGTGGTCCCGTCGCTGGCCGGCCCGAAGCGTCCGCAGGACCGGGTCTCGCTGTCGGTGGCCGCACCGTCTTTCGCGACCGCACTCGCCGACTACACCGACAATGCTGCTGCCACGGCCGAGATCGTCATCGACGGGCAGACGAGCACGATCGGTCACGGCGCCGTTGCCGTCGCGGCCATTACCTCCTGCACCAACACCTCCAACCCTTCGGTGATGATCGGCGCGGCCCTGCTCGCCAAGAAGGCGGTCGAGAAGGGCTTGACCCGCAAGCCATGGGTCAAAACCACTCTGGCTCCGGGCTCGAAGGTCGTTTCGGACTACTACGAGCGGGCCGGGCTGACGCCGTACCTGGACAAGCTCGGCTTCAACCTGGTCGGCTACGGCTGCACCACCTGCATCGGTAACTCCGGCCCACTGATCCCCGAGGTCAGCGCCGCGGTCAACGAGGCCGACCTCGCGGTCACCTCGGTCCTCTCCGGCAACCGGAACTTCGAGGGCCGGATCAACCCGGACGTGAAGATGAACTACCTGGCCTCGCCGCCGCTGGTGGTCGCCTACGCGCTCGCAGGTTCGATGACCGTCGATCTGTTCAAGGACCCGCTCGGACAGGACCCGGACGGCAATGACGTGTTCCTCAAGGACATTTGGCCCACGCCGGCCGAGGTCGAGGAGACCATCGCCGGTGCGATCACCAAGGAGATGTTCGCCAACGACTACGCCGACGTCTTCGCCGGTGACGAGCGCTGGCGTTCACTGCCGACGCCGGAGGGCAACACCTTCGCCTGGGATCCCAGCTCGACGTACGTGCGGCGGGCGCCGTACTTCGACGGCATGCCGCACGAGCCGACCCCGGTCACCGATATCGCGGGTGCGCGGGTGCTGCTGAAGCTGGGCGACTCGGTCACTACCGACCACATCAGCCCCGCAGGTGCCATCAAGAAGGACTCGCCGGCCGGTCGCTATCTGGCCGAGCACGGCGTGGACGGCCGGGACTTCAACTCCTACGGCTCGCGTCGCGGTAACCACGAGGTGATGATCCGCGGCACCTTCGCGAACATCCGTCTGCGCAACCAGCTCGCACCGGGCACCGAGGGTGGGGTCACGCGTGACCTGACCCTCGAGGGCGGGCCGGTGAGCTCGGTCTACGAGGCGTCGGAGAACTACATCGCCGCAGGGATCCCCCTGGTCGTCCTCTCGGGCAAGGAGTACGGGTCCGGCTCGTCGCGCGACTGGGCCGCCAAGGGCACGTCGCTGCTGGGAGTCAAGGCCGTCATCGCCGAGTCGTACGAGCGTATCCACCGCTCGAACCTGATCGGTATGGGCGTCATCCCGTTGCAGTACCCCGAGGGCCAGAACGCAGAGTCCCTTGGCCTCACCGGTGAGGAGACGTTCTCGATCACCGGCATCACCGAGCTGAACGAAGGCCGTACCCCGAAGACAGTGAAGGTCACCGCCGACGACGTGTCGTTCGATGCGGTGGTCCGGATCGACACTCCGGGCGAGGCGAACTACTACCGCAACGGCGGCATCATGCAGTACGTGCTGCGGAGCCTGTTGAAGGGCTGACGGCCGAGGTCGGGTGCTGAGGTGGTTGCTCCGAGAGCCACCTCAGCGCTGCGGCTGAGTTCGCTCGCAATGAAATGTACGTCGGCGACTGGAACAGGCACGGTGGTCTCACCGGGGTGTTCTGGACTCAGGAGCAGTGAATAGTCTTCCATCATGCTCCTCGCCTTTAGCGTCTCGCCTTCCGTCAGTGACGACAGTGGTTCGGTGGCGGAAGCCGTCGCGGCAGCAGTCCAGGTCGTCAAAGACTCCGGGCTTCCCTGGGAACTCACGTCGATGTTCACGACGATCGAAGGGGAGTGGGACGAAGTCATGACTGTGGTCAAGGACGCTGTTGACGCGGTTGCCGCCGTAGCTCCTCGCGTAGGCCTCGTGATGAAGGCAGACATTCGACGGGGTTACACGAACCAACTGACTGAGAAGGTCGAGCGGGTTCACGGTCTCCTAGACAGCTAGTAGCGTTTCTTGTTGTTGTCCATCGGTTTCGTACGCTCGCTCATGCTTCGATGCCGAGAGCCGTGAGGGTCTCGACTGCTCGTGTTCCCGCGACATCGACCCATTGGTGTGCCACAGCACTCGACCCAGAAGCGACCTCGCTCCGCTGGCGTCCGGGCCGGTCGCAAAACCAGAACTGAGCCGCTCCCCAGGGCGGCTCAGTTCTTGTCCGTCGGATACCGACGGCCCCCGTCTCCCTCCCAGAAGCGGGTTGATCAGGTGGGCTCAGACGCCCTCGGCGCGCAGTTGCTCGATCCAGGCGTCGACATCGGCACTCTCGGTGCCGAGCGGGACGGTGTCGAGTGAGGCGTAGACGAAATCTTGGACGGCCCGGGTCGGGAACTGCAGCAGGGTCTCTCCGGAAGGGGAGTCGAGCTCGACGATCACCACGGCTTCGCCGCTGGGACTGAGACACGGCCACACGTGCACGTCGCCGTCACCGATGGGCTCGTACTGGCCCTGGATGAGCAGGTCGCGCGCGAAGGTCCAGTCGACCGGGCCGGCGATGGTGCTGAGCGTCATGGTGACGGCCCAGGGATCAGCAGCGCTGTAGGTGAACTCTGCCGAGAGGTCGTGGTCCTGCTCGGCGTCAACGGTCGCGATCTGCACTGCCATGGTGCTGACGGTGGTGGTGAGCCTGCGGTCCATTGTCTTCGTCCCTGTCCCTGAGTGGTTCGTGTTCTGTCCTTCGGCAGAGGAACGGGGAACATTCGATTTCATGACTCGAAACAGGTGGACTGGTCCACTTCAGGGGGGTGAGTGGTCCAACTTCGGGACCGTTTCGTTGCGTAATGCGCGGTAATGCCCGAAAAGGCCGCGACGGTGGCAGATCCCGATGGGTGGCAAGCTCGCCACCTTCCCTCATTCGAACATGTGTGCGAATATGTGTCTATGTTCCAGCCACGGCTCGAGCCGGCTCCGGTCCAGCGCACCGTCTCTGCAGACTCGACGGTTGCTCCGCCGGGCTGGCCGACCCAGGTGCGCCCGCCGGGCACCCCGGACTGGGAGCAGACCGCCACCAACTGGCTGCTGGACATCTGCCCGCCTGAGTACCGCGAGTACTCCGGCCTGCGCCGACACCCGGCGATCCTGGCGCGGTTTGCAGTGCTCCATGTCGAGGCCGGCCAGGCTGCTGTCCAGCGCGGACTCAGCGAGGTCCGCGGCCTGTTGCGCGACATTGCGTCGCACGCCGAGATGGCCGCTGCCGTCGACGTCTGGCAGTACGAGGGCGCCCGACTGATCAGCACCCGGCGGGCCGTCGGCCTGGTCGAGGACGCGCTGCGCGGCCAGCGGTACGCCGCCCGGATGTCCGCCGGAGCCTGACCTGGCCGTGCCCGACGTGAAAGGGTTCGCCGCATGGCGACCTCCGTTCCCGCAAAGCTGGCGGTGATTCTGTTGGTGGAACGACGCGGTTGGGTGCTGCTCCAAGAGCGTGACGAGTTCGCGCCCCGCGCCGCGAACCAGTGGGGCATGGTCGGCGGGCATGTCGAGGACGGCGAGGACTTCGAGCCCGCGGCCTACCGCGAGCTGAAGGAGGAGACCAGTGTCGATCTGCCACCGGGGTCGCTGACCCTGTGGCGCGAAGCCGAGTTCACCTACCCGGACGGGCACCGCGGCAACTACCGCGTGTACGCAGCGGCGGTGGAGCTGACCGACGCCGACATCGTCGTGGGCGAGGGGCGTCGCATCGTCTTCGTAGAGCCGACCCGGATCCCCGAGCTCGATCTGGCTGGCTCCGCGCGGCACTTCGTGCCGGACTTCTTGACATCCGACCTCTACGGCGTCTTCACGACCACCCGTTGAGCGCCCCACGCAAGGTCGGCGCGCTCCCTGTCCGGCGAACGGCGCTGCGGTCGTGGTCGTCGCCGGCCGAGGACGGCAGCATCTTCGCGGTTTGCCCGGACGGGAAGGGGTGTCGATCTGGTGGGCAGCACGGGTGGCCGGCCACTCGGGATCGAACTGCTCGGAGCAGACCGGCTGCTCACCACCGATGCCCACCACCGTTTGCTCGCGGTTCGGACGGATTGATCTGGGTCAGCGTCGATCCGCCGATCGAGTGGCTCAAGCGCGGACCGTTGGCGCTGCGCAAGGTGGCTGCCGCCGTCCCCGAAGCGCTCCAGCCGAGACCGAAACAAATCGTCAGGCGATGGGATCGACGTCGTCGGGGAGGTCCCCGGGTTTCGCCTGGTCACCGGCGTACGGGAGCACGGCGGCGACCTTTGGCTCGGCAGCCTGTGCGAGTCCGCAGTTGCCGTGATCTCACTGGGGTCGGACTAGACTTCCGGGATCAGTACGACGTCGAGACAGTGAGGGACAAGGGCAGCGCATGGGCCAACTTGAGTCGATCACCGGGCCGCAGGACTTGCGGGGTCTCGACGACCGTCAGCTCACCGAGCTCGCAGCGGAGATCCGGGACGAGCTGGTCCGTACCTGTGCTCCTCGGGGCGGCCACCTCGGCCCCAACCTGGGCGTTGTCGAGCTGACCCTGGCTATCCACCGGGTCTTCGAGTCACCCCGCGACAAAGTGGTCTTCGACACCGGTCACCAGGCGTACGTGCACAAGATGCTTACCGGTCGTGCCGACCAGTTCGACACCTTGCGAACCGAGGGCGGCCTCTCCGGCTACCCCAACCCCGCCGAGTCCGAGCACGACCTCGTGGAGAACTCGCACGCCTCGACCGCCCTCTCGTACGCCGACGGCCTGGCCAAGGCCTACGCGATCCGCGGCGAGGACCGGCACGTGGTCGCGGTCGTCGGTGACGGCGCTCTGACCGGCGGCATGTCCTGGGAGGCCCTGAACAACATCGCGATCGGCCGAGACCGCAGCCTGGTGATGATCGTCAACGACAACGGCCGCTCCTACCAGCCGACGGTCGGTGGTCTCGCGACCCACCTGACCGCTCTGCGGACGAACCCCCGGTACGAGCAGGTACTCGACCAGGTCAAGCGGAAGCTGAACGGTGTCCGCGGTGTCGGTCCGGCCGTCTACGACGCCCTGCACGCGATGAAGAAGGGGATGAAGGACGCGCTCGCGCCCCAAGGACTTTTCGAAGATCTCGGCCTCAAATACGTCGGGCCCATCGACGGCCACGACCGGGTCGCCGTCGAACACGCGCTGACCCAGGCGAAGCGCTTCGGTGGCCCGGTGATCGTGCACGTGATGACCCAGAAGGGCTTCGGCTACGACCCGGCCGAGCGGCACGAGGCCGACCAGTTCCACCAGATCGGTCCCTTCGATGCGGTGACCGGCGAGGGCCGACCCAAGGGCCGGATCTGGACGGATTTCTTCGCTGACGAGATCGTCGCCATCGGAGAGGAACGCCAGGACGTCGTCGCGATCACCGCGGCGATGCTCTACCCGGTCGGCCTGGATCGCTTCGCGGCCCGGTTCCCCGAACGCACCTTCGACGTCGGCATCGCCGAGCAGCATGCGGTCACCAGCGCTGCGGGACTCGCGATGGGCGGGCTCCACCCGGTCGTCGCGATCTACGCGACCTTCATGAACCGGGCCTTCGATCAGGTGCTCATGGACGTTGCGCTGCACAGGTGCGGTGTCACCTTCGTGACCGACCGCGCCGGTGTCACCGGCGACGACGGGCCGAGCCACAACGGTATGTGGGACATGTCGATCTTCCAGGTGGTTCCAGGTCTCCGCCTGGCCGCTCCGCGCGACGGGGCTCGAGTCCGGGAACTCCTCCGCGAGGCCGTCGCTGTCGATGACGCACCCACGATGGTCCGGCTGCCCAAAGGTGCGCCCCCTGAGCACGACATCCCGACCGTCTCCAAGGTCGGCAACGCCGACGTCCTGGTGCGCCGCGGCAACAAGGACGTCCTGATCGTCGCCGCCGGTTCGATGGCTCAGACGGCAGTGGATGTCGCCGCGCGGCTCGTGGACCAGGGGATCGGGGTCACCGTGGTCGACCCGCGTTGGGTCAAGCCCATCGAGCCCGCGATCGTTCCGCTCGCCGCCGAGCACCGCCTGGTGGTCAGTATCGAGGACAACGGCAGAGTCGGAGGCTTCGGCGCCAACCTGCTGCAGCTGCTAGCTGACCACGGTGTCCTGAAGCCGTTCCGCCTGCACGGCATCCCGCAGGAGTTTCTCGGCCACGCGAAGCGGGAGGCGATCCTGGAGCGGATCGGTCTGACCGCCCAGGCGCTCGCGCGCCAGATCGTCGAAGACGTGACCGCACTGGATGCCGGCCACGCGCTGGTAGACGCCCCCTAACGGATGACTCTGGCGTCACGGCCTGCTCCGCTCGGACGGACCAGTGCCCCCAACCGGCCTCCACGGCGTACATCGCTGGTCGGGCTCGCTGCTGCGCTGGTGCTGGTCCTGGGTCTGGTAGCAGCGGGCTGTTCGGACGGTGAGGACGCGAGCCTGCTCGGCGACGGCTCCGCCACCGGGTCGGTCTCGGCCGATGAGGCGCAGGCGCTGCTGGACGCGCGGTCGCTCGCCGTGCGGACCGGGGACCTGCCGGCATTCGTGGCGACCCTCGACCCGACCAACGCGAACCTGCTCAAACGACAGCGTCGGTACTTCGCCAACATGCAGCGGCTGCCGGTGCAGACACTGCAGTACGAGGTCCTCAAGTCGGATTGGCCGGACGGCCTGCGAGCGAAGGAATGGAGCAAGTTCGTCTCGCTCCCGCAGGTCCGGGTCTCGACGCAGCTCGGCGGCTTCGACGAGGTGCCGGTCAGCCGGATCACGGGCTTCGCCTTCACCCGGATCAACGGCGACCCGGTGATCGTCTCGGAGCTGACCGGGGCGAAGCGGCAGTTCCCCGGGTCCAGTCCGGCACCGTGGGACCTGGTCCGGATCGCGGTCCGAAACGATGGTCGCACCCTGGAGCTGTACGACGACACGACCTGGCGCAGCGCTGATCAGATCGGCGGGACCGTACGCCGAGGCATCGCCGATGTCCAGGACGGATTGCCGTTCGACTGGGACGGACGCGTCGTGGTCTACGTCTTTGCCGACAAGAAGGTGCTCAGCACCTTCGAGGGCGTCCCCGGCGGCAACATTAACCACCTCGGCGCGATGACCTTCCCGATGTACGCCGTGATGGGCCAGCCGAAGGTGGCCGGGGTCCGGTTCACCCTGCTGCCGAGCTCGATCCGGGCTGGTCAGTCGTTCCTCGACCGGATCACCCGCCATGAGCTGACCCATGTCGCCGTGGGGGAGCGTGACGACGGTGCGCCGATCTGGTTCGCGGAGGGGATAGCCGAGTACATGAGCGCCCGCTCGATCCCCGACGACCAGCGCCGGATCGCGACCGTCGCGGTGAACAGAGCCCGCCGTGGGGTTGACGCGATGCCCACCACCGCGTCCTTCAACGGGCCGGACCAGGCCTGGAACTACGCGCTGAGCTGGATGGCCTGCGACTACATCGCCGCGACCCAGGGTGAGCCCCGGCTGTGGGAGCTGATGGACGCCCTGCACGATGGCGGCGACGGGACGTCCGAGAGCGAGCAGGACGCTGTCCTGCAGCAGGTCGTCGGGTACGGCGGCGCTGAGCTCGCTACCGAAGCGGCCCGGAGGATCCTGCGCATCTACGGCTGAGCCGCGCGGATTCGGCGCGCGACATGGATCACCCCATCCCGCGGGCATATCCGCCCTCAGGTGAGTGTTGGGCACTCTAGGCTGGCCAGGAAGCACCACGGACTGAGGAGCGAGGCGTGACCCAAGGACGATTCGTGCACATCGTCGACGACGTCCCCGAACTCGAGGGACTCAGCGACGGGCCCGTCATGCTCACCGCGCTCGACGGATTCCTGGACGCTGGCAACGCCTCTGCGCTCGCTGTAGGCCACCTGCTCGCCGAGTCCAACGGCCGCGTGGTCGCCAGCTTCGAGGTCGATGAGTTCTACGACTACCGGGCGCGTCGACCACCCATGACGTTCCACGAGGACCACTACACCGACTACGACGCTCCGCGGCTCGTCGTACGGGTGCTGCAGGATGCCACAGGCACGCCGTACCTGATGCTCACCGGGCCTGAGCCCGACACCCGGTGGGAGGGCTTCGCTGACGCCGTACGCAAGGTGATCGAGCACTTTGACGTCCGGCTCACCGTCTCGCTCGGTTCGGTGCCGATGGCGGTGCCGCACACGCGACCGGTCCAGCTAACTAACCACGCGACCGCCAAGCGCCTGCTGATCTCGAACAACGTCTGGGCCGGGGAGATCCGGATCCCATCGAGTGCGCAGTCGCTGCTGGAGGTTCGGCTCGGCGAGTGGGGCCACGACGCGACCGGGTTCGTAGCGCACATCCCGCACTACGTCGCGCAGTTCCCCTACCCCGAGGCCGCTGCGTCGATGCTGACCGCGGTGGCCTCGGTCACCGGACTCTCGTGGGAGACCACCATGCTCGAGCAGGCCGCAGCCGAGCGCCGCGCCGAGATCGCAAGCCAGGTCGCGGACTCCGACGAGGTCCGTGCCGTCGTCGAAGGACTCGAGCAGCAGTACGACGCCTTCCACAGCGGCGGACCGAACCTCCTCGACGCGGAGGACGCGCTCGGCGACGCGCTGCGTGAGACCGGCGAACTGCCGACCGGCGACGAGCTGGGAGCCCAGTTTGAGCAGTTCCTCGCGGGGCTGGACACGACCGAAGAGGACTGAAAAGAACTATGCCGGCGAACGTGACCGAACTGATCGACCTGCTCGACCTGGAGATCATCGAGGACAACCTCTTCCGTGGGAAACAGCCGAAGACCGAGCTGCAGCGGGTCTTCGGTGGCCAGGTCGCCGCGCACGCACTGGTCGCCGCCAGCCGCACGGTGGAAAACAAGTACGTCGTGCACTCGCTGCACTCGTACTTCCTGCGCCCCGGTGACACCTCGGTCCCGATCGTGTACGACGTGGAGAACATCCGCGACGGACGCTCGTTCGCGACGCGGCGGGTGCTGGCTCGACAGCACGGTCACCCGATCTTCGCGATGACCCTGAACTTCCAGGTGCCTGAGGAGGGACTCGACCACCAGGACGTGATGCCCGAGGTGCCGGGCCCGGACCAGTGCCCGTCGCTCGGGGACATCTTCGAGAGCCGCGACGACGGCGACACCAGCGAGTGGGAGCGCGAGTGGGCAGCGCTCGATGTCCGGTACGCCGGCAACTCACGGCCCGGCGGGGAGCTCTCCAGTGAGTTTGAACCGGCGCGCGCCCGGCTCTGGATCCGGGTGAACGGCGATCTCCCGGACTCGCCGCTCCAGCACACGGCCGCCTTCACCTACGCCAGCGACATGACGTTGCTCGGCGCGACGTTGGTGCCGCACCAAGTCTTTATCTCCTCGCCGAACGTGCAGGCGGCCTCGTTGGACCACACCATCTGGTTCCATCGGCCGTTCCGGGCCGACGACTGGTGGCTCTACGACCAGCACAGTCCGTCGGCCTCGGGAGGACGTGGGCTGACCTTTGCGCGGGTCTTCACCCAAGACGGTCGGCTGGTCGCCAGCGTGGCACAAGAGGGCCTGATCCGGCTTCGCGGCTGAGGGTCGTCGAACTGCCGAGATCCAGGTCAGTCCGTACGACGTCGCCAAGCGATCCTCGCACCGAGGACCAGGAGCACCGTTCCGGTGCCGATGCCGGCGATCGGACCGGGGTTGAGGCCACCCACGGCCTCGGGGGCAACGACTGGGCCTGGGGTGCCAGCGGGCTCCTCGAGAGGCTTGCTGGGCGGCTTGCTGGGGGGCTTGCTGTCGCCGACCGGCACGGAGGTGTTCGCGGGCCGGAGATCGATTCCCCACGGCTTGACCGTGTCCCAGGCACTGCAGGAACTGACGGCCTCGCCGGCATCCGTCGTACGCGGAGCGAACAGCCAGATCTTCTCCGACGAGAAGCCGTCGGGGATCGAGCCTCCGGGCATCATGTCCCACCAGCCATCGAGCTCGGTGCCGAGCCAGACGCGTTGCGGCGCCTCGCCCTTCCAGACCTCATCGACCTCGACCAAGATCCGTCCGCCGGTGTCGAAGCCGGGCTCGTCCTCACTGTCGACAATGCGTCCGGTGAAGATGGTGGTGGCCTCGAGCATCACACCCTCCGGCCCGATGCAGGAGAGCGCGGATGCTGGGTAAGTCGTCAGGGCTACCCCCGCCACCACGGTCGAGGTCGCGAGCAGGATCTTCGGCACGGTTCGCACTCCTATACGACGCCTACCGGACCGACCCGGTTCCACCGGACGCAGGAAGCCCCCGCACCGGTAGCGGGTGCGGGGGCTTCACACGCCGATCAGCGGGTGCGACCCACGCGGGTCCGACCAACGCGGGTCCGACCAACGACGTGCGCCTTGCCGTTCTTCGGGTTGGTCATCGAGAAGTCGAGACCCTGGGCCGGACCGTCGTCGACGATCCTCGAGCCGAACGCGACCTTGGTCGGCAGCACGACCGGTTTGCGGAACTCGACCTCGATCGTCACGGCGTCGGGCAGCCGGGACTCCATCGCGGCGACGCAACGGGCCTTGGTCCAGATGCCGTGGGCGATCTGGCTGGGGAAGCCAAAGGCCTTGGCCGTCACCGGGTAGAGGTGGATCGGGTTGTAGTCACCCGAGACTGCGGCGAACCGGCGACCCAGATCGGCGTCCAGCTTCCACTCCGTTCCGTTGCCGGCGATCACCTCGAACGGCGTGCCCTCGGCAGGAGCGTCATCGTCGCCCTTCCCCGGTCGGAGGTAGGTCGAGACTGATTCCCAGACGAGGTCGCCAGCGCTGGTCACGGTCGTGACGAAATCGAACATGGTGCCCTTGGCGTGCAGCCGCTTGTTGGTCGCGGTGGCCGAGACATCGAGTCGCTCCGTCGGGGCGATCGCCCGGTGCTGGGTGACCGAGTTGCGCAGGTGCACGCTGCCGATGGCGGCGTACGGGAACGTGCTGTCGGTCATGATGCCCAGGTGCAGCCGGAAGGCGAGCATGTGCGGGTAGGTCACCGGCAGGTGCTGGCCCGACGCGAAGCCGCACACGTCCCGGTAGGCGGCCAGGTGGTCGAGGTCGACCGCGACATCCTTGCGGGTCAGCCGCAGGTTAGGCAGGTCGCCGCCCTTCTTGGCGACCCCTGGGAGAAGATTCAGTCCCGGCACGACCGGTAGTGCTGCCTTGAGCATGCTGGGCAACGTCGAGGGGCTCCCCTCGATCACGCGCTCCACGGTGTCTCCCATCAGGTCACGCGCCCAGCATCATTTGGCCGCAGACGCGGACGACGTTGCCGTTCACGGCCGACGATCCGGGGCTGGCGTACCAGGCGATCGTCTCGGCGACATCGACAGGCAGACCGCCCTGGGCCATTGCGTTCAGACGCTGGCCCACCTCGCGGGTTGCGAAGGGGACGGCGGCAGTCATCGCGGTGATGATGAACCCGGGGGCCACCGCGTTGATGGTGATGTTGTTCTTCAGGGTCGGGGCGATCGCGTCGACGAACCCGATCACGCCGGCCTTGGAGGCCGCGTAGTTGGTCTGCCCGACATTGCCCGCGATGCCGGCGATTGAGGAGACGCCGACGATCCGGCCGTTCTTGTTGATCAGGCCCTGCTCGAGCAGCTCGGCGGTGATCCGCTCAGGAGCGGAGAGGTTGACCGCGATCACCGAGGCCCATCGGTCCTCGGCCATGTTGGCGAGCTTCTTGTCGCGGGTGATGCCAGCGTTGTGCACGACGATGTCGACGCCGCCGTGCTTCTCCTTCACGTGGTGGGCGATCCGTTGCGCCGCGTCCTTGCCGGTGATGTCCAGGGTCAGCTGATCGCCGTCGAGTTCCTTCATCAGGGCCTGAAGCTCGCTGGCAGCCTGGGGTACGTCGATACCGAGGACGGTGGCGCCGTCACGGTGCAGGACACGAGCGATCTGCTCGCCGATGCCGCGCGAGGCGCCCGTGACGATCGCCACCTTCCCGGCCAACGGCTTTTCCTGGTTGGCGACCTTGCCGGCCGTCTTCGTTCCGGTCAGGCCGAGGCGCGCGACCTGGCCGGAGACGTAGGCGGACTTGGGGGAGAGGAAGAACGCGAGGGTGGACTCGACGGTCGCGTCGGCGCCGGGGGCGACGTACACGAGGTTCACCGTGCTGCCGTTGCCGATCTCCTTGCCCAGGGAGCGGGTGAAGCCTTCGAGCGCCCGCTGGGCGATCCGCTCGTCGGTTGAGTCGGTCTGGGTCGGGTTCGTGCCGAGGACGACCACTCGGGCGCAACCCTGGAGACTGCGCAGCAGCGGGGTGAAGAACTCCTGCAGGGCGATCAGGCCTTCGGGGCTGGTGATGCCGGTTGCGTCGAAGACCAGGCCCTTGTACCTCTCGCCCTCCAGGGCGCTGCGGGTGGACGCGATACCGAGGTTGTCCAGCGTGCTGGTCAGCACCTCCGAGAGGCGGCCCGCACCGCCGACGAGGACCGTGCCGTCGACCAGCGGAGCACCCGCGTGGTAGCGGTCGAGCTTCTCGGGGGCGGGCAGGCCCAGGTTCTTGACGAACATCTGGCCGATCGGGCTTGAGCTGAAGGACTGGTAACGGTCGCTCATCAGGGTTCCTTGATTTGATCGGAGTCCGGGGGACTCAGGTGTTCCGGACCGGACGGGGCCCGGAATCACGGGGCAGCGGGGCGGGTTGTGCCTTCTGCGATCGCAAATGTAACTTCAGGTGTAACTCAGTGTCCAAATATCGTGACGTGGCACTCACAACGTTTCATTTCCCGATGTTACGCGCCAGTATTGTCAGCACCTTCACGTGGATCAGGAGAACCCCACATGCAGTCCAAGACTCGCCGCGTCGCCGTCCTCGGTGGCAACCGGATTCCTTTCGCGCGCTCCAACACGGTCTACGGCAGTGCGTCGAACCAGGAGATGCTCACCGCCGCGCTCGATGGCCTCGTCGAGCGCTACAAGCTCGAGGGCGAACGCCTGGGTGAGGTCGCTGCCGGCGCCGTGCTCAAGCACTCCCGCGACTTCAACCTGACCCGGGAGGCTGTCCTCAGCACCCGACTCGCTCCGGAGACCCCCGCTGTTGACCTCCAACAGGCGTGCGGCACCGGCCTCCAGGCGATCATCTACGTCGCTAACAAGATCGCGCTCGGCCAGATCGACTCGGGCATCGGAGGGGGTACCGACACCACCTCGGACGCGCCGATCGCTATCGGCGAGAGGCTGCGCAAGAAGTTGATCAAGCTCAACAACGCGAAGTCCAACAAGGACCGTCTCGCGGTGCTGGCCTCGATCCGTCCCGGCGACATCAGCCTGGCGGTCCCGTCCAACGGCGAGCCGCGGACTGGCTTGTCGATGGGTGACCACCAGGCGCTGACCGCCCTGGAGTGGCAGATCACCCGTGAGGCTCAGGACGAGCTCGCGGTGAACTCGCACCACAACTTGGCGGCGTCGTACGAGGCTGGCTGGCAGGACGACCTGATCACGCCGTTCAACGGCCTGGGGCGCGACAACAACATGCGCGCCGACTCCAAGCTGGAGAAGCTCGCGACCCTCAAGCCGGTCTTCGGCAAGGGCGAAGCCGCGACGATGACTGCGGCCAACTCCACCCCGCTGACCGACGGGGCCTCCGCCGTACTGCTCAGTTCCGAGGAGTGGGCCGAGGCCCGCGGACTCAAGCCGCTCGCGTTCCTCACCGAGTACGAGACCGCAGCGGTCGACTTCGAGCACGGCGGTGAGGGATTGCTGATGGCCCCCGCGTACGCCGTACCTCGGATGCTTGAGCGTGCCGGTCTGACCTTGCAGGACTTCGACTTCTACGAGATCCACGAGGCGTTCGCCTCGCAGGTTCTCTCCACGCTGGCCGCGTGGGAGTCGCCGGTGTTCTGCAAGGAACGGTTGGGTCTAGACGCCCCGCTCGGATCGATCGACAAGAGCCTGCTCAACGTGAAGGGCTCCTCACTGGCCGCGGGACACCCGTTCGCCGCGACCGGGGGACGGATCGTGGCCAACGCGGCAAAACTGCTCGCCGAGAAGGGCTCCGGCCGTGCCCTGATCTCGATCTGTGCTGCCGGTGGCCAGGGCGTCACTGCCATCCTCGAGCTCTGACCGACCGCTGACCCGTCGTGAAATCGCGCTACCCCGCGACTTCACGACGGGTCAGTGCGTTTGAAGCCGAACTTCACGCCGGGTCAGCGCTAAGAAGCCGAACTTTCACGCCGGGTCAGTGGTTGGTGGTCAGGGTGACCGCGGTCGAGGTGAGGAAGTCGCGGACCTGCGCACCGGAGACGTGTGCAATCGTCGGGATCCCGGGGGAGCTCTCCTTGACTAGCAACCCGATCCGAGCGAGCTGGAGAGCACCGAGCCCGGAGGCGTACATGTAGTTGGCCACCAGGACCGGGTCCTCAACCTTAAACTCGCCCGAGTCGATGCCGTCCTCGAGGATCTCCTTGAGGGTGCGCAGGCACCCGGAGATTGCCCGGCCCAGGCGGAAGAGTGCGCCCTCGCTGACCTGCTCGAGCAGTTCGGGCCCGGGGCGTCGCATCAGGGTCTGGGCGCAGTCGACGAATGCCGGGTACTCCAGGCCGTAGTCGACGAACGCGCCCACCACTGCGCGGAGCTGCTCGGTCGGCGAACCGGATGCGTCCGAGGCTGCCTGCTCGAGTCGTTCCTTGAGCTCTTCGAGGTAACTTTCCACGGCGAGCGCGAAGAGTTCCTCCTTGCCACTGAAGTGCCGGTAGATGATCGCGCGATTGATCCCGACGGCCTTGGCAATATCGTCGATCTGCGCGTCACGGACGCCGGACTCGTCGAAGAGCTGGCGGGTCGCGGCCAGGATCTGATGCTCGCGTGCTTTGCGCCGGGCCGCTGCCGCAGACTGCCGGCTGGGGGAACTCATGGTCGAATGCTAGTGCAACTCCGGTTTACACAGTTGTCGCAGCGGCTATTCAGGCGAAGTCCCGCACCGTGTCGATCGTGTCGGCGTCCGCTGCTGCCTTGTCGTCCCGGTATCGCAGCACCCGCGCAAATCGCAGCGCCACACCACCGGGGTAACGGGTAGAACGTTGTACGCCGTCGAACGCGATCTCGACCACCTGCTCGGGCCGGAGGGTCATCACCTGGCCGTCGTCGGCAGTCTTGAGCTCGGAAAAACGCTCGGTCTGCCAGGCGAGCATCTCGTCGGTCATGCCCTTGAAGGTCTTGCCGAGCATCACCCAGGGCTGGCCGGAGCGAGCGCCCTCAGGATCCTGAGCCCCCAGGTGGATGTTCGAGAGCAGCCCACGCCGACGACCCGAGCCCCACTCGACCGCCAGTACGACGAGGTCCAAGGTGTGCCGTGGCTTCACCTTGACCCACCCGGCGCCGCGACGTCCCGCTTCGTACGGCGCCGCGGGGTCCTTCACGATGACGCCCTCCTGACCGGCAACAACGACACTGTCGAAGAACGCAGCGGCGGCATTCGGATCGTCGGTGACGAGTCGCTGGGTGCGGAGATCGGCGGGGACGATCTCGTCGAGGCGTTCCCAGCGGGCCGACCCCGGCCGCTCGATGAACGACTCGTCGTCGTGCGCGAGCAGGTCGAAGAAGAACGGCCGTGCTGCTGCGCCTCCCGAGGAGGCGGTTTCCGAGGCCGTCTCCTGGAACGGACGCGGTCGTCCATCCTCAGCCACGAGCAGCGCCTCGCCATCGAGGATCAACCGCTCGGCAGGCAGGGCTCGAACGGCTTCTACGACACCTGGTAGCCGACCGGAGATCTCATCGAGGGTCCGGGTGAACACCAGGACCTCGTCACCGTCCTTATGCACCTGGATCCTGATCCCGTCGAGCTTGGTGTCGACGACGACCCTCGTGCCAATCCCGGCTACGGCCTCGGGTACGCCGGGAGCCGACGCGGCGAGCATCGGCCGGATCGGACGGCCGACCACCAGGCCGAAGGCTGCCAGAGCTTCGGTCCCGCCCGTGAGTGCCGCGAGGGCGATCGGACCGGTCGGTGCGCTGAACATCGCCGCACGTCGTACGACGGCCAACGGGACCTCCGCGGCGGCCGCGATCGCATCGAGCATCACCGAGTCCAGCGCACCTTGACGGACGGCCCCGGTCAGTAGGGAGCGGAGGAACTCCTGCTCCTCGACGGTCAGGGCGCCGAACAGGTCGTGGACCACTTGCTTGCGGGTGGTTGCCGAGCCGGGGCCGGACAGCCCTGCTATCTGCTCCAGGGTGGCGTCAACCTGCAGTAGCCCGACCGTCGGCGACGCAGCGGGCGCCGGTAGATCCGTGAGGCCACGCCACCCGACGCCGGTGCGGCGCTGACGCAGGGTGCCGGACAGATAGGTCGCGACCAGCTCGATCTCGTCGGCCGGTGCCGCGGTCAGCAACTCTGCGAGCAGGGCACGCTTCGCCAGCCGTGAACAGGTCGCGGCGACGGCCACCGAGGTCAACGCCAGATCAGCGAGCTGCATTCTCCTATCCTGCCGTTCCGCACCGACAGGAACACGCATCGTCGTTCCAGGTCCCATCCTCGGGCGCCGATAGGCATCGGCGCCGCGGGCGCAGGGGTGGCCTAGGTTTGCGTGGTGACCCTTCCGCTGGAGCGTGCCTGGAAGCCGAGCTGGCCGTGCCCGGTCGGCACGGTGCTCGGCACCCATCGGCGCGGCGCCGGCGACCCGACGTACGAGGTGGGCCGGGACGGATCGCACAGGCGGGCGATGCGATCGCTGTCGGGTCCGGTCACCCTGGAGGTCCGGCCGCTCGGCACCGACGGAGTGGTACGCGCCCGGGCCTGGGGGGACGGGGCCGACTGGGCGCTCGAGGCGCTGCCTCGGATCCTGGGAGCCGATGATGATGTACGGGGCTTCGAGCCCCACCACGACGTGATCGCTGCGGCCTGGAAGCGGCACCGGCACTGGCGCCTCGGAGCGACCGGCTTGGTGATGGAGTCGCTGGTTCCGACGATCATCGAGCAGAAGGTCACCGGACAGGAGGCGTTCTCGGCCTTCCGAAGGCTGGTGAGGACGCGGGGCGAGCCAGCGCCGGGACCGTTCGATCTCTGGCTCCAGCCCACTCCGGCTCAGCTCCGGGCAATCCCGTCCTGGGAGTGGCTGCAACTACCTGTCGACGGCGGCAGGTCGCGTCCCGTGCTCGCGGCGGCCCGAGTTGCCGACGCGCTCGAGCGGGCCGGTAAAGAGCCGCCCGACGTGTTCGATATACGGCTACGCAGCATTCCCGGGATCGGCGTGTGGACCAGTGCCGAGGTGCGGGCGACTGCCCTCGGCGACGTCGACGCGGTCAGCTTCGGTGACTACCACGTTGCCAAGGACATCGGCTGGGCGCTGACCGGGTCCCCGGTCGACGACGATGCGCTCGCTGAGCTCCTGGAGCCGTACCGCCCGCACCGGCACCGGGTCCAACGCCTGATCGCGCTCGCACAATTGGGAAGACCCCGGCGGGGGCCGCGGATATCTCCGCGAACGCACCTGCCGGGGCCCTCTCATTGAGCCTTGCTATACCTCAGGAGACGCCGTAGATGTAGCTGGACGAGACGGCTGCCTGGATGTCGGTACCGACCGGAAGGCCGTACTGCTTCGTCGAGAGCGTGATCCGCACACCGACGATCGCGGCGTAGCCCGCGCGGGTCTTCTGCTGGTTGATGTAGATCTGGCCGACACCGAGCACGTAGATCTGGGTGTTCCGTGCAACGTTGATCGGGATCTTCCGACCGGCGACCACGAGATTGACAAAGTTCAACCTCGCCTCGGAGATGTTCTCGGCGCCGGACTTGCGCACGTGGGTCGTGACTTCGATCGCGTCCGCTGTGACGAGCCCGTTGAGCAGATTGAGCTTGGCGAGGCGGGCACCGGTGTCGGCGTCGGCGTAACCCGGGATCGTCGTGCCGTTGACCGTAGTCCGGATCGCGCTGGCAGAGGCGACCTGCGGAGCGTTCACGGCTGCGATCTCGTTCTCGTAGACCTTGCCGTTGGTGCCGCTCGAGGGGAGGGTGACGATGCCGGTCGGTTGCACCAGCACCTCCACGTCGTTGCCCGCGCCGACCGCGGCGTAGGTGCCGTAGGCGAAGCCACCGATCGGCAGCGCATCGCTGGGACCGGTCGGGAAGACCGACGCCGAAGTGGGGTTGAGCTTGATCTCTGCGCCGGCCGGAGCGCCACCCTGCGACTGGAGCAGCGTGACGTGAATCGCGGTACCGACCGAGCGGGCGGTCTTGCCCGTGAAGGACTTGCCGACCTGGGACTCGTTGAGAACGATCTCCGCGAGACCCGGGATGGTGACCTTGGTGTTCGCCGGGACGTCGACCGGGTAGGCCTTGCCTCCGATGGTCAGCCGGACGAACGTCGTCGAGGTGCCGGCGTCGACCTCCGCGCCGAGCGCCGTCGCGTTCTTGGCGCTCGCGTACGAGGTGCTTTCAACCGCGTCAGCGATGATCGCGCCGTTGAGGAGGTTCACACCCGCGATCTTGACGCGCGAGGTGATCTTGACGCCGTCGCCGAAGGCAACGGCCTGCTGACCGCTGGTGATCGCGCCGACGTTGACGAGGCCGGCAACCCTGACCGAAGCGACCTGCACGCCGATCTGGTTCGGGACGACAGTGTC
>JBKJHO010000010.1:0-45162 GCA_046598915.1 Marmoricola sp. | reverse complement strand
GCTCCGGACCAGCGTGTCCGGAGCGGCGCCCGCGAGCAGGTCGCGTCCGAGCCGCTCGAGGTAGCCCTGCCGCACGCGGCCGGTCGTGGCGAGCTCGTCGGCGTGACCCGCCACGCTCGCCGCCGAGAGCTGGTCGATGTAGGCGAAGACCAGCTCGGCGAACTGCGCGATGGTCTCGGCGGGCAGGCCTTCGTCAACGATGACGGCCGACAGCTCGCGCCAGGCGACGCGCGCGCCTACGCGGTAGGCCGCCAGCAGCGCGTCCATCGTGCGGCCGTCGCGTTCTTCGCCGCGCCCGAGCTGGTAGGCGCCCGCGAGGGCGGGCTGGAGCGGGGTTCGTGGATCTGCGTCGTGGGTGTCCTCGGCGAGGCGCACGAAGCCGCCGAGCGCCATCTGCACCGCCTGCTCGATGTTCGTGCCCATCTCTCCGCTGAGCGCGCCGGCGTAGCTCGGGACCTCGGCGACGACGGCCAGCACCGTCTGCTCGGCCACTGCCGGCAACCGGCCGCGCAGCCGGGCGGCGATTGCAGGATCGAGCGCGAGCCGCGCAGCGCCCCGGGCCGTCGCTGACTCGCTCACTTTGTCTTTTCCGAACAATAATTGTCTGCATGTCCACGCGGCATGGATAAGAAACTAGCTCATGCGACACGTATCTTCGAACCCATGCCCGCCCTTCTCGACAGGAACGACGTCGCCGCTCGCCTCCGCGACCGCACGATCAACCTCGTGGGTCAGCTGACGACACCGCTGCTGCCGGCCGACTACCTGGACCTCGTCAGCCCGCTGCGGTCCGGAGCCGACCTACGAGGTCGGATCGTCGAGGTCCGCCCCGAGACCCGGGACGCGGTCACGGTCGTCATCCAGCCCGGACGTGGCTGGGCCGGGCACGTTGCGGGTCAGTACGTCCGCATCGGCCTCGATATCGACGGGGTCCGCGCGTGGCGCGCGTACTCGCTGACCTCGCCGGCCGACCGCCCCGACGGCTGCATCGCGATCACGGTCAAGGCCATCCCCGACGGCCTCGTCAGCAACCACATCGTGCGCCGCGCACGTGCCGGCATGCTCGTGCACCTCGACCAGGCCTGCGGCGAGTTCGTGCTGCCCGACCCGCTTCCGTTGAAGGTCCTCTTCGTCACTGCCGGCAGCGGCATCACGCCAGTCATGGGGATGCTGCGCGGCGCCCTGGACGAACTCGACGACGTCATCGTCGTGCACTGCGCCCCGATCGCGGCCGACGTCATCTTCGCCGGAGAGCTGCGCCAGCTCGCGGCGCGCGGCCACATCACGTTCGTCGAGCGGCACACCGACGCTGAAGGCATGCTCGACGCCGACCAGATCGCCGCGCTCGTGTGCGACATCGACGAGCGCGAGACCTGGGCCTGTGGACCGCCGGGGATGCTCGACGCACTCGAGAGCCAGTGGGAGCAGCGCAGCATCCCTGAGCGCCTGCACACCGAGCGCTTCCGGCCCACGGTGCTCGTCACCGGCGACGGCGGTGAGGTCACCTTCACCACGAGCGACATCGAGGTCGACGCCGACGGCGCCACCTCGCTGCTCGACGCGGGCGAGAGCGCCGGGGTGCTCATGCCCTCCGGCTGCCGCATGGGCATCTGCTTCGGGTGCCTGGCACCGCTGCGCGAAGGCGCCGTCCGCGATCTGCGCAACGGAGACCTCACCACCGCGTCCCACGGCGACCCCGTGCTCATCCAGACCTGCGTGTCGGCCGCTGCCGGCGCCTGCCAGATCGAACTCTGAAAGGACCAACCATGACTGCCATCCAGAACAAGCCCCACGACCCCACCGCGCACCTCAGCGCACAGGACATCGAGTGCCTCGGCCGCGAGCTCGACGCGATCCGCGACCAGGTGCTCGCCAGCCGCGGGGAGCGCGACGCCGAGTACATCCGCAACGTCATCAAGGGCCAGCGGAGCCTCGAGGCCGCAAGCCGAGCGCTGCTGCTCGTCTCGCTCTTCCCACCCGCATGGCTGGTCGGCACCGCCGGCCTCTCGATCTCGAAGATCCTCGAGAACATGGAGATCGGACACAACGTGATGCACGGCCAGTGGGACTGGATGCGCGACCCCAAGATCCACTCCTCCACGTGGGAGTGGGACAACGCTTCCCCGGCCGAACTGTGGAAGCACTCCCACAACGAACTTCACCACACCTACACCAACGTCATCGGCCGTGACAACGACCTCGGCTACGGGATCATGCGCGTCGACGAGGACCAGCCCTGGCACCCCTTCTACCTCGGCCAGCCGCTGTGGAACCTCATCAACGCCTGCCTGTTCGAATACGGGATCGCCGCCTACGACCTCGAGATCGGCAAGGCGCTCAAGGGCCGCAAGGACCCCGACGAGCTCAAGGCCCAGGTCCGCGCCGTCCTGCGCAAGATCCGCCGGCAAGGGACGCGCGACTACGTCTTGCACCCTCTGCTCTCAGGGCCGTCGGCCATCACGACGCTCACCGCCAACCTCACCGCCAACCTCGTGCGCAACGTATGGACGCACTCGGTGATCATGTGCGGCCACTTCCCCGAGGGCGTCGAGACCTTCGAGAAGAAGTCCATCGAGGGCGAGACCCGCGGAGAGTGGTATCTGCGTCAGATGCTCGGTTCCGCGAACATCTCCGGAGGCCCGCTGCTGCACATGATGACCGGCAACCTGAGCTTCCAGATCGAGCACCACCTGTACCCGGACCTGCCCAGCAACCGGTACGCCGAGGTCGCCCCGAAGGTGCAGGCCCTTTTCGAGAAGAACGGCCTGACCTACACCACCGGTTCGATGCCGAAGCAGGTCTACTCGGCGTGGCACAAGATCGTCCGGCTCTCGCTACCCAACGAGTGGCTCGCTGAGACCACCCCGGCCAACGCGCCCAAGCAGCTCGCGAAGCTCTACAAGATGACGACCGGTGGACCCAAGGTTCGCCGTGCGATCGAGGCGCGCAGCCGCCAGGAGGCCCGCCGCCGGGCCGAGGCCGCCTGAGCGCAGAGCTCATCGGGTCCACCTGCTGAGCCGACCTAGGTCGGTCCGCTCAGGAGGTGACCCGAATCGGCGCAGTGCCGAACGCGACGTTGAAACGGTCGCACCAGATCACCGCCGAGCGGATCGCGCTCAGGTCGGCGTCGGCGGGGATCAGGTAGTTCTGGTTGCCGTTGGTGGCCTTGAGGTTGCCGAGCCGGATGTAGGCGCCGTCGTCGTACTTGCCCCAACTGCCGCCCGCCCTGGCGTCACTCAGCCAGACGTGCAGGTCCGGGCCGTCCGAGGTGGCGAGCTCCTCGAGCCGGAGGAAGCGTCGGCCATCGGCTAGCTCGATGATCCGGGCGGTGCCGTCCGTTCCGTGCTCGGCGTCGACGAAGGCGCCCTGCGCCAGCGTGCGCGGGCCGGGCTCAGGCGTCGGGGTGGGCGCCAGGGTGGGCGCCGGGGTGGGTCTCGGGGTGGGCGTCGGGGTGGGTCTCGGTAGGGGTGTCGCGGACACGGAGGGATCCGCGGGCGGAGCCGTCGCCTCGGCCGCAGCGACGCTGACCCCGGGGAGGGCCTCGTCGATCGTGCTGCTGGTGAAGGCGCGCCACGGCTCGAAGACGCCGAGCGCGACCACTCCCAGGACGACGACTACGGCGAGCAGGATTCTCTTCACCCCTCGAGCCTAGGTACCCGCGGGGCTCCTGCATCTTTCAAAACGATGACGTCTGGTCAGTCAGCGACATCCACGTGGACGTGATCGCGATGCTCGAGGACGCTGACCACGGCCTTGCTGCGCCCGTCCGCAGTGATGTCGTAGGTACGCCAGCCCTGCAACGCCCGCCGCGCCGTCCAGATCCTGCCGTCGAAGATCACGGTGTCGATCGAGAGCCGGTCGGCGTGGGCGACCAGATACTGCGCCAGCGCCCAACCACGGGCCTTGTTGGCCTCGTTCACCGGCCGGAAGAAGGCATCGATCGCTCGGCCCTCGTAGTGCGCCGAGCCCGGCATGTGGCCAGTCGTGACCCCGCCTGGGGCAAAGCCGCCCAGGGGCAGGCGTCCGAAGCGAGCCCGCATCTCGGCGCGCACCTGCTGGGCCCGCGCGGTCAGTCCGGCAGCACCGAGCCGGTCGGTCTCGTCGGCGTCCGCACCACCGTTCGTGCAGACCAGCGCCGCGCGCTCCCGCCCGCTCAGGGCAGCGGCGACGAGCCGTACGTCGGCCGGACCCAGGTCGACGCTCCGGGCGACGGCACTCCGGGCATCCTCCGCGCTCCCGGACCGCCGTACGACGGCAGCGACAGCGGTAGCAGCGGCCTCGGCCTGGCGTTGGTCGAGGTCTGCGGTGCGCTCGTCGACGGTCACCGTGCAGTTAGCAGCCGCCTGGTTCCGGACCAGTACGGCGGTGACCCCTACCACCAGGATCAGGAGGGCGAGCGCCGCGATTCGCCTCCAGGTCATGCCCCCAGTCTCCGGGCGGCTCCAACCGGGCGGATTCGCGATTCACCGGAGCTGGTGAGGTAGCCCACAACCGGCCCCCCATTGACGGTGACAGTCCTACTGTCACAATGGGGCTGACGCTCACGCGGACCCCGCGCGCTCACGAGCGCCTCCACGCAGCAACGCTCTACCCCATTCGACGATTAGTTGGGACAGTCATGGCACAACCCGAAGCTTTTGTGTACGACGCCATCCGCACGCCGCGCGGTAAGGGCAAGAAGGACGGTTCGCTCCACGGGACCAAGCCCGTCGACCTCGTCGTCGGTCTGATCGACGCGATCCAGGAGCGCAACCCGAGCCTGGACCCGAACCGGATCGACGACGTCGTGCTCGGTGTGGTCTCGCCGGTCGGTGACCAGGGCGGCGACATCGCGAAGACCGCTGCGCTCGCCGCCGGTCTCCCGGACACCGTCGCCGGCGTCCAGCTGAACCGTTTCTGCGCCTCCGGCCTCGAGGCCGTCAACCAGGCCGCTGGCCGGGTCCGTAGCGGGTTCGAGGACCTGATCCTCGCCGGTGGCGTCGAGTCGATGTCCCGGGTCGCGATGGGCTCCGACGGTGGTGCTTGGGCCTCCGACCCGGCCACCGCGTTCGCTGCCGGCTTCGTCCCCCAGGGCATCGGCGCCGACCTGATCGCCACACTCGAGGGCTGGGACCGCGAGGACGTCGACACCTTTGCCGTCGAGTCCAACCACCGCGCTGCCAAGGCCTGGGCCAACGGACTGTTCGACAAGTCCGTGATCCCGGTCAAGGACCGCAACGGTGTGGTCATCCTGGACCGCGACGAGTTCATCAAGCCGGAGTCCTCGGTCGAGGGCATGCAGCGGCTCAACCCGAGCTTCGCCGGCATCGGCGCAGACGCCGGCTTCGACGACGTGGCACTCGAGAAGTACCACTGGGTCGAGAAGATCAACCACGTCCACCACGCCGGCAACTCCTCCGGCATCGTCGACGGCGCGGCCCTGGTCGCACTCGGTACCGAGCAGGTCGGCATCGACCTCGGCCTGACCCCGCGAGCGCGGATCATCGCCACCGCCGTTTCCGGCGCCGACCCGACGATCATGCTGACGGGTCCGGCTCCGGCCGCCCGCAAGGCGTTGGCCAAGGCTGGCCTCGAGGTCAAAGACATCGATCTGTTCGAGATCAACGAGGCCTTTGCGGCGGTCGCGATGCGCTTCATGCGAGACATGGGCATCACCGACGAGATCACCAACGTCAACGGTGGCTCCATCGCGATGGGTCACCCGCTGGGCGCGACCGGCGCGATGATCCTTGGAATCTTGATCGACGAGCTCGAGCGTCGTGACCAGAAGCGCGGCCTTGCCACGCTCTGCGTCGGCGGCGGCATGGGCATCGCCACCATCGTCGAGCTGGTCTGACCGAAGTACGAGGTCAGCCCGACCCATCGGAAGCGCCGCGTCCACGAGTGCGGAACGAACTCGTGAAGAGCGTGCCGAAACCTGGTGAGACGGCGGGCCCACGGCTCCACAACATCGTGAGAAGGAAACACCATGACTGAATCAGCAGTGAAGTACGACCGCGGCTCCGACGGGATCGTCGTCCTCACCCTGGACGACCCGACCGCCTCCGCCAACACCATGAACGACCTCTACAAGGAGTCGATGGCTGCCGCCATCGACCGCCTGTACGCCGAGAAGGACGACGTCACCGGTGTCGTCATCACATCGGCGAAGAAGACCTTCTTCGCCGGCGGCAACCTGAAGAACATGATGTCCGCGACCCCCGCGGACGCCGACCAGATCTACGCGCTCAGCCAGGGCATCAAGAACGACCTGCGCAAGCTCGAGCTCTTCGGCAAGCCGGTCGTCGCAGCGATCAACGGCGCCGCCCTCGGTGGCGGCCTCGAGATCGCGCTGGCCTGTCACCGTCGGATCGTCGTCGACGACAAGAAGATCGACCTGGGTCTGCCCGAGGTCACCCTCGGCCTGCTCCCCGGCGGCGGCGGAGTCACCCGGATCATCCGGATGTTCGGGATCCAGTCCGGTCTGATGGACTTCCTGCTCCAGGGCCCGCGCTTCAAGCCGGCGGCTGCGGCCGAGAAGGGGCTGGTCGACGAGCTCGTCGCCAGCCGCGACGACTTGATCCCGGCCGCGAAGGCGTGGATCGAGGCCAACAAGGACAACGCCGACGCCGCGACCCAGCCGTGGGACCGCAAGGGTTACAAGATGCCCGGCGGCTCGCCGTCGACTCCGGCGCTGGCCGGCTTCTTGCCGGCCTTCCCGGCGCTGCTGCGCAAGCAGACCAAGGGCGCGATGTACCCGGCCCCGCGCGCGATCATGGCCTCGGCCATCGAGGGGGCGCAGGTCGACTTCGAGACCGCCAGCAAGATCGAGTCGCGCTACTTCACCAGCCTGGTGACCGGTCAGAACGCGAAGAACATGATCCAGTCGTTCTTCTTCGACCTCTCCGCCATCGCCGGCGGTTCGCTGCGTCCCAAGGACGTACCGGTCTACCAGCCGACCAAGGCGCTGGTTCTCGGCGCCGGCATGATGGGCGCCGGCATCGCGTACTCGTGTGCGCGAGCGGGCATGCAGGTCGTCCTCAAGGACGTGTCGGTCGAAGCGGCCGAGAAGGGCAAGTCGTACTCCGACAAGCTCCTCACCAAGGCTGTCAGTCGCGGCAAGATGACGGAGGAGAAGAAGAGCGAGATCCTTGCGCTCATCCACCCGACGGCGGACGCGGCAGATGCTGCCGGCGCCGACCTGGTCATCGAGGCAGTTTTCGAGGACCCGGCACTGAAGGCCAAGGTCTTCGCCGAGATCGAGCCGCACATCAACGCTGACGCGCTGCTCTGCTCGAACACCTCGACGCTCCCGATCTCCGAGCTCGCCGAGGGTGTCAGCCGTCCGGCGGACTTCATTGGCCTGCACTTCTTCTCGCCCGTCGACAAGATGCCGCTGGTCGAGATCATCAAGGGCGCCAAGACCACCGACGTCGCGGTCGCCCAAGCGCTCGACGTGGTCAGTGCGATCCGCAAGACCCCGATCGTGGTGAACGACAGCCGTGGCTTCTACACCAGCCGCGTCATCGGCACCTTCGTCAACGAGGGTCTTGCGATGCTGACCGAGGGTGTCCACCCGATGTCGGTCGAGCGAGCCGCGACCCAGGCCGGCTACCCGGTCGGGACGCTGCAGCTCTCCGACGAGCTCAACCTCGAGCTGATGGCCAAGATCCGCAAGGCCACGAACGAGGCCGAGTCCGCTGGCGGGCAGCCGATCAGCAAGCACGCCGCTGACGACGTCGTGGACGCGATGATCGCCGAGGGTCGTTCGGGACGCCTCAAGGGCGCCGGTTTCTTCGAGTACGACGAGAACGGCAACCGCGGGGACCTGTGGAAGGGACTCGCGGAGAAGTTCCCGTCGAACGCGGAGCCGGCCGACCTCGAGGACCTCAAGGACCGCTACCTGTTCATCGAGGCTCTCGAGACCGCGAAGTGTTTCGAGGAGGGTGTCATCGAGTCCTCGGCGGCTGCCAACATCGGCTCGATCATGGGCATCGGGTACCCCGCCCTCACCGGCGGTGCGGCCCAGTTCATGCACGGCTACGAGGGCAAGGCCGGCACGGGACTTCCGGGCTTCGTCGCCCGGGCGCAGGAGCTGGCCGGCAAGTACGGCGAGCGCTTCACCCCGACCGCACGTCTGGTTGAGATGGCGGAGAAGGGCGAGTCCTTCCCCGCCTGATCCCCCACGCTGACCCGTCGTGACATCGCAGGTTTACCTGCACTTCACGACGGGTCAGTGCTTTCATCTGCGATTTCACGACGGGTCAGCGAGACTGTTCGGGTGAGTGCACTGGGGGGAGTGGGCCAGGAACGCATCCGAATACGGGGCCTGTGGGTCCGGTTCGGGTCGGTCGACGCGGTGCGGGGGATCGACATCACGGCGTACGGCGGCCGCGCGACAGCGCTGCTGGGGCGCAACGGCGCCGGCAAGTCAACGACGATGCGGGTGCTCGCGGGGGTGATCCCGCCGTCCGCGGGAGAGGTCGTCGTCGACGGGGTCGACGTCCGGCTCGACCCGCTGCTGGTGAAGCGCGCGACCGGCTTCTGCCCGGACGTCGGCGGCCTGGTTCCGCGGGCGACGCCCTGGGAGCACCTCCAGCTCGCGGCCCGGCTCCGCCGGATTGAGGGCTGGGAGCTCCGCGCCCAGGACCTGCTCGAGCGGTTCGACCTGGGCGCTGCGGCGCACCGGGTCACCGGAGGCTTCAGCCACGGCATGGGCCGACGGCTCTCGGTGGTGCTGGCGGCCTTCCACGAACCCGGCGTGCTGCTCCTCGACGAACCCTTCGACGGGGTTGACCCGCTCGGGGTGGAGGCCACTCAGCAGGTGATCGCCGATGCCAAGGCGCGCGGCGCCGCGGTCCTGGTCTCCACGCACTTGCGCGAGCTCGCCATGGACGCTTGTGAGGACGCGCTCGTCCTGCGCGGCGGGTCCGCTGTCGCGGCGCTCGGTTCGGACGAGCTGGCCGGGGAGGACGGTGCCCGTGCGTACCGAGCTCTCCTGGACTGAGCTGCGCGACGGTACGACGGACCTGGGCGCCCTGCTGGCGTTCCGTCGTACGGGGTTGAGCACGGCCTCGCGCCGTCGCCTCGGCCTCGGCGCCGGCCTGGTCCTCGCGCTGACGGTCGCGGCGATCGTGGTGCCGGCATACCTGCGGGAACCCTTGGACGCCCGCAACGCCAGCGACCTGGTGGCGATCCTGCCCACGTTCTACCTGGGCTTTCTGATGCTCGCGATCCTTGCTGCGACAACGTCCGGTGGCGGCCGGGAGCTGATCCCGCGCGAGCAGGCGGTGGCGTTTCCGGTCTCGACCGTGACCGAGCACCTCGGCGCGCTCCTGATGGCCCCGCTCAACATCGCGTGGTTGCTCCAGGCCTGGACCATCCTCGGGGCGTCGTCCTACGTCCTCGGTCCGGAGAACCTGGCCGCGTCGGCGATCCCGGCGCTTGTCTGGATCCTGGTCGCGACCTCGTTCGGCCAGGCGGTCGGTTGGATCTACGAAGGCATCCGCCGGGGCTGGCACGGTGTCCTGCTCGCTCGGGCGCTCTCGGGGCTGGTCGCCGTCGTGGTTACCGCCGTGATCCTGACCGGCAACCTGACCGACGTCCTGGACCGCAGCCCGACGGTGCAGATCTACCTCGGCGCCGGGTCGGCCACCGGCGGTGCCTGGCTCCGCTGGCTGCTGACGGTCAGCGTCCTACTTCTCCTCCTGGTGGCCTCCGTGTACGCCGGACTCTTCCCGGCGCGGTGGGCCCTGCACCGTTCGCAGCGGGAGGAGCTGAGGTTGGAATCCGGGCACCGAGAGCCACCCCGAAACCCTCGGTCCGACCTGGTCGCGATGGTGCGGCTGGACCGCGCCTCGATCTGGCGCTCAGTCCCGCTCCGCCGCGGTCTGCTGGTGCTCGGGCTGATGCCGGGCGCCGTGGCCGTGGCCGGCGCGCTGACCTGGGACGTGGTGATCATCCTGCCCGGGCTGGTCGCCTCGGGTGGTGCGCTGCTCTTCGGCGTGAACGCCTGGTGCCTCGACGGCCGGGGTGCGCTCTGGCGCGACAGCCTGCCGGTCTCCCCGGAGGTGGTTTTCACCGCCAAGGCCGTGGTCCTCCTCGAGGTGCTCCTGGTCGCCGGCGGACTCACCATCTTGCTGTCCTCGGTGCGTGCCGGGGTCCCCACCAGCGCGGAGCTTGCAGCCGTCCTGCTCTCCCTGCTGGTGGTCTCGGTCCAGGTGGTCGACTCCTCGTTGCGCTGGTCGATCACCAGCCCGTACGCCGTGGACCTGCGGAGCGCCCGCGCCACCCCGGCGCCGCCGGTGGTGATGGCCGGCTACAGCGCCAAGCTCGCCACCAAGACGACCCTGCTCGGGATGGTCTTCGCGGCCTCGTCGATGGCCCCGGACTGGCGGATCTCGGTGCTGGTCGCCGTGCCGTTCCTGTGCTGGGCGCTCTACCGCCTCCGCGTGAGCGCCACGAGGTGGGCCGATCCGGTGGTGCGGTCCCGGGTGATCGCAGTCGTCGCCAGCTGAGTACTACTTCTTGCTGAGTACTACTTCTTGGTGGCCGACTTCACGCAGGCGGCCGTCTCCTTGTTGACCTTGTCGCCGAGCTCACGGACGTCCGCGGTCTGCGCCTGGACTGCCGTCAGGAATTCCGCCAGCAGGTCCTTGGAGAGCCGCGCCTTGAGGCACTTCTGGTACTTCGCGGGGTTCAGGCCCTTGGTCTGGGAGGCGCGCTCCTTGGCGTCGAGCGCGTAATAGTCGGCACAGGCGAGCAGGGCATCGGTCGACTTCGCCGCAGTGTCCTTATCGGGCGCCGCCGCGTTCTCGCTGAGCTCTCCGGAGTCGGTGATGATCCGCGACGAGAGCAGGTGCTCGATGTCGACGGTCTTCACCAGCTTGGCGACGTAGCACTTTGCGTTCGCCGCAGGGATCGCGGCGCCGGACGACCCGGCCACCAGGAGCTGTTGGATCTTGTCGATCGCCTCGTCTTTGTCGACGCACGAGAGCAGCGCTTCGGCGTAGACTGCCGAGGTCGTGGCGTCGACGTTCGCGCCGTTCTCGTTGTAGGACCCGTCCGAGGTGACGACCTTCGCGGCCTTCAGTTTCTTGGCACCTAGCTCGTCGACGAACTTCTTCGCCACGCAGGCGGCCTCGTCGTCGTTCAGGATGCCGCTTTCGGTGGAGACCGCCTTCGCGACGTTGGTCGCGATCTTCGCGTTCTCCTCGGAGTCTGCGTTGCTCCCGCACGCGGTCACCAGCAGCAGGACCAGGGTGCCGAGAACGGCCGGCGCGGCCTTCTTCATGAAATCTCCGATGTCGGGCGGCACACCCCCGAGGGCGCAGAAACAGAGCCAACCATGCCTCATCGTTCCAGATCTGTCCTGATCGCGTCCGGACTGCGGCCGGGACAACGATTTCGAGCCTGGTCCGTAACCCGGGTCTGTGCAAGTCGTTGACCTCTGTGACGCCAGAGGTTTCGGGGGGACCCTCTGGGAACAGTTGCTCGTGTCGTTCTGGGGAGATGGCTGATGACAAGGTTCGGGTACGCCGCCGTTGCGGTAGTTGCCGCGCTGCTGGGCATAGTGGGGTTCTCGTCCACCGCCCAGGCCTACCCCGAGGTCCGACACAGCCTGACCGTCGACAGCCAGGTCGTCGTCGGCGGCGACTCCTTCACCGCCACGGCCTCGGCGAGCATTGACTGCGATTGGGACCTCACCTGGAACGGTCAGGCCCGCCAGGGTGTCGGCACTGACTTCTCCACCACCTATGTTGCCCCGCAGGTCTCCTCGGTCGAGAAGCTGGATCTGGTCGGCACCTGTGCGTTCGCCGTGTCCGCGGACGGGTCCGCGAAGGCCGCTGCTAGCTGGCAGGACCGGATCACCATCACCGTGCGCCCCGGGGCCGCCGGTGCGGTCGGGCCCGCGAGCAACAACGGCGCCGGGCTGCCGGGCACCGGCGGTCCGAGCCGCGCCGTCCTGCTGGGTGGCCTGGTGCTCCTGCTCGCCGGCGTTACCGCCGTCACAGTTGCGCGACGCGGCGCCGAGGAAGCAGACGTTCCCGTGCAGACCGCCTAGTCTTTCGCGTCGTGGGAGCTATTGCGAAGTTCGAGTTGTCGCGCCGTCGGGTTGTGCTCGGTCTGGTTCTGGTTGTTGTGTTCGGCGTCGGGATCTTCGTCTGGCAGGCCTACAGCGCCTCCCGCGCGCTCCTCGACTCCCGGGACCGGGCCGAGGCGGTTCAGGCCCGGATCCAGGATGGCGACTTCGACGGTGCCAACCGGGCACTCGCGCAGCTGCGCGACCACACCCGCACCGCCCGCGACCAGACCGACGGCATCCTCTGGGACCTCGGCAGGAAGATCCCGTTCCTCGGCCGGAACATCGGCGCCGTGCAGACCGTTTCGGAGGTGCTCGACACCGCCACCCGGATCAACGCCCCGATCGCCCTCCAGCTCAGCCAGGCGCTCAACGACGGCGCCTTCCGGCCTTCGAACGGACAGATCAACGTGGCTGCGGTCGAGCGGCTGACCCCCGACGTACGGCGTGCGGCGACATCGATCGACCAGGCGGGCCGGGACCTCGACGAGATCCGGACCAGCCAGCTGATCTTCCCCTTCAACGACCTGGTCGCCGACCTCCAGGTCCAGGTCGGCGACGCCCGCTCGGCGGCCAACGCGACCGCGACCGCCTTCGACCTGCTGCCGGCGATGCTCGGTAAGGACGGCCCGCGCAACTACCTGCTGATGATCCAGAACCCCGCTGAGCTGCGGTCGAGCGGCGGCCTACCCGGTTCGTTGGCGATCCTCCGCGCGGAGGGAGGTCGGCTGACGATGGGGTGGCAGGGTTCGGCGGGCGACATCAACCCGTTCAGCAGCCCGGTGGTCCGGCTCGCGAAAGACACCACCCAGCAGTACGGCGCCAACATGGCTGCTGACTTCCGCGACATCAACTTCACCCCGGACTTCGCCGAGACGGCCCAGATCGCGCGGGTGATGGTGAAGCGGAAGCTGGACGTCGAGGTCGACGGCGTCCTCTCGGTCGACCCGATCGCTCTGGGCTACCTGATGCAGGGCACCGGTCCGGTCGTGGTTGCCGACGGGGTCTCGCTGACCGCGAGCAGCGTCGCTCCGACGCTGCTCAACCAGGTCTACCGGCGCATCCAAAACCCGGTGCAGCAGGACGACTTCTTCGAGGGAGCGGCTCGGCGGATCTTCGACGCGGTGATGGGCGGCCAGGGCGACCAGCAGAAGGCGGTCAAGGGCCTGGCTACCGGCGCCAACGAGCACCGGGTACTGCTCTGGTCGGCAGACCCGGGTGAGCAGGACCGTCTCAACGGGACCGCCGTCGGCGGCGTACTCGCTGGCGACACCGGTTCGCATCCCCAGGTCGGGATGTACATCAACGACTCCGTCGCTGGGAAGATGGATTACTACCTCAAGTACCGGACCGCGGTCTCCGCGGTCGTCTGCCGGCAGAAGGGTGCCCAGGACCTGCAGGCCTCGATCGCGCTGGAGTCCACGATGCCCAGCGACTTCAAGAAGCTAGGGCCGTACGTTCTCGGCCGGGGCGGGTTCGCGCGCCAGGGCATGATCGCGTTCAACCTCCGGATCTATGCGCCCGCCGGCGGCGAGATCACCGGGCTCAAGGTGAACGGCGAGACCCGCTCGATCACCGCTGACCTGCACCGCGGCCGCCAGGTCGCCTTCCTGCCGGTCTCGTTGAAGCCCGGGGAGGAGAGCCTGATCACCGCAGACATCCGCACCGCCGCCGGTCAGGACGGCGACGGCGTCTTCAACTTCACGCCCGGCATCGTCTCGGCCCGCAACGGGGTCCCGATCGCCAGCGCCTGCAACTGACACCCAGGGTGCGCCGCCGGCCACCCGTCGCGTGACGATCGTGACAGCGCTACTGTCAGGGTCATGGATTTCTCCCCCTCTGAGCGCGCCGCCGAGCTCGCCGCCCTGGTCTCCGCATTCATCACCGACGAGGTGGAGCCGGTCCACGATGCCTACCATCGCGACGTGGCTGCCGCCCGCGCGGCCGGGACCTGGGCAGAGTCCCCGATCCTGGGCGAGCTGCGGACCAAGGCGCGCGCACTCGGGCTGTGGAACCTCTTCCTGCCCGTTGGCCACGACCAGCCCTATGCCGAGCAGTACGGCACCCACGGAGGCGCCGGGTTGTCGAACTCCGACTACGCCCCGCTCGCTGAGCTGATGGGCCGGGCGACCTTCCTGGCGCCGTACGTCTTCAACTGCAACGCGCCTGACACCGGCAACATGGAGGTGCTGCTCAAGTACGGCACCGAGGAGCAGAAGGCGCAGTGGCTCGAGCCGCTGCTCGACGGCCGGATCCGCTCCGGCTTCGCGATGACCGAGCCGGCAGTGGCCTCCTCGGACGCCACCAACATGGCCGCGTCGGCGGTCGTCGACGGCGACGAGGTGGTCATCAACGGCACCAAGTGGTTCACCACCGGTGTCGGCCACCCGGACTGCAAGATCCTGGTCTTCATGGGTCTGGCCGACCCGACAGCGCCTGATTCTCCCGCGGACCGCCACCACCGGCACACGATGGTGCTGGTCCCGGTCGACACCCCCGGGGTGAAGGTCGACCGGCTGCTCTCCACGATGAACGTGTTCGACGAGCCGGTCGGCCACGGTCAGGTCTCCTTCGACGATGTCCGGGTCCCGGCGGCAAACATCCTGCTCGGCGAGGGGCGTGCCTTCGAGATCGCCCAGGGCCGGCTCGGTCCGGGTCGGATCCACCACTGCATGCGACTGATCGGCCAGGCCGAGGTCGCGCTCGAGCTGGCGATCAAACGCGGCCTCTCCCGGACTGCCTTCGGTAAGCCGCTGGTTAAGCTCGGCGGCAACCCGGAGCGGATCGCGGACGCCCGGATCGCCATCGACCAGGCCCGGCTGCTGGTGCTCAACGCCGCCTGGAAGCTGGATGTCGGCGGTCCGCTGAACGCACTCTCCGAGGTCAGCCAGATCAAGGTGATCGTGCCGAACGTCGCCCAGCAGGTGATCGACATGGCGATCCAGCTGCACGGTGGCGGAGGCCTCTCCGAGGACTTCCCGCTCGCCGCGATGTGGACCAACGCCCGGGCGCTGCGGCTCGCCGACGGTCCGGACGAGGTGCATCGCGGCGTGGTCGCGCGGCTGGAGATCGGGAAGCACCGCTCGTGACCGAACGTACCGACGAGGCGAACGCACCGGTCCTCGCCACGGCCGCGCGAGTCGAGGACGGCGAGGGCCGCACCCGGGCCGTGGTCACCGGCGGCGCCTCCGGTCTCGGCGCTGCGCTCTGCCGGGCGCTGGTCGCTCGGGGCGACCGGGTCCTGAGTGCGGACCTGAACCTTCCGGCCGACCCGATCGACGGGGTCGGCTACCTCACGCTCGACGTGCGCTCGGACCAGCACTGGTCCGACGCGGTGGCCTGGGTCGACCGGGAGTGGGGCGGAATCGACCTGCTGTTCAACAACGCGGGGGTCGCCGGCGGCGGGCGGGTCGATGTGGCTGGCCTCGACGAGTGGCAGTGGATCACCGAGATCAACCTCTTCGGCGTCGTGCGCGGGACCCGGGCGTTCGTCCCCATGATGAAGCGGCAGCACTCGGGCGCGATCGTGAACACCGCGTCGCTCGCCGGTCTGGTGCACCCCGCCGGGATGGGCTCCTACAACGCGGTCAAGGCAGCTGTCGTCGCTTTCACCGAGACCATCGGGCACGAGCTCGCCGAGTACGGCATCAGTGCGCACGTGGTCTGTCCGTCGTACTTCAGGACGCCGCTGGTCGAGAACATGCAGGGCGCCGACGTCGCGGTCGGAGCGGTGATCGGTGCGCTGGTCGCGAGCTCGCCGGTCAGTGCCGACGACGTTGCCGCCGCGGTGCTCGCCGGAGTCGAGAACGGCGACGAGGTGATTCTCCCCGACGACGCCGCGCAGGCGGCGTACGGTCTCAAGGTCGCCGACCGGGCGGCGTACGACGCGGTGATGCGCAAGCAGGCCGCCCGACTCAACGCGATGGGCTGAGAACCATGACGGACATCGAGGGGGCCGCCGCAGTACGCGAGGAGGACCTGTTCGACCTCGAAGCGGTGCGCGCCTGGCTTGCCACCGAAGGTGTCGCGCTCACCGGCGAGGTCGAGGTCCAGCAGTTCGGCGGCGGCGCCTCCAACCTCACCTACTCGCTGCGGACCGCGGAGTCGGACCTGATCCTGCGCCGTCCGCCACGGGGCCAGAAGGCCAAGAGCGCTCACGACATGGGCCGCGAGTTCCGGATCCAGTCGGCGCTGAAGCAGCCATTCGGCCTCGTCCCCGACATGGTGGCGTTCTGCGAGGACGAGGCGGTGATCGGCTCTGAGTTCTACGTGATGCAGAGACTCGACGGACTGATCCCGCGTCGTGACCTGCCGCCGGGCCTCGAGCTCGACGAGACCGGCGCACGCGACCTCTGCCGGACCTTCGCCGACACCCTGGTCGCGCTGCACCGGGTCGATACCTCACTGCCCGAGATCGCGGCGATGGGCAAGGGCACCGGGTACGTGGAGCGACAGATCACCGGTTGGTCCGGGCGGTACCAGAACGCCAGGACCGAAGACGCGCCGGGCTTCCAGAAGGTGATGGACTGGCTCGCCGCGCGGATGCCGGCAGACGTCGCGAACTGTGTGATCCACAACGACTTCCGGTTCGACAACGTCGTCCTTGACCACGGGTTCAGCACGGGCGGTCCAGCTCGGATCATCGGAGTCCTGGACTGGGAGATGGCCACCCTCGGCGACCCGCTGATGGATCTCGGCGGAAATCTCGCCTACTGGGTCCAGCCCGACGACGACGAGGGCTTCCAGCTCGTCCGCCGGCAGCCGAGCAACCTGCCCGGGATGTTCACCAGGGCGGAGTTCGTGGAGTACTACTGCGAGCAGATGGCCGACATCATCGGCACCAGCTCGGTCACGCCGGAGGAGTGGAAGTTCTACGAGGTCTACGGGCTGTTCAGGTTCGCCGTGATCGCCCAGCAGATCTACTACCGGTACTTCCACGGCCAGACGACGAACGAGATGTACGCGCTCTTCGGCCAGGCCGTGCACTACTACGAGGACCGCTGCCTGCGCGTCATCGCCGGCCAGGTCTGAGCGCCTTCTGATGGGACAGATCCTGCTCGTCCGGCACGGCCAGGCATCCTTCGGTGCGGCTGACTACGACGCGCTCTCACCCCTCGGCTTCGAGCAGTCCCGGTTGCTGGGCGTCAGCCTGGCGGCGCGAAACATCGCGGTCGGCACGATCGTCGGCGGAGCGATGCGCCGGCACCGGGAGACCGCCGAGACCTGCGCGGCCGCCGCGAGCTGGAACGTCGGCGGCCTCGTCGTCGACCCGGGCTGGGACGAGTTCGACTTCCTCTCCGTCCTGGCGGTGCACCCGCACGACGTCGTCGGCGAGCCGACCAAGGCGGAGTTCCAGCGGCTCTTCGAGGCTGCCACCGCCGCTTGGATCGCCGGGGCGGATCGCCCCTACGCCGAGACGTTCACCGCTTTCACCGGCCGGGTGACCGGCGCGCTGGAACGGACCGTCGGGCTCGCCGCATCGGGCGACGTCGCCGTCTTTACCTCCGGCGGCCCGGTCGCCTGGGCGGTGGCGACGCTGCTCGCCGACGGCGGGCTGCACCAGGTGCGGGCCGACCTCTGGACCCGCTTGAACCGGATGATGGTCAACAGCGCGCTCACCCGGTTGATCTCCGGAGCGCGCGGGCTGAACCTGCTCTCCTACAACGAGCAGTCCCACCTGGACAGCGTGCCCGGCGCGCTGTCTTACCGATGACCGTGACCCGAAAGGCATTCCCATGGCACGAACGATTCTGATCACCGGCGCGAGCAGCGGCCTCGGCGCGGAGATGGCCCGGCAGTTCGCAGCGCTCGGGTACGACCTGGCGCTGTGTGCGCGTCGTACGGAGAAGCTCGACGAGCTCCGGGCGGAGATCGCCGCGGCCCAGCCGGGTGCGCGCGTCGAGATCCGGGCGCTGGACGTGACCGACGACGACCAGGTCTTCGAGGTGTTCAGAGGTTTCCAGGCCGACTTCGGCACCATCGACCGGGTGATCATCAACGCTGGTCTCGGCAAGGGCGCACCCCTCGGCACCGGCCGGTACGACGCCAACCGGGAGACCGCGATGACCAACTTCGTCGCGGCGCTCGCCCAGTCCGAGGCGGCGATGGAGATCTTCCGTGCCCAGAACGCCGGCCACTTCGTGATGATCAGCTCGATGTCGGCAGTTCGTGGGATGCCCAAGGCGCTGACGACGTACGCCGCCACCAAGGCCGGCGTCGCGCATCTGGCCGAGGGCCTGCGCGCCGAGCTCTACGGCAAGCCGATCAAGGTGACCGTGCTCTACCCCGGCTACATCCGCTCGGAGATGAACGACAAGGTCGACCAGGCGACCCCGTTGATGGCCTCCACCGAGAAAGGTGTCAGGGCGATGGTCGAGGCCATCGAGAAGGAGAAGGACTCGGCCGCCGTACCGGGCTTCCCGTGGGGTCCCCTTGGCGTCGTGATGAAGCACGCGCCGATGCCGCTGTTCAAGAAGCTGATCTGATGAAGGACGCGTCAACGAACTTCATCGTCGGTGGTTGAGCAACGAGCGCCGAACCGAGGAACGAGGTCGGCGACCGAGCGTGTCGAAATCTGGTGAGGAGCGCGCCCGGCTCAACCGTCAGCGGCCAGGAACTGGCCGACCAACCCGGGAACGGCGGCGTTGGCGAAGGCGATCGCCTCGGCTTCGGGAACGTCAAGGATCTGGTAGGACTGCTGCCCGGCCGCAGTCGTGGCAGCGAGGTTGACCAGACCCGCCCGGCGCTGGAACCAGGTCTGGTTGATGTTCCAGCCGATGATCCCGGTGCGCTGCAGCGCGTCCCGTCGGCCTCGCAGCGAACCCCAGCGGATCACCACGTACTCCGGGGTCAGGCCGTACCCGAGGCGCGCGTACCGGTCCTTGGCGAGCAAGACTCCGGCGGCTGGGGCGAGCAGGGCGACCCCCGCCGGCCAGATCGGCCACGACGTCGCCAGTGGCAGCACCAGGAGTGACGCCGGGACTAAGGACATCCCGGCCACGGCGCGGAGGTACCGGCGGCGCCGGGCCCCCGGGCCGTGCTGCACCAGGGTGACGTGCAACGGCCCGGTCTCCTGCAGCACTTGCTCGCCGACACCGATCACGACGCTGCGCGGTGCCGCCGGGACCAGCGGTGCGCTGCCCCCGGTGCTGCGGCGCAACCCGGTCACGACCGCCGTCAACCGGGCGCCGCCGACCAGGCGCAGACCGAGAGGCTCGTGGACTTCCACCCCGCGGAACCGGCCCAGGTCGATGCTCGTCTCTCGGGTGGTGAGCAGGCCCCGTCGTACTCCGAAGGTGCGGGCGGAGTCGTTGCGGGTGAGCAGGAAGCCCCAGTTGGTGAGCAGATAGCCGACCATCGCCAGGATCGAGATCACGACCAGGAAGGCGACCGCGCCGGCGGGGACCGCGATGACCAACGGGAGTGCCTCGACCTGTTCGTCGAGGTCCGAGGCGTCGAGCCCGGCCGAGATCGCCTGACCGAGGAACTGGCTGGACGCCGCGAAGGCAGCCAGGGCGATCACCAGGCCGGACGTGGTGAGCGGGGCGTACCGGACCCAGGACGGGTCGAAGCGCAGCAGCACCGCCTCCTCCGGGGCCGGGCCATCGTCCGGCTGCCCCGGCTGCCCCGCCCGCCCCGCTGCCCCGGTCGGCAAGGGGGTTCGGTGCAGGAGCTCGATCCGGAGCCGCTGGGCCTCGGCAGCACCGAGGGCGTCGAGTACCAGCCGCCCGTCGTCGTCGCGGGCGGCGCTGCCGGTGCCGATCTCGACCTTGGCGAGGCCGAGGATGCGGTGCAACGGTCGCGCGGTCAGCTCGACGGTCCGGACCCGATCGAGCGGAGCCGTCAGCAGGCTGCGGCTGAACAGGCCGCGGCGCAGCTCGATCTGGCTGCCGGTGATCCGGAAGCTGGTGCTCGCGAACCGGAGCAGACCGATCACGATCGGGACCGTCACGCCGAGATAGTGCCAGCGGTCGTTGCTGCCGCCAGTGCCGAGGACGAAGAGGCCGATGAGCAGTGGCAGGAACCGGATCAGCTCGTTGAGCGGGTGCACCAGCAGCATCCGGATGTCGAGCCGGCGCCACCCGGCGTCACCGGCCAGCTCGCTCACGTGGCGTCGCCGGCCTCTGCCTCCGTACGCCGGGTGAGCTCCTCGACGAGTCGTTCAGCGACAGCGCGGTCGAGTCCGTCGACCCGGACCGGACCGGCGGCCGAGGCGGTCGTCACCGTCACCCGGGCGAGCCCGAAGATCCGGTCGACCGGACTCTGGTCGAAGTCGACGGTCTGGACCCGGGACATCGGGGCGATCCGGCGCTCGCGGCTGAGCCAACCACGCTGGACGTAGACGGCCGTCGCCGTGTTCTCCCAGCGGTGGACCCGGTAGCGGTAGAGCGGCATCACGATCACGTACGCCGCAGCAGGCACGGCGTACAGGGCCCAGCCCCACCAGGTCATCGGGACCAGGTCGAGGACGGCAGTCGCGAACAGGACCGCTGCCGTGACCAGGGTCGTGGTGACCACGGCTCCCGCTGCCCAGACCGCAGGGGCTCGGCGCGATACCCGGTGCGCGGGTTCGCGGAGGAGGACGGGGACCGGGTCAGGCATGTCTAGAGCCTAGGACCGCCCCGGCTGAGTGAGCTGCTGATGCTGCTGGGCGGCTCAGTCGGCGAGCAAGCGGATGACGGCGAGCGCGTCGTCGATCGAGGGGTCGGTCTGGAGCAGCGCCCCGTTGTAGACGAAGCCCTCGGTCAACCGCACCACGCCGTAGGCGAGGATCCCGGTGTCCGAACGCGGCACGAAGGTTCCGCGGGCGGCCTCCTCGTCGATGAGCCGCCCCACGGCACCGACCAACCGATCCTGGAACGGCCCGCGGGCGGTCAGCAGCCGGAGGGCGGCGTGGGTCTCGTTGCGGACGAACGACTGCAGCGCGTACGACTCCATGATCGTGACGACGTACTGGCGCAGCGACTCGATCAGCCGGTCGGTGCCTTCGAGATGGGCCGTGCTCGTCCAGATGTCGTTGATGACGGCGTCACTGAGCGCCCAAGCGACGTCCTGGATGAGCTGCTCCCGGCCGCCGGTCCAGCGGTAGAGGGTGTTCCGCGAGACGCCCAGCTCCTTCGCGAGCTGGCGCATGTCGATGCGCTGACCAGCGAGGTAGGTGCGGGTGGCCGCGACGTACGCGTCGGCCGGGGCGGCCTGCGCCTGAGCGGTCACGGTCGGCTGCGTCATGGGAAAACTGTACTGGCTGTGAGGACAACCACAGGATCTGTCACTTGTAGGACACTTTGGGAATGTGTCAACCTGGATGAATGACTTCTCACGCTGACGTCATCGTCGTCGGAGCCGGCCTGGCCGGCCTGGCGGCGACCGCTGAGCTCGCTGACGCAGGCAAGAAGGTGCTCCTCCTCGACCAGGAGCCCGAGCAGAGTCTTGGTGGCCAGGCCTTCTGGTCGCTCGGCGGTCTGTTCCTGGTCGACACCCCCGAGCAGCGCCGGATGGGGATCAAGGACTCCTACGACCTCGCGCTCCAGGACTGGATGGGCAGTGCCCAGTTCGACCGCGACTGCGATCACTGGCCGCGCCGCTGGGCCGAGGCATACGTCGGGTTCGCGGCCGGCGAGAAGCGGCAGTGGCTTTACGACCAGGGCCTCCGGCTGTTCCCGGTCGTCGGCTGGGCCGAGCGCGGCGGCGGTCTCGCCGGCGGGCACGGCAACTCGGTCCCGCGCTTCCACCTGACCTGGGGGACCGGCCCGGGCGTGGTCGCGCCGTTCGAGCGCCGGGTGCGGGAGGCGGTCGCGAAGGGCCTGGTCACCTTCGGGTTCCGGCACCGCGTCGACGGCCTGGTCAAGACGGGCGGCGTCGTGACCGGCGTCCGGGGCGCCGTGCTTGCGCCGGACGGGATGGATCGCGGCCGAGCGTCCAACCGCGAGGAGATCTCCGATTTCGAGTACGCCGCGCAGGCCGTGATCGTGACCTCCGGCGGCATCGGCGGCAACCATGACCAGGTTCGCAAGCAGTGGCCGGTCGATCGTCTCGGCGAGCCGCCGGCGTTCATGGTGGCCGGCGTACCGGCGCACGTCGACGGCCGGATGCAGGCGATCACCGAGGGTGCCGGAGCCCAGATCATCAACCCGGACCGGATGTGGCACTACACCGAGGGGCTGCGCAACTGGGACCCGATCTGGGAGAACCACGGCATCCGGATCCTGCCCGGGCCGTCCTCGCTCTGGCTCTCGGCCACCGGGGAGCGCTTCGGGGCGCCGGCACTGCCGGGCTTCGACACCCTCGGCACGCTGGCCACGATCCTGCGCACCGGCTACGACTACTCGTGGTTCGTACTGACCCAGAAAGTGATCGAGAAGGAGTTCGCGCTCTCCGGTTCCGAGCAGAACCCGGACCTGACCGGCAAGGACATCAAGCTGCTGCTCAAGCGGCTCGGCTCCGGCGCGGCCGCCCCGGTGGAGGCGTTCAAGAAGTACGGCGAGGACTTCGTCGTCGCGGATACGGTCGAGGAGCTCGTAGCCGGGATGAACCGGGTCGCCGGCTCCTCGCTCCTCTCCGCCGAGCAGGTGCGCAAGACGATCACCGAGCGCGATCGAGAGCTCGACAACGACTTCTCGAAAGATGTGCAGCTGACCTTCATCCGCGGGCACCGCAACTTCCGGGGCGACAAGCTGATGCGGACCGCGTCCCCGCACAAGTTCCTCGAGCAGAAGAACGGTCCGCTGATCGCGGTGCGCCTCAACATCCTGACCCGCAAGACCCTCGGCGGCCTGCACACCGATCTGGACGCCCGGGTGCTCCAGCCTGACGGCGAGCCCCTGCCCGGCGTGTACGCCGCGGGCGAGGTGGCCGGCTTCGGGGGCGGTGGTCTGCACGGCTACAACGCCCTCGAGGGCACCTTCCTCGGCGGCTGCATCTTCTCCGGCCGTACGGCGGGCCGGGCGGCTGCCGCCGCCATCGGAGCGAGCTAGAGCACCAACTTTGCGCCGACCCGGCGTGAAATCGCCGATCCCGACGCCGACCCGGCGTGAAATCGCCGATCCCTACGCTGACCCGGCGTGAAGTACGCGTGATCCTCGGCCCGACTGCCCGGCTACTCTGTCGCCATGAGCGGACGAGTCGTGCACTTCGAGATCCCCTACGACGACGGGGACCGGGCCCGCAAGTTCTATGCGGATGCCTTCGACTGGAACATCCAAGAGTTCCCGGACATCCACTACTCGATCGTTCAGACGGGCGAGACTGACGACCAGGGGTTCCCGACCGACACGGGATACATCGGCGGCGGCATGGTCAAGCGCGAGTCCCCGACGGATCGCCCGGTGGTCACCATCGACGTCGCTGACATCGACGAGGCGCTCGCAAGGATCGAGTCCCTCGGCGGGATGGCGGTCCTCGGCCGCCAGAACGTTGGCGACATCGGCTACGCGGCGTACTTCAAGGACGTCGAGGGCAACCTGATGGGCCTGTTCCAGAAGAAGTAGCTCAGGCCAGCAGCTCGGCGATCAACGCACGCAGGCGGGGGAGCTCGCCGACCAGGCCGAGCGGGACCGCCTGGTCCTCGATCATCGCGCGGAACAGGTGCGCCTGCTCGACGATGCGCGGGTCGATGTGGCGGAACACCTCCAGCGTGACCGTGCCGTAGAGGCGCGACCAGGAGCGCTCCAGCACCCAGACCAGGCCGCGCAGCTCCTCCGGTACGTCGGTCAGGTCGGCCGGCACCTGCGGGTTGCGCAGGATCTCGGCGAGGCCACCGTCCAGCTCGGCCAACGACGGGACCGGGAACTGGTACTTCTCCCAGAGCGCGAAGAGCTGCGCGGAGAAGAACATCCCGGTTCCGGGGGAGCTGACCTCGTCGAGGCAGTCGACGTCGACGTTGGTGAAGACCAGCGCGAACTCCTCGCGGTTGCCCAGCGCCCACTGCCGGAACTCGACGGTCGCGGCGATCAATCGAGCGGCCGGGTCGGCGAGGGGGTGCTTGTCGGCTGCCGCGGCGATGCGCGCTGCTACGTCGGCGTCGATGGCGATAGCGACCATCCGGACCAGGTCCTCGTGGCTGGAGGCGTAGCGGTAGAGCGCCGGCGCCGTCATCCCCAGCTCGCGGGCAACAGCGCGCAGCGTCACCTCGCCCCGGTGCGAGAGGAGCTTGCGCGCGGCGGCCACGATGCGCGTCGTGGTGGCAGCGTGCTGCTCGGCACGGGTGCCGGTGGCGGTGCCGGTGGCGGTGGCGGTGCGGGCGGGCGGGGTCATCAGGACCTTTCCGAGATCTGACTTGACAGACCATAGTTTACACCGTTTACAGTAAACGGTGTAAACCCCTCTCGCGCTGAGCCGTCCCAGGAGCCGACATGCTGAACCGCTGGACCCAGTTCCTCCTCGACCGGGCTCGTTTCGTCGTCGTGGCCGGTCTGATCGCGACCGTGGCCGCTGCCGTGTACGGCCTGGGCGTCTTCGACGCACTAGGCAAGGGCGGCTTCGACGATCCGAGGACCGATGCCGCCCAGGAGCTGGTGCGCGAGCAGGAGGTCTTCGGCAACAAGAGCGTCGACCTGGTCCTGCTCTACCGCAGCGAGACCCTGCGGACCGACGACCCGGCGTTCCGGACAGCGGTCGAGGACCGGCTCGACGCCATCCCGGCCGATGCGATCACCTCCGTTCTCACTCCCTGGGAGACCCAGGACCCCGGCATGGTCAGCTCGGACAACCGCGCCGTCCAGGTCTACCTCTCGCTGGCGGGCGAAGGTCAGGACGACCAGAGCGACAACAACGAGCGGATCCTGCCGATCCTGCAGAGGGAGGCCGACGACGGACTGAGCGTCGACATCGCCGGCGCGTGGGCGGTGTACACCGGTGTGAACGAGACCGTCGCCGAGGACCTGGCGCGGGCGGAGGCGATCACGCTCCCGATCGTGCTGATCCTCTCGCTGCTGATCTTCGGGAGCCTGACCGCGGCGCTGATGCCGGTGCTGGTCGGCGCGGTCTCGGTCCTGGGGGCGCTGGCGCTGGTCCGGGTGCTCACCCTGTTCGGTGAGGTCTCGGTCTTCTCGATCAATGTGATCTCCCTGCTCGGGATGGGGCTGGCGATCGACTACGCCCTCTTCGTGATCAGCCGGTTCCGCGAAGAGCTCGCCGAACAGCCCGCGGACGAGCCGGCAGCCGTCCGCAACGCCGTCCGGATCACGATGATGACCGCCGGCCGGACGGTGCTCTTCTCCGGCCTGACCGTGGCCGTCTCGATGTCCGCGCTTTTGGTCTTCCCGCAGAACTTCCTGCGCAGCCTCGGGTACGGCGGCATGACGGCTGTTCTTGTGGGTGTCGTCACCGCGCTCACCATCCTCCCGGCCGTGCTCCTGCTGCTGGGTCGCCGGATCGACTCGGGCCGGATGCCCTGGCGTCGAGGCAAGCCGGTCACGGTCGACACCGACCACGGTTCCTGGGCCCGGTTGGCCCACGGCGTGATGAAGCGGCCGGTCGTGGTGATGGTCGTGATCGTCGGTGGCCTGGTGCTGATCGCCTCTCCGTTCCTGGGCGTGAAGTGGGGCTCGGTCGACTACCGGGTGCTTCCGCCGGACCACCCGGCCCATGTCGCCGCCGTGAAGCTCAACCAGCAGTTCGACCAGGAGAAGTCGACGGCGAACATCGTCCTCGAGACCACGGACGAGCCCGCGGTGGCGGCGTACGTCGCCGAGGCCGAGGCGGTCGGCAGCGTCCTCGACGTACGGACCGTCGAGGCGAAGGAGGGCGTGACCTTGCTGCGGGTCACCTGGGCGGGGAACTCGCAGACCGCGGCATCGCTCGATGTGATCGAGGAGCTGCGCGCGCTGGACAGTTCCGGTTCTGCCGAAGCTGGTGAACGGGTGCTGATCGGCGGTCTCTCGGCCGACACTGTCGACCTGCTGTCCTCGATCAAGAGGCACCTGCCGTGGATGGCAGGGATCATCGTGGCCGCGATGCTGGTGCTGCTCTTCCTGGCGTTCGGCTCGATCGTGCTGCCGATCAAGGCTGTGCTGATGAACGTGCTCTCGATCAGCGCGTCCTTCGGGGTGATCACCTGGATCTTTGCTGACGGACGTCTCGAGGGGTTCCTCGGCTACACCTCGACGGGCTTCCTCGACGCGACGCAACCCATCTTCATGCTGGCGATCCTGGTAGGCCTGTCGATGGACTACGAGGTCTTTCTGCTCAGCCGGATCCGCGAGCAGTGGGACAAGAACGCCCCGAGGCCGGGCGACCCGACGGCGATGACCCCTTCCGAGCGCAACACCGACGCGGTTGCGGTCGGGGTTCAGAAGACGGGGCGGATCATTACCTCGGCAGCGCTGCTGCTGGCGGTCGTGATCGGCGGGTTCTCGACGAGCGGCATCGTGTTCATGAAGATGATCGGCGTCGGCATGCTGGTTGCCCTGCTCCTCGATGCAACCATTGTCCGCGCGCTGCTCGTGCCCGCGACAATGAAGCTGCTCGGCAGATGGAACTGGTGGGCACCCGGCCCGCTCCGCCGTTTCTGGGAGCGTTACGGGATCCGCGAAGCCTGATTCCGTAGCGCCATCGCTCCGTCATCGCGGCACCGCCGTGACGTCGAGGACCCGGGTGGCCCACGCGGAGGAGGACGGCCGAGAGGGCAGGCACAGTGACAGGCAGCGCATGCTGGGTCAACGATCCGCCGGGGACGACGGTTACGCGGACACGCTCGGGAATGACGGAACCCTGGATGTGGTTGAATAGTTAACTAACCAGACAGCCGGGAGGACCAGATGGAGTACGGCATCTTCACCGTGGGCGACGTGACCACCGACCCGACGACCGGTCGCCCGCCGACCGAGAACGAGCGGATCAAGGCCACCGTCGCGATCGTCCTCAAGGCCGAGGAGGTCGGCCTCGACGTCTTCGCGACCGGTGAGCACCACAACCCGCCGTTTGCCGCGCCGGCCAACCCCCCGGTGCTGCTGGCCCACCTGGCCGCGAAGACCGAGCGGATCAAGCTCTCCACTTCCACGACACTGATCACCACGAACGACCCGGTGCGGATCGCGCAGGACTACGCCTACCTCCAGCACCTTGCCGACGGCCGGATGGACCTGATGCTCGGCCGCGGCAACACCGGCCCGGTCTATCCGTGGTTCGGCCGTGACATCCGGGATGGGATCCCGCTGGCGATCGAGAACTACGCGCTCCTGCACCGGTTGTGGCGCGAGGAGAACGTCGACTGGGAAGGCAAGTTCCGGACGCCGCTGCAGGGCTTCACCTCCACCCCGCGCCCGCTCGACGACACCCCGCCGTTCGTCTGGCACGGGTCGATCCGCAGCCCCGAGATCGCCGAGCAGGCGGCGTACTACGGCGACGGGTTCTTCTCCAACCACATCTTCTGGCCAGCTGAGCACACCGCCCGGATGATCGCGCTCTATCGCGACCGGTTCGCGCACTACGGCCACGGCAAGGCCGAGGACGCGATCGTCGGACTGGGGGGTCAGGTCTACCTGGCCAGGAACAGTCAGGACGCGGTGAAGGAGTTCCGCCCGTACTTCGACAACGCCCCGGTCTACGGCAACGGCCCGTCGCTGGAGGAGTTCACCGCTTCCACCCCGTTGGCCGTGGGCTCCCCGGCCGAGGTCGTCGAGAAGACCCTCGGCTTCAAGGAGTACGCCGGCAACTACCGGCGCCAGCTCTTCCTGGTCGACCACGCGGGCCTGCCGCTCGACACGGTCCTGCGCCAGCTCGACCTGCTCGGCGAGGTCGTCGCCGAGCTCCGCAAGCACGAGGAGGTCCCGGCATGACCCGCGTCGTCGTCATCACCGCCGGGCTGAGCGAGCCGTCGTCGACCCGGCTGCTCGCCGACCTGCTCGCAACGGCCACCTCGGCAGCGATCGCCCAACTCGACCCTGCGCTGGTCGGGCCTGTTGAACCCGTCGAGCCTGTCGAGACCGTCGTGATCGAGCTCCGGCCGCTCGCGCACGCGCTGACCGACCACTTGCTCACCGGCTTCGCCACCGGCGATCTCGCCGAGGCCTTGGCCGCGGTCGTTTCGGCGGACGCCGTGATCGCGGTCTCACCCGTCTTCAGTGCCTCTTACAGCGGGCTCTTCAAGACGTTCTTCGACGTCCTGGAGACCGGGGCGCTGGACGGTACGCCGGTGCTCGTCGCTGCCACCGCCGGAACAGCCCGGCACAGCCTGGTGCTCGAGCACGCCCTGCGGCCCTTGTTCAGCTACCTGCACGCGGTCGTCGTACCGACGGGAGTTTTCGCGGCCAGCGAGGATTGGGGAGCCGGCGGCGCTGCGGGCGACCTGCGTCGTCGCGTCGACCGGGCAGCGGCCGAGCTGGCCGCCCTGGTCGCGGGCCGTCCGCGCACCGAGCGCCTTGATCAGTTCGACCGCGATCTCGCAGCGATGGGCGACTTCGAAGACCTGCTGAAGGGCTGATCCGCCCCGGGCCCCGGGCCCGCCGGGGCGCGGTGCGGTGCGCAACGCCGGGTGTCGGCCCTTCCCCCTAGGCTGCCCCCGTGATCCTCGCTTCGCTCGTCATCGTGCTGTCGCCTCCGCAGCCGCGAGCAACCTCGGGCGCTCGTTAGGCTCCGCAGGTGGCGTTCGTGGTGCACCGTGGAGAGCGGGCCGACCTCCTCGCGGAGGGGTTGGCCGACCTGCTGCGTACGCCGCTCCCGGACCCGTTCGCCCGCGAGCTGGTGATCGTCCCGGCCCGCGGCGTCGAGCGCTGGCTCTCCCAACGGCTCTCGCACCGTCTGGGCCACGGCCCCGCCCGCGAGGACGGCGTCTGCGCCGGCGTCGAGTTCGCATCGCCGACGTCGCTCGTCGCACAGGTCCTGGGCACCCGGGACAACGATCCGTGGGCGCCGGAGACCCTGATGTGGCCACTGCTCCGCACGATCGACGAGGCTCTCGACGAACCGTGGGCGCGGGTCCTCGCCGACCACCTCGGGCACGGCATCGCCGGCGAGGAAGGCGATCTCAGGCGCGGTCGCCGGCTCGCGGTCGCCCGGCGCCTGGCCGGCCTGTTCGCGTCGTACGCCGTCCAGCGCCCGGATCTGCTTGTCGATTGGGAGTCCGGTGGCCGGGGCGACGGCGGCGGTGGCGTGCTGCCCGAGGACCTGGCCTGGCAGCCCGAGCTGCTGCGCAGGACCCTGGCGACCGTGGGCGGTCCGGGCCCGGTCGCCCGGCACGCTTCGGTGGTCGCGGGCCTTCAGGCCGGCACCCTCCGGCTCGACCTACCGGCGCGGATCTCGCTGTTCGGGCATACCCGGATCGGTGCTACCGAGGCAGCCCTTCTCGCCGCGCTCGGGCTGAGCCGCGACGTCCACCTCTGGCTGCCGCACCCCTCAGCGGAGCTGTGGGAGAGCTTGCGCGACGCTGCGAGCGTCGGTTGGCGACGCGACGACCAGAGCCATGTCGCCGTACGGCACCCGCTGCTGGCGGCGATGGGGCGCGACATCCGCGAAGCGCAGACCACCCTGCTCCGGGCCGGAGCGACCGAGGCCCCGATGCTGGCATCGCCCGAGCGTCCGCGCACCGTTCTCGGCCACGTCCAGTCCGACATCGCAGCGAACAGCGTCCCGGTACGTCGTGGCGAGTCCGACGCCTCGGTCCAGGTGCACGCCTGCCACGGTCCGGCGCGGCAGGTCGAGGTACTCCGGGAGGTGCTGCTCGGACTCCTCGCCGATGATCCGACCCTCGAGCCCCGCGACATCCTGGTGATGTGCCCGGACATCGACGAGTACGCCCCCCTGATCAGCGGTGCCTTCGGGCTCGGCGAGGCCGTCGCCGGCAGTCATCCCGGGCACCGGTTCCAGGTGATGCTGGCCGACCGGTCGCCGCACCAGACGAACCCACTGCTCGCCGTGCTGTCCCGGTTGGTCGACCTGGCCGACGGGCGCGCGGAGGCAAGCCGGGTCCTGGACCTGCTCGCCGACGACGCCGTGCGCCGCCGGTTCGGCTTCACCGACTCCGACCTGGAGCGGGTGACGTCCTGGGTCGCCGAGTCCGGGATCCGGTGGGCCTGGGACCAGCCCGACCGCGAGCGCTACGGTCTCGCGGCGTTCCCGCAGAACACCTGGCGGTTCGGTCTCGACCGGATCCTCACCGGGGTCGCACTCTCCGACGACTCGGGTCTCTGGCTCGGCCCGACGCTGCCGCTCGACGACGTCTCGACCACCGACATCGCCCTGGCGGGCAGGTTCGCGGAGGCGATCGACCGGCTCCAGGAGCTGACCTCCCGCCTCGGCGGCGACCACGGCGTCGAGCACTGGCTCGAGGTGCTCGGTGACGGTGTCGAGGCTCTGGCCGAGGTTCCGCGGGGTGAGGAGTGGCAGCTCGCGCAGGTGCGCCGCGAGCTCGCCGGTCTGGGTGCCGCTGCTGGCGAGCGGCTGACCCTGCGGCTCTCCGACATCCGGGCTCTGCTCGGCACCCAGCTCGCCGGCCGCCCGACCCGGGCGAACTTCCGGACCGGCACGCTCACCGTCTGCACGATGACGCCGATGCGCTCGGTCCCGCACCGGGTCGTCTGCTTGCTCGGGCTCGACGACGGGATCTTCCCCCGCGGCGGCTCGCTGGACGGCGACGACGTCTTGGCCCGCTATCCGCGGGTCGGGGAGCGCGACGTCCGCAGCCAGGACCGGCAGCTCTTCCTGGACGCGATCATGGCCGCGACCGACCACCTGGTGATCACCTACACCGGCTTCAACGAAGCCACCGGCCTGGATCGGCCGCCGTCGGTGCCGTTGCGGGAGTTCCTCGACGTCGTGGAGCGGACGACCGGTGGCGACGTCGTCCGGTCGCACAAGTCGCAGGCGTTCCACGCCGACTACCTGCTCCGCGACCGCGACGGCAACGGGCCATTCTCCTTCGACCCCGACGCGGCCCGGGCCGCGCGTTCGGCGTCGGCACCGGGACGGGTGTCGCCGGCACCCCTGGCCGCTCTGCAAGCCGGCCCAGCCCCGGTCGCCGATGTCGACCTGGGCGAGCTGATCGACGTCGTCACCAACCCGGTCCGCGGGTTCCTGCGGCGCCGCCTGGAGATCGATCTCCCGCGCGAGGCGGAGGAGGTCAGCGACGCGATGCCGGTCTCCCTCGACGGCCTCGCCCGCTGGCAGGTCGGCGACCGGATGCTCGCCGAGATCCTTTCAGGTCGCGACCCGGCCGCCGCGATGCAGGCCGAATGGCGGCGTGGCACCCTCCCGCCCGGGCGGTTCGGCTGGCGTCAGACCGGGGCGATCGCCGCCGCGGCCGGGCCGCTCACCGAGATGTACGCCGCATCGACGCAAGGGGTACCGGTCAAGGCCCGCGACCTGCAGGTCGACCTCGGTGGCGGACGGTTCCTCACCGGCACCGTTCCCGACCTGTACGGCAACCGTCTGGTTCGCAGCACGTTCTCCCGCCTCGGAGCCCGGCACCGTCTGAACGCCTGGATCAGCCTGGTCGCTCTCTCCGCCGCGGCGCCCGGGGAGTGGATGGCGCGGATGATCGGCCGGGCCCAGCAGGGCGATGCGGCGGCGCGGGCGACGTACGGGGTGGTTCCGGAGCCCCTCAGTGTCCTGAAGGACCTCGTCGCGTTCCACGACCTGGCCCTGACCCGGGTGCTGCCCTACGCCTCCGAGACCGCCCGGCTCGCCGCGAAGGCAGCGACCTCGTCGCGTCCGGCTTGGATGGTGAACCGCGACCTCGGCGACCAGTGGCGCAAGGACAACGCCGGTGTCGAGATGGTCACCGCCTGGGGCCGGCGCCCGTCCTGGGACGAGATCATCGCCGAGGCCGGGCCGCACGGCCGCCCGCTCTTCGACGACCTGGCCACCTGGGTGTGGGCGCCGTTGCTCGCCGGGGAGGTGGAGTGATGGAGCGCTTCGACCTCGCCGGACCCCTTCCCGGACCCGGCACCACCGTCCTGGAGGCCAGCGCCGGGACCGGCAAGACGTACGCCGTCGCAGCGCTCGCGACCCGGTACGTCGCTGAGGACATCGCACCGCTCGACCGGATGCTGGTGATCACCTTCAGCAGGGCCGCGACCCAGGAGCTGCGCGACCGGGTCCGGGAGCGCTTCGTCCTGGTCGCCGAGATCCTGGCCGAGCCGGACAGGGCCCGCGTGGCCGCGGACGACGTCGCGGTGCTGACCCGCGCATCGGACGGCACCGACCTTCCGAGCGAGGAGATCGAGGCACGGCGGCTGCGGCTGCTCGCGGCGATCGCCAGCTACGACGCGGCCACCATCGCCACCACCCACGAGTTCTGCCACGCAGTACTGCGTTCCCTCGGCGTCGCCGGTGACTCCGACTCCACGGAGCTGCTCCGCGAGGACATCAGCGACCTTCGCGATGAGGTGGTCGACGACCTCTACCTGGCGCTCTACGCCGACCTCCCGCACGATCCGCCGATCGAGGTCCGGGCCGCTCGGAACGTGTCCCGGCAGGCCGTCGAGAACAGGCACGCCTCCCTGCGACCAGTGCTCCCCCCGACCGACGGACCGCCGACCGAGGCCGCGGCCCTCGTCGGGTTCGCCGGGGCGGTCCGGGACGAGATCGAGGTACGCAAGCGCCGTGCCGGAGTCTTCACCTTCGACGACATGCTCAGCCGGCTGGCCGACGCGGTCGAGCCCACCGACGGCATCGAGACCGCAGCCGCGATGCGGATGCGGGCGCGCTGGGACGTCGTCCTGGTCGACGAGTTCCAGGACACCGACCCGGTCCAGTGGGCGGTGCTGCGTGATGCCTTCGCGACAGCGTCCCGGCTGGTCCTGATCGGCGACCCGAAGCAGGCCATCTACGCGTTCCGCGGCGGCGACACCCCGACGTACCTGCGAGCGGTCGCGGAAGCTGGGCTGCACACCCTGAACACCAACTGGCGTAGCGATGCCCCGGTGGTCGACGCGCTCCAGAAGCTGACCCGGGGCGCGGAGCTCGGCCACGAACGGATCAAGGTGCACGAGGTGAAGGCCGCCCCGATCCACCAGCGGTCGAGGCTCTCGACCGGTGGTGGCGTACGCCTTCGTCAGGTACGCCGTGACGGGTTCACGCTGACCAAGTCCGGGACGATCAACATCGGCAAGGTCCGGAGCCGGATCGCTGCCGACCTCGCCGGCGACATCGCCCGCCAGCTCAACGGGGGCGTCACCTTCGACGGCAGGCCGCTCGACCCGGGCGACATCGCGATCCTGATGCACTCGGTCAAGGACGACGCCCCCCGGATCCAGGCCGAGCTCACCCTGCGCGGGATTCCCTCGGTGATCAACTCCGCGGAGAGCGTGATGGTCGGGGCCGCTGCCCAGCACTGGCTCCGGCTGCTGGAGGCGTTCGAGAAGCCGCAGCTTCCGGGCCGGATCAGGGCTGCTGCCCTGACGCCGTTCTTCCCGACGACGCCGGAGAACCTGCTCGATGGCGACGCCGACTTCACCGACGAGCTCGCCGAGCGGATCCGCAGCTGGCTCGACCTGCTGCGCTCACGAGGCGTGGGCGCCGTGCACAGCGCCGCTGCTGCCGCCGGCCTCTCGGCCCGGGTGCTGGGGTGCGTCGGCGGCGAGCGGCTGCTCACCGACCTCAACCACGTCGGTCAGCTACTCCACCGAGCTGCGTCCGAGCAACACCTCGGGCTCGCGGGTCTGCTGGGCTGGCTGCGCGAGGCGATCGAGGAGGGCAACCGCAACGACGCCCGGCGGCGCCGGCTCGACGTCGACGCCAAGGCTGTGCAGTTCGTGACCGTCCACGGCTCGAAGGGCCTGGAGTACCCGGTGGTCTACCTGCCGCAACTCTTCGACCGCGCCGTCAAGGACTGGCCGACGGTGCATGCCTACCACGAGGGCGACGAGCGCTGTCTCGACGTCGCGGACAGCGCGCGGGCGAAGGCTGCTGCCCGGGCCGAGGAGGCCCAGGAGGAGCTGCGGCTCGCGTACGTCGCCCTCACCCGGGCCAAGTCCCAGGTCGTCGTCTGGTGGGCGCCGACGTACAACGCCCCGAACGGCGCCCTGACCCGGTTGCTCTTCGGTCGCGGTGTCGACGACGCCCAGGTTCCGGACCGGGCGTCCTTCGGTTCGACCGACGACGAGGCGGACGAGGTGCTGGGCCGTTGGGCCGGGCTCGGCGCCTTCCGGCTGGAGACGAGCACGACCGAGTCCGGCACGGTCGCCCTCGCCGGCCCGCCCGAGGGCTTGGCCGAGCGGCCCTTCGCCCGGGTCGTCGACACCGCCTGGCGGCGTACGTCGTACAGCGGGCTGATCAGGGCCGAGGAGCAGGCCGGACCGCAGCAGCAGAGCGAGCCCGAGACGCCCGGCACCCTCGACGAGGACGAGTCGCCGGCGGTTGAGCTGGTCGCCACTACCGCGTCGGTTGAGCCTGTCGAAACCGCACCCGACGAACCCGAGTTCCTCTCCCCGATGGACGGTCTGACCGCCGGAGCGACCTTCGGCTCGCTGGTGCACGCCGTCCTGGAGCACGCCGATCCGAAGGCCCCGGACCTCCGGGCCGAGCTGCTGGCCCGGGTCGAGGAGGAGCGGCGCTGGTGGTCCGTCGACGCGACCAGCGAACAGCTGGCCGATGCCCTGCTCCCGATGCAGCACTCCTCCCTCGGCCCGTTGGCCGACGGCCTGACCCTCGGCGAGATCGGGCTCGAGGACCGGCTCCGCGAGCTCGACTTCGAGATCCCGATGGGTGGCGGCGACCGGGCGGGCGTCGCCGGCGGTGTCGCCGCAGGCCTCACCCTGGCCGCCTTCGGTGCGGCGTTGCGACGTCACCTGCCGGCCGACGACCCGATGCGCGGGTACGCCGACCAGTTGGAGACGCCGGTCCTCGGGGGGCAGGCTCTCCGCGGGTACCTCAGCGGGTCGATCGACGTCGTCCTGCGGGTGCGTGGCGAGGCGGGCCCACGGTTCGTGGTGGTCGACTACAAGACCAACAGCCTCGGCGAGCCCGGCCGTCCGCTCTCCGCCTGGGACTACACGCCCGAGAAGGTCACCGAGGCGATGCTGCACTCGCACTATCCCCTCCAGGCGCTGCTCTACTCGGTGGTCCTGCACCGGTTCCTGCGCTGGCGGCTCGCGGGCTACGACCCGGCGGTGCACCTCGGTGGGGTGCTCTACCTCTACCTGCGCGGGATGGTCGGCCCGGAGACGCCCGTCGTCGGCGGCGTGCCCTGCGGCGTCTTCTCCTGGCGTCCCCCGGCCTCCCTGATCCTGGAGCTCTCCTCCATCCTGGACGGCCAGAGCCCGGACGGACGGGGAGCCCGATGACGGCGATCGCCAACGGACGCCCGGCCCCCGGACCGTACGACCGCCGGATCGCCCGCCGCGCCCAGGGCGTCCTCGGCGTCTTCAACCGGGCCGGGGTGGTCGAGGCGGCCGACGTCCACGTCGCCCAGCGACTCGGCGTCCTGGGCGGCGAGGCCGCCGACGACGTTCTGCTCGCGATCGCCCTGACGGTGCGTGCGGCTCGACTCGGCGCCGTCTGTGTCGACCTCGCCACGATCGCCGAACAGCCGGTCGAGACCACCGAGCCGGTGCCGTGGCCGCAGGCGTCCGGCTGGGCGGCGGCGGTCGCGGCCAGTCCGCTCGCCGAGACCGGCGTACTCCGCCTCGACGGTTCGCTGCTCTACCTCGACCGGCACTGGCGCGAGGAGCGCCAGGTCTGCGACGACCTGTTCGCGCGGGTACGTCGGGCCGCGCCCGAAGTCGACGAGACTGCCCTGACCGCGGCCCTGGCACGCCTCTTCACGGCCGGGTGGGAGCAGCAGCAGGCCGCCGCGCTCGCCACCGTTCGCGGCTGGACGACGATCATCACCGGCGGACCCGGGACCGGGAAGACGGCGTCGGTCGCCCGGACGGTGGCCCTGGTTGCCGAGCAGCTCGAGCTCGCCGGCGGCCGTGCGCCGCGGATCGCCCTGGCGGCGCCGACCGGCAAGGCTTCGGCGCGACTCGGCGAGTCAGTCGCCCGGGAGGCCGCCGGCCTGGAGCCGAGCGACCGGGCCCGCCTGGCCGGACTGACGGCGAGCACGCTGCACCGGCTGCTCGGGTGGCGACCTGAGAGCGGCACCCGCTTCCGGCATCACCGCACCAACCCGTTGCCCTACGACCTGGTCGTCGTCGACGAAGTCTCGATGGTCTCGCTCACCCAGATGGCGCGCTTGCTCGAGGCGGTCAGGCCGACCACGCGGCTCGTCCTGGTGGGCGACCCGGACCAGCTCGCCTCGGTCGAGGCCGGTGCGGTGCTGGCGGACCTGGTCAACGGCTTCGCGGGCCGTGATGACTCACCGGTCGTGCGTCTCACCGAGACGCACCGGACCAAGGAGGGTGCAGCAGGCGCCGATCTCGACGCGCTCGCCGAGGCGCTCCGCGACGGCGACGCCGACCGCGCCGTGGCTCTGCTCGACTCCGGGTCCCCGGCGGTCCGGATGATCGACCCGGCCGACGAGGCGGCGATGGCGCAGGTGCGTGGCTCGCTCGCGGACGCAGCCGCCGAGATCACCCGGCGGGCACTGGCCTTCGACGACGGCGCAGATCGGGAGACCATCACCGCTCTCCTCGACGAGCACCGCCTGCTCTGCGCGCACCGCGAGGGCCCGTACGGCGTCGGCACCTGGAACAGACAGATCGAGCACCTCCTCGCCGAGCGCTCCGGGCTCGCGCGCCTCGAGGAGTGGTACGCCGGCCGCCCGGTCCTGCTGACGGCCAACGACCGCGGCCTCGGCGTCTCCAACGGCGACATCGGCGTGGTGGTGCGGATGCCGGACGGTCGACTGCGCGTGGTGGTGCGGACCGGCAACGAGACCAGGCTGTTCGCGCCGACCCGACTGTCCGGGATCGAGACGGTGTTCGCGATGACGGTGCACAAGAGCCAGGGCTCCGAGGCGCGCGCGGTGACGATCATCCTGCCCGACGACGACTCGGCGCTGCTGACCCGGGAGCTCTTCTACACCGCGATCACCCGGGCGAAGGAGTCCGTCACGGTAGTCGGGACCGTCGACGCGCTCCGGGCCGCGATCGGCCGGCGGGTGCAACGTGCCTCCGGCCTGGCGGGCCGGATCGGGGCCGAGCCGGCTGCGGGCGTCGGCGTCCCGCCACGGCCCCGTACCCGCCAGTAGGTCCGCGATCTACGATGGTGCGCATGGACCGCAGCATCTATGACGACGACCACGAAACCTTCCGCGCCTCGGTCAAGGAGTTCCTCGACCGTGAGGTGATTCCTCAGGTCGAGGAGCACGCCGAGGCGCACAGCATCCCCCGCGACTTCTGGCTCGCTGCCGGCAAGCAGGGCTTCCTCGGTCTGGAGATCCCCGAGGAGTACGGCGGTTCCGAGGCCGGTGACTACCGGTTCAATGCCGTGCTCACCGAGGAGTTCGCCAAGGTCAACATGGCGCTCGCCAGTTGCGTCGGCATCCACTCCGACATCGTCGCGCCGTACCTGGTGCACCTGACCAACGACGAGCAACGCAAGCGTTGGCTCCCGCAGTACGCCAGCGGTGAGATGCTCGGCGCCATTGGTATGACCGAGCCCAGCGTCGGCTCGGACCTTGCCAACCTGAAGACCACTGCGGTCCGTGACGGCGACGACTGGGTCATCAACGGCTCGAAGACCTTCATCACCAACGGCTTCAGTGCCGACCTGGTCGTGGTCGCTGCCCGCACCGCCCCGGAGAAGAAGGCGAAAGGTATCTCGCTCTTCGGCGTCGAGACCAGCAAGCCCGGGTTCTCCCTGGGCCGCAAGCTCGACAAGGTCGGCCAGCCCGAGTCCGACACCGCCGAGCTCGCCTTCACCGACGTCCGGGTCAGCAACGACGACCTGATCGGGCCGCTCGACACCGGCTTCATCTCGATGATGCAGTTCCTCCCGCAGGAGCGGCTCAACTGTTCGATCGCCAACGTGGCGCACGCCAAGCAGATCCTGGCCGAGACCATCCAGTACGCCCACGACCGCAAGGCGTTCGGGCAGCCCATCGGCGGTTTCCAGTGGAACAAATTCCTCATCGCCGAGCTGGTCACCAAGATGGAGGTCACCGAGGCCTATCTCGACCAGTGCGTGATGGCGCACACCAAGGGGAAGCTGACCCCGGTCGATGCGGCGAAGGCGAAGTGGTGGACCTCGCAGGTCCAGAACGACGTGCTCGACCATTGCGTGCAGCTCCACGGCGGCTACGGATACATGAACGAGTACCGCGTCGCCCGTGCCTGGCGCGACGCCCGGGTCACCAAGATCTGGGCCGGATCGAACGAGATCATGAAAGAGCTGATCGGGCGCGACCTCGGCTTCTGAGCCACCTGGATCGGGCTGTCGCCGCGCACCGGCGGCGTCCGCGCCGTACTGCCTCAGAACTCGTCGGTGTGCCGCAGCTTCCGCGGTCGACCGTCGGGGTCGAAGAGGATCCGATATGCCGGTGCGGCCCAGAGCCGGACTGCTCGGCGTACCTGGGGCAGCGCGTGCGCCCGGATCCTGGCGTCGGTTGCGGTGGCACGATCGGCCCACAGCGCCGTTGCCTGGTCGATCTCGGCGAGCCGGGGGTCCTCCGGCGGGAGGCCGAGATGCTCCGACCACAGCGTCGTCCGGAGGTCGCGCGGCAGGCTGCCCTCGGGGTCGACCACCGCACAGGTGAGCTCCGAGTCGTGGGTCCAGGATCGGATGTTCAGGTTGTCGGACCCGCAGGTCATCCACTCGTCGTCGACGATGCAGACCTTCGCGTGCACGTACACCGGCGTACCGGCCGCGTTCTCGAGGTCGTAGACCGCGAAGCGGGACCCACCAGCTGCTCGTAGCAGGTCCAGCGCCCGCTGCTGACCCAGTCGCATCGGCGGGCCGCTGACGGCCGAGTCCTCCTCGGGGAACCGCGGAACCACGCCGATCACCTGTAACGCGGGCTCGCGGCGGAGCGCGTCCGCGAGCGATCTGGCGACGACGTCGGACCAGAAGTACTGGTCCTCGACGTAGATGAGCTTCTTCGCCCGGGCGAAGGCGCGGGCATAGGCGTGGGCGATCGAGCGCTCACCTTCGGGAGCGAACGGGAAGGCAGGCCGTTTCCTCGGGTACGTGCGCAGGATCTGCACCTGGTGCGGACCGCATGCGGGCGGAGGATCCCAGCGCTTCGGCAGCGGTTCGGGATGCCTCGGCATCCGTGCCGCGCGCTGGACCAGCGCGCGGTACGGGTTGCGGTGGTCAACCGGCGTGGGGTCGTCCCAGCGTTCGGAGAAGACGTCGAGCACGTGGCTGACCGCGGGACCGCGGATCTCCAGCGCGGCGTCGTGCCAGGGTGGGGTCGCTCCGTAGCGCTCATCGAGAGGCGGCGCCTGCGGATCTCCGTGGTGTGCCGCGTCGTCGCGGCGGCCGTGGCACAGATCGATGCCGCCGATGAAGGCCACGTCGTCCTCGGGGCGGCCCTGCCGACGTACTACAAACATTTTCTGGTGGTGCGACCCGCCGCGACGCACCCGCTCGTCGAACAACGCTTCCCCACCGGCTTCGTTGATGAGGGCCCCCAGGTGCTGGTTCTCCTGCGCGTTGAGCTCCATCGCGTCGCTGTGCGAGCGCCAGAGCAGAGCCCGAACCTCGACCCCTCGACGGGCGGCGCCGACCAGCAACTCGCCGACGGTGGGCCCGTCGTCGGTGAGTCGCTCGTCGGCGTCGCCCCGCCAGTCGGTGAAGAAGATCCGGTCCTCCGTGCCCGCGGCCTCGACGACCTGGACCAGGCGTGCGAAGTAGTCGGCACCGTGGACGTGCGGCACGACCAGGTTCCCGGCCGTCCACGGACGCTCATCCTCGGGGAGGAACCAGTCGCTCATCTCTCCACACTGTCACCAGGGTTGGCAGCAGACCAGCAGGTGTCTGCCTCGACGCCACCAGGTTTCACGCTGGTCAGTCAGCGGTGTGGAGGGCCTTGACCTCATCGCGTGCGGCCACGACGGCGGCGTGCTGCCGGGTCACGACCTCGTGGAAACCGGCGCTGAGGTCCTTCTTGAGCGCACTCTCGTACTCGGAGATCGCGTGGTCCTCGCCGGTCACGGCGGCTCCGAGGACGCTGCCTGCATCGTCGCCGGTCAGAGCGTCCTTGAGCGAGATCCAACCGCGGTGCAGGGCCGCTGTGACTGACCCGCTCGCGTCGACGTCCTCGCTGTACTCGTGTCCGAGGGCAACGATCTCGCGGCTGAAGTCCGCGCGCTGCTTCGAGAGACGCTCCAACGTCGTCGCCCATTCGGGGCGGTCGCTGTCGCGCAACTTCTCCGCAGCACTAGCGAAGCCTCGCTCGCCGTCCTTCAGCGTTTCGACTAGTTCCTTGGCGACGTTCTTGTCATCCGACACGTTCTCTCCTTCTACTCAAGGTGTTGTCCGCTATGAAGTGATGCCCGTGGTCTGCGCCGGTACCCGCCCTCGCTGCGCTCAAACGTTGCCCGGCGTCGCCACCAGCTACCGCGGGCCGTCTATTGATCCGCGTTGGAGCACGGTTCCCCGCGGGTACTCAACCGCCGTAGGTTGAGCGCAGCAGCACCAACGACTGTGAGGGGCCTCATGAGCCGGCTGATCGAGGAGTTCGTCGCGTCCACCATGCTCGGAGCTCTTGCCGTGTCCATAGGGCTGGTCCTGCTGATCACTCAGCGCAAGACCAGGACCAACATCGGATCTGCCTCGGTCTCGATCGCGGTCGGCCTCGCCGTCCTCACCGTCTGGCCCCTGGTGGATGCAGTCGACCCGAACGACCCCGCACTGGGCGAACGGTTCCAGATTGTCTTCGAGGTGGCCGCCGTCGTGGCGTCGGCGCTGTACCTGCAAGGTCTCTGTGAGTCCGCCCGGTCGGTAGGCACCCGTGCCGAAACGGTCATCCGCGCGTGCGTCCGCGCCAGTTGGGTCCTGGCCGGCCTGCTGCTGGCCGCCGGTGCCGCCTTCCCGGCCGAGCGGCTCAACGACTTCCAACAGAGCGTCGGTACGTCGTCGGATCCGCTGTCCACCCGCGGTTTCTGGCTCTTCGCGGCGCTCTGGCTAGCGGTGGCTCTGGTGTTCTCGGTGGGCTGGTTGATGATGGTCCAGCAACATCTCGACCCGGGTGAGCACGCTCGGGCACTGTGCAACATGGTCTCCTCGCCGCTGCTCGTGGCAACGGTGGCGCTGCCGTCGCGGCTCGCCCTGGCCTCGGTCTGCACCGCGCTCGTGACCTTCCTCTTCGGCCAGTTCCGGTACCTGGTCTCGGAGGGTGAGCGCGGTGCTTTCCTGAGTCGGTTCCTCTCTCCGCAGGTGGCCGAGCAGGTACGCGTGGGCGGCCTCACCACGGTCATGCAACCCGGTGAGGCAGTCCTCACCGTTGTTGCCTGCGACCTGCGTGGATTCACCGCGTACGCCGAAGGCGTGCCGTCGCAGGCGGTGATCGACCTCCTCGGGGAGTACTACGAGACCGTCGGGGCTGCGGTCGCCGAGGTCGACGGCACCATCAAGGACTACGCCGGCGACGGCATCCTGATCCTGATCGGCGCACCGTTGCCGCACCCGGATCACGCCGCCGCAGGCCTGCGGTTGGCACGCCGGATCCATCAGGTCACCCGCCCGGTGCTGGACCGTTGGGCCACCGAACCGCACCCGCTGGGCATCGGTGTGGGCGTGGCCGGCGGACGGGTGACCGTGGGAGCGATCGGTTCCGATGCCCGGATGGAGTACACCGCAGTCGGGACCCCGGTGAATCTCGCTGCTCGGCTCTGCTCGGCCGCCTCGGACGGCGAGATCCTCATCGACCAGCGGACCCGCGCCGCCGCAGACGGAGGCGTCGAATCTCGCGGGGAGATGCCCATCAAGGGGATGTCGCGGACGGTGCCTGTCTTCGCCTACTCGGTCGCTGACCCGATCACCGAGCCGATCGCCGAGGGAAGTCGGAAGTAGGGTTTGGCAACCGCAACCGCAGCGATCGCTTGAGGGGCATCAATGGACCGGCTGTTCGACGAGTTCCTCGGTCAGACGATGATCGGCGGGTTGGCGTCCTGTCTCGGGGTGATCTTCCTGCTGCTCGACCGGCGCAGTCGTGGAAACGTCGCGATCGCCTTCTTCTTCATCCTCGCCGGGGTGAACGCGTGGACGACACCGTTGCTTGCCGGGCAGGTGGACCCGGACAACATCACCCTGCTCGAACGGCTGCATATCCTCCTCGAGATGGGCTGCGTGGTCAGCGTGAGCCTGTACATCCGGGAGCTGATCGAGACTGCCCAGGCGACTCCGCGCGCCCGCAAGGCGGTCCTCGGCGCAGTCCGGATCGGGTATGTACTCGCCGGGGTAGGCGCGCTCCTGGGTGCACTGATGCCCGTCGAGCGGTTGAATGAGTTCAGTCTCGCGCTGGACGGGGTCGGGGCCCTGCGCAACGACGGCTTCTGGGTGTTTGCCGGACTCTGGATCCTTGTCGACATCAACTCGCTCGTGGCCTGGATCGGGTTGGCGACCCAGCGCCTCGATCCTGGCGAGCGGAGCCGAGCCCTGGCCTTCGCATCTTCAGTGCCATTCATCACCGCCGCGACCTACTTGCCGGTGCGACTCACGCTGGCGGCCTTCACCATCACCCTGGTGATCACGCTCTACGGAATCTTCCGGTACCTGTTGGTGCAGGGTGAGCGCGCTGCGTTCCTCTCGAGGTTCCTGTCCCCCCAGGTCGCCGAACTGGTGCGGCTGCGCGGCCTGGATGCGGTGATGCAGCCGCAGGAGCTCGAACTTTCGGTGGTCTGCATCGACTTCCGCGGGTTCACCTCCTACACCGAAGCCATCCCGACCCAGGCCACCATCGATCTGATCTCCGATTACCACGAGGCCATCGCCGAGGTCGTCGCCGAGCACGACGGGATGATCAAGGACTATGCCGGCGACGGCATCCTGATCCTGGTCGGTGCCCCGATCGCCCGCTCGGATCATGCCGGAGCGGCACTCGTCATCGCCCGGGGCTCGATGTTCGCCGCCCAACGCGTCACCGGACGCTGGGCGACGGGGATCCACCCCCTCGGCGTCGGCATCGGGGTCGCCTCGGGCCGGGTCACCGTGGGCGCGATCGGCGAGATCGCCCGGATGGACTACACCGCTGTCGGCACCCCGGTGAACCTCGCTGCGCGCCTCTGCGGTGCGGCCGCGGACGGCGAGATCCTGCTCGATGCGGCCACGGCCGCGGCTGCCCCGGACGCCGGTCTCGAGCCGCGTGGCGAGATCGAGCTCAAGGGCCTCTCCACTCCACTGCCCGTGTTCGCCGTCTCCGCCTACGCTCCGGCGTCCGAGGCCGAATAGCCCGCGTCGGTCGGGCTCCCACTGCTGCGGTTGGTGACCCCGGGCAAGAAAGCTCTCGCTTCTCCGGCCGCTAGTCTCGCTCTGTCGTCGCGACGGGCCGCCGGCGTAGTACAGGAGGTCGCAGGGTGCAGGGAGACGGGGCGGACTGGGTTCCCCGGACCGACGACCCCGACGCTGTCTACGAGGCAGTGACCGCTTGGGCCGCTGGACAGGGATTGAGCCTGTACCCGCACCAGGACGAAGCCATCATCGAGCTGCTCGGAGGCAGCAACGTCGTCCTGGCCACTCCGACCGGATCGGGGAAGTCATTGGTTGCGGTGGCCGCGCACGCAGCTGCCTTGGCCGGTGATCGGGTCAGTTTCTACACGGCTCCGATCAAGGCACTGGTAAGCGAGAAGTTCTTCGCACTCTGCGAGATCTTCGGTGCAGCCAATGTCGGCATGCTGACCGGCGACGCGTCCGTGAACTCCGAGGCCCCCATTATCTGTTGCACCGCCGAGGTCCTGGCCAACATCGCGCTGCGGGAGGGCCCGGGGGCCGACGTCGGCGTCGTGGTGATGGACGAGTTCCACTTCTACGCCGAGCCCGACCGGGGCTGGGCCTGGCAGGTGCCGTTGCTGGAGCTGACCCGGTCCCAGTTCATCCTCATGTCGGCGACGCTCGGGGACGTCAGCGAGCTCGCCGCGGACCTGACCCGGCGCAACGGTCGGGAAACGGCGGTCGTGGACGACGCCGAACGGCCGGTGCCGTTGACCTTCTCGTGGGCGATGACCCACCTCGCTGACACACTCACCGAGCTCGTGGAGACCCACCAAGCACCGGTGTACGTCGTGCACTTCACCCAGGCGGCCGCGGTCGAGCATGCCACCGGACTCCTCGCTGCCCGGGGCGGCGTCGTGCCCACCCGGGAGGCCCGTGACGCGATCAACGAACGTTTGGTCGGCTTCCGCTTCGGTGCGGGCTTCGGCAAGACCTTGCACAAGCTCGTCCGGCGCGGCATCGGGGTACACCACGCAGGGATGCTGCCGCGCTACCGCCGCCTGGTCGAGCAGCTCGCCCAGGCGGGTCTGCTGGTCGTCATCTGCGGCACTGACACCCTCGGCGTCGGCATCAACGTGCCGATCCGGACGGTGCTGTTCACCGGGCTCGCCAAGTACGACGGGACCCGGCAGCGGATCCTGCGCTCGCGCGAGTTCCTGCAGATCGCGGGACGCGCGGGCCGCGCCGGTTACGACACCGCCGGGTACGTCATCGTCCAAGCTCCCGAGCACGTGATCGACAACGCCAAGGCCCTGGCCAAGTTCGCCGACGACCCGAAGAAGCAGCGCAGCGTACGGCGCAAGAAGCCGGCTGAGGGCGAGGTCGTCTGGTCCGAGGAGACGTTCGAGAAGCTGGTGGCCAGACCTCCCGAGCAGCTGGTCTCGCGGATGAAGGTCGACAACGCGATGCTGATCAACGTCGTCGCCCGCGAGGAAGACGCCTTCCCGGTGCTGCGCCGGCTGCTGATGGACAACCACGAGAGCCCCGGCAACCAGCGCCGTCTCGCCAGGAGGGCACTCCGGTTGGCTCGCAGCCTGGTCCACTCGGGCGTCCTGACCCGGCGCGACGAGGCCGACGCCTACGGGCGCCGTTACGTGCTGACCGTTGACCTGCCGGTCGACTTCGCCCTCAACCAACCGCTGGCGCACTACGCGCTCGCGGCGTTCGACGTCCTGGACCCCGAGGCGGAGGAGTACACCCTGGACCTGGTCTCGGTGGTCGAGTCCGTGCTCGAAGCGCCCCGGCAGATCCTGGCCCAGCAGCAGTACGTCGCCCGGGGCCTGGCGGTGGCCGAGATGAAAGCCGACGGACTCGAGTACGACGAACGGATGGCGCTCCTCGACGACGTCACC
>JBKJHO010000021.1:0-9046 GCA_046598915.1 Marmoricola sp. | reverse complement strand
AAGTAGGACTGCATGGACGATTTCAACACCACGGCGTTGAGTGATCAGGACCTCCTGCTCGGCGGGGTCCTCGACCTCGTCGAGGAGAACAGTGCCTCTGCGCGGAGGTGGGCCAGGCTGGTCGAGATCCACCGCCGCCACACGATCCGGCACGCCAGCCAACCGGCCCAGACCTCGGTGCTCCCGGGTTGGGGGCCGATGAGTCCGCGGGAGTGGACCGCAGACGAGACCAGCGCGACCTGGGCCATGGGGGACAACCACACCCGCACCCAGCTCAACATCGCCCTGTTCCTGGCCGAGCACCTCCCCGAGGTCTGGCAGCTGTGCTTGTCCGGCGCGTTGGACCGGTTCCGGGCCACCACCGTGGCCGAACTGATCCGGCACCGCCTCGATGACCCCGTGCACTGGGCCGAGGTCGGAGCCCGGATCGTCGCGTTCCTGCGCAAACACCTGCGCCACTACGACGAAGTCAACACCGAGATGGTGACCTGCACGATCACCCAGCTCCGCAACCGCCTCAACTACGAGGTCCGCAAACTCCTCACCGCAGACGAAGCGTTCACCCGCGCCTACGAAGACCGGACCGTGTCGAGCTTCGAGCCCGAGGAAGGCATCGGGGTCCTGTCCATCACGAATACCACTGACCAGGTCCTCCTGGCCCGGCACCGCCTGCACCTCTCAGCCAAAGCGCTGCGCAACGCCGGAGACCCCCGCACGATCAACCAACTCATGGCCGACCTTGCCCTGGACCTCATCATCGGGAAGGCCGACGGCATCCCGGTGCCGGCCTATGCACGTCCCATCATCAACGTCACCGTCCCGCTGGAAACCCTGGCCGGGATCTCCGATGACCCCGGTGTGCTGTCCGGCGGGAAAGTGATCCCCGCCGACCTGGCCCGGGCGATCGCCACCAGCCAGGGCGCGACCTGGTACCGGTTGCTCACCGACCCCGCCGGCGACCCGGCGACGCTCTCGACCAAGTCCTACCAACCCACCGAGGCGATCTGGCGTTACGTCGTAGCCACCACACCGACGTGTGTGCACACCGCCTGCGACCGGCCCGCAGTCGAGTGCGAACTCGACCACGACAAACCCTGGCCCCACGGCGCAACCACCCCGGCGAACCTCCCACCGCGATGCCGACGTCACCACAAAGCCAAACACGCCCGCGAGAACAAGCTCGAACGCCCCGAACTCGACTGGGAATTCGCCTACGCCAGTTGACCTCAGCGGTCGAACGCCGCCAGCACCTGCTTCTCGGTGAGCCCGTAGTCCTTGAGGTCGTAGGAGTGCTTCGGCGCTGCCTTGCCCTCCTTGGCCTCGCGGTCGATCTCCTCCACCGCGGCCTGGGCCTCGGGCGTCCAGTCGAGCCCGAACTGGTCGTAGACCCGACGGGTGACGCCGACCTGGTCCTTGACCAGGTCGCCGAAGGCGATGTCGATGAACTGGTCCTGGTTGTACTTGCCGCGGGCGTCGTGGAACGTGTGGAACGCCCGCGACCACAGGTCGAGTTGGGTGTGACCGATGACGCCGCCGACATACGTGTCCGACTGGCCGACCGTCGTCTCGGCCGAGAGCGAGCACGAGGACGCGATGCAGGTGATCGGCTCGCGGTGGGTGTAGACGATCAGCGCGTCCGGGTAGACGGTCATCAGCGCGTCGAGCCCGCTCATGTGCGACGGGTTCTTGAGCACCCAGCGCTTGTCGGTGTCGTTGAGCCCGACCAGCTGCAGGTTCTGCTTGTGCCGGGCGTAAGCGTCGGTCCAGTCCTGGTTCTTCAGCCACTCGGTGTAGCGGGGCAGGTTCGCCAGCGACTCGTACGAGTTCGACTTGCCGGTCTGGCGCAGCAGCCGCCAGCATTCCTCGACCGTGGTGGCATCCATGTAGTGGATCCCCATGAACTCGGGCTGCTCGACGTGGTGGGCCGTGAAGGCCTGCTGCATCGCGGTGAAGATCGGGTCGGACTCCCACGTCTCCCGGGGCGGTCGCGGCTGCGGGTACTGCGTCAGCCACATCTCCAGGCCCTGGCTGGCCGGGTCCGCGTGCAGCAGCCGGTGCAGGATCGTGGTGCCGGTACGGGGCAGTCCCATCAGGAAGATCGGTCGCTCGATCTTCACCTCGGCGTGCTCGGGGTGGGCGGCGAACTGCGCCTGGGTCAGCAGGATGCCGACCAGGGCGCTCTTCACCTCCGAGCGCTGGAAGTAGTTGCCGCGCGGAGTCAGTCCGGCCTCGGGGGAGGCCAGGTCCTCGACGAGGACCCGGAGGCCCTCCTCGTGCAAGGTGCCCCCGAAGTCGTCCATGCCGACCGTCCGGACGGCGGCGGCCACGATGTCCTCGTAGCTGCCGACGTCGGGGCGCTCCCGGGTCATCACGTTCTGGTTGGCCCCAGCGTTGTCGGACATCAGTCGTGGAACTCGCCGCAGTCGACGGTCAGCATCTGACCGGTGACCGCGGAGGCCAGGTCGCTGGCGAGGAAGAGCGTCGCGCGGGCGACCTCCTCGGATGACGCGAGCCGCTTCAGGTCCGTCGGCGCGGCTTTCTCGGCGTACACCTGCTCGTGAGTCTTGTTCTCGACGGCGCCCAAGAAGTCGAAGTACCCGCGGTTCACGTCCTCGTAGATGTACGACGGTGCGACGCTGTTCACCCGGATGCCGCGCGGACCGAGCTCCGTGGCCAGCGAGCTCGCCAGGTGCTCGAGGGCGCCCTTGGAGAGCTTGTAACCGGCGTACTCGGGCTGGCTGGAGAACGAGACGCACGAGTTGAGCATGATGATCGAGCCCTTGGACTCGGCCAGCGCGTCTGCGAAGAGCGCCGAGAGTCGGAGCGGAGCGAACACGTTGGTCTCGTTGACCTTCGCCAGGGCGGACGGCTTGATCTGGGTGATCGGATCCATCGGAGGGATGGTGAAGGCGTTGTTGATCACGCAGTCGACGCGGCCGAAGGCCTCCAGCGTCTTGTCGCGCAGGTTGGCACGGGAGTCCTCGTCGGTCACGTCGGTGACGACCTTGAGCACCGTGCGACCGTAGGACTCGATGACCTCGGCGATCTCGTCCAGCCGGGCGGCGGTCCGGCTGGCGATCACCAAATCGGCACCCATCTTGGCGGCCTCCTCGGCGAGCGACCGACCGAGTCCGGGGCCGATGCCGGAGATGACGACGACCTTGCCGGCCAGCACCTGAGCGGGCTGGTACCGGTCCTCGATCGAAGTGTCGTGGGCCTCGGCATAACCGAGCTTGTTGTCGGACTGGTCGGTGCTCAAGAGATCATCCTTCTGGCAATGCCGACCTGGCGGTCGGCGATTCGGGCGGAGTACTGCTCGGGCGAGACCTGGTTGGCCTCGTAGTACGGGAGCTTGCTGGGGACCTCGTCGAAACCGACGAGTTCGACGACCGGGCCGTCCAGGTGGGTGAGGTCGCGGTCGAGGCGCTGCCAGCGCAGCATCATCACGCCCTTGGGGTGTCCGGTGAGCTCCAGCCAGTTGGCGATCCCGGGGTTGCGCTCGCTGATCACGTAGCGGAACTTGCCGTCCGGGTCCGCCTGCGACTGTGCCTGGGTCAACGAGGTCTGGTAGTGCTCGTAGTCGGTGGAGACGTACCACTTCGAGCCGATCTGGATCGCCTGGTAGGCGCACTCGGAGACCGGGACGGTCACGATCAGCGCCTGGTCGTCGGTCAGGTCGTAGTGCCCGATCGAGGAGAACTGACTGGCCAGTCCGCCCGGGGTGGACTGGGGTGTGGTCAAGGTGTTGACCGGCTCCTTGTAGGTGAACCACTCCGGGAACGCGAACCAGGTCTTGATCTTCCCGACCAGCATCTTGGCGGCGACGTCGTACCGCTTGGCGACTTTGTCCATCTCGAACGCTGGCCGCGGCTGGCCGGCGGTGTCGAGCCGCTGGATCCGGATGGTCCCGCGCTCCTCGGTGTTCCAGTCGTTGAACACCTCGCGGACGATCAGGGTGGCGCCCTTCTTCAGACCCAGCTCGGGGCCGAACTTCCAGGAGAACGAGCCGTCCGCAGCACAGTGCCCGCCGTGGAGGGCGAGCTCACGGTCGTCGAACGCGGCGATGCTGGTCGGGGCCCCGTCGGCGGAGTAGTTGCCGTCCATGATCTGGAAGGAGAGATCGGCCGCCGTGCCGCGGACCCCGGAGACCTCGTACGTCGCCCCCTCGGTGAGGTAGGCGTTGAAGTAGATCGCGTCCGGGTTGTCCAAGCCCTGGCGGGCGTACTGGTGCGTCGGGTTGACCAGCACCGGGTGCACCAGGTCGTAGTCGAACGCCATCTGCAGCGAGGCGCGGATCGAACCGGCAAGGTAGTCGTAACCCTCAGCGCGCTCCTGCTCGCTGATCGGGAACGGCGGGTTCGCGACCAGCGCCTCGGCTTCGGCGACTGCGTCGGTGAAGGCCTTGGTGACCTCGTTGGTGGAGCCTGTCGAGACCTCGGTCACAGGGCGACCTTGCTGATGATGTCCTCGGCGTACCGATTGATGTTGTCCAGCTTGGTCTGCAGCGGCTCGGTGTCCGGACCCATGATGTACGGGACCCGGAAGCCGACGATCGCGTCGGTGACGCCCTTGTCCTCGAGGCGCTTGATGCCGTCGAGGGTGTAGGCGTCGTACGAGATCACGTGGACCTCGAAGTCGCTGCGGTCGTCGCCTTCCTCCTTGCGGATCTCGGCGAGACGGGTCAGCAGGCGGTCGAGCTCGTCGCCGTCCCCACCGGCGTGCATCCAGCCGTCGCCCTTGAGTACGGCGCGGCGCAGGGCCGCGTCCGCGTGGCCGCCCACGAGCAACGGGATCTTCTCGGTCGCGCCGGGGCACTGCTTGAGCGACTGGATGTCGTAGAACTCGCCGTGGTACTCGAAGAACTCGCCGGTGGTCAGGCCACGGAGGATGTCCATGCACTCGTCCATCCGCTTGCCGCGGCGGGCCCAGTCAACGCCGAGGGCGGCGAAGTCCTCGGGCCACGGCGAGATGCCGACTCCGAGACCGAGCCGGTTGCCGGAGAGGAAGGCGAGGCTGCTGGCCTGCTTAGCAGTCAGCACCGGCGGACGGATCGGCAGCTTGAGCACGAACGGGGTCAGCCGCAGCGTCTCGGTGACCGCGAACAGGTGGGCGCAAAGGATCATCGTCTCGATGAACTCCTTGCCATCGAGGAATGCCCGGTCACCGGTGTCGGTGTAGGGGTACTTCGAGTCGGACTCCTTGGGGTAGATCAAGGAGTCTGCGATCGTCATCGACGTGTAGCCGGCCGCCTCGCAGGCCTGGGCCAGCGGGGCGTAGTACTCGGCCTTGGTCATGCCTTCGGCGAAGGAGAATCTCATTCAACGATACTAGAACGTGTTCCAGTTTCGTGGCTAGAGTGGCAGGTAGCCCGACCCACCCTAATTTCAGTTTCTGAAGGCGCCTCTCGCGCCAGCCCAGGAGGAGCGACGATGGACCTGCAGGAAATCTCGGACCGGATCGAGATCCGGGACGCCATCACCCACTACACCTTCGGGATCGACCTGGGTGAGTGGGACCGTCTCGACCGGGTGTTCACCCCCGACGCCGCCATCAATTACGTCGAGTCCGGCGGGATCGAGGCCACCTACGCAGAGGTGAAGCCCTGGCTGATCGAGAACCTCGCGGTAGCGCCGAGCAGGGTCCACATGATCGGTCAGATCGATTTCGAGGCGCTCCCGGCCGGCGAGATCCAGGCCAACGCCTACTTCCACAACCCGATGACCTTCGATTTCGGCGAGCAGAAGTTCCCGGTCGAGGTGACCGGGATCTACCGGCTCACCTTCACCCGCACCGAGGCAGGCTGGCGGTCGCGCAAGCTGCACGAGACCGTTCTCTGGCGCCGAGGGTTCGAAGCGCTCGGGATGGGGTGAGCGAGGTTGGACAGCAAGCCGAAGGGGATCGACGACACCGGTGCCGTGAAGTTCATGAAGGCGATGGCCTCCCTCAACGTCTGGTTGTTCCGCCGTACCGGGGGCCGCCTGGGTGCGCACTGGCGGATCGGCGCTGGCTTCCGGAACCCGGTCCCGATCTGCCTGGTCGAGCACACCGGCCGCAAGACGGGCCTGCCGCGGACCACCCCGCTGGTCTATCTGCGTGACGGCGACCGGGTGATCGTGGTGGCCTCCCAGGCCGGCCGTCCGGAGAACCCGATGTGGTTCCTCAACGTCTCGGCCAATCCCGAGGTCGTGGTCCAGGTCGGCCGCGTCCGGGTGCCGATGACCGCTCGGGTCGCCGGTCCCGAGGAACGGGCCAGCCTCTGGCCGAAGCTCGTCGACCTCTACTCGGACTACGACAGCTACCAGTCCTGGACCGATCGGGTGATCCCGGTAGTGGTGCTCGCGCCCCGCTGACCAGCGGCCGGGCCGACACCCGCCTCCTGGACCCCTATCCTTGGCTCTGTGAATGAGTCGGAGACGGACCGGGACCGCCAGGAGCGCCTGACCGCTGCTGCGCTGAAGGTCCTCGGTGTCGCCGTGGCGATCGGCCTCACGATCGGGCTCGGCACCTGGATGCTGGTCAAGACCCTCGATCTGGACACCACCGAGGTCTCCAGCCTCGGTCCGGGCCCGGTCGAACCGCGGCCCCAGCTCCCCAGCACAGCACTGCCGGAGCCGGACGGCGTGCGCACGTCAGAGCCTGACCCGAGCCCGAGCCTGACCAATACGGTCCCGGACGGGGCCGCGGGCGACCTTTACCTGAACGCGTCCCCGGTCTTCGTCAGGCCGATGGAGCGGATCAACCTGACCGGCCAGTGGCCCGGCCGCGACGCGACGTCCCTGCTGGTTCAGCGTTTCGAGGACGGGGAGTGGGTCGACTTCGGCATCCAGGTCCAGGTGCGCGTCGGCAGTTTCGCGACGTACGTGATGACCGGGCGTGAGGGCGACAACAAGTTCCGGGTCTACGACCCGAATTCCGACGCGGCGTCCAACGAGGTCACCGTCACCATCGAGTGACGATGACCTCGTCGGTCGCTCGGTACGTCTCGGGTCAGGGGACGACGATGACGACCGGGATGGTTGCCGTCGCGTCGTACGCCTCTGTGCCGGTGGTCGCACCCTCGTTAACGCGGGTGAGGCGCACTCCGATCGCGGTCGCGCTGTCTAGGCCGACGTCGCAGCTGAACTGGTAGATCGTGTTGAAGCCTCCGTTGCTCCCTCGGCTGCAGATCGGGTAGGTGTTGGCCAGACTCACCCCGGCCGACAGGGTCAAGGTGTAGTCGCCGGAGCCGTTACGGGTGCAGCCGGTGAAGCCGCGGGACTCGGCCGTGATGATCGTGCAGCCGGATCCGTCGCCCCAGACCGCGGCCACGGCGCGAGCACCCTTGGCCGTGGCGGCCAGGTCGGTACTGCCGATTGAGCCGGTCTTGATGTCGGCTCCGGTCAGGTAGCCGTCCTTGACGTCGGTCCCGGTCAGGGACCCGTTCTTGATGTCGGCGGAGCTGACGGTGCCGTCCTTGATGTCGGCGCCGGTGATGACGATCGCGTACGCCGTGCCGCTGGTTGCGACGAGCAGGGCGAGCAGCGAGATCAGAGTTGCGGGGTGGAGCAGCTGGCGGGTGAAGCGAGGGCGGTTCGAGCTCACGAGGGCCTCCGAGTGCAGGTTACGAGGAAAGTGCGGACCTTCGGATCGTGTCACTGCGGGCCTCGGTCCGGAAGGACCTGAGGTGACCAGATCTCGTCACGGGATCCAGTCGAACGTGCTCGGGTTCGGGCCCCGGCGGCCGGCCTCGCCCCGGTCCAGGGCGGTGATCGCGGCGTGGTCCTCGGGGTCGAGCTCGAAGTCGAAGATCGCGGCGTTCTCCCGCATCCGCTCCGGTGAGAGCGTCTTGGGGAAGACGATGTCCCCGCGCTCGAGGTGCCAGCGCAAGGTGATCTGGGACGGCGTACGACCGATGCGGTCGGCGATGCCGGTGATCACCGGGTCATCGAGGACGGCGCCCTGGGCGATCGGCGACCAGGCTTGCGTGAGGATCCCGGCCGCGGTGTCGGCCGCGCGGACCTCGGAGTTGCCGAAGTACGGGTGCACCTCGATCTGGTTCACCGCCGGTACGACGGAGGTCTCCGCGGCGAGCCGGGCCAGGTGGTCGACCTGGAAGTTGGAGACGCCGATCGACCGGGCGCGTCCGTCGGCCGCGAACTCGATCAGGGTGTTCCAGGTCGAGACGTAATCGCCGTCGTACTTCGTGGGCAGCGGCCAGTGGATGAGGAAGAGGTCGACCTGGTCGAGACCGAGGCGGTCGAGTGATTTCGCGAACGCTTCCCGGGCGTCGTCGGGCCGGTGGAAGGAGTTGTTGAGCTTGGTGGTGATGTACAGGTCGTCGCGGTTGATCGCGGATGCCTTGATCGCCTCGCCCACGCCGCGCTCGTTGCCGTACATCTGAGCGGTGTCGATGTGCCGATAGCCGGCCTCGAAGGCGGCGAGGGTGACGTTCGCCGTGTCCTCGGGCGGCACCTGGAAGACGCCGAAGCCGAGCTGCGGGATGGATCGGCCGTTGTTGAGGGTCAGGTTCGGGACATCGTTGGTCGAAGAAGTCATGTCAGGCATGACAAGGACGGGACGCCGCATATTCCCCGGGCCCCAGGACGCCGCCGAGCACCAACGCCGAGGACTGAGGGTTCTTCGGGCTCAGGGGGAACAAACCCCGCCCGGAACTGCGTTGTAGCCCCTGACAAGAGTTGAGTTGTATTGGCTCAACTTATTTGCCAAACTAAGGGACGCGCAGCACCATTGCGACGCAGCCCGAGTCGGGCACGAAGAACAGCTCCGGAAATCCGGGGCCTCACACGGAGGTAATCCACATGGCACGTGCGGTCGGCATCGATCTCGGCACGACGAACTCAGTCGTAGCCGTCCTAGAAGGTGGCGAGCCCACCGTCATCGCGAACGCTGAAGGTGCGCGCACGACCCCGTCCGTGGTCGCGTTCGCCAAGTCCGGCGAGGTCCTCGTCGGTGAGGTGGCCAAGCGGCAGGCGGTCACCAACGTCGACCGCACCATCCGGTCGGTCAAGCGCCACATGGGCACCGACTGGAAGGTGAACCTGGACGA
>JBKJHO010000049.1:0-4433 GCA_046598915.1 Marmoricola sp. | reverse complement strand
GTGAGGTCGTACGGCGAGAGCTCCACCACGACCCGGTCCTCAGGGAGGATCCGAATGTAGTGCTGGCGCATCTTGCCACTGATGTGGGCGAGCACCTTGTGTCCGTTGGTCAGCTCGACCCGGAACATGGCGTTCGGCAGGGCCTCCACGACGGAGCCCTCCATTTCGATCACGCCTTCTTTCTTCGGCATGTCCTCCACAATCTGTTGACCTGATGTCTACCGTTGACCCGGGAACCGCCTCGGCCGGTTCTTCAACCTGCCGAGTGGACCTCGTGAATTCGCGGCGTGCGCCCCATTTCCCCGCGCACGAGCACCCTCGCAATTGCGAACGAGCAGGTGGGCGGGCAGCCGTTAGGCGCCACACAACGAGCCCACGTTGGGCCGACGCACTAGTCTAGGGAAACCGAGCGGAAATCACCAATCGGCGCAGACGGTCGGACGGCAGCGCCTCGAGCATCCTGACAAATCCCGCATTTCCGGCGCGATCGAGCTCAGCGGCCGCCGAACGGGACGCCGAGCTCGGCGAGCTTCGACTCCCCGCCGTCGAGGCAGGTGAGGATCCAGGGACCGTCCTCGGTCAGGGTGAAGGTGTGCTCGAAGTGCGCCGACCAGGAGCCGTCGGCGGTCACGATCGTCCAGTCGTCCTCGGCCACCAGGGTGTGCTTGCTACCGAGCGTCACCATCGGCTCCACCGCCAGGGCTAAGCCGAGCTCGAGCTTGGGCCCCTTACCGGCGCGGCCGTAGTTCGGCACGTTCGGCGGCTGGTGCATCGCGGTGCCGATCCCGTGACCGGTGTAGTCCTCGAGGATCCCGTAGGTGCCGTGGCCGCGAACGTGCTGCTCCACGGCGTAGGAGATGTCAGTGACCCGGCCACCGAGGCGGGCAGCTGAGAACCCGGCCCACATCGACCCTTCGGTCACCTCCATCAGCTTCTGCACCTCGGCCGGGACGTCACCTACTGCGACCGTGATCGCCGCGTCACCGTGCCAGCCGTCGACGATCGCGCCGCAGTCGATCGAAATCACGTCGCCCTCAGCCAGGACCCGCTCCCCCGGGATCCCGTGCACGACCTCATCGTTCACCGAGGCGCAGATGCTCGCCGGGAAGGGCGGGTGGCCGTAACCCTGGAAGGACGGGATGCCGCCGCCCGAGCGGATGGAGTCCTCGGCGATCGCGTCGAGCTCAGCCGTGCTGATCCCAGCCCGTACGGCGCCCCTCAGGACCTCGAGGGTCTCGCCGACCAGCAGGCCGGCAACCCGCATCTTGGCGATCTGCTCCGGTGTCTTGATCTCGACGCCACGATCGAGAAAACCCATCAGGAGCCCATGCCCGGAGGCTCAGCTCTGGTGGACGGAGGCGAGCGCGCCGAAGATGCGCTCGGTGACCTCGTCGACCTGACCCAGGCCGTCGACCTCGATCAACAGCCCGCGATCGCGGTAGACCTCGATCAGCGGCTCGGTCTGCTCGACGTAGACCTCCTGGCGACGACGGATGACGTCCTCGGTGTCGTCCGCCCGGCCCTCGGTCTTCGCGCGCTGCAGCAACCGCTGGACCAGCTCCTCCTGGTTGACGGTGAGCACGACGACAGCGTCCAGCGAGTGCCCGGTGAAGGCGATCATGCCGTCCAGCTCGGTCACCTGCGCAAGAGTCCGCGGGTAGCCGTCGAGCAGGAAGCCCGGCGTCGCGTCGTCCGCGTCGATCCGGTTGCGGACCATCTTGTTGGTGACCTCGTCGGGCACGTACTCGCCGGCGTCCATGTAGCGCTTCGCCTCGACGCCGAGCTCGGTGCCGGAGGAGACGTTCGCCCGGAAGATGTCGCCGGTCGAGATCGCGGGGATCCCGAAGCGCTCCGCGACGTACTTCGCCTGGGTGCCCTTACCTGCACCAGGCGGGCCCATCAGGATCATCCTCATCGGAGGAAGCCTTCGTAGTTGCGCTGCTGCAACTGGCTTTCGATCTGCTTCACGGTGTCGAGCGCAACGCCGACCATGATGAGCAGGGAGGTGCCACCGAAGGGGAAGTTCTGGTTGGCATTGACCAGCACGAGCGCAATGAGCGGGATCAGTGCGATCGAGCCCAGATAGAGCGCGCCCGGCAATGTGATCCGGGAGAGCACGTAGCTGAGGTACTCCTCGGTCGGCTTCCCGGCCCTGATCCCCGGGATGAAGCCTCCGTACTGCTTCATGTTGTCGGCGACCTCCTGGGGGTTGAAGGTGATCGCGACGTAGAAGTAGGTGAAGAAGATGATCATGGCGAAGTACAGCGCCATGTAGATCGGGTGGTCGCCGGTGACCAGGTTCTTGCTGATCCAGGTCAGGACCGGCGAGTCCGAGTTCTGGTTGAACTGGACCGCCATCGCCGGCAGGTACAGCAGGCTGGAGGCGAAGATGACCGGAATTACGCCGGCCTGGTTGACCTTGAGCGGGATGTACGTCGAGGAGCCGCCGAACATCTTGCGGCCGACCATCCTGCGGGCGTACTGCACCGGGATCCGGCGTTGCGCCTGCTCGATGAAGATGACGCCCGCGACCACCACGAGGCCGATCAGCAGGACGCCGCCGAAGACGAACGGCCCTTGCGCCTTCTGCACGTTCCAGAGGGCGACCGGGAAGGTGGCGACGACCTGGGTGAAGATCATGATCGACATGCCGTTGCCGATGCCACGGTCGGTCACGAGCTCCCCGAGCCACATGATCACGGCGGTGCCGGCGGTCATGGTGATGACCATGATCGCGGCAGTCTGGAAGTTGTTCTCGACCAGCAGCGGCAGGTCGCAGTTCTGCAACAGGACACCGTTGCGGGCCAGCGCCACGATGCCGGTCGCCTGCAGGATGGCGAGCGCGAGGGTGACGTACCGGGTGTACTGGGTGATCTTGGCCTGGCCGGAGGAGCCTTCCTTCTTCAGCGTCTCCAGTCGCGGGATGACCACGACGAGCAGCTGCAGGATGATGCTGGCCGTGATGTACGGCATGATCCCGAGCGCGAAGATGGTGAGCTGAAGCAGCGCTCCGCCGGAGAACAGGTTGATCAACCCGTAGACGCCGTCATTCTGGATGGCGTCGAAACAGGACTGCACATTGGCGACGTGCACACCCGGCGCCGGGATCTGGGACCCCAGCCGGAAAACGGCCACGATGAGCAGTACGAACAGCAGCTTCTTGCGCAGATCCGGTGTCCGGAATGCGTTGGCGAATGCGCCTAGCACGTGCTCCTCTTTCGCTCTTCGATGATCGAACTCGGCCGGACCCGCTCCGGGGTGGAACCATCCTGGGATGGCGGAGACCCAAGCCGTGGAAGCCTAACAGGGCAGAGAGATCGCCACCCGCGAAGGCGGCAGATCACCCCTGCCCCGATAAGCACTATCAGCGTTTCGCTCGACCTCAGACCTCGGTCGCGGTGCCACCGGCAGCCGCGATCTTCTCCTTGGCGGAGGCGGAGAACTTGTTCGCCGTCACCTGAACCGCTACAGAGATGTCGCCCTGGCCCAGAACCTTGACCGGCTGACCCTTGCGAACTGCGCCCTTGGCGACGAGGTCCGCGACCGTGACTGCGCCACCGTCGGGGAACAACGCCCCGAGACGGTCGAGGTTGACGACCTGGAACTCGACCCGGAACGGGTTCTTGAAGCCCTTGAGCTTGGGCAGACGCATGTGGATCGGCATCTGGCCACCCTCGAAGGCGACCGGAACCTGGTAACGCGCCTTGGTGCCCTTGGTACCGCGACCCGAGGTCTTACCCTTCGAGCCCTCGCCACGACCAACGCGAGTCTTGGCGGTCTTGGCCCCAGGGGCAGGACGCAGGTGATGCAGCTTGAGCGGCATGATTACTTTGCCCCCTTCTCGGAGACGGTCTCGACCGCCACCAGGTGACGGACGGTGTGGACCATGCCGCGGATCTCCGGGCGGTCCTCCTGGACGACGACGTCACCGATCCGCTTCAGGCCCAGCGAGCGAACGGTGTCGCGCTGGTTCTGCTTGCAGCCGATGGTCGACTTCTTCTGCTCGATGCGCAGCTGTGCCATCAGAGGTTCGCCTCCGCAGCCTCAGCGATGCCGGCGGCACGTGCCCGCAGCAGAGCGGCCGGGGCCACCTGCTCGACCGTCAGGCCGCGACGAGCAGCCACGGACTCAGGCTCTTCGAGCATCCGGAGCGCCTCGACGGTCGCGTGCACGATGTTGATCTGGTTCGACGAGCCGAGGGACTTGCTCAGGACGTCGTGGATACCGGCGCACTCGAGAACCGCACGCACCGGACCGCCGGCGATGACGCCGGTACCAGGAGCGGCGGGGCGAAGGAAGACGACTCCGGCAGCCTTCTCACCCTGGACCGGGTGAGGGATCGTGCCCTGGATGCGCGGAACCTTGAAGAAGGACTTCTTGGCTTCCTCGACACCCTTGGCGATCGCCGCGGGAACTTCCTTGGCCTTGCCGTA
>JBKJHO010000064.1:0-76047 GCA_046598915.1 Marmoricola sp. | reverse complement strand
CTCATCGCCGAGGTCCTCGCGGTCGCGACCGGCATCCCGATCGTGAAGCTCTCCGAGGAGGAGTCGACCCGGCTGCTCAAGATGGAGGACGAACTGCACAAGCGCGTCATCGGTCAGGACGAGGCCGTCAAGGCGCTCTCCCGGGCGATCCGTCGTACCCGTGCGGGCTTGAAGGACCCGAAGCGTCCCGGTGGCTCGTTCATCTTCGCCGGTCCCTCCGGTGTCGGTAAGACGTGGCTCTCCAAGACCCTGGCCGAGTTCCTTTTCGGTGACGAGGACTCGCTGATCCAGCTCGACATGTCGGAGTTCTCCGAGAAGCACACGGTCTCGCGGCTCTTCGGTTCGCCTCCGGGCTACGTGGGCTACGAAGAGGGCGGCCAGCTGACCGAGAAGGTCCGCCGGAAGCCGTTCTCAGTGGTCCTCTTCGACGAGGTCGAGAAGGCGCACCCGGACATCTTCAACAGCCTGCTCCAGATCCTGGAGGAAGGTCGACTGACCGACAGTCAGGGCCGGGTGATCGACTTCAAGAACACCGTGATCATCATGACCACGAACCTCGGCTCGCGTGACATCTCGAAGGGTGTCAGCCTGGGCTTCGGCAACGCCTCCGACGTCCAGGGCTCCTACGAACGGATGAAGTCGAAGGTCCAGGAAGAGCTCAAGCAGCACTTCCGGCCGGAGTTCCTCAACCGTGTCGACGAGATCATCGTCTTCCCGCCGCTCTCGCAGGAGCAGATCGTCTCGATGGTGGACAACATGATCGCCTCGGTCGAGCTGCGCCTCAAGGACCGGGACATGTCCATCGAGCTGACCCAGCCCGCGAAGGACCTGCTCGCCAAGAAGGGTTTCGACCCTGTCCTGGGTGCGCGTCCGTTGCGGCGCACGGTGCAGCGCGAGATCGAGGACGTGCTCGCCGAGAAGATGTTGTACGGCGACGTCGGCCCCGGCCAGATCGTGCTCGTCGGTGTCGAGCCGACGGAGGAGGGCGTCGAGCCGACGACCTTCACCTTTCAGGGCACCCCGCGGGTCGAGCTGCCGGATGCACCCCCGATCGAGGTCGCCGGCGGCGGCGAGGAAGCCGCCGTCTGACCGAACAGAACGGTGTCACTGGTTTTGACAGGCTCAACCAACGTAGTTTCGACAGGCTCAACGATGTTGGTTGAGCCTGTCGAAACCGTTCTCGGCTTGCACCCGGGTGCGACGCTGGAGGGCATGAGCCTGGTCGAGTTGCCCGCACGGACGTTGAGCTCGCTGGCCGGGCCGGTACGCCGTCAGCTGGCCCGGACCCTGCGGAGCCGGGTCGCCGGTGAGGACGCCGACGTGCGTGCAGCGGTCATCTGGGGCAGCCCCGGGCCGCGGTGGTTCACCCCGGACGATCCGATCTGGCGGGTCCATGCCGACGCGTCGATGTTCGTCGGTGGCGTACGTGCCCTGCTGCTGCAGTCGCTGCACCCGTTGGCGATGGCCGGGGTCGCGGGACACTCGGGCTACCGCAGCGATCCGTGGGGTCGTCTGGAACGGACCAGCGCCTTCCTCGCGACCACCACCTTTGGGACGATCGAGCACGCGGAGGAGGCGATCGCCCACGTCCGCGCCGTTCATGACCGGGTCCGGGGCAAGGCCCCCGACGGACGCTCGTACGCCGCCAGCGACCCGCATCTGCTCGACTGGGTGCACCTCGCCGAGGTCGACAGTTTCCTGACCGCCTTCCAACGCTTCGGCCCGGGGCCGCTGAGCCCGGCCGAGGCGGACCAGTACGTCGCCCAGACCGGCGAGGTTGCCGCCCGGTTGGGCGCGACCGCCCCGCCGAGGACCGTCGCCGAGCTCCGGGAGCGGATTGCGAAGTTCCGGCCGGAGCTCGCCGGCACCGCTGCCTCCCGCGACGTCGCCCGCTTCCTGGTGCTGACCCCGCCGCTGCCGTTGGCTGCACGACCGGGCTACGGGATGCTCGTGGCCGGCGCGGTGGCCAGCCTTCCCGGCTGGGCTCGTCGCGAGCTGCGGTTGCCGCCGCGGTTCGTCGGCTGGGACTGGCCGGGTCAACAGTTAGGTGCCGCCGGCGCCGGAGTGGTCCGCTGGGCGATGGCCGATCCGAGCATGGTGGCCGACCGGACCCCGTGACGCGCGCGCGGTCTCAGCGCGCCCGGTCTCAGCGTGCCCGGTCTCAGCGTGCCCGGTCTCAGCCGGGCAGGGCGTAGCAGTTTCCGACGCGGACGGCGAGCCCGTCAGCGACGAGGCCCGTCAGGGCGCGGTCGCGCTGGACGGCGTCGGCCCAGACGGTCTCGAGACGAGTCTGCTGCACCGGTCCGTCGACGTCGCGCAGAACGGCGAGAAGTCGACCACGGCATTGGCGGTCGGTCCCGGCGTAGGTCTGCGTGGGTCGCGCCGGGCCGTCGTACGCCGGCTTCCCAGCGAGCTGCCAGGCGCACCGGTCGCGAACAGGGCACGCCCCGCAGGCAGGGTTGTTCGCCGTACAGACCAGGGCGCCGAGCTCCATCACCGCGACGGCCCAGACCTCCGGATCGTGCTCGGGGACCAGCGCCGTTGCCCGATCGCGTTCAGCCCGGGTGACGTGGTTCGCCGGGAACTCGACGGCGTCGACGGTCCGACCGAGCACCCGGCGCACGTTGGTGTCGAGTACGGCGTGGGACCGGCCGAAGGCGAACGAGGCGATCGCCGCGGCCGTGTAGTCGCCGACCCCTGGGAGCCCGCGCAGCTCCTCGTAGGTATCGGGGACCTCCCCGCCGTGGCGTTCGGTGATCGCGACCGCCGAGGCGTGCAGCCGGAGCGCCCGGCGCGGGTACCCGAGACGACCCCAGGCGCGGACTGCCTCGCCGCTCGGGGCGGCCGCTAGGGCTGCGGGGGTCGGCCAGGTGGTCAGCCACGCCTCGTGGATCGGCAGCACCCTGCTGACCGGCGTCTGCTGGAGCATGAACTCCGAAACCATCACCGACCACGGGCTGGTGCCGGGACGACGCCACGGCAGGTCGCGGGCATGAACTCCGTACCAGGCCGTGATCGGCTCGAGGAGGTCGTTCATGACCCTCAGCCTAGGAGCTCGGTCGAGGAGTACGACGCAGTCCCGGTGAGCCTCCGCAATCCGGGACCCGATGTTTCCTACGGTTCGACCATGGCCGCCACGACACACCCGCGGGGACGCCTACCGGCACGTGTCTACTGGTTCCGCCGAGCGGTGGTGCTGAGCGCCGCGATGGCGCTCGTCTTCGCGGTCGCTCAGGTCCTCGGCGGCTCCGACCCGGGGCCTGACCAGCAGGCCACCAATGCCGCTGCTTCGCCCGGAGTCGCGCCGGCTCCTGGGCCGATGGGCCCGGTCCCGGTGAAAACCGGTGCGGCTGCTCCCTCGGGCGGTCCGGTGGCGCTGCCGCGCCCGGACGGCCCGTGCGCGGTCGACCAGGTCACCGTGACGCCCACGGTCGGCAGGGTGACGGCCGGTCGTCCGGTCGCACTGACCTTCCAGCTCACCGGCATCCGCCCGGCCTGCACTTTCGCGGTCTCCGCGAAGTCGCTGGTCGCCAAGGTGGTCATCGGACCGGAGCGGATCTGGTCGACCCAGGACTGCCCCGCAGCGATCAGGACGAGCACCGTGGTGGTCCGCAGCGGTACGCCGACTGAGGTCCGCGTGGTCTGGAACGGGCGCACCTCGGACGGTCGGTGCAGCCAGAACGCGGCCTGGGCGCTGCCGGGCAGCTACCGTCTGATCTCTGCGGCGATCGGCTCGGAACCGAGCGAGGACAAGTTCAGGATGATCGCGCCAAAAAGTGCCGTGGTGTTCAGGACCGTTCCGCCGACGCCGAAGAAGGCGGGCAAGCCGAAGGCCACGGTTAACGCCGGCCCTTAGACAGGTCTCGTCTGGCCATCGGGCTTGACTCGACCTGGTCGCGACTCAGACGTAGCGCTCCAGGATGCTCGACTCGGCGAGACGTGACAGTCCTTCGCGCACGGTGCGAGCGCGGAGCTCGCCGACGCCCTCGACGATCTGCAGCTCCTCGACTCCGGCGGAGAGCAGCTTCTGCAAGGTGTCGAACTGTTCGATGAGGCCGTCGACGACGGTCGTGGGAAGCCGGGGGACCTTGGCGAGCAACCGGTACCCGCGTGGTGTGACCGCGCCGTCCAAGTGTTCGGCCTGGCCCAGACCGAGGGCTTTGGCGACCATCGAGATGTCGACGAGGTCGGTGGGGGAGAGGCCCTCGAGGTCGGCGAGCACCGTCTCCGGGGTCCGTTTGCGACGACCGCCGGGCAGGTAGTCGCGCACGACCAGCTCCCGCTCGGCGTCGACTCCGGTGATCAGCTCCTCGAGCTGGAGCGAGAGCAAGCGGCCGTCGGAGCCCAGCTCCAGGACGTAGTCCTCGATCTCGCGGGCGATCCGGGTGACCATCTCCAGACGCTGGGCAACCACGGCTACGTCCCGGACAGTGACGAGGTCCTCGATCTCCAGGGCCGACAGCGTGCTGGAGACCTCGTCGAGCCGGAGCTTGTACCGCTCCAGGGTGGCCAGGGCCTGGTTGGCACGGGAGAGGATCGAACCGGAGTCCTCGAGCACGTAACGGGTCTCGCCGACGTACGCCGCGATGATCTGCATCGACTGGGAGACCGAGATGACCGGGAAGCCGGTCTGCTTCGCGACCCGGTCCGCGGTCCGGTGCCGGGTGCCGGTCTCGTCGCTGGGGATCATGTGGTCGGGCATCAGGTGGACGTTGGCGCGCAGGATCCGGCTGACGTCGCTGTCGATGACGATCGCGCCGTCCATCTTCGCGAGCTCGCGGAGGCCGGTCGCGGTGAACGGCACGTTCAGGGTGAACCCGCCGGTGGCAATCGTGTCCATCGTCTTGTCCGAACCGAGCACGATGAGGGCGCCAGTGCGTCCGCGCAGGATCCGCTCCAAGCCGTCGCGCAGGGACGTGCCCGGTGCGATGCTGGCAAGTGTCGCTCGCAGGCGCTCTGCCTCGCCCGCGTCATCAGTGGTGACCACGCGCCGAGTCTAGGGGTTGCGGTCGCCTGATCCGGTCGGGTTTCGAGACAGGCGGTGTCGGCCCTGTGCCGGAACGGCGCGACTGAGGGGCGTGGCGGATCAGGTGACGACCCGGCGTCCAGCCGACTCCTCGGTCATCCCGAGCAGTTCAAGGGCGCGGGCGATGGTGTCCACGTCTACGACCCGGAGCCCGTCGACGAGGCGGCTCTGCCCCACCGTGCTCGACGAATCGGCCGGGACGGCCGCCGAGCGGAACCCCATCCGACCGGCCTCGGCGAGTCGGATGTCGACGTCGCGCACCCTGCGCAGCTCTCCGGAGAGACCGAGCTCTCCGATCGCCACCACCTGGCGGCCCAGGGTCTCGCCGCGGTAGGCACTCGCGATTGCCAGAGCGATCGCCAGGTCGTTGCTCGGCTCGGTCAGGCGCGCGCCGCCGACGCTGGAGACAAAGACGTCGTGGTTGTGCAGCCGGATGCCGGCGTGCTGCTGCAGGACCGCCAGGATCATCGCCACCCGAGCGGAGTCGACGCCCGAGGTGGTCCGGCGCGGCCGCTCCGAGGCACTGTGCGTGACCAGCGCCTGGACCTCGCTCAGCAACGGACGTCGGCCCTCCATCGCGACGGCGACGCAGGTCCCCGGGGTCGGGCCGTGGCGGCTGTCGAGGAAGAGTCCGGTGGGGTCGGTGATCTCCACAATGCCGGCGGCAGAGAGGTCGAAGCAGCCGACCTCGTCGACGGGACCGAACCGGTTCTTCACCGCCCGTACCATCCGCAGCCGGGACGAGCGCTCACCCTCGAAGTGCAGGACCACGTCGACGAGGTGCTCGAGGACCCGCGGTCCGGCGATACTGCCGTCCTTGGTGACGTGGCCGACGAGGACCAGGGTGATGTTGCGCAGCTTGGCCATCCGGATGAGTGCTGCAGCCACCTCCTTGACCTGGGTGACGCCGCCGGGGACGCCGTCGATGTCGCCGGCGCTGATCGTCTGGATCGAATCGATGACGAGCAGCGTCGGTTTTACCTGCTCGACGTGGCCGAGAACTGCGCCGAGATCGGTTTCGGCAGCCAGGTAGAGCTCGTCCTGAATGCCGCCTGTCCGGTCGGCGCGGAGCCGGACCTGGGCCGCGGACTCCTCGCCGGTCAGGTAGAGCGTTCGGTGCTTCATCGCGGCCGTCTGGGCAGCCACCTCGAGCAGCAAGGTCGACTTGCCGACCCCGGGCTCGCCGGCGAGCAGGATCGCCGCTCCCGGGACGAGTCCGCCGCCGAGAACTCGGTCGAGCTCGGGCACGCCGCTGGTCCTCGCCTGGGAGTCCTCTATCGGGATTTCGCCGATCGGCAGCGCGCGCTGAGTGACGGGGCCGGCCTGGACGCGACTCTTCGGCGCGGTCCGTTCGACGACCGTGCCCCAGGCCTGGCACTCGCCGCAGCGACCGACCCATTTCATCGCTTCCCAGCCGCACTCGTTGCAGTGGTAGGGGGCCGCGGTCGCCTTGCTCTTCGCCATGAGTCGAACATATGTGCTAACGCCGACAGGAGCGGGGAGACGCGCGGGGAGCCACTAGCATTGGATCGTTCCAGCCAGAAAGAGTCGGTCTGATTCGCCGTACGAGGAGGTGGCCATGAGTCCCAGCAGACGACATGCGGGACCCCAACCGACCCTGGCCTCCGTCGCCGAGCGCGCCGGAGTCTCCCGGCAGACGGTCTCCAACGCTCTGAACAACCCCGAGCTGCTGCGCGAGGACACCCTGGCGCGGGTGCAGGCGGTGATCGACGAGGTCGGCTACACGCCCAACCGAGCAGCCCGACAGCTGCGCACTCGCGCCTCGCACATGGTCGGACTGCGCTTCGAGCCGGCCCAGGAGGGCACCAGCAATGCGTTGATGGACCGCTTCGTGCACACCCTGGTCGAGGCGACCGCGAAGACCGGTCACCACATCGTGCTCTTCTCCGGTGATCCGACCGACCCGCTCGACGGGTACGACGACCTGCTCCGGGCCACTGCGGTCGACGCCTTCGTCATCACCGACACCTACGCCGGTACGCCGCAGGCCGACCTGCTCCGCCGGGTGGGAGCCCCCTTCGTCACCTTCGGACGTCCCTGGGACGACCCCACCGCGATGCACCCCTGGGTCGACGTGGACGGTGCCCGCGGCGCCGAGCTCGGGACCGAGCACCTGCTGGCGACCGGTCACGACCGCGTCGCCTGGCTCGGCTGGGAGAAGACCTCGCGGATCGGCGAGGACCGTCGGTCCGGTTGGCAGCGGGCGATGGTGGCGGCCGGTGCGGACACCGCAGGGCTCGGCGTGCGGATCACCGACAACGTGGACGCCGCCCGGATGGCGGCGCACGAACTGCTCGAGGACCCGTCGGTGACCGGCTTCGCCTGCGCCAGCGACACCATCGGGATCGGTGTCCTGCACGCATTGGCCGAGCGGGGTCTCCGCCCGGGCGTCGACGTCGGCGTCGTCGGCTTCGACGACTCCCTCGGCGCGCAGGTCACCTGGCCCGGCCTGACCTCGATCCGTCAGCCGTTGGAGGAGGTCGCGATCGAGATCGTCGACCTGGTGCACACGGTGCTCTCGCACAAGGCGGTGGAGCGTCCTGCCCGGATGCTGGAGCCAAGCCTCGTCGTACGGCGTTCGACGGAGCGCTCGGAGACCTAGAGATGCTTATCTGCGCTTTGTTCCGGCGGCAGCGGCGTTCGGCGGAAAACGCCCTTGGGGGACGCGCCCAGGAATCACGATGGCTGCTGTGCTCCAGCACAGGAAGATGGAGCGGACGCGAGGATTTGAACCTCGACCTATTCCCTGGAAGGGAAGCGTGCTGCAACTACACCACGTCCGCGAAGCCAGCCTCTGAGGAGCCTGACACGTTCCTAGTATGAACCATCTCCGGAACTGTCAGGCCGCCAGGGTGCGACTTCCGGACTCAAGAACTTCGCGCGTGTGGGGGTCGTGATCGCGGCCGACTGACGCCTCTGTATCGCCGCATCAGCGGACGATTCGCGCCGCCTACCACGGTGTCGCGCATGGACTCCGCCAGTGACGTCCGACAACCCCGAGTCTGTGGACTTCTCGCGGAGTAGTCGGCCCGGGTGTCGAGCGCGACGAAACGGTCGCCCGGCTCATGAACCGCCGGAGTCGGGGTACACCGAGGATATGGAAACTGAAGAGATTATCTGGATCGTCGTCGCCATCGCGGTCGTCCTGGCGCTCATCGCCCTTGCGCGGATGCTGAGTAGCCGTAAGCGCGAGAAAGATGCCGCCGAGAGGCGCGAGCACGCAACCGAGTTGCGGACCGAGGCCAGCCAGCACGCCCAGGAACTCCCCGACGCCGAGCTGCGGGCCCAGGAGGAGCGGCTCAAGGCGGAGCGTCTGACGTTGGAGGCCGAGCGGGCCCAGGAGCGGGCGCAGGAGGCCGAGACCGGCTACCTCCAGCAGGCGGCACACCGCGAGGACCGGCTTCGCGAGGCCGACCAGATCGACCCCGACGCCCAGGACACTCGCACGTAGTCCGAGGCGGAGGGCCGACGCCCTGGAGACGACCCTGGCCGGCCGGGCCTGACCCCGGCCAGCCAGGCTTCGCGTCAGGCAGGATCACCCAGGGTTAAGGCTGTGCAGTTGGGTTTGCGCGAGCGGACACCGAGTTTGTCGGACACCTAGCCGCGGTGCCCTCTACGGTCTTCTCGCTCATGAACAGCTGCTCGACGGGAAGGCCGCGATCCGTGCGGACCGAGCCGCCTCAGAACTGCCGCCACCACAGGTTGACCGCGTAGTCGATGCCGGTCGCCCCGGGGTGCTCGACTAGGACCTCCTCGGCCACCGCCGTCGGCAGCTCGATCCGTACGACGGCCTCGAAGTCCGCGCGACTCTCGAACTGCCAGTCGATCATCAACCGCTCGCGCTGCCAGCCGGTCCGGGCCCAGAACTCCTCGACCCTCACCGGGTCGACGTCCGGGAAACCGCGTCGGAACCAGCTGCCGAACGTCGAGGTGGTCGGGTCGTTGTCGATGACGAACGCCGTACCACCGGGTCGCATCACCCGGTCCAGCTCGGCCAGGCCTGGCTCGCAGCCCGGCCCGAAGAAGTAGGCCCAGCGCGCGTGCGCGACGTCGATGCTCGCGTCGGCAATCGGCAGGTCGGCCGCAGAGCCTTGCAAGGCGGAGACATTCGGCCGCCGCCGGACCCGGCGCCGGGCGATCGCCACCAGGGGCGGGTGCGGTTCGACGCCCAAGACCCGTGCGGCCGTGTCCGCGAAATAGGGCAGGTGAAAGCCGGTGCCGCAGCCGATGTCCAGCACGGTGCCAGCGGTCCAGTCGGCGCGGGCACGCATCGCGGTGGCAATCACGCCAGCCCGGTCGACACCGAGGTTCTCGACCTCGTACGTCGCCGGGCTGTCCCAGATGTTCGGGGACCGGCGTACCGAGGTACCGGGAGAGGAGGGACCTCGGGTCGGCCCGTCAGTCATGGCATCTGGTCTGGCACGAGACCAGTGCCTCAGAGGCGGACGAGGCCGTTCGGCGTCTGGAACGCGACAGCGACGACCCCGGGGGTGCCGTTGGGGGCGACCCAGTCGACCTTCACGTCTTCCAGCGGCTTCTCGACGGGGGCGCCGAGCCACTCGCTGACGCGGGCCGGGTCGCCGGCGATCTCCAGAGAGGCCAGTGAGATGTTGCCGGAGGCACCGGTGGACGGGTGCAGGGCCGCGTCGGACTCCCACTGGACGAAGAAGGGGAGCTGCGGGTCGGACTGAAGACCCTTGACGCCGAGCTGCTTCCAGAGGAGCTCGGTGCCGTCGGGGCGGTGCCGGTTGCCCTTGACCGACTCGCGGCCGAGGCGCCTCTCGAGGGGGCCCATGTCGTCCACTGCGACGACCCAGCCCATCCAGCCACCCCCGAGCTCGGAGCGGGCGCGCACGGCCTGGCCGAACGGCGCCTTGTCCGAGGCGGGGTGGTCGAGCACCTCGACGAGTTCGAGGTAGGTGCCGTCGGTCAGCGGCAGGATCCTGTTACGGGTGCCGAATCGCGGGTGCACTCCGCCGTCGATGAAGTCCTCTCCGAGGATCTTCGAGAGTCGTGCGGCGGTCGCGGCGAGGCCGTCCGGTCCAGCGGCGAAGACGATGTGGTCGAGGCGCATGCTCCGATTCTCACCCCGGCGCGATGAAGGTCACACACCGGGGTCGGCATCGCGGTCTGCTGGTCCGGTCGGGGTCGGGTCAGGGTTGCTTGGGCGACGCCGGATGCAGTGCCAGCAAGGTCCGCGAACGCAGGTGGTGCTGACACGCCTTGGCCAGGACGTCGTACGCCGGCTGCCCCATCAGGGCGATCAGCTCGGTGGCGTTGGACAGGTAGACGGGCTCGGTGCCGACGTGCGCCTCGGTGTTGCCCGAGCAGTACCAGTCGAGGTCGTGGCCGCCCGGTCCCCAGCCGCGCCGGTCGTACTCGCCGATCGAGACCTCGGTGTACTCCGTCTCGTCCTGGCGGGTGACGTTGCGGAACGTACGGCGGATCGGCAGCTGCCAGCAGACGTCCGGCTTGGTCTCGACGAAGTGCACGCCCTCCTGCAAGGCGAGTGCGTGCAACGCGCAACCGTAGCCGCCAGCGAAGTCGGCGGAGTTGTGGAAGATGCACGCCGGGCCTTCACCGCGATCGAAGGTGCGAGTCTTCCGTTCGCCGTCCTCGACAGCGGTCCAGCCCTTGCGGACGAGCTTGCCCTTCTTGCTCAGCGCCTCGGACCGGTTCTCCCACAGCGAGCCGTCGAGCTTCTCGACCCATACCGCCACGCGCTCCTCGTCCTCACCGTCGGAGAAGTGCGCCCCGAGGGTGCAGCAGCCGGCCTCGGGCGAGGTCTCGTAGATGCCTTGGCAGCCGTTGCCGAAGATGCAGGTCCAGTTCGACGTCAGCCAGGTGAGGTCGCACTTGAAGACCTGGTCGCCGTCGGTGGGGTCGACGAACTCCAACCAGGCGCGGGGAAAGACGAGATCGACCTCAGGCATCCACGAACCCTACGCCGACATCCGAGCAAGCTCGGTGTGGCTCCGCTCGTTCGCGTAGCCTCGTTTCATGCGCTTGGGCGTGCTCGACATCGGCTCCAACACCGGACATCTGCTCGTCGTGGATGCGCACGGTGGCGCTGCGCCGATGCCGGCGTCGTCGTACAAAGAGCCGTTGCGGTTGGCCGAGCACCTCGACGAGAACGGGGCCGTCGCCCAGCGCGGGATCGACGCCTTGACCGATTTCGTCCGGAACGCGCTTCAGCTCGCCGAGGACAAGGGCTGCGAGGAGATCTACGCGTTCGCGACCTCAGCGGTGCGCGATGCCGTCAACAGCGACGCGGTCCTCGAGCACGTGCGCCAACACACCGGCGCGACCGTCAAGGTACTGGCCGGTGAGGACGAGGCTCGGCTGACCTTTCTCGCCGTACGCCGGTGGTTCGGGTGGTCCTCGGGGCGGCTCGGGGTCTTCGACATCGGCGGTGGATCGCTCGAGATCGCGGCGGGTGCGGCCGAGGCGCCGGAAGCAGCCTGGTCGCTGCCGCTCGGTGCCGGGCGAATCGCCCGGGCCCATTTCTCCGGAGCCCGCCCCGACGAGCATGACCTCCGAAAACTTCGCCGCTCGATCCGCGCCGACATCGCCCGCGATGCAGGCACGCTGATCCGGGGCGGCCCGCTCGACCATGCGGTGGCCACCTCGAAGACCCTCCGTTCGCTCTCCCGTATCTGCGGTTCGGCCCCGTCGAGCGAAGGTCTCTTCGTACGACGGATGCTGCCCGCGGACGCCCTGGAGAGCTGGCTGCCGAAGCTGATGGAGATGAGTCACGAGGAGATCGCCGAGTTGCCGGGAGTCTCGCCCGCCCGTGCACACCAGGTACTCGCCGGAGCGTTCGTCGCGTCGGCCATCCTCGACATCTTCGACCTGACCGAGCTCGAGATCTGCCCCTGGGCGCTTCGCGAGGGGATCATCCTTGATCGTCTCGACAAGCTCAGCGTCCTGGACTGAGCGATGTCACCCTCCGGTCCGCTGTTCGCGTTGTCCACCGCCTCGGTCTATCCCGAGACGGTGGCGCACGGCTTTGAGTACGCCGCAGCCTTGGGCTACGACGCGGTCGAGGTGATGGTGAGCATCGACGCGATCAGCCAAGACGCCGGAAAGATCAGGCGGCTCAGCGAATACCACGAAGTCCCCGTCTGCGCCGTCCATGCGCCCTGCCTGCTGATTACCCAGCGGGTATGGGGGACCGACCCCTGGGTGAAGCTCGAGCGCAGCGCCGAGATGGCGCATGAGCTGGATGCCGACGTGGTGGTCGTACACCCGCCGTTCCGGTGGCAGAAGGAGTACGCCGCCGGGTTCGTGGAGGGCATCGCGGACCTCGAGGAGCGCACCGGAATCGCGTTCGCGGTGGAGAACATGTACCCGTGGCGGGCCACCTCACGCCGGGAGATGGACGTCTACCAGCCGCACTGGGACCCCAGTCGGGAGGACTACGCCAACACCACGATCGATCTCTCGCACGCGGCCACCGCGCACTCCGACCCGATCGCGATGGCCCAACGGCTCGGCGACCGGCTCCGGCACGTCCACATGACCGACGGCAGCGGGTCCGCGAAGGACGAGCACCTGGTTCCGGGTCGGGGGGCACAGCCGTGCGGCGAGTTCCTCGAGTACCTCGCCGAGCAGGACTTCTCCGGCCACATCGTGATGGAGATCAACACCCGACGTGCCGCTACCAAGCAGGCCCGCGAGACCGACCTGCTGGAGTCGCTGGCGTTCGGGAAGCTCCACTTCGCCAGCGGCACCGGGGTTGCCTCGCCGTGACCGCCGTGACGGCCGAGGGTGTCACGGTGGCCGGCCTCGTCGTCGTACGGGGCGGCGCCGCGGTGCTCCGCGACCTGACCTTCGACGTACCGCCGGGCGAGGTCACCGGGCTGCTCGGACCCTCGGGTTGCGGCAAGTCGACCCTGATGCGGGCGATCGTCGGGGTCCAGCAGATCACCGCCGGCTCGGTGACCGTCTTCGGCGAGCCCGCCGGCAGCGCCCTGCTGCGCAGCCGGATCGGCTACGTCACCCAGGCGCCCAGCGTGTACGACGACCTGACCGTCAGCGAGAACCTCGAGTTCTTCGCCCGGGTCCTCGACGTCAGCCGTGACCGGGTTGCCGCATGTCTCGCGCTCGTCGACCTGGTCGAGCAGCGGGGCAAGGTGGTCGGCCGGCTTTCCGGTGGCCAGCGGTCCCGGGTCTCGCTGGCGGTGGCGCTGCTCGGCGAACCGCGGCTGATCGTCCTCGACGAGCCGACCGTCGGGCTGGACCCGGTCCTGCGGCAGGACCTCTGGGCCACTTTCCACCGCCTCGCGGACGAGGGTGCCGCGGTGTTCGTCTCGAGCCACGTGATGGACGAGGCGATGCGGTGCGACCGGCTGCTGCTGATGCGCGAGGGCCGGGTGATCGCCGACGACACCCCGGCCGGTCTGCTGGCCCGCACCGGTGCCACCGACATCGAGCACGCTTTCCTCGACCTGGTCCGCGATGCCGGGGAGGGGGCGGCATGAGCCTGCGCCGGACCCTCGCGGTGACCCGCCGGGTGCTGATCCAGCTCCGCCGCGACCACCGCACCCTGGCGATGCTGCTGGTCCTCCCGTGCGCGATCATGACGCTGCTCTGGTGGATGTTCGACGACCTTCCGGGTCGCGGTTTCACGGCCCTCGCGCCGGCGCTGCTGGCCCTGATCCCGTTCATCGTGATGTTCCTGGTGACCTCGGTGACGACGCTGCGCGAACGCACGTCGGGGACCCTGGAGCGGCTGCTCGCGATGCCGATGGGACGCGGCGACTTCCTGCTCGGCTACGCCCTCGCGTTCGGTCTGGTCGCAGCGGCGCAGTCAGCGCTGGCGGTCGGCGTCTCCACCTGGTTCCTCGACCTCGACGTCGCCGGGCCGGTCTGGCTGCTGCTGATGGTGGCGGTCCTGGACGCCGTCCTCGGCTCGGCGCTCGGGCTCTTCGTCTCGGCGTTTGCGCGGACCGAGTTCCAGGCGGTCCAGTTCATGCCGGCGCTGGTGACCCCGCAGATCCTGCTCTGTGGGCTGTTCGTGGACCGGGACCGCCTCCCGGGCTTCCTGGAGGCGGTCTCGAGCGCGCTCCCGCTCTCCTACGCCGTCGACGCGATGCAGGAGGTGAGCCAGCGCTCCGACCCCGCGGTGCTGGGTGACCTCGGCCTGATCGCGGCCTTCACCGCCGTGGCCCTGGCGTTGGGTGCCGTCACCCTGCAGCGCCGCTCGCCGTGACGAGGGCGTAGTTTTGATGGTCGGCACGACGGTGTGCCACTGGTCGTGGAGGATCTCTTGCTAGCTCAGAGTCTGGGTCGGGTCGTCGCACTCGCAGCGCCGGTTACGGCCCTCGCGACGCTCGACGAGCTGGTCGCCGCGGCCGGTGCTCTCAGTGCCGACGGCTTCTGGGTGACCGTCGTCCTGGCCGGGCAGCCGGCGTACGACGACCTCTCGGCCGAGGCGGCGACCGCAGCAGCGCTCGAGGTCGTCGAGGCGCTGCACCACGGCGGTGCCGCCCGTCGGACGGAGATCGAGCTCGCCTTGTCCGTGCTCGGTCAGGACATCGCCGAGCACGGCCCCAAGGTGGGCCTCGAGCACGCCGGCCGGATCGCGCGCGCGGCCCGCGCAGCAGGGGTAGGCCTGGTCCTCGAGCTCGGTGACCACGAGCGGACCGAGGCGGGCCTGGAGACGTTGCGCGAGCTCCGCAAGGACTTCCCCGAGGTCGGTGCCGGGCTTTCGGCGAGCCTGCGGCGTACCGAGGACGACTGCCGGGCGCTGGCCTTCGAGGGCTCCCGGGTCCGGCTGGCCAAGGGGTCGCGGCCCGGGCCGGCGTCCGCGGTCTTCGCCGACCGGCACGAGACCGACAAGTCCTACGTCCGCTGCCTCAAGGTGCTGCTGGCCGGGCAGGGGATGCCGGTCGTCTCCACCCACGACCCGCGGCTCGTCCGGATCGCCGGTGCACTGGCCACCCGGTTCGACCGGACCCGCGGCGGCTACGAGTACCAGCTGCGCCACGGCGTCCGCAGCGACGAGCAGCGCCGGCTCGCGGACGCCGGCGACCGGGTCCGAGTCCGGCTCGCCTTCCGCGTTCCGGGGGACGACGCCCCGGGCTCCCTGCTGAGAAGGCTCGCCGATCGTGGCTCGGACCTGACATTCTTCCTGCGTTCGAGGCTCTCGCGGAGATGACCGCCCTTCGCGGCGGTCGAGAAGGGGTGGTCCTGCGATGACGGTCGCCATCATCGGTGCCGGCGTAATGGGGGAGACCCTGCTGTCCGGACTGGTCCGCTCGGGTAGCGACGTCGCTGACCTCCGGGTCGGCGAGAAGCGGGCCGAGCGTGCCGCCGAGCTCCGGGCCACGTACGGCGTCCAAGTGGTCTCGAATGCCGAGGCAGCTGCCGCCGACACGGTGCTGCTCGTGATCAAGCCGCAGGACATGACCGGCGTGCTGAGGGAGATCGCGGACGCGCTGCGCCCTGGCCAGCTGCTGATCTCGTTGGCGGCCGGCATCACCACCGCACTGATCGAGAAGCACGTGCCCACGGGGGTCGCCGTGGTGCGGGTCATGCCGAACACGCCGGCCCTGGTCGACGCCGGGATGGCAGCCATCTCCGGTGGTGCGCACGCGACCGAGGAGCACCTGTCCCGGGCCGAGTCGCTGCTCGCCGCCACCGGTCGGGTCGTCCGGGTGCCTGAGGCCCAGCAGGACGCGGTCACCGCGGTCTCCGGCTCCGGGCCGGCGTACGTCTTCCTCGTGGTCGAGTCGATGATCGATGCCGGGGTAGCGCTGGGCCTGCCGCGCGCCACGGCGACCGAGCTGACCCTGCAGACCTTGACCGGCGCCGCCAAGCTGCTCCAGGAGACCGGCGAGCTGCCGGAGGCACTGCGCGCCAAGGTGACCTCGCCGAACGGCACCACGGCCGCCGCGATCGGACAGCTCGAGGACCACGACCTCCGCGGCGCCTTCCTGGCTGCGATGTGGGCGGCCCGCGACCGATCGGTCGAGCTCGCGCAGGGAATGAGCTGACCGGCGTGGTCGAGGGATGCGGCGGATCCTGTGTCGTCTACGACGAGTCCCTGACCGGCTACGACTTCGGCCCGGCGCACCCGATGAACCCGGTGCGGGTCGACCTGACAATGCAGCTCACCCGCTCGCTGGGGATCCTGGACGTCCCGGGAGGACTGACCACGGTCGCCGCCCCGCACGCCACCGACGCCGACCTGCTGCTGGTCCACGACCCCGCGCTGATCGAGGCGGTCCGCCGCAGCAGTGCGGACCCGGGCCTGCACGACCTCCGGCACGGCCTGGGCACCGACGACAACCCCACGTTCGCGAACATGCACCAGGCCGCCCGGCACGTAGTCGGCGCCAGCATCGAGGCGGTCCGGCAGGTCTGGACCGGTCAGTCGGTCCACGCCGCCAACATCGCCGGCGGGCTGCACCATGCGATGCCGGACGCGGCCAGCGGGTTCTGCATCTACAACGACGTCGCGGTGGCGATCCGGTGGCTGCTGGACAACGGCGCCACCAAGGTCGCCTACGTCGACGTCGACGTCCACCACGGCGATGGCGTGCAGCGGATCTTCTACGACGACCCGCGGGTACTCACGATCTCCCTGCATGAGACCGGTCAGATGCTCTTCCCGGGCACCGGCTTCCCGATCGAGTCGGGCGGTCCGCAGGCACCGGGTACGTCGGTGAATGTGGCGCTCCCGCCCGGAACCGCCGACGCTGGCTGGCTGCGGGCCTTCCACGCCGTCGTACCGCCGCTGGTCCGGGCGTTCGCGCCGGACATCTTGATCACCCAGCACGGTTGCGACTCCCACCGCGACGACCCCTTGGCGCACCTGATGCTGACCGTCGACGGACACCGGGCCAGCTATCTGGCGCTGCACGACCTGGCGCACGAGGCCTGCGGCGGGCGCTGGGTGGCAACCGGTGGGGGTGGGTACGCCGTCGTCGACGTCGTACCGCGGTCGTGGAGCCACCTGCTCGCGATCGTGGGAGGCACCCCCCTCAGCCCGGGGTTGGAGACCCCCGATTCCTGGCGTACGGCGGTCTCCGAGCGGCTCGACGTACGAGCCCCCTCGCTGATGACGGACGGTCGCGAACCGGCGTACCGGGACTTCTCCGAAGGTTTCGATCCGGACTCCTGGCTCGACCGGGCGATCTCGGAGAGCCGCTCCGCGGTCTTCCCGGAGCACGGACTGGACCCGGCGTCCTGGTAATCGGGAAATTCGGGTCGGCAGAAGTTGCCTGACTTCACCCCTTCCCCATGAGTAACACCAGGGCCTATCCTCACAACATCGAGTACGCGTGAACTCCGGTGGGGAAGCCGGAGAGCGTGCCATGGGAAAGTGCGGTGCGAGATGGGTGCGAACCTGTCCGGAGACATCTCCGAAGTGAAGTTCTTGACCATTGCCGAGGTTGCCTCGGTGATGCGGGTATCGAAAATGACGGTCTACCGGCTGGTGCACGGCGGCGAACTGCCAGCCGTGCGCGTGGGGCGCTCGTTTCGCGTGAGTGAGCAAGACGTGAACGAGTACTTGCGAAACAGCTTTTTCCAGGCCGGCTGAGGCAGCACGTCGACGAATCGGGCGTGAGACGACTCACGCCCGATTCGTATGTCCTCCTGCGGACGGATAGGCTGATGCCTTCCTAGGAGCTCGAACGTCGGTGCTCCGCTGAGTTTCCATTTGCTAGAAGAGGGCACCCGTGGGTTCTGTCATCAAGAAGCGCCGTAAGCGTATGGCGAAGAAGAAGCACCGCAAGCTGCTGAAGAAGACGCGCGTTCAGCGTCGTCGTCTCGGCAAGTAGGGCATCCGAGGACCCGGAGGGACTTGAGAGTGGGCCGCGTCGTACTCGTCACCGGTGTCGCTCGCGACCTGGGACGCCGGTTCGCCCGTCAGTTGGCAGCAGCGCCTGCCGTTGACCGGGTGATCGGAGTGGATGTGCAACCACCACGGGGCGACCTCGGGGCCGTCTCGTTCGTTCGCGCGGACATCCGCAACCCGGTGATCGCCAAGGTGATCATGCGGGAGCACGTCGACACCGTGGTCCACATGAGCGTGCTGCCCTCGGCAGGCGCCTCAGGCCGTACGGCGGCCAAGGAGCTCAACGTCATCGGCACGATGCAGCTCCTGGCTGCCTGCCAGCAGTCCCCCGAGCTCGAGCACTTCGTGCTCAAGTCCAGTACGTCGGTCTACGGGTCCTCCAACCGTGACCCGGCGATGTTCTCCGAGGACATGGCCGCCAAGCACGGGTTCGGCGTCGGGTTCGTCAAGGACATCAACGAGGTCGAGAGCTACGTCCGCGGCTTCGCCCGCAGGCGGCCCGACGTACGCGTCACCACGCTGCGTACGGCGAACGCGATCGGCCCGGGGCTGAACACCCCGACTACCGGCTACTTCAAGCTCCCGGTGATCCCGACCGTCCTCGGGTTCGACCCCCGGATGCAGTTCCTCAACGACACCGACCTGCTCGACGCCATCGAGCACGCGACGCTCACCGATGTCCGCGGCACCTTCAACATCGCCGGCCACGGCATGCTGATGCTTTCCCAGGCGATCCGCCGGCTCGGGCGGCCCGCGCTGCCGCTGCCGGGCTTCGCGGTCGGTGCGTTCGGCTCCGCGATGCGCCAGGCGCGGTTCGCTGACTTCTCCCGCGAGCAGGTCGCCTTCCTGGCGTACGGCCGCGGTGTCGAGACCACCCGGATGCGCGAGGTCCTCGGCTTCCATCCCTCCCGTACGACGGAGCAGGCGTTCGGCGAGTTCGCCGCCTCCCTCGCGCCCGGCCTGATCTCCGAGCGGCGCGTCCGGATCGCTGAGAACGCACTGGTCGGCGCGCTCGGTCGCACTCGCGACACTCACCCGGCACTGACCGCCGACACGAAGCCTTCGGGAGGCGACCATGGGTGACGCAGAGATCATCCCGATCGGTACCCGCGGCAAGCCCGGGCGGGGCACCGGCAGCGCGAAGCCGTCCACCTCGGCCCGCGGCCTCGCCGCCAAGGCGACCAAGGTCGCCCCCAAGCCGCGTCAAGGATCGGCTCAGACAGCCGCGGAGACCCCGACGACCCCGACGGCTCCGACGGCTCCGGCAGACGATCCGATCCGAAAGCCTGCGCCGAGGTCCGCTCGGAAGCCCGCCTCAGGGTCCGCCCCGACTACTCCAGCTGCTCCTGCTGCTCAGGCCGCGCCGGTGGTCCCGGCGCCGCGTACGCCTGCCGACGAGCTCGCGAGTCCCGTCGTGACCACCGACCACCGGCGTCCGACCGGAGGAATTCCGGCGGTCGACTGGTTGTCCGGCTTCACGACCGCCGCAGTCGAGGTCTTCGGCGACAACTGGGAGCCGCGGCTGGCCGCCTTCCTCGCCTTCCTTCGCCGTCGGCTGACCGGTGACTACACGGTCGACGAGTACGGCTTCGACGCCGAGATCACCCAGCGCTTCTTCATGACCGCGATCCGGCCGGTGGCCGAGAAGTGGTTCCGGATAGAGGTCCGCGGCGTCGAGAACATCCCTGCGGTAGGCGGAGCGCTCGTTGTTTCGAACCACTCCGGCACGATCCCGCTTGATGGCCTGATGACCGCGGTCAGCATCCACGACCACGCTCACCGGTTCCTGCGCCCGCTCGGTGCCGATCTGGTCTTCAAGCTCCCGGTCGTGAGCGAGCTGGCCCGCAAGGGCGGCGTGACGCTGGCGTGTAACGAGGACGCCGAGCGGATGCTCTCCGGCGGCGAGATCGTCGGTGTCTGGCCGGAGGGCTTCAAGGGCATCGGCAAGCCGTACAGCGAGCGCTACAAGCTCCAACGTTTCGGGCGCGGAGGCTTTGTCGCAGCGGCTATCCGGACCGGTGTGCCGATTATCCCGACCTCGGTCGTGGGCGCAGAAGAGATCTACCCGTTGGTCGGCAACATCCCGTCACTGGCGCGGCTGCTCGGTGTTCCCTACATCCCGATCACGCCGTTCTTCCCGCTGCTGGGACCGCTGGGCCTGCTCCCGTTGCCGTCGAAATGGATCATCGAGTTCGGAGAGCCGATCCGCACCGACGACTACGACGCAGGCGCGGCCGAGGACCCGATGCTGGTCTTCAACGTGACCGACCAGGTCCGCGAGACCATCCAGCAGACGCTCTACGGGCTGCTGATGCAGCGCAAGTCCGTCTTCGGGTGAGACCCGGGCCGCGCTCGTGGGTTACCCGCAGTGGCCTAGATCAGGGCACGAGCACCTGGGTCAGCGAGTCGAGCGTCGTGTCCAGGGTTGCGGAGAGCCCTGAGTCCTCGCCGCCGAGAAGCTCGGTCAGACCGTTGGTCAGGCCCTTGACGGGTCCGCTCAACGGGCCCTCGGCACTCGGGAGCGGCAGGCCGCCACCGTTGTCGACCGGGTCGACCGTACCGGCGGACGGCTTCGTGGGCTGGACCACCTTGATCGGCGGCTTCACGTTCTTGGCGATCTCTTCGGCGGCTTCGGCGGTGCGACGGTTGTCCGCGGTCTCGCGCTCTGCGCGGGCGGCGGTCTGCTGGGGGCTCAGCAGGCCGGCGAGCGACGTCGCGGACGACACCGTGAGCTGGTCGGAGACCGCTTGCGACCCGCAGTCGCAGAGCACGCTGGCCTGCTGATCGAGATCTGCGAGGAGTCCGCGGGCTTCGTCGAACGACGCCTGGGAGCTCGCCGGGGCCTCGCTGGACAGGCGGTCGAGCTGGACGCGCTGGGAGCCGATCATCGCGCGCAGTCGGGTGATGTCCTGCGGGTCACCGTCGCGCTGGTAGGCGATGAAGAGTAGGTCGGCACCGCTGGCAGCGCTGCGTTCGAAGGCGGCGAGGGTGTAGGCGATCCGGTCCGCCGACTCGTTCGAGGCAAGCAGCCCGGCGACCTCGTCGAGTCGCGTGCTGGCCTGGCGGAGCAGGTCCTGGCCCTTGCCGGAGTCGCTTGAGTTCAGCGAGACCTGGGCACTCTCGATGCCACGCTTGATCGGGTAGAGGGCGTCGCCCGGCAGAGCACTCTCGGCAGCTGCCGCGACACCTGCGCTGCCGCCGATGACGACGAAGGCCGCTGCGGCGACGCTGAGACGGCGCTGGCGACGGTTCACAGGAGCGACCAGCGGAATCACCGGCGCGAGCCTGTCGTCTGCAGGGAGGAGCAGGGTGTCGGCGGCGTCCATCAGACGCATCCGCAGATCGGCGACGAAGTCGGCGCGCGGCACCGGGACCTCGTGATCCCGAAGCACGTCGACGCAGGTGAGGAGATCCGCGTAGCGGTCGGCCTGGTCCCCTCGGGGTCGGTCGACCACGCTCGCGAACTCCTCAGCAGCTCTGCGCGCCGGGCTCAGCGGGGTCATGGGAGTGTTCCTGATTCCTGGAAGGACACGTACGACGTGCCCACAGGGATGGCGTGGGTTGTCGAACGCCCGTACATGAAGTTCAACGAGGGGAGGGCACCCAGGGTTATGCGTGAGGTGCACGACATCGCGGACATCACTCCCGCTCCCCGGCCGGGATCAGCTTGGCCAGATTACGGACCCCACGCAGCTGGAGCTGTTTTACGGCACCGCTGCTGCGGCCGAGAATCTCTGCCGTCTCGGCGATGGAAAGGCCCTGGAGGAACCGCATGATCAGACATTCGCGCTGCTCCGTCGGCAACTCGCCGAGCGCGCGCAGGAGGGTCTCGTTGGTGAGGGAGGAGAGGACCTCGATCTCGGGGCTCTCCGCGGTGGTGTCGAGGGTCTGCATGTCCTCAGTGGTCTGCTCGAGCCGCGTGCGGCCGGCCTTGAAGTGGTCGGCTGTCAGGTTGCGCGCGATCGTCATCAGCCAGGCGCCGAAGTCCTTGCCCTGCCAACGGAACGAGTGCATGCTCCGTAGCGCGCGGAAGAACGTCTCCGCGGTCAGGTCCTCGGCGAGGGTCATCGAGCCGACCCGGTAGTAGAGGAACCGGTAGACCGACGGCTGGTAGTGGTCGTAGAGCTGGCCGAATGCTTCTTTGTCGCCGTTGCGAGCCAGCTCGACCAACGCGATCAGCCGGGTACCGACCGCCTCGTCCTCGGCGGAGGACGCTGCGAGATCGGCATCTCCGTGATCGGGAGCGGGTGCCGGCGCAGGAGCAGGGGCGGACGTGAGCCGCGGGCCGTGTGGTTCCGAGGTCAGCTTGGAGGCGCTGCCGGGGGCGTGCTTGCGACGAGCGCCGACCGTGGCGGAGTTGGCCAGTAGGCGGTCATTGTCGAGCCAGGAGAGTGCGGGGCTGCCCGGTGCAGTCGCGAGAAGGGGGGCGTTCACCATTTCGGTGACGGCGCGGTGCAGCGCTGCGAGACCGCGCGCGTACTCCCGATTCACTCCCATGAACAGCTCTCCCTCCCCGGCCCCCCGCCAGGTTCACAGGGCCAAGCATAGGGGTGAGATGTCTGGTTTGGGAATGAGTTCGACAAAACGCCCGAGCAGTCAGGAAAGGTCCAGACCCATCAGGTCCTGGGAGTAGGTTCCGGGGTTGCCGGAACGGCGTCACTTCAGGCGGCGACGGATCGCCGTACCAGCTGCCAGGCTGCCGACAGCAGCGCCGGCGACGGCAGCGGAGAAGGCGCCCGCCCTGGCTGCCTTGCGACCGGTCCGGTAGTCCCGGATCCTCCAGCCGTGCTTGCGGGCGTGTGCGCGCAGTTTGGCGTCCGGATTGACCGCGCAGGGGTCGCCGACCAGGGAGAGCATGGTCAGGTCGTTGTAGGAGTCCGAGTACGCCGAGCAGCGGGACAGGTCGAGCCCCTCGCGAGCGGCGAGCGCGAGCACCGCCTCGCTCTTGGCGGGACCGTGCAGCATTTCGCCGACCAGGTGGCCGGTGTAGACGCCGTTGATGTGTTCCGAGACGGTGCCCATGGCGCCGGTCAGGCCGAGCCGGCGGGCGATGATGGTGGCGATCTCGATCGGGGCCGCGGTCACCAACCAGACCCGCTGACCCTGGTCGAGGTGGAGCTGCGCCAATGCGCGGGTGCCGGGCCAGATCCGGTGCGCCATCGCCTCGTCGAAGATCTCCTCGCCGAGCTGCTCGAGCTCCTCGGTGGTGTGTCCAGCGATGAAGGCGAGGGCAGCAGAACGGGCTTCGGCCACGTGCTCGGGGTCCTCGACTCCGACCAGCCGGAAGTACGCCTGTTTCCAGGCTGCACCGAGGATGTCCCGGGTGGTGAAGAAGTTACGTCGGTGCAGGCCCTTGGCCAGGTGGAAGATCGAGGCGCCCTGCATGACGGTGTTGTCGACGTCGAAGAAGGCTGCGCTGGTGAAGTCTGCGTCGACGGTGAGGCTGGACTCGACTTCGGCGATGGCGGCGGCGGCTTCCCCGGCCAGGCGGGACCGACGCTTGAGGTTCACCGGGGTCGGACGGTTGGCAGGCGGCACGGGCCCACCCTAGGACGACAAGCGGGGTGCTGCGTCAATCCGCGCCCGACCCGAAAGCGGCTCTGCCGTGTGCGAGACTCCCCGGATGGAGACCAACGTCGCCGATCTCCTGGCCGCCGCCGCCCGCGCTGAGCCGACCAAGATCGCGCTCTCTGAGGCTGCCACCGGGCGCACGGTCACCTGGGCCGCGCTCGACGATCTCGCCGACCGGGTTGCCCACGGGCTCTCCACCACCGGAATGGTGGCTGGCTACCGGGTGATGATCGCGGTCACCAACCGGATCGAGTTCGTCGCCACCTACCTCGGGGTCCTTCGGGCCCGGATGGTGGCGGTGCCAATCAACCCGCGCAGCGCCACCGGCGAGGTGGTGCGGATGCTCGTCGACTGCGGTGCCCGGATGGTGATCGCCGACGGGACCACGATCGGAACGGTGCGCAGTGCTGTCGCCGGAGTCGGTGAGGCCCTGGAGGCGGGCGCCGATGCAACTACCGCGTTACGTCCGCGCCTGGTCAGCATCGCGACGACCCTCGAGCCCGGAGAACGCTCCTGGGATCACCTGGTTATGGAGACCGGCACCCCGGTGCCCGGCAGCACCGACCCGGAGTCGCTCGCGGTCCTGCTCTACACCAGCGGCACGTCGGGCCGGCCCCGGGCGGCGATGCTCAGCCACCGTGCCCTGGCGGCGAACATCGCCCAGGCGGCCGAGGTGGTTCCGCCGATGATCAACGGACGCGACGTGGTCCTCGGCGTACTGCCGCTCTTCCACGTCTACGGCCTCAACGCCGTCCTCGGCCAGGTACTCCGCCAGCACGCGCGGATGGTGCTGGTCGACGGGTTCGACCCGGAGGGATCCCTCGACATCATCGAGGACGAGGCGATCTCGGTGCTCCCGGTCGCACCCCCGGTCTTCGCGTACTGGATGCAGGTCCCCGGCCTCGAGGACCGGCTCGGTCCCGTGCGCAGCATCCTCTCCGGCTCAGCGCCACTCGCTCCGGAGCTGACCAAGGCGTTCACGGAGCGGACCGGTCTTCAGATCCACCAGGGCTACGGCCTGACCGAGGCGTCACCAGTGGTCACCTCGACCCAGTGCAGCGCGAAGCCCGACCCGCGCTCGGTCGGCTCGCCGCTCCCCGGTATCGAGGTTCGCCTGGTCGACGACCACGGCGGGACCCCGGAGGACGGGGACCCCGGCGAGATCTGGATCCGCGGTGAGAATCTCTTCTCCGGATACTGGCCCGACGGTGCCGACGGCCCGACCGCCGAGGGCTGGTGGCCGACCGGCGACGTCGGCTACCTGACCGAGGTCGGCGACCTGTTCCTGGTCGACCGGCTCAAGGAGCTCGTCATCGTCTCCGGCTTCAACGTCTACCCCAGCGAGGTCGAGGACGTCATCCGCGAGGTCGCCGAGGTCGCCGCTGCCGCCGTCATCGGGGTCGCGGACGAGATGACAGGTGAGGCGGTGGTCGCCTACGTGAAGCCGTCCCACGAGGTCGATGCCGTGGCCCTGGTGGAGCAGGTGCGCGCGCACTGCGAGGCCCGGCTGGCCGGGTTCAAGCAGCCGACCCTGATCCACGTCGTCGCCGAGCTCCCGCTGACCGGCACCGGCAAGGTCCAGAAGGGCCGGCTGCGCGCCACCGAGCGCCGACGCGCGCTCGGGCTGCTGGAGTGAGTCGCAGATGACCGCCCCACGGGTCCGGCTCTACAGCAAACCCGGCTGCCATCTCTGCGACGACGCCCGCGAGGTGATCGCCCGCGTCTGCGCCGAGGCGGGGACGTCGTACGCCGAGGTGGACATCAGTTCCGACCCCGCGCTGATGAAGTCGTACGGCGAGCAGATCCCGGTCACCTTCGTCGACGGTGAGCAGCACGACTTCTGGCGGGTGGACGAGAACCGGCTCCGCGCGGCACTGGGCCGCTGAGGCGTAGCAGACGCCCCCCGCTGCGTGGCGAAGGTCTCACCTGTGGTAGCTCAGTTTGTTCCCACGTTCACAAACTCTTATTGTGAGTGCGCTGACGACTTTGTAGACAGGCTCCCTTACCGAGCCCGGAGTTCGTCGCTGGAGAGTTGACCGTGAGCCCTACACGTATCCCTGAGGCGACTGTGGCGCGCCTTCCGGTGTATCTGCGGGCCCTCAATTCCCTGCTCGAGGCAGATGTCCGCTCCTGCTCCAGTGAGGAGCTCGCGACCGCCGCCGGCGTCAACAGCGCCAAGCTCCGCAAGGATCTCTCCCACCTCGGCTCCTACGGGACCCGCGGGGTCGGGTACGACGTGGAGTACCTCCGCTACCAGATCTCCCGCGAGATCGGTCTGACCCAGGACTGGCCGGTCGTCATCGTCGGGATCGGCAATCTCGGCCACGCGCTCGCGAACTACTCAGGCTTCTCTTCCCGCGGTTTCCGTACGGTCGCGCTTCTCGACGCGGACAGCAGCCGCACCGGCGAGCTGGTCGCCGGGCTGAAGATCCGCGGTTTCGGTGAGCTGGCCGCGATCGTCCACGAGCACGGGGTCGCGATCGGCGTGATCGCCACCCCCGCGGCCGCGGCCCAGTCGGTCTGCGACCAGATGATCGCTGCCGGCATCCGCAGCATCCTCAACTTCGCACCGACGGTGCTGACGGTGCCCGAGGGCGTCGACGTCCGGATGGTCGACCTCTCCAGCGAGCTGCAGATCCTGGCGTACCACGAGCAGCGCAAGGCGAACGTTGCCGAGGCCGCCGAGAAGGGGGTGGTCGCATGAGCGAGCGCAGCGAGCGACTGGTCCAGCTCAGCCGTCCGGACGCTCCTGGGCGTGCCGAAGCGCTGAGTCGTCGTACCCGGGGGGAGCGCCCATGAGTGTCCTGGTCGTCGGCATCTCCCACAACTCCGCGCCGGTTTCGGTGCTCGAGCAGGTAGCCCGTGACGCCGAGGGCACCCACAAGCTGATCCGCGACGTCGCCGACAACGAGCACGTGGTCGAGGCGACGGTGCTCTCCACCTGCAACCGCATCGAGGTGTACGCCGAGGTCGACCGCTTCCACGGCAGCGTCGAAGCGATCTCACGGCTGATCCTGGAGTCCTCCGGTGGCGTCCCGGAGGAGTGGGTCCCGCACCTGTACGTCCACTACGACGACGGCGCGGTCGCTCACCTCTTCAACGTCGCTTCCGGGCTGGATTCGATGGTCGTCGGCGAGAGCCAGATCCTCGGGCAGGCGCGTGAGGCACTGCGCCTGGGCCAGGAATCCGGCACCGTCGGGCCCGCCCTGAACTCGCTCTTCCAGCAGGCCCTCCGGGTCGGCAAGCGTTCGCACGCCGAGACCGACATCGATCGCGCCGGACCGTCGCTGGTGAACGCGGCACTCGAGCAGGCTGCCGTCCACCTCGCCCAGCCGGGTGGTGCTGCTGGCCTGCGTGCGCTGGTGATCGGCGCTGGCGCGATGGCGGGACTCTCCGTCGCGACCCTGACGCGTGCCGGGGCCTCGATTGTGATTGCCAACCGCACCGCGGCGCGGGCGTCCCGTCTGGCCGACCAGTACGGCGCCACTGCGATCCAGCTGACCGATGTACCGGCCGAGCTGGCGCGGATCGACCTGATGATCTCCTGCACCGACTCGACCGGGATCCTCATCGAAGCCGGTGCGCTGCGCGGCGCCCGTTCCTCCGGCAAGCCGCTGGCCATCATCGACCTGGCGCTGCCGCGCGACGTTGACCCGGCCGTCGCTGACGAGCCTGGCGTCCACCTGATCGACCTGGCCAGCCTCGCCGAGGAGCTCGAGAGTGCCGGCGAGCGTACCGAGGTCGCCGACGTCCGCAAGATCGTCGCCCAGGAGCTCAACGCCTTCCTCGCCGCCCGGCACGCTGCCGCGGTCACCCCGACCGTGGTGGCTCTGCGGACGATGGCGACCGGTGTCGTCGAGACCGAGCTCCAGCGCCTCGCCGGTCGCCTGCCCGACCTCGATGCCGCCGCCCGCGCCGAGATCGAGCACGCCGTCCGACGGGTGGCCGACAAGCTGTTGCACCAGCCCACGGTCCGGGTTCGCGAGCTGGCCAACGAGACCGGTGCAGTTTCCTACGCCGCCGCGCTCGCCGAGCTCTTCTCCCTCGACCCTGACGCGGTCGACGCGGTGACCCGGGTGGAGGGTGTATGAGCGAGACAGTCCTGCGCCTCGGCACCCGCGCCTCCGTGCTCGCCCGCACCCAGTCCGGGATGGTGGCCGAGCTGATCTCCGAGCGCACCGGACGCGACGTCCTGCTCGTCCCGGTCGCGACCGAGGGTGATGTGAACACCGATGCTCCGCTGGCCAGCCTCGGCGGCACCGGCGTCTTCGTCAGCGCTCTGCGCGACGCGCTGCTCTCCGGTGAGGTCGACATCGCGGTGCACTCCCTCAAGGACCTGCCGACCACGGCTGCGGAGGGGATCGCCCTGGCGGCAATCCCCACCCGCGAAGACCCGCGCGACGTCGTCATCGCCCGCGACGGCCTGACACTCGGCGAGCTCCCGCCCGGCAGCAAGGTCGGCACCGGCTCACCGCGACGGGTCGCCCAGATCGAGGCGCTCGGCCTCGGGATCGAGCTGGTCGGTGTCCGCGGCAACGTCGACACCCGGATCGCCCAGGTCCGCTCCGGAACGTTGGACGCTGTTGTGCTGGCCCGTGCTGGCCTCGCCCGGCTCGGACGCCTGGAGGAGGTCACCGAGGTTCTCGACCCGATCCAGGTCCTGCCGGCCCCCGGGCAGGGTGCCCTTGCGATCGAGTGCCGCTCCGAGGACGCCGACCTGGTCGCCGTACTCGCCGAGGCGCTCGACGACCCCCGCACCCGGGCCGCTGTCGAGTGCGAGCGGATGGTGCTTGCCGAGCTCGAGGCCGGTTGCTCGGCGCCGGTCGGTGCTCTGGCGGACGTCGTCGAAGGCGAGGACGGCGAGGAGCTCTGGATCCGTGCGGTCGCCAGCTCCCTGGACGGTGCCCTCGCCGTACGACTCTCCGCCTCCGGCCCGTACGACGATCCGGTCGGCCTGGGGCGCAAGCTCGCGGCCGAGATGATCGCCGAGGGCGCTCATGACCTGCTCGAACCGACCCCCCTCCCTCCCGTCCCTAATTCCTCTGACAACACCAGCGGCAAGTAGCAAGAAGGCAACTGTGACCATGACTGCATCAAGTACCAGCGCTCGCCAGACCCGGTGGGTGTCCTTCGTGGGCGCCGGCCCCGGGGACCCCGACCTGCTCACCCTCCGGGCGGTGGAGCTTCTCAAGGACGCCGAGGTCGTGATCACCGAGCTGCCCGAGCACGAGGCCCTCGTGCGGGGGGTCCTCGGCCTCCCGGAGCCGGTGGAGATCGACGAGGACGACGAGCCGGGCGAGGCCGTGGACGCCGGGACCTTGCTGGGTCCGGTGTTCATCGACGGCGGGTTCGGCGAGGACGGCCAGCCGCTGACCCACGCCGCCCGGGCCAAGGTTGTCGTCAAGCAGGCCAAGACGGGTCGTCGCGTCGTCCGCCTGATGGCGGGTGACCCGTTCCTCTACGCCTCCGGTCCGGAAGAGGCGCAAGCCTGCGCCAAGGCGGAGATCGGCTTCGAAGTCGTCCCCGGGGTCTCCTCGGTCAACGCAGTCCCGGCGTACGCCGGCATTCCGCTGACCACCAAGAACCACCGCGAGATCACCGTCCTGACCTGTAGCGGCGCGGCCATCGACTGGTCGCAGTACGTCGGCCGCCCGACCCTGGTGCTGCTCTCCGCGGTCGGCAGCATCGCCGACATCGCTCGCGAGCTGGTGGCCGCCGGGCGCTCGCCCCAGACCCCGGTCTCGATGACCCGTACCGGGACGGTCACGACCCAGCGGACCCTGGTCTCGACCCTGGCCAACGTGGGCGCCGACGCTCGCGCAGCGCGGATGGAGGCCCCTGCGGTCACCGTGATCGGCGAGGTCGTCGACCTCCGTCAGCAGCTCTCCTGGTTCGAGAACAAGCCGCTCTTCGGCTGGCGCGTGCTGGTGCCTCGCACGAAGGAGCAGGCCGCCTCGCTGTCGACCCGGCTGCGCAGCTTCGGCTCCGAGCCCGAAGAGGTCCCGACCATCTCGGTCGAGCCGCCGCGCAACCCGCAGCAGATGGACAAGGCCGTCCGCGGCCTCGTCGAGGGCCGCTACGAGTGGATCGCGTTCACCTCGGTCAACGCTGTTCGCGCGGTCCGGGAGAAGTTCGAGGAGTACGGCCTGGACGCTCGCGCGTTCTCCGGCCTGAAGATCGCCGCAGTCGGCGAGAAGACCGCAGCGTCGCTGCTCGACTGGGGTCTGCGTGCCGATCTGGTTCCCTCTGGTGAGCAGTCCGCCCGCGGCCTGCTCGAGGACTGGCCGCCGTTCGACGAGCTGCTCGACCCGATCAACAGGGTCTTCCTGCCGCGCGCCGACATCGCCACCGAGAACCTGGTCGCCGGCCTGGTCGACCTCGGCTGGGAGGTCGACGACGTCACCGCGTACCGGACCGTCCGTGCCGCTCCGCCGCCGGCGCCGACCCGTGAGGCGATCAAGTCCGGCAAGTTCGACGCCGTCGTCTTCACGTCGTCCTCGACGGTGCGCAACCTGGTCGGCATCGCAGGCAAGCCGCATGCGTCGACGATCATCGCGGTGATCGGGCCCGCCACGGCGAAGACCGCCGAGGAGCACGGTCTCCGGGTCGACGTGATGGCTCCGAACCCGTCGGTCGAGGAGCTCGCCGAGGCGCTTGCCGACTTCGGTGCAGCCCGTCGCGACTCGATGATCGAGGCCGGCGTACCGGTGACCAAGCCCTCCGAACGCCGCGCAGCGGGCCGACGCAAGGCCGGGTCGAAGTAGCCTCGGGTCATGGACTACCCGGATATCCGCCCGCGCCGGCTGCGGCGTACCCCGGCCGTGCGTCGGCTGGTCGCCGAGTCGGCGGTGGCGCCCCGCCAGCTGGTGCTGCCGCTGTTCGTGCGGGAGGGCATCACCGAACCCGTCGCCATCTCCTCGATGCCGGGCGTCGTCCAGCACACCCGGGAGACTCTTCGGAAGGCCGCGCACGAGGCCGTCGCTGCAGGCCTCGGCGGGGTGATGCTGTTCGGGATCCCGGAGAGCAAGGACGCCACCGGCTCCGGTGGACAAGACCCTGACGGCATCCTGAACGTCGCGATCCGCGACGTGGTGGCCGAGGTGGGCACTGACGTCACCGTGATGGCCGACCTCTGCCTCGACGAGTTCACCGACCACGGCCACTGTGGCGTCCTGGACGCCCACGGCCACGTCGACAACGACGCCACCCTGGACCTGTACGCCGAGATGGCCGTCGCCCAGGCCGCGGCCGGAGCCGACCTGGTCAGCCCCAGCGGCATGATGGACGGGCAGGTCCGGGTCGTCCGTACGGCGCTCGACGCCGCCGGTCACACCGGCACCGGCATCTTGGCCTACTCGGCGAAGTACGCGTCCGCCTTCTACGGCCCGTTCCGCGAGGCCGTCGATTCCTCGCTGCAGGGCGATCGACGTACCTACCAGCAGGACCCGGCCAATGGTCTCGAAGGTGTCCGCGAGGCCAGGCTCGACGTCGCCGAGGGTGCCGACATCGTGATGGTGAAGCCGGCGCTGGGCTACTTGGACGTACTCGCTGCGGTGAAGGCCGCGGTAGACGTTCCGGTGGCGGCGTACAACGTCTCGGGTGAGTACTCGATGGTCGAGGCTGCCGCTGCGAACGGCTGGATCGACCGCGAGGCGGCGATCGTCGAGAGCCTGACCTCGATCCACCGGGCCGGCGCGGACATCGTGCTCACCTACTGGGCGCTGGAAGCCGCTGCGCTGCTCCGGTAGGCGATCCGGCAGTCGGAGACCCATCGCGCAGTGCCTGACGAGGCTGCTCCGGACCCGGTGAAGCAGGTCGAAAACGTGAATGTTTCCTTGATGCCCTATCGTGGGTCCTGTTGAAGGGATGGCTCTGCTAGCCATGCTGGCCGCACACGATGTTGCGGCTTGGATCTCGTACTCCTGGTTTTCGGTTCGCTGGACATCAGCACAGGTGGATGTCTTCAGCGGCATGGGGGCACAGTGCCCCCAGCAGTACACAAAGGAAAAAGATCATGGCTCAGGGAACTGTCAAGTGGTTCAACGCTGAAAAGGGTTTCGGTTTCATCGCGCAGGATGGTGGCGGCGAGGACGTGTTCGTCCACTACTCCGCGATCCAGACCAACGGTTACAAGTCGCTCGATGAGAACCAGAAGGTCGAGTTCGACCTCGCCGCTGGCCCCAAGGGTCCGCAGGCCGAGAACGTCCGCGTCTCCTGATTTCACCTCGACGAGCCCCGACCGCGAAGGCGGTCGGGGCTCGTCGTGCGTAGGACCTGAGTTGTAGTCCACAACGCAGGAACCCTCCGGTGATCACCGGAGGGTTCCTGGGTTGTCGACTGGTTACGTGCTCAGCTCAGCCAGCTCAGGATCGAGCTGAGCGTGTTCGGGATGAGAGCCGCAGCATCCGACTCCGTCTTCCCCTGCACCCGGCTCGCGCACTGGCTCTTGAGCGGTCCGAGGAGGTTCAGCGGGTCCGAGATCGTGGCGAACTGGCTATTGCAGAAGTTCAGCGCCTCGGTGAACGTGCTGAGGGTGTCGATCACCGGTTCGACGACTTTGGTGACCGTCTCGGTGATCGGGTTGGTCGGTGAAGTCGGGGTGGTCGGCGTAGTGCCGCCGGTATCTCCGCCGGTGCTCGGGCTCGAGCCGGTGCCGCCGCTAGACGTGCCGGACGTGGAGTTCTGGGTGTTCGAGCCGGTGCTCTTCGGCGGGGTGAACTCCCGGGTCGGAACCGCCGAGGAGTAGCTCGGGGTGAAGACGGTGCCGCCGTAGGTGCCGGACGGGATCGCGGTGTAGTCACCCTGGCTGTAGGCCTCCATGATCCGCAGGACCAGGTCGACGTACTCGCGGCTGTGGTTGTAGCGGAAGACCGCCGCTTCCTGGCCTGCGCGGGTGGAGAGATTGTCGGTGCCGGAGCAGAGGTAGACACCGGAGGCCAGCGACGCGTCGTCGATGTCCTGCGGGTTGCGCTGGCCGTCGCCGTCCGCGTCGACCTTGACCGAGGACCAGGTCGACGGGATGAACTGCATCGACCCGACCGCGCGGTCGTAGACGGTGTCCTTGTCGAGCTGGCCGCCGTCGGTGTCCGTGATCGCCTGGGTGCCGTTCTTGCCGTTCAGCTGCGGGCCGTAGATGCCGGGCAGGCTGACGCCGTCGCTCCCGAGGGTGTTGCCGCCGTACTGACCGTGGTTGGACTCGACCCGGCCGATGGCGGCGAGGAGCTCCCACGGGGTGTTGCAGGTCATGTCGGCGGCGTTGATGATCTGGGAGCCGCGCTGGTACGCCGAGAGGGCAGCGGCCGGGATGCCGCTGGTGGAGGCGCCGGCAACGACGGAGTCTGCGGTTCCGTCGGGGACGCTCGGTGCGATCGCGCCCGGGACCGGAACGCTCGCCGGGGCCTGGATAGCAGCGCTGGGCACAGCACTGCCGTCGGGCAGGGCCTCGGAGGCGACGCTTCGGGTCGCGGTGGCGGCATCGACGCCGACCAGGCTCGAGGTCCAGGCGGCGCAGAGCAGTGCCAGCGGAACGAGCGTCGCGGCCTTGCTCTTCCGGGTCTTGAGGAGTGCAGACATACGGTGAGTTCTCCCTGGCTCTCGTGGGTCCGATTTGGACTAAATCGGACACCACTGTGTCTAACGATAAACCCCCATAGGGGTCACGCCGGCCCATTTGTCTTTTTTGCGCACGGGTGACCAGCGGATGCCGCACCCTTGAGACGGCGCACGGAGCAGATCATGGCGCGGTTGGGACGAACAAACTTCTTTATCAGAATCTCAGGGCTACCGGCTGCGAGCTCGGGGAGCGCGATTCGTCGCCCGGACACCGGGTCGGCGACAATACCCGGGTGCCCTCTGAGTCCGAGCGATGGTTTGCCCGCGCGCGCGCCGTGACCCCCGGCGGGGTCAACTCCCCGGTCCGGGCGTTCGCTGCTGTCGGCGGGACCCCCCGGTTCATGGCGTCGGGCCAGGGCGCCTGGCTCACCGATGTGGACGGCAACGAGTACGTCGACCTGGTCTGCTCGTGGGGGCCGATGCTTCTCGGGCACGCGCACCCTGAGGTGATCGCGGCGGTCAACGCAGCCCTCGCCCGCGGGACGTCGTACGGAACTCCCACCAGGACCGAGGTCGAGCTCGCCGAGGAGATCGTCGGGAGGACCCCGGTCGAGAAGGTCCGCCTGGTCAGCTCCGGCACCGAGGCGACCATGTCGGCTATCCGGCTCGCCCGTGGCTTCACCGGCCGCGATGTGGTCGTGAAGTTCGCCGGCTGCTACCACGGCCACGTCGACTCGCTGCTCGCAAGCGCCGGCTCCGGCCTGGCCACGCTGGGCGTCAGCAGCACCCCCGGCGTACCAGCCTCCTCGGCGGCGCAGACGATCGTGCTGCCCTACAACGACGTCGAGGCGGTCGAGGCCGCGTTCGCCGAGCACGGTCCTGCGATCGCCTGCCTGATCACCGAGGCCTCGCCCGGCAACATGGGTGTGGTCCCACCCGCGCCCGGCTTCAACGCGTTCCTGGCCGAGATCTGCGGTCGGTACGGCGCCCTCTTCGTCTCCGACGAGGTGATGACCGGCTTCCGGGTCTCGCGCAGCGGCCAGTGGGGGACCGACGGCGCCCTGGAGGGCTGGGCCCCCGATCTGGTCACCTTCGGGAAGGTGATGGGTGGCGGCTTCCCGGCTGCCGCTTTCGGCGGTCGTGCCGACGTGATGGCGATGCTCTCCCCGGAAGGCCCCGTCTACCAGGCTGGCACGCTCTCGGGTAACCCGATCGCGACCGCAGCCGGCCTAGCCACCTTGCGCCTGGCGACCGAGGACGTCTACGCCCGGGTCGACCAGGTCGCGGCGACGGTCTCCTCGGCGACCTCCGAAGCGCTCACCGCCGCGGGCGTCGCGCACCGCCTGCAGTCAGCCGGCAACATGTTCTCGATCTTCTTCGGCGAGCTCGGCCCGGTCGCGGACTACGCCACCGCGCAGACCCAGGACGCCGGGGTGTTCAAGACGTTCTTCCACGCGATGCTCGACGCGGGCGTCTACCTTCCGCCGAGCGCGTTCGAGGCCTGGTTCTGCTCCTCCGCCCACGACGACCGTGCGGTCCAGCACGTGCTCGACGCCCTTCCGGCAGCAGCCGCAGCAACCGCCCGAGTTTCGACGAGATCCACCAGCGAGAGGCACCCATGAACACCACCGTCCACCTGCTGCGTCACGGCGAGGTCTACAACCCGCAGGGAATCCTCTACGGGCGCGCGCCCGGATTCGTGCTCTCCGACCGCGGAACGGCGATGGCTGAGCGGGTCGCCGAGCGGGTCGGCGACCGCGACATCACCCACATCGTGGCCTCCCCGCTGGAGCGTGCCCAGCAGACGGCCGGCCCGCTAGCCCGGGTCCGCGGTATCGAGATCGTCACCGACGACCGGGTGATCGAGTCCCTGAACGTCTTCGAGGGGCGCCCGTTCTCGGTCGGTGACGGGGTGCTGCGGCGACCGTCCCAGTGGCGACACCTGTGGAACCCGGTCCGGCCCTCCTGGGGGGAGCCGTTCAAGCAGATCGCCGCTCGGATGTGGGCTGCGGTGGAGGACGCGCGGGACGCGGCCGAAGGTCACGAGGCGCTGATCGTCTCGCACCAGCTGCCGATCTGGGTCTGCCGCCTGCACGCCGAGAAGCGCCGGTTCATGCACGACCCGCGCAAGCGCCAGTGCACCCTGTGCAGCCTGACCTCCTTCGAGTTCGACGGCGCTGAGCTGGTCTCGGTCGGATACTCCGAGCCTGCCGGCGACATGATCCCGGAGGCTGAGCGCCGGGCCGCGTTCTCCGCAGGCACCGGGTTCCTCACCGGTGCTGTCACCGAGCCGAACGACCTGGGCGCGCAGCCTGGCTCCAACCCGGCCGCGGGTACCGAGAGCGTCGACGACTGAGCATGCCCCGTCCCCGTCCGTTGCTCGTCGCACCTCTGGTCGCACTTCTGGTCGCCTTACTGGCGGCCGGGTGCGGCGGTGTGGGATCGACGGGCGACAAGGGGTACATCGACGGCAGTGGTGTGATCACCCTGTTGGACGCGGCGGAACGGGAGAAGGTCGGCCCGGTGGAGGGGACCACCCTGGACGGCGACGAGGTCTCGCTGGCTCAGTACGCCGGCAAGGTCGTGGTGATCAACGTCTGGGGCTCCTGGTGCCCGCCGTGCCGCTCCGAGGCCGACGACCTGGTGGTGGCTGCTGAGGAGCTGATGCCCCAAGGGGTGATCTTCCTCGGCATCAACACCCGGGACAATAGTGCTGAGACTGCACTCGCCTACGAGCGGAACCGCAAGGTTCCGTACGCGTCCATCTTCGATCCGGGCGGCGAGAACCTGCTCGCTTTCTACGGGACGCTGAGTCCCAACGCGATCCCGAGCACCGTGGTGATCGACAAGGAGGGCCGGGTCGCGGCCAGCGTCATCGGCGAGGTCACCAGCGCCCGCACCCTGATCGACCTGGTCGAGGACGTGAGTCGGTGACGCCGGAGCTCATCCCCGCCCTGGTCCCGCTCGACCTGGGCACCTGGTTCCGCGACACCGCGCTCGACGGATCGCTCGTGCTCGCCGTACCGGTTGCCCTGATCGCCGGCCTGGTCTCGTTCTTCAGCCCGTGCGTGGTGCCGCTGCTGCCGGGTTACCTCTCGTACACGACCGGACTTTCCGGGGCGGATCTCGAGTCCGCGAAGCGTGGCCGGATGCTCGCGGGCTCATTGCTCTTCGTCGCCGGGTTCTCGTTCGTCTTCGTCGCCTACGGCGCCCTGTTCGGCGGTCTCGGCCGCTGGCTCTTCGAGTACCAGGACCAGATCACCATGGTTCTGGGCGGCATGACGATCCTGCTCGGGATCGCCTTCCTCGGCGCGGTCCCGTGGCTCCAGCGCGACGTCCGGTTCCACCGGATCCCGACGGTCGGGCTCGCTGCCGCCCCGATGCTCGGCGTGCTCTTCGGGCTCGGGTGGACGCCGTGCATCGGTCCGACCCTCGGCGCGATCACCAGCCTCGCCTTCGCCGAGGGGAGTGCCGGGCGTGGGGCACTGCTCAGCCTGGTCTACTGCTTCGGTCTCGGGGTGCCGTTCGTCGCTGCCGCGCTCGCCTACCGGCGGATGCTTGGCACCATCGCATGGATCCGTCGTCACCAGCGCTGGGTCACCCGGGTCGGCGGCCTGATGCTGATCGGTGTCGGCCTGCTGCTGGTTACCGGTTGGTGGGACGTGATCGTCGATGAACTGCGCGCGACCATCTTCCCCGGGTTCACGGCGGGCGTCTGAATGGCTGACCAGTCCGGCTACTCCAACGAGCGCGACCGTTCAGCCGAGGTGGCGCCGCTGGCTCCCCGCGAGTTCCTGCGCTGGAGCTGGCGTCAGCTGACCTCGATGCGGACCGCGCTGATCCTGCTCTTCCTGCTGGCTCTCGGGGCGGTGCCGGGCTCCGTCGTACCTCAGGACTCGGTCGACTCGCTCGCGGCCGCGCGCTGGCGCGACCAGCACGAGACGCTGGCCCCGATCTACGAGAAGCTCGGGCTGTTCTCGGTCTACAGCTCGCCCTGGTTCTCGGCGATCTACATCCTGCTGATGATCTCCCTGGTCGGCTGCATCCTGCCGCGCACCCGGGTCTACTTGACCGCGCTCCGGGCCCGGCCGCCGAAGACGCCGCGGAACCTCTCCCGGTTGCCCGAGTACCGGACCTTCACCACCACCGACGAGCCGGACGTCGTCCTGGCGCGGGCGAAGGGGGTGCTGTCCGGCTACCGGCTCGACACCTACGGCGACTCGGTCGCCGCCGAGCGCGGCTACCTCCGCGAGGCCGGCAACCTGCTCTTCCACGTCTCCATCCTGATCGTCCTGGTCGGATTCGCGGTCGGCTCGCTCGTCGGCTACAAGGGCGGCGTGATCGTGGTCACCGGCGGCAAGTTCGCCAACGTCGTCAGCCAGTACGACGAGTTCGCGCCGGGGACGCTCTTCGATGCGGACGGCCTGGCGCCGTTCTCGTTCGGTGTCACCGATTTCGACGTCACCTTCATCACCGAGGGCCGCGAGACCGGGATGGCCTCGGATTTCTCGGCGGGTTTGGATTACGTCGAGACCCCGGGTGGTTCTGAGAAGCACACCCGGATCTCGGTCAACCATCCGCTCAACGTCGACGGCGCGAAGGTCTACCTGATCGGCCACGGTTACGCCCCGAACGTCACCGTGCGCGACGCGAACGGTGAGATCACCTTTTCAGGGCCGGTGGTCTTCCTGCCCGAGGACCAGACGTTCCGCTCCCAGGGGGTGATCAAGGTGCCCGACTCGCAGCCCCAGCAGCTCGGGTTCCGCGGAGAGTTCTACCCGACAGCCGGGTTCTCGATGGAGACCGGTCCGGTCACGGTGTTCCCCGACGCCAAGCAGCCGCTGCTCTCGCTCCAGGTCTACGCCGGCGATCTGGGTCTCGATGGCGGGGTGCCCCAGTCGGTCTACGCGCTCGAGACCGACAAGATGAAGCCGGTCCAGAAGGACGGCAAGGACTTCCGGGTTGATCTGTCGCTGGGCCGGCTCAACTTCACCGGCAAAACGATCGACACAACGGTCACCCTGCCCGACGGGTTGGGGTCGATCACCTTCAACGGCGTGGACCGGTTCGTGAAGCTGCAGGTGAGCCGCGACCCGGCCGGCGTCGTCGCCCTCGGGGGAGTCGTCCTGGCGCTGCTCGGGTTGCTGGGCTCGTTGTTCATCAGACCGCGTCGGCTCTGGGTCTCGGTCCGTCGCGACGAAGACAGTACTGTCGTCGAAGTCGCCGGACTGGATCGTTCGTCCGGTGGTGACCTCGCCGGCGAGGTCGACGACCTCGCCGCACAGTTGGAGGAAAAGCATGACGCATGAGCAGTTCGAGTTGCTGAGCAACCAGGCCGTGGCTGTGTGTGCCGCGTTCTACTTCATCGCCCTGCTGGCGCACGTCGCCGAGTGGGCGGCTGCTCGTACGGTGCCAGTGAGCCACCCAGCCGAGGTGCGTGCTTCGGCACACCTGGGCGGCACCATCACCGAGACCCGTGCCCCGGTCGAGGAGTCGACCGCGAAGATGGAGCGCTTCGCCCGCATCGGCCTGATCTCCACCGTGGTCGCAGCCGGTCTGCACCTGGTCGCCGTCGTCGCCCGCGGGCTTGCCGCAGAGCCGGCGCGGGTGCCCTGGGGCAACATGTACGAGTTCACCCTCACCGCCACGCTGATGGTCACCCTCGGCTATCTCCTGCTCTACAAGAAGTACTCGCTGGCCTGGCTCTCCCCGATCGTCACCAGCTTCGTCCTGGTGCTGCTGATGGTCGACGCCCTGCTCCTCTACGACCCGGTCGTGAAGCTCCGCGACGCGCTCCAGTCCCCGTGGCTGGTCATCCACGTCATCGCCGCGATCACCGCGACCGGCGCTTTCACCCTCGGGGGGATGGCGTCCGCGCTGTACCTGATCAAGGCGCGCTGGCTGGACCGCAATGCCGGACTTGGTGCGCCGGGCACCGGCTTCGTGGCCCGGCTCCCGGAGCTCGTCCAGCTCGACCGCTTCGCCTACCGGGTGCACGCGTTCGCGTTCCCGATCTGGACCTTCGCGGCGCTGATCGCCGGCCCGATCTGGGCACAGGCGGCGTGGGGCCGCTACTGGGGCTGGGACCCCAAGGAGGTCTGGGCGTTCATCACCTGGGTGGTGTACGCCGCGTACCTGCACGCCCGAGCCACCGCCGGGTGGAAGGGCCGCGCCGCAGCGATCATCGCGCTGATCGGCCTGGCGACCCTGTGGTTCAACTTCGTCGGGATCAACTTCTTCTTCGGCGCCGGGAGCAAGCACTCCTACGCCTAGGGATCCACCGTTCGACAGGCTCCACCAGCGAACTGGTCGAGCCTGTCGAAACCGAGGGCTACTTGGTGAGCGCGGTCTCGATGTCGCCGGCGATCTTCTCGGGCTTGGTGGTGGACCCGTAGCGCTTGATGACCTGGCCGTCACGGCCGATCAAGAACTTCGTGAAGTTCCACTTGATCTTCTCCCCGAGCAAGCCGCCCTTCTCGGTCTTCAGCCACTGGTACAGCGGGTGGGCGTCGTCGCCGTTGACGTCGACCTTCTCGAACATCGGGAAGCTCACGCCGTAGTTCTTCTGACAGAAGGCGCCGATCTCATCAGCGCTTCCGGGGTCCTGGCCGCCGAACTGGTTGCACGGGAACCCGAGCACGACCAGTCCTTCGTCGACGTACTTCTCGTAAATCGTCTCGAGGCCTTCGAACTGCGGGGTGAAGCCGCAGGCTGAAGCGGTGTTGACGACCAGCACGACCTTGCCGGCGTACGCCGCGAGGTCCTGCTCCTGGCCGGTCAGGGTTTTGGCTGTGAAGTCACTCAGGGCTGTCATGGGTCTCCTGGGAAGTGGGGTGCGGGGGATTCGGATCCGGGTCGGCCTTCGGATTGGTCGGCGGACCAGACGGGGGGCTTCCAGGGGAACCGCCCCGACGGCGTCGTTGTTCCCGGTCGAGGTTACGCAGGAACGTCTCGTCGTCGTCGGGCCCGACCGGACCGCGGGGCTTCGGCGGCTTCGGCCGTGCCGGGCTACCCCCAGAGCCGCCGGAATTCCTGCGGTCGATCGCCCAGAAGACGCCGTACAGGAGCGCGGCCAGGAGCAGCAGGAGGACTACGAAACGGATCACCCTCCCAGCGTAGTTCGCCACCGGGAATAGTCTGGGGTGGTGAAGCACTTCCTGACCTACACCGCGCTCCGTCTGGCCCTCTTCCTCGCGAGCTGGGCGGTGGTCGCCTCCCTTGCCACCCTTATCTTCGGCAAGAGCACGGAGGTGGGGATCTGGTCGCTGGTGCTGGGTGCCGTGATCTCCTCGGTGCTCTCGCTCAAGCTGCTCGAAGGGCCGCGTGAGCGCTTCGCGCAGAGCGTGCAGGCGCGGGCCGAGCGGGCGTCGTCCCGGCTGCAGGAGATGAAGTCCGCCGAAGACACGGACTGACCGTGCCGACCGAGATCACTGGGACCGCGGGTGCTGCGAGCCGGGGCTGGCTCAACGAGGCAGTACGCCGGGTGGAGGCGGACGCAAACCGCTCCGCCGACACCCACCTGCACGTCTTCCCGCTCCCGGCGACCTGGGGCATCGATCTCTACCTGAAAGACGAGTCGGTCCACCCGACCGGCTCGCTCAAGCACCGCCTGGCACGTTCGCTCTTCCTGTACGCGCTCTGCAACGGTTGGATCCACGAGGGCACCACGGTCATCGAGGCGTCCTCGGGCTCGACGGCCGTTTCGGAGGCTTACTTCGCGCGGCTGCTCGGGCTGCCGTTCGTCGCGGTGATGCCGGCCTCCACGTCACCGGAGAAGATCGCGCTGATCGAGTTCCAGGGTGGTAGCTGCCACCTCGTCGAGGACGCCGGCACCATTTACGCCGAGGCGGCCCGGCTCGCGACCGAGTGCGACGGCCACTACCTCGACCAGTTCACGTACGCCGAGCGGGCAACCGACTGGCGCGGCAACAACAACATCGCCGAATCGATCTTCGAGCAGCTCGGTGCTGAGCGGCACCCGATCCCGACCTGGATCGTGGTCGGCGCAGGTACCGGCGGGACGTCCGCGACGATCGGCCGGTACGTGCGCTACCTGCGCCACGACACCCAGGTCTGCGTCGTGGACCCGGAGAACTCGGCCTTCTTCGGTGGGTGGAGCACCGGCGACGCGACGTACGCGACCGGGATCGGCTCGCGGATCGAGGGGATCGGGCGTCCTCGGGTCGAGCCGTCCTTCCTGCCTGCGGTCGTGGACGCGATGATTGCTGTCCCCGACGCCGCCTCGATCGCGGCGATGCGGTGGACCTCGACAGTCACGGGCCGCTCCGTGGGCGGCTCCACCGGGACCGCCATGTGGGGGGCGCTGTCGCTGGTCGCGGGGATGCGTTCGCGTGGAGAGACCGGCTCGGTGGTGACGCTGCTCTGCGACGGTGGCGAGCGCTACGCGCATACGTACTACGACGACAGCTGGCTCGCCGAGCACGACCTCGACATCACTCCGTACCTGGCAACGCTGGAGCGGTTCTACGACACCGGCGAGTGGGTCGAGCCGGACTCCTGATCTCGCGGCTGGTTGAGCTGGTCGAAACCCCTCAGCGGCCGATCAGCAACCCGGCGAAGATCCCGACCGCGTAGAGCAGCTCGCCGATGCCGGTGAGCTGGAGGACCGGGATCAGGGCCGGGCCGACTGCCTTGCTCAGCACGATCCGGACGCCGCCGATCAGCGGAACCAGCGCGGCCAGGCCGAACAGTGCCCACCAGGTCGTCGTCACGGCGACGCCGAGCAGGGCGATCTGTGCGGCGGCGATCAGGAGGACGTAGAAGGCGCGGGTCCGTTCGCCGCCGAGGACGACCGCCAGCGTCCGCTTCCCGGCCTCGGAATCGGTCGGGATGTCGCGCAGGTTGTTGGCGACCAGGATCGCGCAGGCGAGCGCGCCGACGCCGATGGCGGCGTACACGGCGGTCGCGGTGATCTCCTCGGCCTGCACGTACGTCGTACCGAGCACCGCGACCAGGCCGAAGAAGACGAACACCATCACCTCGCCGAGGCCCAAGTAGCCGTAGGGCTTCTTTCCGCCGGTGTAGTACCAGGCCGCCAGGATGCTGACGGCGCCAACGGCCACCAGCCACCAGGTCGTGGTCGCGGCGAGCACGAGTCCGACCATCGCGGCAAGGCCCAGAGCGCCCAGGGCGGCGCGCTTCACAGCCGCCGGGGTGGCCGCGCCGGACCCGACCAGGCGCATCGGTCCGACCCGGTCGTCGTCGGTGCCGCGGATACCGTCGGAGTAGTCGTTGGCGTAGTTGACGCCGATCTGCAGCAGCAGCGAGACGGCGAGCGCGAGGCCGGCCTTCCACCAGATCTCAGCGTCGTGCCACGCAGCTGCGCCGGTCCCGGCCAGCACCGGGGCGACGGCTGCCGGGAGAGTGCGGGGGCGGGCGCCTTCGATCCACTGCGCTGCGGTTGCCATGGCGAGGATTGTGTCAGGGGGCCGGGTCCGGCTGCGACGCGGTGTTCTGGCGGTGCGTACGGCGTACGCCACGGGTTTGGCGACGACAACCCCCGGTCACAGCCCGATAGCCTCAGGAGGGTGAGCAGTCTGTGGCCCGTCTCCGGTGACGCCGAGGAGATCCTCTCGCTGCTCGCTGACTGGGATGCCGCCGAGGACCCCGAGCCCCTGGTGATCGAGACCTCTGGCTCGACGGCGACACCTAAACGTGTCCAGCTCTCCCGTAACGCGATGCGCGCCTCCGCGCTGGCGACCCAGGCCCGGCTCGGTGGCCCGGGGCAGTGGGTGCTGAACCTGCCACCGTCGTACGTCGCGGGCGTCCAGGTGCTCTACCGGTCGGTGGTGGCCGGGACCGAGCCGGTGCTCGGCGACCCCGCGACGGCCTGGGAACAGATGACTGCTGACCGGCGCTACGTCTCGCTGGTTCCGACCCAGCTCGTGCGGCTGCTGGACGACGGGTTCGACGTACGGGACCTGTCCCGCTTCTCCGCGGTCCTGGTCGGGGGCGGTCCGCTGCCGACCGCGACCCGTGCCCAAGCCGAGTCGAGGGGAATCCGGGTCGTCCAGACGTACGGGATGTCCGAGACCTGCGGCGGCTGCGTGTACGACGGCGTGCCCCTGGATGGTGTCGAGGTGCGGATCGTGGACGGGCCCACCGGTGGGCAGGTGCTGCTGCGCGGGCCGGTGCTCTTCGACGGCTACCAGGACGAACCCGAGCGGACCGCCGCCGCGTTCCAGGACGGCTGGCTGGTCACCGACGATCTCGGTCACTGGTCAGAGGACGGTCGGTTGCGCATCGACGGTCGCATCGACGACGTGATCATCAGCGGCGGGGTGAAGGTGCCGGCTGGCGTGGTCGCGGCCGCTGTGGCGGGCCATCCTGATGTCGAGGCAGCGGAAGTACTGGGCGTGCCCGACCTGGAGTGGGGCGAACGCGTGGTCGCTTTCGTGGTGAGCCGGGAGCCGGTGGACCTCGAGGACATCCGCGACCTGGTCGTGCCGCGGGCCTGGGCCCCGCGCCAGGTGTACCGAGTGCCGGAGATCGCCCGGCTCCCCAACGGAAAGACCGACCGGGTTCACCTGCGGAGGTTGGCCGCCGGTGCGTGAGATCCACGTCTACTCGATTCCCCTGCGGACGCGGTTCCGCGGCATCGACGTCCGCGAAGGTGCACTGCTCCGCGGCGCTGCCGGCTGGGGTGAGTTCAGCCCCTTCCTCGAGTACGACGACCCGACGGCGGCTCCCTGGTGGGCCGCCGCGCTGGAGGCGGCCGACCAGGGCTGGCCCACGCCGCTGCGAACCCGGATCCCGGTGAACGTCACCGTGCCGGCGTGCTCGCCCGAACGCGCGCACGCAATCGTGCTCGCCTCGAACGGCTGCACCACCGCGAAGGTGAAGGTGGCCGAGCCCGGTCAAGGTGTGGCCGAGGACCAGGCCCGGCTGGAGGCCGTCCGGGACGCGCTCGGCCCGGCCGGTCTGATCCGGATCGACGCCAATGGAGGCTGGGGGTGCGACGACGCGATCGTCCGGATCCCCCTGCTGGACAGGGTTTCCGGCGGTCTGGAGTACGTCGAGCAGCCCTGTCGCGATGTCGAGGACCTGGCCGTCGTACGGCGCAAGGTGGCCGTTCCGATCGCCGCTGACGAGTCGATCCGCCGCGCTGAGGACCCCTACCGGGTGCGCGATCTGGAGGCGGCCGACATCGCCGTCCTCAAGGTGCAACCGCTGGGGGGCGTCCGGGCCTGCCTGCGGATCGCCGAGGACATCGGCCTCCCGGTGGTGGTGAGCAGTGCGCTGGAGACGAGTGTCGGCATCGCTGCCGGGCTCGCGCTCGCGGCAGCCCTGCCGGAGCTGCACCACGCCTGCGGCCTGGCGACGGTTCAGCTGCTGACCGCAGATGTCGCCGTCGAGCCGTTGTTGCCGACTGACGGCTTCCTTCCGGTGGGCGCGGTCGAGGTCGACCCGGCCCGGCTGGCGAAGGCCGCCGCGCCGGCCGCACGGACCGGGCACTGGACCGACCGGATCGCGCGGGTCGCCGTACTCGGGCAGGATCAGGTGCTGTGACAGACCCCCACAGCCAGGCCGCGAGCGCTACCGACCTCGCGCGCGCTGCCGTCGAGATGCTGCTGGCCGCGGGGGTTCGGCAGGTAGTCCTCGCCCCGGGCTCGCGGAACGCGCCGATCTCGTTCGCGCTCGCCGATGCTGCGGCCGCCGGTGCGATCACGTTGCACACCCGGATCGACGAGCGCACCGGGGCCTTCCTGGCACTGGGGATCGCGAAGACCTCCCGGGTCCCGGTCGCGATCGTGACCACCTCGGGAACGGCGACCGCCAACCTGCACCCCGCGGTGCTGGAGGCCGCCCATGCCGGGGTCCCGCTGGTAGCCGTTACTGCCGATCGGCCCGCCAGGTTGCGCGGCACCCTGGCGAACCAGACCACCGACCAGGTCGGCCTCTTCGGTGCCGCCGCACCCAGCAGGGACGTGGTGCGAACCGAGGACCTGCTCGACGCGCTGGCCGGGATCGAGGCGGGCCCGGTCCACCTCAACCTGCAGTTCGACGAGCCGTTGCTTCCGACCGACAGCTACACACCCACGACCACCCAGCCCGAACGGGAGCCATGGGTCCGCGGGACGCCGTACCCGCTCGGGCAGGGACCGGCGACGGTCGTGATCGCCGGTGACGACTCCGGCCCCGGTCCGCGGGTGCTCGCCGAGAGTGCTGGCTGGCCGCTGCTCGCCGAGCCCACCAGCGGGGCGCGCAACGGCCCGAACGTGATCCGCGGCTACCGTCTGCTGCTCGGCACCGAGCTCGGTCGCCAGGTCGAGCGGGTCGTGGTCGCCGGCGTACCGACGCTCTCTCGGCCGGTGCAGCGGCTACTCGCCCGCGAGGGCGTCGAGGTCGTCTCCCGGCGCGCCCGCGGGCGCTGGGCCGACCGCCCGCACCCGGTCTCCTTCGAGTACGACGGCCCGTTCGGCGTCGACGAATCCGCCGACCCGGCGTGGCTCGCTGCCTGGAAAGCAGCCGACCAGGAGCTCCACGCAGGGATCGACGGAGTACTTGCTGCCCAGAACACGCTCACCCCGTACGACGTCGCGGCCGCGGTGCATGCCGCTGTGCCCGCGGGTGGCCTGCTGCACGTCGGCGCGAGCAATCCGATCCGCGACCTCGACCTGGTGGCCGGTGCCTACCCGGTCGGCGAGCGCCGCCTGGTGATCGCGAACCGGGGCCTGGCCGGCATCGACGGCACCCTCTCGACCGCGATCGGCGCGACCCTGGGCCGTCCGCACAGCACCCGCGCGATCCTGTACGTCGGCGACGTCACCTTCCTGCACGACCTCACCGGTCTGGTCATCGGCCCCGCCGAGTCCCGCCCAGACCTGACCATCGTGGTCGCCAACGACAACGGCGGCTCGATCTTCGCGACGCTGGAGCAGGGCGGCCCGGCGTACCAGGACCGCTTCGAGAAGCTGTTCGGCACTCCGCACGGCGTCGACCTCGGCACGATCTGCAGCGGCCTGCGGATCCCCCACTGGCGGGTCGCCGACAAGGCCGAGCTGGAGCTGGCCTTGGCCAACCCGAACGGCGGTATCGATGTCGTTGAGGCGCCGATCCGCCGGGACAACCGGCGGGCACTGGACGCGGAGATCCGCGCCCTGACCGGATGATCGTCCCCGTGATCCTCGCTCCGCTCGTCAACGGGTTCTCGGCCACTGCGCGAACTGCTGCGCTGATCTCACCCGGGCGCCAGGGATGGGGCGCTCGAGCAAGCTCGGGCGCTCGGTGATCGTCGCTGCGCTCCTCAACGCTTCTCGCTCCGCCGGCAACGGAGCAAGCTCCTTGCGGCTCCACTCGCACGCGTAGCCTCGACCCGTGATCCTCGCTCCGCTCGTCATCGGGTTCTCGGCCACTCGGCCTCGAGCAAGCTCGGGCGCTCGGTAGCCTCGACCCGTGGATCTCGTCGTCACCCTTGTTGCCCTGGTCGCCACCGTGCTGGCGACGACCGCCGTCTGTGCCCGGCTCGACCTGTCCTCACCGCTAACCCTGATCGTGGTCGGCATCGTCGGGTCGTACGTGCCGTTCATCCCGGACGTGGAGCTGCAACCTGAGGTGGTGCTCCTGGGCCTGCTCCCACCGCTGCTCTACGCCGCCTCGCTGCAGACGTCGTTGGTCGACTTCAACGCCAACCGGCGCCCGATCCTGCTGCTCTCGGTCGGGCTCGTCGCCTTCACGACTGTCGGCGTCGCGGTGCTCGTGCACGCGATGATTCCGGGCCTCGGCTGGGCCGGCTCCTTCGCGATCGGGGCTGTGGTGGCGCCGCCCGACGCGATCGCCGCGACCGCGATCGGCCGTCGGATCGGGCTGCCGCGACGCATCGTCACCATCCTCGAGGGGGAATCGCTGCTCAACGACGCGACCGCACTGGTGGCCCTGCGGACCGCGCTCGGCGCGACCGTGGTGGCCGTCGCCTGGCAGGACGTGGCAGGTGATTTTGCTCTGGCTGCCGGCGGCGGCGTGCTGATCGGCCTCGCGTTCTCTGTGGTGATCGGGTTCATCCGCAAGCACGTGGTCGACCCGGTCTTCGACTCCGGGCTCTCCTTCATGACCCCGTTCGCGGCGTACGTCGCGGCCGAGGAGGTGCACGCCTCCGGAGTGATCAGCGTCGTGGTCGCGGGCCTCCTGCTCGGCCACCGGGCGCCGATCATCCAGACCGCGCAGTCGCGGATCGCCGAGCGGATGAACTGGCGCAGTATCGCGTTCCTGTTGGAGAGCTCGGTCTTCCTCCTGATCGGCCTCCAGGCGCGCACAATCATCGACGACGTCGGCGAGGACGAGCTGGCCGGCGGCAGGATCGCGCTGATCTGCGCTGCGACCCTGGCGGCGGTGATCGTGCTGCGGATCGTCTGGGTCTTCGCGGCGCGCTACCTGATCGTGCGACCGGGGCCGGACGGACAGACCGGCCAGGTCCCACCGTGGACCTACACGTTCCTGCTCGGCTGGGCTGGGATGCGCGGTGTGGTCACCCTGGCCGCGGCGTTCATCATCCCCGAAACGATGCCGCACCGGGAGGTGCTGCTGCTGATCGCGTTCACCGTCACCGCAGGCACCCTGTTCCTCCAGGGGATGTCCCTGCCGTGGCTGGCCAAGCGCCTGCGGGTGCCCTCGCCCGACCCGACGGCGGACGCGCTGGCTCGGGCGAACCTGCTCCACCAAGCCTCGGTGGCCGGTCTCGCCGAGCTCGACCGGTTCACCGAGGACGACCCGCACGAGGTCAGCGAGACCATCCGGGACCGCGTACGACGTCGTGACTACGCCGCCTGGGAACGGGTCGGGGCCGCCGAGGAGGAGACTCCGAGCGAGACCTACGCCCGGCGTCGCCAGGTGATGATCGAGGCCGAGCGGAAGCGGGTCCTGGAGATCCGGTCCACCGGCACGGTCGCCCACGAGGTGGTCGAGGAGGTGCTCGCGATGCTGGACGTCGAGGAGTCGATGCTGGACTACAGCGAGCGCGAGCGGGAACGGGTCCGCGCCGCCGGGACGCCGTACGTCCTGGAGGGGGACTGCGAGGACCTGCAGGCTCCGCGGCCGCCCGTCGAGGCGGACACCCCCGGTGGTTGCGGCGACTGCCTCCGGGAGGGCTCGGCCTGGGTGCACCTGCGGGTCTGCGTCGACTGCGGGCACGTGGCCTGCTGCGACTCCTCGCCGAAGCGGCACGCGACCGCGCACTTCCGTGCGACCGCGCACCCGGTGATGCGCTCGGCGGAGCCCGGCGAGAGCTGGCGCTGGTGCTTCGTGCACGAGCTCACCGGCTGAACTCCTTCGCGCTCGTTGAGTCAGGCCCTCAGGCCTGATTCGACCGGGATTCAGGCGAAGGAGTAGTCCTCGATCGGGAACGCCTCGACAGCCTTGCGGGCATTGCCGGAGGAGGTCGGGCGCAACAGGACCGCATCGCCCTCATTGGTGTAGTAATAGCTCCGCGCTGTCGAGCACGAGCCCTGGTTGAAGACGGTGTCGTCCATCCGCTCCAGCATGTGCTCGAGGAACTCGGCGTCGGCCTTCGCGGAGACCTCGAAGGTCTCCGCCCCCCGGGACCGGAGCTCGCCGTAGATCCGCTCGAGATGTCGCATCTGCACCTCGATGGTCATGAAGTAGCTCAGCCCTGAGTACGAGTACGGCGAGTTCAGGCTGACGAAGTTCGGGAAGCCGGGGATGGTGACGCCCTCGAACGCGTGGTACCCGCTCTGCCGCCAGGATTTTCCGAGGTCACGGCCGTCGCGGCCGATGATCTCGAACGCCGGGAAGTTGGTGTCCCAGAGGTTGAAGCCAGTGGCCAGCACGAGGACGTCGACCGGTGTCTCCCGCTCGTCGGTCGAGGTGCCGTCGGAGGTGACGATCTCGTTCGCGGTGATCCGCGAGATCGGGGCGGTCTCCAGCCTCACGTGGCTCTTGTTGAAGGTCGGGTAGTAGTCGTTGGAGAAGGTCGGCCGCTTACACCCGAAGCTGTAGTCCGGGGTGAGCTTGCGGCGGGTCTCGGGGTCCTTGACCTGGCGACGCAGGTGCGCCTTCGCGAGGGCGGCCGCACCGGCATTGAGAGCCTTGGCCTGCTTGTAGTGCAGTACCGCGGTCACCATCATCGACTCCAGCCAGGCACTGTTCGCGGCCCGCGCGGCGCGCTGGGTCCAGGGCTGGGTCGCAAAGAGGGTCTGCACCGGCTTCGGGATCTTGAAGTCGTTCTTCGGCGTCACCCAGATCGGGGTGCGTTGGTAGACGGTGAGTGCGGAAGCCTTCTTGGCGATCTGGGGGATCAGCTGTACGGCGGTCGCGCCGGTTCCGATGACGGCCACGCGCTTGCCCTCGAGATCGACGGAGTCGTCCCACTTGGCGGTGTGTATGACGGCACCAGCGAAATCGTGGACGCCCTCGATATCGGGGAGTCTCGGCTGGGAGAGGAAGCCGGTCGCGGTCATCAGGTGCTTGCCGGTCCGGACAGTGCGCTCGCCGGGGCCGCCGGCCGCCTCGGCGGAACTCCGGGTAATGACGACCCAGTGCTGCTGCTCCTCGTCCCAGCGGGCGCCCTCGGCGCTGACCCCGAAGACCATGTGCCTGCGGAGGTCGTACTTGTCGGCGACGTGCTCGGCGTACTGCTTGAGCTCGGGGCCGCGAGCGAACCAGTTCTTCCAGTACGGGTTCGGCTCGAACGAGTAGGAGTAGGTGACGCTGGCGATGTCGACAGCCAGTCCTGGGTAGTGGTTGACGTGCCAGGTCCCGCCGAGATCGTCCTCGCGCTCGAGGATCAGCAGGCTGTTGGTCCCGGCGCCGTAGCCGAGCTCCTTGAGCTTGATCGCGGCGCCCATCCCACCGAAGCCGGCGCCAATGATGATCACGTCGTGGTCGGTCATGACCGCTGTCCTTTCGCCGGGGCACGCCTTCTTGAACAAAGTTCAATAGCGGGTCCGACCTTAGTCTGAGGTCATGCGGATCTACAAGCACGGGCACGCCTGCGTGAGATTGGAGTCCCGGGGCGCGGTGGTCGTCCTGGACCCCGGGACCTTCACCGAACAGGCGGCTGTCGAAGGCGCGACGGCGGTCCTGATCACCCACGAGCACATCGACCACTGGAGCCCGGCGATGCTGGCCGCGACGGACGCGCCGGTCTACACGATCGCCGCCGTCGCCGACCGGATCCGGGAGGCTGCGCCCGAGCTGGCTGAGCGCGTCACCGTGGTCACGCCCGGGGAGGTGTTCGACGTCGGCCTGCCCGTCACCGCGGTGGGGGAGAAGCACGCGGTGATCCATCCTGAGCTTCCGCGCGTCGGCAACTCCGGTTACCTGGTCGAGGTCGAGGGCACCCGCGTCTTCCACCCCGGCGACGCGCTGACCCTGCCGGAGGTGGTGCCGGACCTGTTGTTGCTCCCGGTGAGCGCGCCGTGGCTCAAAGTCTCCGAGTGCATCGACTACGCCCGCGAGATCGGTGCTCCCCGCTCGCTCGCGATCCACGACGCGGTCTACAGCGAAGCCGGGCTCGGGATCGTCGACGGACACCTCGGCCGCTTCTTGGCGCCGCGGCAGCAGGAGTACGTCCGGCTCCGCGCCGGTGAGGAGCTCAGCGCCCGGTGAGGGCGTCCCGGACCGGGATGAACTTGGCCTGGGCCTCGGCGAGCTCGGCCTCCGGGTCGGAGCCGGCCACGATCCCGCAGCCCGCGAAGAGCCGGACCCGGGCGCCGTCGAGCTCGGCCGAGCGGAGCGCGATGCCGAACTCGCCGTCGCCGCGGGCGTTCATCCAGCCGACCGGACCGGCGTACCGGGCGCGGTCCATACCCTCGATCTCGGCGATCATCTCCACCGCGAGCTTGGTCGGCGTGCCACCGACCGCGGCCGACGGGTGCAGCGCGGCGGCGAGTTCCAGCGCGCTGGCGCCGCTGTCGTGGGCGACGCCGGTGACGTCGGTCGCGAGGTGCATCACGTTCGGGAGGTGCAGCACGAACGGAGTCTCCGGAACGTTCATCGAGGTGCAGTACGGCGCCAGCGCGTCGGCGACGGAGCGGACGGCGTACTCGTGCTCCTCGAGGTCCTTCGACGACCGCGCCAGCGTGGCCGCGAGCGTCAGGTCGTGCTCGTCGTCGCCCGTACGGCGGATGGTGCCGGCCAGCACCCGCGAGGTGACCAGACCCTTCTCCCGTCGGACCAGCAGCTCGGGGGTCGCGCCGAAGATCCCGTCCACGTGGAAGGTCCAGCACATCTCGTAGTCGGTGCCGAGCTTGCGCAACGGCCAGCGGACGTCGATCGGGGCATCGGCCGTGGCGATCAGGTCGCGGGCCAGCACCACCTTGTCGAGCTCGCCGGCATTGAGGTGTAGGACGGCCTCCCAGACGACGCCTTCCCAGTCGGCGCCGGAGAGCGCGCCGTCGGCGAAGACCAGGTTGACAGGGGGTTCGGGGAGGTCCTGGGGCGTGAGCGCGGGGATCTGGTCCGCTTCGGGGCCGATCGTCGTCACCCAGTACCGGTCGCCGCGTCGGCCGACGACCACGTGCGGGATGACCAGTACCGAGTCGCCGGGGGTGTCGGCGAAGGCGAAGCTACCCAGGCAGATCAGCCCGCTTCCGGGCACCTCGACCTCGTCAGCCACCGCGGCGACGCGGACGACGTTGCGCCACCAGGTCGAAGCGTTCTCGAACCGGCCCTCGCCCGTCGTACGGCACTCGGCGGCAACGCCCCAGGTGACGATGCCCTCGCCGCGGCGGAGCCAGGTCATCGGCTGGTCCGTCGGGAGGAGGTCGAGCAGCGGACCGGGGTCGCCGACCTCCACGGTCCGCGCCACCAGGCGGGGCACCGTGAGTGGTTCGAAGAACCCGACAGTGGTCACGCCCGCAAGTTTACGACCAGTAAATAACGACCTTGTCTCCGACCTGTACCTGGTCGAAGAGCTTCGTGATCCCGCCCAGGTCGCGCACGTTGACGCAGCCGTGGCTGGCGCCGGAGTAGCCGCGAGCAGCGAAGTCCGGGGAGAAGTGCACGGCCTGACCGCGACTAAAGAACATGGCGAACGGCATCGGGGTGTCGTAGATCGAGGAGACATGGTCGCGGGACTTGGAGTTGACCGAAAAGACACCCTCGCGGGTCGGCGTGTACTGCCCGCCGAACCGGACCGCCATCGTCGACCTCACGTGGCCGTCAACGACCCAGCGGATCGTCCGACTGGACTTGTCGATGCAGAGCACCCGACCGACCCGACAGCGGTCGTCCAGCGCGGTGCGCGTGAAGCTCCCGTCGGAGATCTTGTTGGCGAGCTCGTCGCGCGACGGCGGTCTGGTCATCGCCTCGAGCCGGTCCAAGGTGGCGGCGTCGACGTAGCCGAGGACCGGGAGGCCCCGCTTGACCTGGAAACCCTTGACCGCGGCAGCTGTCTTGATGCCGTAGGTGTCGGTGACCTCGCCGGCGTACCACTGGATCTGGCGCAGGCGCGACTGCAGGACGCGGACCTCGGCGTTCCGGTCGCCCGGTTCGAACAGGGCCGGCGGAGCCGGCGTCGGTGTCGCTGCAGGTGTGGGCGGCACGGCCCGCGGGGTGGGCTTCGGGCGGTCCGGTTCGGGCGCGCCCGGGACGACTACCGCAGGCACGTACGGCGGCGCGGCAGCGCTGGCCCGGCTGTCGAACTGGCCGGTGGCGGCTGCAACGCCGTACCCGAGCGCTCCGGTCGCCACCAGCAGGGTGACAACCATCGCCACACCTGCCCCACGCTTCACTTCAGTACCCACTCATCCATGGTGCCGTGCCGATCGCCTCGTATCCGTTCAGACGCACCGACGGGCCACAAGGTTGTCCCCACTACGCTGACGCGGTGACCCGCGCAGACCTGGACAAGAACCCCGCCGACGTACGGGCGATGTTCGACGACGTCGCCCCCCGGTACGACCTCACGAACGACGTGCTCTCGCTGGGACAGGACCGACGCTGGCGCCACCAGGTAATCAACTCGGTCGACCCCAAGCCCGGCGAGTTGATCCTGGACCTCGCGGCCGGCACCGGCACCTCGAGCCAGCCGTTCGAGGACCGCGGCGCGACCGTCGTCCCGTGCGACTTCTCGGTCGGGATGCTCCGCGTCGGCAAGAAGGCCAAGCCGCACCTGCCGTTCGTCGCCGGTGACGGCACCCGGCTCCCGTTCGCGGACGACACCTTCGACGCGGTCACCATCTCCTTCGGTCTGCGCAATATCGTCGACCCCGACGCGGGCCTGCGCGAGCTGCACCGGGTGACCAAGCCCGGCGGGCGCCTGGTCGTCTGCGAGTTCTCCTCACCGACCTGGTCGCCGTTCCGGACCGTCTACATCGAGTACCTGATGAAGGCACTGCCGCCGGTCGCCCGCGCCGTCTCGTCCTCCCCGGACGCCTACGTCTACCTCGCCGAGTCGATCCGAGCCTGGCCCGACCAGGCCGGCCTCGCCGCGCGCCTCCAGGACGCGGGCTGGGGTCAGGTCAAGTGGCGGAATCTCTCCGGCGGCATCGTCGCGCTTCACCACGGCACAAAGTAGTGGTCGCCGCGCTGATTTAAGCAAGGATTCTGTGCGTTAAATCCGCTGGTTAAGGCGCCTTTCTCGTTTGCGGGAGGGGGGTTCGCGCGATGTGATGCAGGCCTCTATGCTGCGTACGTCACAGATCGTGAAGTTGTTCACAAGGGCACAAACGAGGCCCTGATCGGACACAGCAGGAAGGTGAGGAATGGAGCTCTACACCCCCGTTCTGGCGCTCCTGGTCCTGGCTGGCGGGTTCGCCGGAGTCTCGGTGCTCATGAGTGCCTTCACCGGTCCGAAGCGAAACAACCGGGCCAAGCTGGACTCCTACGAATGCGGTATCGAGCCGACGCCCCAGCCCATCGGCGGCGGTCGTATCCCGGTCCGGTACTACATCACCGCGATGCTCTTCATCGTCTTCGACATCGAGATCGTCTTCCTCTACCCGATCGCCGTCGCCTTCGACTCGATGGGCACCTTCGCTTTCGTCGAGATGGTGCTCTTCATTGTTCCCGTTTTCGTCGCCTACACGTATGTATGGCGACGCGGCGGCCTGGACTGGGATTGAGGGAGATCTGATGGGTCTGGAAGAGAAGCTTCCGTCCGGCGTCCTGCTGACGACCGTGGAGGGCGTCGCCGGGTACATGCGGAAGGCGTCGTTCTGGCCGGCCACTTTCGGGCTCGCCTGCTGCGCCATCGAGATGATGACCTCCGGCGGTCCGAAGTACGACCTCGCGCGCTTCGGCATGGAGGTCTTCCGGGCCAGCCCGCGCCAGGCCGACCTGATGATCGTCGCGGGCCGGGTCAGCCAGAAGATGGCCCCGGTCCTGCGCCAGATCTACGACCAGATGCCCGAACCCAAGTGGGTCCTCGCGATGGGGGTCTGCGCGAGCTCCGGGGGCATGTTCAACAACTACGCGATCGTCCAGGGCGTGGACCACATCGTCCCAGTCGACATGTACCTCCCCGGCTGTCCTCCGCGGCCGGAGATGCTGATCGACGCGATCCTCAAGCTCCACGACCAGGTCCAGAACACCAAGCTCGGGGTCAACCGGTTGGCCGAGATCGAGGCGAATGAGGCGACCGCCCTGACCGCCCTGCCGACCAGCCAGATGAAGGGCCTGCTCCGATGACCGACGAGACCCCGGCAACCCAGGACCCGTCGACCGACGTCGTGACCGCGGCGTCCTCGCCGGTCCCGGGCGAGGTGGTCGGCCGGCAGGAGGGCATGTTCGGGGTCAGTGGCACTGGAGACACCTCAGGCTTCGGCGGACTGACCCGCACCATCGAGCTCCCCAGTGCCAGCAACCCGCCGTACGGCGGCTGGATGGACGACGTCGCGGGCGCGCTGGCGACCGCGACCGCCGGTGCCGGCATCGAGCGAAGCGTGGAGAAAGTGGTCGTCCACCGTGACGAGATCACCTTCTTCATCCGCCGCCAGGACATCGCGGTGGTCGCGAAGCTGCTCCGCGACGACGAGAAGCTCCGCTTCGAGTTCTGCTCCGGTGTCAACGGCGTGCACTACCCGGACGACGTGGGCCGCGAGCTGCACGCGGTCTACCACCTGCTTTCGATGACCCACAACCGCCGGATCCGGCTCGAGGTCACCGCCCCCGACGCGGACCCGCACATCCCGAGCGTCTGCGCGACCTACCCGACCGCGGACTGGCACGAGCGTGAGGCCTTCGACTTCTTCGGGATCGTCTTCGACGGCCACCCCGCCCTCACCCGGATCCAGATGCCCGACGACTGGCCGGGTCACCCGCAGCGCAAGGACTACCCGCTGGGCGGGATCCCTGTCGAGTACAAGGGCGGTACCGTTCCGCCGCCGGACCAGCGGAGGTCGTACAACTGATGGTCTCGACAAGCTCGACCAACGAAGAAGCTCCGGACCCGTACGCCGCCACCGAGGCGGAGACGACGCAGGGCAAGGTCTACACGGTCACCGGCCAGGACTGGGACTCCATCGTCACCGGCATCGCCGAGGACCACGACAACAAGATTGTCGTGAACATGGGCCCGCAGCACCCCTCGACCCACGGCGTACTTCGGCTGATCCTCGAGATCGAGGGCGAGACCGTGACCGAGGCCCGCTGCGGCATCGGCTACCTGCACACCGGTATCGAGAAGAACATGGAGTACCGGTCCTGGGTCCAGGGCGTCACGTTCTGCACCCGGATGGACTACCTCTCGCCGTTCTACAACGAGACCACCTACGTCCTGGGGGTGGAGCGACTCCTCGACGTCGAGGACCAGATCCCCGAGAAGGCCCAGGTCATGCGGGTCCTGCTGATGGAGCTCAACCGGATCTCCTCGCACCTGGTCTGCATCGCCACCGGCGGCATGGAGATCGGCGCGTTGACGGTGATGACGATCGGCTTCCGCGAGCGTGAGCTCGTCCTCGACCTCTTCGAGCTGATCACCGGCCTTCGGATGAATCACGCCTTCATCCGCCCCGGTGGCGTCGCGCAGGACATGCCGGCCGGCGCGCTCGACGAGATCCGGGACTTCGTGGCGCTGATGAAGAAGCGCCTGCCTGAGTACGCCGACCTCTGCAACGCCAACCCGATCTTCAAGGCCCGCCTGGTCGACGTCGGTCATCTCGACCTCGCTGGTTGCCTGGCGCTCGGCATGTCCGGTCCGGTCCTCCGTTCGACCGGCTACCCCTGGGACCTGCGCAAGGCCCAGCCGTACAGCGGCTACGAGGACTACGACTTCGAGGTCTGCACCTGGGACACCCCGGACGCCTACGGCCGCTTCCGGATCCGCCTGAACGAGATGTGGGAGTCCCTCAAGATCGTCGAGCAGTGCGTCGAGCGCCTCGCCGGGCTCGAGGGCGCGCCGGTGATGATCGCCGACAAGAAGATCGCCTGGCCGAGCCAGCTGGCGATCGGGAGCGACGGCATGGGCAACAGCCTTGACCACATCAAGCACATCATGGGCGAGTCCATGGAAGGCCTGATCCACCACTTCAAACTGGTGACCGAGGGCTTCCGGGTCCCGGCCGGCCAGGCCTACGTGCCGATCGAGTCGCCCCGCGGCGAGCTCGGCGCCCACGTCGTCTCCGACGGCGGGACCCGGCCGTTCCGGGTGCACTTCCGCGACCCGTCGTTCACGAACCTGCAGGCGACCTCGGTGATGAGCGAAGGTGGCCAGATCGCCGACGTCATCGTCGCGATCGCGAGCATCGACCCGGTGATGGGCGGGGTGGACAGGTGAGTACGGCGAACATGGGACAGAGCATGGACCAGAAGACCTACCGCGAGCTCGAGGAGATCGCGGCCCGTTACCCGGAGCCGAGGTCAGGCCTGCTGCCGATGCTGCACCTGGTGCAGAGCGCTGTCGGGCAGGTCACCGCGGAGGGCATCGAGGCATGTGCCGAGATCCTCCAGATCTCTGCCGCCGAGGTGAGCGGGGTCGCGACCTTCTACACGATGTACAAGCGCCGTCCTGTCGGCGACTACCACGTCGGCGTCTGTACGAACACGCTCTGCGCGGTGATGGGGGGCGACCTGATCTTCTCCCGTCTCAAGGAGCACCTCGACGTCGGCAACGACGAGACTGCCGAAGAACGAGCCGGGGACCAGGCGACCATCTCCCTGGAGCACATCGAGTGCAACGCGGCCTGCGACTACGCGCCGGTGATGATGGTCAACTGGGAGTTCCTGGACAACCAGACCCCGGCCTCGGCGACCCAGGTGGTCGACGACCTGCGCGCGGGCAAGGAAGTCCGCTCGACCCGCGGCCCGAAGCTGGTCACCTGGCGCGAGGCTGAGCGGGTGCTCGCCGGCTTCCCCGACGGCCTCGCCGACGAGGGCCCGTCGTCGGGTCCGGCCTCGCAGGTCGGTCTCAAGATCGCGCGGGAGAACAACTGGACCGCGCCGGCGGGTTCGACCCGCTCAACCAGCGGGGGCGCCAGCAGCAACGCGATGGCCGCGACCAAGGAGGAGGCCGTCGAGATCGCTGACACCTCGCGGGCCGAGTCCGAGACCGTGGCGGAGGAGTCCTGATGGTTTCGACGAGCTCAACCAACGCAGTGCTGACCCCGGTCCTGACCGACGACTGGGACGCGCCGCAGAGCTGGAAGCTGGCGACGTACGAGTCTCGCGGCGGGTACGGCGCCTTGAAGAAGGCACTGGGCATGCCCCAGGACGACATCATCACGGCGGTCAAGGACTCCGGGCTCCGCGGTCGTGGCGGAGCTGGCTTCCCGACCGGCATGAAGTGGAGCTTCATCCCCCAGGACACCGGTACCGAGGCGGGCAGGAAGCCCAAGTACCTCGTGGTGAACGCCGACGAGTCCGAGCCGGGCACCTGCAAGGACATCCCGCTGATGATGGCGACGCCGCACACCCTGGTCGAGGGCGTGATCATCAGCTCCTACGCGATCCGGGCGAACACCGCGTTCATCTACATCCGCGGTGAGGTCCTGCACGTGGTCCGTCGCGTACAGGCCGCGGTCGCCGAGGCGTACGCCGCCGGTCACCTGGGCTCTGGACTCAACGGAAAGGGCATCCACGACTCCGGCTATCACCTCGACGTCGTGGTGCACGCCGGTGCTGGCGCCTACATCTGTGGCGAGGAGACCGCCCTGCTGGAAGGTCTGGAGGGTCGCCGGGGTCAACCGCGTCTCCGTCCGCCGTTCCCGGCCGTCGCCGGGCTGTACGCGAGCCCGACGGTGATCAACAACGTCGAAAGCATCGCCTCGGTCCCCTCGATCATCGCCAACGGCGCTGACTGGTTCGGCTCGATGGGCACCGAGAAGTCCAAGGGCTTCGGCATCTTCTCGCTCTCGGGCCACGTCGCGAACCCCGGTCAGTACGAGGCCCCGCTGGGCATCACGCTGCGCCGGCTGATCGAGCTCGCTGGTGGCATGCGTGCCGCCGGCAACGGGCAACCCAGGGAGTTGAAGTTCTGGACTCCCGGCGGGTCGAGCACGCCGCTGCTGACCGCCGAGCACCTCGACGTACCGCTCGACTTCGAGGCGGTCGGAGAGGCCGGCTCCATGCTGGGCACCCGAGCCCTGCAGATCTTCGACGAGACCACCTGTGTGGTCCGTGCGGTGCTCCGCTGGACCGAGTTCTACAAGCACGAGTCGTGCGGCAAGTGCACGCCGTGCCGGGAAGGCACCTGGTGGCTGACCCAGACGCTGACCCGGCTGGAGAAGGGTCAAGGATCCGCCGCCGACCTCGACCTGCTGGTCGACCAGTGCGACAACATCCTCGGCCGTTCGTTCTGCGCCCTCGGTGACGGTGCCACCAGTCCGATCACTTCGTCGATCCAGTACTTCCGGGACGAGTACCTCGCTCACCTCGAATACGGTGGCTGCCCGCTCGACCCGATGGCCGCTACTGTCTTCGCCGCTGAAGGAGCCTCCGCATGACGACCGTCTCCGCCGGATCCTCCTCCGGGGTCGTCGAGAAGTCCGATCAGGTCACGCTCACCATCGACGGCATCGAGGTCAGCGTTCCCCAGGACACCCTGGTGATCCGCGCCGCGGAGCAGATCGGTGTCCAGATCCCGCGATTCTGCGACCACCCGCTGCTTGCGCCGGTCGGTGCCTGTCGGCAGTGCCTGGTCGACGTGCCGGATGCGGGCAACGGACGAGGCTTTCCGAAGCCGCAGGCGTCCTGCACGCTGCCGGTGGCCGACGGCATGGTCGTCAACACCCAGGCCACCAGCCCGGTTGCCGCGAAGGCTCAGCACGGCGTGATGGAGTTCCTCCTCATCAACCACCCGCTCGACTGCCCGGTCTGCGACAAGGGCGGCGAGTGCCCGCTGCAGAACCAGGCGATGAGCAACGGGCAGGGCGAGTCCCGGTTCGCCGGGAGCGGCGGGATCAAGCGGGTCTTCCCGAAGCCGATCAACCTCTCGCCCCAGGTGCTTCTCGACCGTGAGCGCTGCATCGTCTGCCAGCGCTGCACCCGGTTCTCCGAGGAGATCGCCGGCGACCCGTTCATCGCGCTGATCGAGCGCGGCGCCCAGCAGCAGATCGGCATCGCCGAGGGTGCGGAGTTCCTCTCGTACTTCTCGGGCAACACCATCCAGATCTGTCCGGTGGGAGCGCTCACCTCGGCGGCGTACCGGTTCCGGTCGCGGCCGTTCGACCTGGTCTCGACCCCTTCGATCGCGGACCTGGACGCCTGCGGCTCGGCGATCCGCGTCGACCACCGCCGCGGCAAGGTGATGCGCCGCCTGGCCGGAGACGACCCCGAGGTCAACGAGGAGTGGATCACCGACAAGGACCGGTTCGCCTTTCTCTCGGCCCGGGCTGCTGACCGCCTCACCCACCCGCAGGTCCGTGACGAGGAGACCGGCGAGCTCCGGGTCGCCTCGTGGCCAGAAGCCTTTGCGGTCGCCGCTCGCGGTCTGGCTGCAGCCAAGAGCAAGGTCGGCCTCCTTCCGGGGGGGCGCCTCCCGGTAGAAGACGCCTACGCGTGGAGCAAGTTCGCGCGGGTGACCTGCCGGACCAACAACATCGACTTCCGTGCCCGGGAGCACTCCGCCGAGGAAGCCTCGTTCCTCGCCGCAGCGGTCGCGCTCGTTTCCCCCACTTCCGGCGGGATCACCTACGCCGACCTGGAGACCGCGAGCGCCGTCGTGCTGGCTGGCCTGGAGCCCGAGGACGAGGCCGGCGCGATCTTCCTGCGGCTGCGCAAGGCGAACCAGGCGACCGGCCTCCGGGTCTTCTCGGTCTCCGCGGTGCGCACCCGCGGCCTGCGCAAGATGGGCGGACGCCTACTGCCGACGCTGCCGGGTGGTGAGGCCTCCGCGATCGCAGCACTGGCCGAGGACCCGGACGTCGCACTCGATTCGCGTGGCCTGATCCTGGTGGGCGAGCGTCTGGCCGCCGTACCAGGTGCCCTCAATGCTGCGGCCACCCTTGCTCGGACCACCGGTGCCCGGCTCGCCTGGGTGCCGCGTCGTGCTGGTGACCGCGGTGCGGTCGAGGCCGGCTGCCTGCCGAATCTCCTGCCCGGTGGCCGTCCGGTCGCCGATGCTGCCGCTCGGGTCGACCTGGCTGCTGCCTGGGGCGTGGAGAAGCTCGTCGACCGGCCCGGCCTCGACGGCGCCGGCATCCTCGACGCCCTCCTCGCCGGTGACCTACGGGCGCTGGTGGTGGGCGGCGTCGACCCGGCTGACGTCCCGGTCACCAAGAAGCTCCGGAAGGCGCTGAAGAAGGCCTTCGTGGTGTCCCTCGAGGTGCGCGCGTCTGCCTTCACCGAGCTCGCCGATGTGGTCTTCCCGGTCGCGCCGAGCTCCGACAAAGCGGGATCGTTCGTGAACTGGGAAGGTCGGGTCAGGTCCTTCAGCAAGGTGCTCGACCAACCGTCGTCCCTGCCTGACCTCCGCGTCCTGGCCGGGATCGCGGAGGAGCGCGGCCGGTCCCTCGGTTTCCGTACGACGGACCAGGTCGCCGCCGAGCTGGCCCAGGTCGGCCCGTGGGAAGGCGTGCGGGTCGCCATGGACGAGGTTGAGCCGTCAAGCGGTGCGGCCCCGTCGCACCCTCAGGGTCCGCAGTCCGACCAGCAGAACGGGGGCAGGCCCGGGTATCTCCTGGCCTCCTGGAAGCAGCTGCTCGACGACGGCCGGATGCAGGACGGCGACGAGCACCTTCGGGCGACCGTGCGTCCTGCGGTCGTCCTGGTCAACGCGGCGACGCTCGCCGGGCTCGGCGTCGAGGAGGGCGAGACGGTCACGCTGTCCGGCCCGCTCGGCACGCTGGCGCTCCCGGTCGCCGTCGGCGACGTCGCCGAGGGTGCTGTCTGGGCACCCGCGAGTGCCCCCGGCGCCTCGGTCCGTCACCTGGTCGGTCCTGCAGGTTCGGCCGTCTCGCTGTCCGGGACCCTCGAAGGAGGCACCAAGTGACCTATGAGGTGACGGCGATGATCGCTGCTCTCGACACCGCGAAGGGGCTCTCGGCTTTCGGTCAGGACCCTTTCTGGCTGGTGTGTCTCAAGGCTGTGCTGATCTTCGTGATCCTGGTACTGCTGACCCTCTTCAACATCTGGTGGGAGCGCCGCGTGGTCGCGCGAATGCAGCACCGGATCGGCCCGAACGTGCACGGCCCCTTCGGTCTGCTCCAGAGCCTCGCCGACGGGGTGAAGCTCGCCCTCAAGGAGGACATCCTTCCCAAGGCCGCAGACCGCGCCGTCTACTTCCTGGCTCCGGTCATCGCGGTGATCCCGGCGTTCCTGACGTTCTCGGTGATCCCGTTCGGCCCCGTGGTCGACGTCCCGTTCAGCGACATCCGTACGCCGTTGCAGCTCACCGACATGCCGGTCGCGGTCCTGTTCGTGATGGCGATCGCCTCGATCGGGATCTACGGCATCGTGCTCGGCGGCTGGTCGTCCGGGTCGACGTACTCGCTCCTCGGCGGCCTGCGCTCCAGCGCCCAGATGATCTCCTACGAGGTCTCGATGGGTCTGGCCCTGGTCGCCGTCTTCCTGTACGCCGGCTCGATGTCGACCTCGGAGATCGTCGCAGCCCAGGACAGGCTCTGGTTCGGGCTGATCCTGGCGCCGTCGTTCGTAATCTACGTGATCTCCATGATCGGTGAGACCAACCGCGCGCCGTTCGACCTCCCCGAAGCCGAAGGCGAGCTGGTCGGCGGTTTCCACACCGAGTACTCGTCGCTGAAGTTCGCATTGTTCTTCCTCGCCGAGTACATCAACATGGCCACCGTCTCCGCCCTGGCCACGACGCTCTTCCTCGGTGGCTGGCACGCACCGTTCTGGATCGACGAGTTCTGGGCCGGCGCGAACACCGGCTACTGGCCGTTCATCTGGTTCATGGGCAAGGTGCTCTTCTTCATCTTCATCTTCATCTGGCTGCGCGGCTCGCTGCCGCGGCTGCGCTACGACCAGTTCATGCACTTCGGCTGGAAACGGCTGATCCCGATCTCGTTGCTGTGGATCATCGCGGTCGCGGGGATTCGGACCGTCAACCTGAACGGCGGCTTCGATCGCACCTACCTGTTCGCCGGGGCTGGCATCGGGGCAGCGCTGCTGATCGTGCTGTTCTTCCTCGACGAGACGCGGATCGACGAGGAGCAGTCGCCCGTCGAGGCGCCGTTCGACGCCTTCGCCGGTGGCTACCCGGTCCCGCCGATGCCGACCGACGTCCCGGTCCGGTCCGCTTCGGGTTCGATCGTCCCGACCACCTCAATCGGAGGGGAAGCCTGATGGGCTCGCTGAAGGAACAGTTCTGGGACCCGGTCGCCGGATTCGGAGTCACCTTTCGAACGATGTTCCGCAAGGTCGTCACCGAGCAGTACCCGTTCGAGAAGTTTCCGACCGCGCCGCGGTTCCACGGACGTCACCAGCTCAACCGGTGGCCTGACGGTCTGGAGAAGTGCATCGGCTGCGAGCTCTGCGCGTGGGCCTGCCCCGCGGACGCGATCTACGTCGAGGGCGACAGCAACACCGACGACGAGCGGTTCAGCCCTGGTGAGCGCTACGGCCGGGTCTACCAGATCAACTACCTGCGCTGCATCCTGTGCGGCCTCTGCATCGAGGCGTGCCCGACGCGGGCACTGACGATGACCAACGAGTACGAGCTCGCCGACACCTCGCGCGAGAGTCTGATCTACGAAAAGTCCGACCTGCTCGCCCCGTTGCTGCCTGGCATGGAGCAGCCGCCGCACCCGATGCGGTTGGGGAACGACGAGGGCGACTACTACCGGGGCACCTTGCGTCCTCGGCAGAGCGACACCCCGGTGGTGGAGGAGGAATGATCGCCTTCTGGATCCTGGCCCCGGTGATGGTGCTCGCAGCGCTCGGGCTGCTCTTCTCTCGCAAGGCCGTGCACGCAGCCCTGCTGCTCGCGGTCGTGATGATCTCGCTCGCCGTCCTGTACGCCGTCCAGGACGCGCCGTTCCTGTTCGCGGTGCAGATCATCGTCTACACCGGCGCGATCTTGATGCTCTTCCTCTTCGTGCTGATGCTGGTAGGTGTCGACGCCTCCGACTCGGTCGTGGAGACCATCCGCGGACACCGGGTCTTCTCGATCCTGGTAGGACTCGCTTTCGGTATCACGTTGACCGTGGGCATCGCCCAGGTCTCCTTCGGCACCGTGATCGGGCTCGACAAGGCGAACGCGGACGGGAACGTGCCCGCGATCGCCGAGGTTCTCTTCACCCGCTACGTCTTTGCCTTCGAGGTGACCTCCGCGTTGCTGATCACCGCGGCTCTCGGCGCGATGGTGCTGGCCCACCGTGAGCGGCTGACTCCCAAGCCCACCCAGGCAGACCTGGCCGCGCAGCGGGTACGCGACTACGCCGAGAAGGGCACCCACCTCGGGCCGCTGCCCCCACCAGGTGTCTTCGCCCGGCACAACTCGGTCGACACCCCGGCGCTGCTGCCGGACGGTACGGCGTCGGAGGCCTCGATCTCGCGGGTGCTGGCTGCTCGCGGCACGGTGAAGTCGGTTCCGGAGATCTCTGCCGAAGTCAGGGAACTCGACACCCCGGAGGCGGACTGATGGATACGACTCCTTTCATCATCTTGTCGGCGATCCTGTTCACAATCGGCTGCGTCGGCGTCCTTACCCGGCGGAACGCGATCGTGGTCTTCATGTGCGTTGAGCTGATGCTCAACGCCAGCAACCTGGCGCTGATCACCTTCTCCCGCGCGAACGGCAATCTCGACGGCCAGATCGCGGCCTTCTTCGTGATGGTGGTCGCCGCTGCCGAGGTGGTCGTCGGACTGGCGATCATCATGACCATCTTCCGGACCCGGCGCTCGGCCTCGGTCGACGACGCCAGCCTGCTGAAGTACTGAGGGGACACAGAGAAGTCATGGTGCTTGCAAGCGACCTGAACGTGCCCGTGGTGGGGAGCGTCCCGACCGACGGAGTCTTCTCGCTGCTCTGGTTGGTGATCGCGCTGCCGGCTCTCGGTGCCGCGATCCTGCTGCTCGGCGGGAAGCGCACCGACAGGTGGGGACACCTCCTCGGAACCGGCACGGTGGCCGGTTCCTTCCTGATCAGCCTGGTCCTCTTCTTCGGTCTGCTCGGCCGTGACGCTGAGGAGCGTCAGGTCACCCAGCACCTGTGGGAGTGGTTCGACTCCGGCAGCTACGCGGTCAACTTCGACCTTCTCTACGACCAGCTCTCCGCTGTGTTCCTGCTCCTGATCACCGGGGTGGGCTCGCTGATCCACGTCTACTCGATCGGGTACATGGAGCACGACGTGCGTCGTCGGCGCTTCTTCGGCTATTTGAACCTCTTCGTCGCATCGATGCTCGTACTGGTTCTCGCGGCCGACTACGTGGGTGTCTTCCTCGGTTGGGAGGGCGTCGGCCTGGCGTCGTACCTGTTGATCGGGTTCTGGCAGCACAAGCCCTCGGCCGCGGCCGCGGCCAAGAAGGCCTTCGTGATCAACCGGGTCGGCGACATCGGGCTCTCGCTCGGTACCGCGCTGATCTTCATCACCTTCGGCTCGACCTCGTTCGCGGTCGTCTCGGCCGCATCGTCGGAGGCCAGCAGCGGTGCGCTCACCGGTATCGGCCTCCTGCTCCTGCTCGCCGCATGCGGCAAGTCCGCGCAGTTCCCGCTGCAGACCTGGCTCCTGGACGCGATGGAGGGCCCGACCCCGGTCTCGGCCCTGATCCACGCCGCCACGATGGTCACCGCCGGCGTCTACCTGATCGTCCGCTCCAACTTCATCTTCAGTCTCACCGAGGACGCTCGGACCGCGGTGATCGTCGTCGGCTGCATCACGCTGCTGATGGGTGCCGTCATCGGGTGTGCCAAGGACGACATCAAGAAGGCGCTCGCCGGCTCCACGATGAGCCAGATCGGTTACATGGTCCTGGCCGCCGGGCTCGGCCCGGCCGGGTACGCGTTCGCGATCTTCCACCTGCTCACCCACGGATTCTTCAAGGCGAACATGTTCCTGGGCGCCGGTTCAGTGATGCACGGCATGAACGACGACGTGAACATGCGGCACTACGGCGCGCTCACCAAGGCGATGCCGATCACCTACGTGACCTTCGGTCTCGGCTACCTGGCGATCCTCGGCGTACCCCCGTTCGCCGGGTTCTGGTCGAAGGACAAGATCATCGAGACGGCGTTCGCCGACAACTTCCTGGTCGGGATGTGCGCTCTGGTCGGCGCCGGGGTCACGGCGTTCTACATGACCCGCCTGATGCTGCTCACCTTCGTCGGCACCAAGCGCTGGCAGAAGGGTGTGCACCCGCACGAGTCCCCCCGGGTGATGACGTTCCCGCTGATCGCACTGGCGATCCTGTCGGCGTTGGGCGGTCTGATGCTGGCCGGTGGTTGGATCACCGACTGGCTCGCGCCGGTCGTCGGTGAGCACGAGGAGCAGCACCTCGGCGTACCGGTGATCGTGATGAGCCTGATCGTTCTCGCGGTGGTCGCGCTGGGCGTCGGCGTCGCCTGGATGCTCGTCGGTCAGCGACCCGTGGAGAAGGTCGCGCCGGAGAAGGTCTCGGTCTTCACCCGTGCTGCCCGCGCTGACCTCTACGGCGATGCCTTCAACGACGAGGTGATCATCAAGCCAGGCGTGGCAGGGATCCGGGGCTTGGCCACCTTCGACCGGACGGTCGTCGACGGGACCTTCGAGGGGTCCGCGACGGTTCTCACAGCGATGTCGGGCCGCTTCCGCCTGCTCCAGAACGGCTTCGTCCGCTCCTACGCGCTCGCCCTGCTGGCCGGTGCCACCTTGGTCCTGCTGGCCCTGCTGGCGGTGAACTTCCGATGAGGCTGATGAGGATCTTGACAGTGCTCGACCACCGGATGCCCGACCTCCGTTCGACTACGACCAAGCAGGTGGCCCGATGAGCTTTCCGTGGCTGTCCGTCTTGTTGCTGCTGCCGATCGCGGGTGCGATCGCCGTTGCGGCACTGCCCGCAGGGTTGGCACCAGCACGGCCCAAGCAGCTCGCCCTCGGTACGTCGCTGCTGACCCTGGTGATCGGTGCCGTGATGGCGGTCCGGTACGACGCCGGCTCCGAGTCGCAGTTCCAGTTCACCGAGACCCATGACTGGATCAAGTCCTTCGGAGCTCACTACGCCCTGGGCGTCGACGGTGTCGGTCTCACCCTGGTGATGCTGACGCTGATCCTGGCGCCGGTGGTGATCCTCGCCTCGTGGCACGACGGTGATGCCGGCCGCTGGTCTCCGAAGGTCTTCTTCGCCTGGATGTTGGCGCTCGAAGGCCTCTCGGTCGGTGTCTTCGCCGCGACCGACGTGTTCCTCTTCTACGTCTTCTTCGAAGCGACGTTGATCCCGATCTACTTCCTGATCGGCGGGTACGGCGGCGTCGACCGTGCGCGGGCCGCGGTGAAGTTCCTGCTCTTCTCGCTCGCCGGCGGTCTGATCATGCTGGTCTCGGTGATCGGTCTGTACGTCGAGTCGGCGAAGAACCAAGGAGCGCGGGCCGAGGCCGGTGCGACGTACCTGGTCACCGAGCTCGCCAAGATCGACTTCGGCACCGAGGTCGGCCGCTGGCTCTTCCTCGGCTTCTTTATCGCCTTCGCGATCAAGGCGCCGATGTTCCCGGTGCACACCTGGCTGCCGGACACCACCGCGAACGCGACCCCGGGCACGTCAGTGCTCCTGGTGAGCGTGCTCGACAAGATCGGCACCTTCGGGATGATCCGGTTCTGCCTCGAGCTCTTCCCGGAGGCGTCCCGCTGGGCTACCCCGGTCGTCGTCGTCCTCGCTGTGATCAGCGTGATCTACGGCGCCTTCATGGCGATCGGCTCGGACAGCATCCCGCGCCTGATCGCGTACACCTCGGTCTCGCACTTCGGCTTCATCGTGCTCGGAATCTTCGTGATGAACAGCCAGGGCCTCTCGGGCGCCAACCTGTACATGTTCAACCACGGGCTCTCCACCGCCGCACTCTTCCTGGTGACCGGCTTCCTGATATCGCGGCGTGGCTCGATGCTGATCAGCGACTACGGCGGTGTCGAGAAGGTGGCGCCGGTCCTGGCCGGGTTCTTCCTGGTCGCGGGTCTGTCGTCGCTCTCCCTGCCCGGCCTCTCGCCGTTCGTCTCCGAGTTCCTGGTGATCGTCGGTGCGTTCTCCTACAGCGAGGTTGCGGCCGCGTTCGCGGTCAGCGGCATCGTGCTCGCCGCGATCTACATCTTGTTCATGTACCAGCGCACGATGACCGGCCCGACCCGCGTGGAGGTAGCCGGGTTCAAGGACCTGGGCGCCCGGGAGATCGCGGCGCTCGCGCCCGTCCTCCTGCTCGTCGTGGTCCTCGGCTTCTTCCCGAAGCCGTTGCTCGACGTGATCAACCCGTCGGTCGACCACACGCTGAGCCGGGTGGACAAACAGGACCCGGCTCCTGAAGTCGATCGGTCCGGGGCCCAGGATTCCGGGCAGAACCAGGAAGGGGCCCCCGAGTGAAGTTCACCGCTCCGCACATCGAGTACGACCTCCTCTCGCCGATCCTGATCATCCTGGGCATCGCGGTCCTCGGCGTCCTGGTCGAGTCAGCCGTTCCGCGCGCTCGGCGGTACCTGATCCAGGTGGTGCTCTCCGCGGTCGGCGTGCTGGCCGCGCTGGTCGCAGCCCTGCTGGTCCTGAACCGGATCAACCCGACCTCCGAGGAGCCGAAGCCTGGCTTCCTCGCCGCTGAGGGCGCTCTGGCGATCGACGGCCCGACGCTCTATGCCTGGGTGGTGATCCTGGTCCTCGCACTGCTCGGCGTCCTGCTTTTCGCCGAACGGCGTCTCGAAGGCGGCGTGACGGCGTTCGCCGGCCAGGCCTCGGCCCCCCCGGGAACCGAGGCCGAGCGGCAGGCGTCGGCCAAGGGGCTCGAGCACACCGAGGTGTTCCCGCTGCTGATGTTCGCGGTCTCCGGCATGTTGATGTTCCCCGCGGCGAACGACCTGCTGACCCTCTTCGTCGCGCTCGAAATTCTTTCGCTGCCGCTCTACCTGCTCTGCGGCCTGGCGCGTCGTCGTCGCCTGCTGAGTCAGGAGGCCGCGCTGAAGTACTTCATGCTCGGCGCGTTCAGCTCGGGCTTCTTCGTCTACGGCATCGCGCTCGTCTACGGGTACGCCGGCTCGATGCAGTTCGACCGGATCGCCTTCGCGGTCGCCAGTGACAGCGGCAGCCACCCGCTTCTGCTCGGAGGCATGGGTATGCTCGCCGTCGGACTTCTCTTCAAGGTCGGCGCGGCCCCGTTCCATGCCTGGACCCCGGATGTCTACCAGGGTGCCCCGACGCCGGTCACCGGCTTCATGGCTGCGGCGACGAAGGTGGCGGCGTTCGGCGCGTTGCTGCGCCTCTTCTACGTCGCCTTCGGCGGTGCCCGTTGGGACTGGGAGCCGATGTTCTGGATCATTGCGATCTTGACCATGGTGGTCGGCTCGGTGCTTGCGCTGAGCCAGACCGACGTGAAGCGCCTCCTGGCCTACTCGTCGGTGGCGCACGCCGGCTTCCTGCTCGTGGGCTTCCTCGGTGTCCGCGGCCTCGGTGAGGTCACGCCGGGCGACATCGCCCCGGTGCAGGCGGTGCTCTTCTACCTCACCACCTACGGCCTGACCACGATGGCCGCGTTCGCAATCGTCTCCGTCGTCCGCGACGGATCCGGCGAGACCACCCATCTGTCCCGCTGGGCCGGTCTGGGCAAAGAGGCCCCGCTGCTCGCCGGTTCGTTCGGCTTCCTGCTGCTCGGCATGGCCGGCATCCCGCTCACCAGCGGCTTCACCGGCAAGTGGGCCGTGTTCGCGGCCGCCGCGTCATCCGGTGCCTGGCCGGTCGTGGTGGTGGCCGTGTTGATGTCAGCGGTGGCGGCGTACTTCTACCTCCGCATCATCGTGGTGATGTTCTTCGCGGACCCGGTGGATCAGGGCCCGACCGTCACCGTGCCCAGCCTGATGACCAGTTCGGTGATCGCCGTGGGTGTCGCCGGGACGCTCGTTCTCGGCGTTGTACCGGGTCCGTTGCTGGACACCCTCGGCCGTATTGCACAATTCGTCAGGTGACCGCCTCCTTGGCCCTGCCCATCCTCGACGCCGACCTCGAGGCGCGTCTCCGTGCCCGGATGGTCGAGGTCGAGAAGGCGCTCCTCGGTCATGTCGAGAGCGAGGCTCCGTTCGTCACGGCGGCAGCGCGGCACCTGATGGAGGCGGGCGGCAAGCGCTTCCGGCCGCTGCTCTGCTTCCTGGCCGCCGAGACCGGGACCGGCGCCGCCGATGCTGAGTCGGTCGCCGAGGTGCTCATCGCCGCGAGCGTCGTGGAACTGACCCACCTGGCGTCCCTGTACCACGACGACGTGATGGACGAAGCAGACCTGCGACGAGGCGCCGAGTCCGCCAACGCGCGCTGGGACAACCACGTCGCGATCCTCACCGGGGACTACCTGTTCGCCAAATCCTCTGAGCTGACCGCGGCGCTGGGCCCGGACGCTGTTCGGATCCAGGCGCAGACCTTCTCCCGGCTGGTCGAGGGCCAGATCCTGGAGACCCTCGGCCCCAGCCCCGAGGACGACGACCTCAAGCACTATCTCCGGGTGGTCGCCGGGAAGACCGGATCCCTGATCGCGACCTCCGCCCGGTACGGCGCCATGTTCGGCGGCGCGTCCGAGGAGATCGTCACCGCCCTCACGGCGTACGGCGAGAAGGTCGGGGTCGCCTTCCAGCTCTCCGACGACATCCTCGACGTGGCCTCGGAGAGTGTGGAGTCCGGGAAGACACCCGGCACCGACCTCCGCGAGGGCGTTCCCACCCTCCCGGTGCTGATCGCGCTGCAGTCGACCGACGCCGCGAGTGCGCGGTTGCGTGAGCTGCTCTCCGATGCGCTCACCGACGACGCCCTGCATGCCGAGGCTCTGGGCCTGCTCCGCGCGCACCCGGCGATGGAGGCGGCACGGGAGTACGTCGCTGCCGAGGCAGCCGGGGCGAAAGAGCTGCTGTCCGTCCTTCCCGAAGGGCCGGTCCGTACGGCCCTGGAGGCATTCGCCGACGTGGTGGCGGACCGGTCGAGCTGAGTCTCGTGGAGCGCGAGCGTGTCGCACCTCCTGCGCCGACGAAGGCGCAGGTGCTGGCGAGCGCGGTCGGGTTGGTGACGGCTACCTCGTTGGTCGGTCTCGTCGACCCGCACGAAGACGGGCGTTTTCCCGCCTGCCCGTTGCTCTCGCTGACCGGGCTGTACTGCCCTCTCTGCGGTGGGTTGCGGGCGGTGCACGACCTCACCCAGCTGGATTTGGTCGGCGCCCTGGAGCGCAACCCGTTGGTCGTGATCGGGCTGCCGTTGGTGGTCCTGGCCCTGGTGGCGTGGGGTCAACGCGCGTTCACCGGTCGTCGGGTGGCGTTGCCAGCGGTGGCCTGGGGGCCGATGCTGATCGTGCTGCTCGTCATTTTCGGCGTATTGCGAAACCTGCCCGGCTGGACGTTGCTTTCTCCCGCGTGACCGGCGCGGACGCCACCTGCGGCGCCATCCGCGGTAGCCGGGTCTCGGCCGTCCCGACCGGGGAATCAGCGAAGCCGGAGCTCACGCTGGTTGTCGGACAGGTCGGTGTCGAGGTACGTCGGCGGCGGGACCAGCGCGGCGACGAGGAGCGACCCGGGTGTCACCCGGTAGTCGAAGACCAACGGCCCGGCGTCCCTGGTGTCGGTGTACCTGCAGGAAACTCTGCTGGTCGCGAAGAAGTTGCCGTCGAACCAGTTCGTCACCGGCGCCCCGCAGACCCAGCCGGTCCCGGTGGTCGAGGCCGGTGCGGTGCTGAGAGTGCGGGTCGTGGTGACCGTCAGCACGGCATTCCCCACCGGGTTGTCCACCGGAATCGTGACCTGGTCCCAGCGAAGGCCGGTTCGCGGGTGCCGTTGCGCGGAGGGTTGACCGATGCTCATGCTGGTTGACCGAGTGCCCTCCGCCGGCGGCGTCCCCGCGGGTGCGGGCGCCGCACTCGGGGTCGGCTGGGGCCGGCCGTCCAGCGCGATCGCAGACCGGTCCTCGGTGACCGGGAGCGGCGGCGTGATCCGAGCCGAGGTAGGTCGAGACGACGTCGTCCGCCTGACCTGAGCGATCGGAGCGGCGGAAGCCACCCCGTCCGCAGCAATCGCGGTTTCCGCGCCCGGCGGGGTGACCGGCAGCCCGGGGGAGCCACAGTGGTTCACCTCGGCGCCGACGGCGAGCCCGACGACGGTGACGGTCGCCGCGACGGCGACCTTGGAACCGACCATCCCGGAGAGCGCGGCGCCTCCCGCCTTGGCCTGCAGGACGGTGGAAACACCCACACTCTTGAGCGCAGCGGTAGCGGCGGATCCTGCTCCGCTGACAGCGGTCAGACTGAAGGCCGCCAGCGTCGTCGCCTTCGCCGGCACGATCGCGGCGGCCCCGGCGGTGAAGCCGATCAGGGCGATCGGAGTCAGCAGCGCGCCCAGGCGACCGTTCACCTCGGCGAGCTCGAGGGCGGCCGTCGTACAGGCTGCGCAGGTGCTCAGGTGGGTCTCGACCACTGCCTTGCGGCGGGGCGTGAGCCCGTCGCGAAGGTAGGCCGGCAGCAGCTCGATGATCCGGCGGCACCGCGGATCGTCCGTCTCCAGGAGGTGCTCGCTCAGGTAGGCCTGGCGCAGTCCGGCACGGGCCCGGAAAGTCAGCGAGGCGACTGCGTTGACCTTCACCCCGAGGTGCTTGCTGGCCTCCTCGTGGGAGAGGCCTTCGACGGAGGTGAGCCAGAGAGCTGTCTGCCAACGCTTGGGAAGTTTGTTGAAGGCACGGCAGATCGCGCCCGCGTCATATCGGGCGTCGGGGTCGTCGGTGTGCGGGAGCATCCGGGCGATCGGCTCGTGGTCGGGAACGAGGTCTTCGCGGCTCCCGGACCGGATGGCGTTGAGGTGGCTGGTGCGAACGGTCGTCAGGAGGTAGGCCCGGAACGCGATGTCCGGTCCCTTGCCGCGCTGGAGGAGGTCGAGGATCTTCGTGAATGCCTCCGCGCAGAGGTCCTCGGCCCGTTCGTTGTCGGAGATGCGCCGCGCGTAGCGGATCGCCACCTCGCGGTGTCGGAGGAACAAGTGCTCGTACGCGACAGAGTCACCCGCACGGACGAGCAAGATGAGGTCAGCGTCGGTGGCGCTCTCGAGCTCGGCGAGTGGGAGGGCGTCATCAGGGGAACGGGGGTGCTCTGCATCTGCCATGACAGAATTAGAGACACATTCAGAAATGCATCCTTACGGCGTGCTCCGTGTGACCTGAGTCACGCGTAACTGTTCAGCCCGGCAGTGGGAGTTGCCGGACCTGAATCAGAGGACGGTCCAGGTGTCCTTGCCGTTGATCAGTCTGGTCAGGGCAGCGCTCTGGTCGCCCTGATCGGCCGCCGCCGTGGCGATCTGCTGGCGGGCGCCGTCGTCGTACGTCGGGCGGGCCACCGAGCGGAAGATGCCGATCGGGGCCTGGTGAAGCACTCCGGCGTCGGTGAGGCGCGAGAGCGCGAACGCGATCGTCGGGTCCTCGTTGTGCGCGTCGTGGACGAGGACGGAGGAAAGAACGTCCGCATCTCCGGCACTCAGGTCGATCACCTTCACGCCGCCGGTCACGTCGTCACGGGCGATGCCCTTGGTGCCCAGGCCGGACTCGTCCTGAGCGCCGAAACGGATCGGCTGGCCGTGTTCGAGCGGGATGATCGCGTCTGCCTTGGTGTCGCTGTCCTTGATGGCGTCGAAGGCGCCGTCGTTGAAGATCGGGCAGTTCTGGTAGATCTCGACCAGGGCGGTGCCACGGTGCGCGGCCGCAGCCGAGAGCACCGAGGTGAGGTGCTTGCGGTCGGAGTCGATGGTCCGTGCGACGAAGGTGGCTTCGGCGCCCAGGGCCAACGAGACCGGGTTGAACGGGTGGTCAACCGAGCCGACCGGTGTCGACTTGGTGATCTTGCCGGACTCCGAGGTCGGGGAGTACTGGCCCTTGGTCAGACCGTAGATCCGGTTGTTGAACAGCAGGATCGTCATGTTGACGTTGCGACGCATGGCGTGGATCAGGTGGTTGCCACCGATCGAGAGTGCGTCGCCGTCGCCGGTGACGACCCAGACCGAGAGGTCCTCACGTGCGGTGGCGATACCGGTGGCGATCGCCGGAGCGCGGCCGTGGATCGAGTGCATCCCGTACGTGTCGAGGTAGTAGGGGAACCGCGAGGAGCAGCCGATGCCCGAGACGAAGACGATGTTCTCGCGACGCAGGCCGAGCTCGGGCAGGAAGCCTTGCACCGCCGCGAGGACGGCGTAGTCGCCGCACCCGGGGCACCAGCGGACCTCCTGGTCGGAGGTGTACTCCTTGCGATTCTGCGGCTCGTCCTTGGTCGGAACGCCGGCCAGGCCCGGGAAGGGCAGGTCGGCCAAACCCTCAACGGTGCTGGTCACTTGACCGTCTCCATGTCTTCGTTGGTTGAGCCTGTCGCCATGCCTTGTCCGGATGGCCCGGCCTCGTGCGCCTGCACGTCGCCGGTGGTGGTGGTGATCAGGTCGGTGATGGCCTCCGCCAGCTCCGCAGCCTTCAACGGCATGCCGTTGACCTGGTTGTAGCCGACCACGTCGACCAAGTACTTCGCACGGATCAGCAGCGAGAGCTGACCGAGGTTCATCTCGGGGATCATCACAGCGTCGTACCGCTTGAGGATCTCGCCCAGGTCCTTCGGGAACGGGTTCAGGTGACGCAGGTGAACCTGGGCCACGTCGAGGCCGGCCTTGCGGACCCGACGGGCTGCAGCGCCGATCGGGCCGTAGGTCGAACCCCAGCCCAGGACCAGTACCTTGGCGCGGCCCGAAGGGTCGTCGACCTCGAGCGGCGGCAACGAGTCGGCGATCCGCTCGACCTTGGCCTGACGGATCCGGACCATGAAATCGTGGTTGGCAGGGTCGTAGGAGATGTTGCCGTGGCCGTCGCCCTTCTCCAGGCCACCGATCCGGTGCTCGAGTCCCGCTGTGCCCGGGATTGCCCACGGGCGAGCCAGGGTCTCGTCGTCGCGCAGGTAGGGCCAGTACTCCTCGGCCGAGGTCTCCTCGACGGTGCCGTCCCTGCCCCGCTTCGAACTGACGACCGTCCGGTTGGTCGCGGTCGCGAAGTTCGGGTCGATCAGCGGGAGGTCGTCGACGTCCGGGATCGACCACGGTTCGGAGCCGTTGGCGAGGTAGCCGTCAGAGAGCAGCATCACCGGCGTCCGGTAGGTGACCGCGATCCGGGTCGCTTCGATGGCAGCGTCGAAGCAGTCGCCCGGGGACTGGGGGGCCACGATCGGGACCGGGGACTCGCCGTTCCGGCCGAACATCGCCTGCAGCAGGTCGGCCTGCTCGGTCTTGGTCGGTAGGCCGGTGGAGGGTCCACCACGCTGGACGTCGATGATCAGCAGCGGGAGCTCGGTCATCACCGCCAGACCGATCGTCTCGGACTTCAGCGCGATGCCCGGGCCCGAAGTAGTGGTGATGCCGAGCGAGCCGACGAATGAGGCGCCGAGGGCCGCGCCGATGCCGGCGATCTCGTCTTCGGCCTGGAAGGTGGTGATCCCGAACCGCTTGTGCTTGCTCAGCTCGTGCAGGATGTCGGTGGCCGGGGTGATCGGATAGGTGCCGAGGAAGATCGGCAGCCCGGACTGCACCCCACCGGCGACCAGGCCGTAGGCCAGGGCGAGGTTGCCACTGATGTTCCGGTAGGTGCCCGGCTTCATCTGGGCCGGCTTGATCTCGTACTGGACCACGAAGGCTTCGGTGGTCTCGCCGAAGTTCCAGCCGGCCTTGAACGCGGTGATGTTGGCGTCGCGGATGTCCGGGGCCTTGGCGAAGCGCGCGGTCAGGAAGTCGATCGTGGTCTGGGTCGGGCGGCCGTACATCCAGGAGAGCATCCCGAGCGCGAACATGTTCTTGGCGCGGGCGGCGTCCTTGCGGGAGAGGCCGAACTCCTTGACCGCCTCGACAGTCATGCCGGTCAGGTCGAGCACCGAGAGGTTGTAGGTCTCGGCGAGCGAGCCGGCCCCTTCCTCCTCGAGCGGGTTGGTGTCGTAGCCGGCCTTGATCAGGTTGCGGGCGTTGAAGTCGTGGGAGTCGACGATGATCGCCGTACCGGGCTTCATGTCGGCGAGGTTGGCCTTGAGCGCGGCCGGGTTCATCGAGACCAGCACGTCCGGGGCGTCACCGGCGGTCAGGATGTCGTGGTCGGCGAAGTGCACCTGGAAGGACGAGACTCCCGGGAGGGTGCCCTGGGGGGCCCTGATCTCGGCGGGGAAGTTGGGGAAGGTCGCGAGGTCGTTGCCGAACGCTGCGGACTCCTGGGTGAACCGGTCGCCGGTCAGCTGCATGCCGTCACCGGAGTCGCCGGCAAAACGGATGATCACCCGGTCGAGCTGTTGGACCTGCTTGGCCACGAGTAACGCCTTCTGTTCGTGCGCAAGCACCGCGCGGTCGCGGTGAGCGCATGCCGATGTTCGCCCATCCATGCTACGTCGAAAGTAGAACGCGTTCTAGATGAGCCTGCTCTACCAGCCACGATAGTCCGCTCGCACGGCGAGGAGGGCTGGTCTCAGCACCCGAAAGCAGAGTGATGCGGCTCACGTCGCTCGGTGGGGCCGGGGATCGATTTGCCATGGAGTTTGTCAAGTGTATTAAATTACGCGACTAACTACGAGGTT
>JBKJHO010000053.1:0-11425 GCA_046598915.1 Marmoricola sp. | reverse complement strand
GGCCGGGAGTAGGTGAAGTCCTTGTCCTTGCACTCCTCCTCGGTGTACTTCGGGTCGAGGAAGACCGGGTTCTCGAACGAGAGCGACATCGTCTCGGAGAAGTCCTCGATCGGCGAGATCTCCTCGAAGATCTCGTGGAGTCCCGACTTGGTCGAGAGCTCCTCGCCGTTAGCGTTCGCCTCGGCGACGCGGGCCTGCCACTTCTCGTCGCCGATCAGCCAGTCGAAGCTGTCGGTCTGAAGTGCAAGAAGCTGCGGGACCTCGAGAGTTTCGGCGATCTTCGCGAAGGAGATGCGGCGAGGGGCCGGAGGGTTGGAGCGGGTCTTGCTGGAGCTGCGCGGGGCGGCCAAGAGTGGTCCTTCCGAGGCACATGTGTGGCGGCGTCAGCCCACCACGGACCCGCCACCGGGCAGGAGGGAGCGCATTTGAGGGCAGACGCAAAGATGAACAGTACCCGAAGGGCAGGCAGGAACACAACAACCAAATCTCCGGTGAACACTCACGGCAGGCTGTCGTTCCCGCCAAGCATGAACTGCTCTCCGGCCCAGGTCAAGCATGCCACCACGCAGACGGTGGAAAATGCGCCGCAGAGGCTCAGAAACCGGCGCTGAGCGGGTCGAGCTTGTCGAGCAGCCAGGTGCCGTCACGAAGCACCATCGTCGCCACCACCCGGTTGGAGAGCAGCGCCTGCTGCTTGCCGTTCGTGGTCGGCTGCTGGTTGACGAAGACCAGGACCCTCGCGGTGTTCTCGTCGGCATCGACGACCGCGGTCGACAGGACCTCGGCGCTCACCACTGCCTTGGTCTTGATCGCGCCGCCCGGGGCCTGCTCGGTGCCGTTGATGAGCCCGTCGAAGATCTTCTCGTAGGTCTTCTGGTATTCGGGGGTCAGGAAGGTGAGCGCCCGGTCGCGGTCGGCCGCCATGTTCCGGTAGTCGTAGGCGAGCACCGCGGCGACCGCGCGTTCGGCGACCGAGGAGGCTGCGGTCCCGTCCTCGGGGTTGAAGCTGTCAGCGCTCCGGGCCGCGTCGTCGGCGCGCTCGTTGAGGTCAGCGGCAAGGAAGACCGCCAGAATCACGGCAGCTGCAGCCAGGACGCCGAGGATCGCCAGTCCGAAGGTGCTGCTCAACGCGGAGACGGCAGCGGAGAGCCGATTGCCGGTCGGAGGCTCCAGCCCGGTAGCGGGAGCGGCGGCCGGCACGGTATCCGACGTGGTCTCGGGAACAGGCTCCGGAGCGGCTACCAGGGCTTCTCCCGGGGCAGCGACCACCTCAGCCGGAGCGGCCCTGTCAGCCAGCTCCGCGTCGTACGCGCGTCGCTTCTGCGGGTCCAGTAGGACGTCGGCTGCCTCGTTGAACATCCGGAAACGGGCACCGCCGGAGCCGGGCTCGAACTTGTCCGTGGAGTCGCGCCACGCAGCCTTGATCTGCTCCGGGGTCGCGTCCGGCTCGACGCCGAGGATGTCGTACCAGGTGGGAGTCATGACTTCAGCACGCCTTCCCGCCGCGGTCCGGGTCCACGAACTGGTCCACGAGCCAGGTGCCGTTGACCTTGCGCAGATTGAGGGTCCAGCGGTACGCCGAGAGCAGCGACTGGCCGCTCTCGGCCGTCTTCTGGGAGTCGTGGACGATCATCACCGTAGCGCTGTCGTCGTCCAGGGTGGCCACCCCGGTCGCCCGCACCAAGCCCTTGGTGGTGAACGCAACGCTGCCGATGCTGCCGGCCAGAGCGGCTTCGGACTTCTCGAAGTCAGCACGGCAGCGGGTGGTCAGCACTTCGGCCACGTTCTTGATGTAGCCGGGCACGTCCTTGCTGCTCAGGCTGTCCATCCGGAGTGCGAACTGTTCGCTCACGGCCTTGACACGGCCGACGTCGCCGCTGTCGCTCAGCGTGCGCCCCGAGTTCAACGGGGAGAACGGCTTGTCGGTCAGGTGGTTCTGGCGGTACACGAACACACCGCTGAGGGCCGCACCGAGAACGAAGACCATCAGGAGCGTGAGCGCGACCAAGCCTCGGGTGTTGCGGGTTGAAGCCGGGCTCAAGGGGTCACATCACCGGCCGGAACAGCAGGTACTCCAGCGCGTCCTCCCCGGACAGCGGAGCGGCGTCAGCAGGCTGGTTGACCTGACCCGCGGTGGTGTCTCCCCAGGTGGCACCGCCCGTGTCCAGGTCATAGCTCGCGATCGGAGCCCGGTACGCCGGACCGGTACGCGGAGAATGCAGCGAGCCGCGCTGGTTGATCTTGGGCGAGGGGTCGGTGCACGCAGCGTCCTCGTCCATCGGCTTGTCGAGCAGGTCCTTCGGCTGCGTCGGCGTACGACGCTCGTTGGGGTCGTAACCCTGGTTGCAGATGACCGGATCGGGATTGAAGATCAGGCCGAAGCGGGCGTTGTACCCGTCCGCGTTCTTCGCCGAGACCGTGTACCCGCCGGCGACCATGTAGGGGTAGAGCACCAGGACCTGGCGGATGCCCGGCAGGTGCCGGACGACGATCTCGCCGGTGGTGACCAGGTTGTTGATCAGGCTGCCGAGATCGACCTGGTTCTGCTCGAGAAAGGTCCGCAGCTCGTTGGCGGACGCGGACCCGTTGTCGATCAGGGCTCGCAGCGCGGTGTCGTTGTCGGCGAGCGTGGTGCTGAAGAGCGCGAGGTCGCGAGCGAAGCTGCGGATCGCCGACCCCTTCTCGGACTGGGTCCGGAGAACCGTGTTGGAGTCCTTGATCAACGCCACAGTCACGTCGAAGTTGTCGTTCGCGGTGGCGATGAACGAGTTCGAGGTGTCGATGAGCTGACCCAGGTCGTCGCCGGTGTCCTTGAACGCGTTGCCGAGCTCCTCGACCACGGTCCTCAGTTTGTCCTGCGGGATGGAAGTGACGAGACGGTCGAGGTTGGTCAGGATCTCGGTCGTCGAGACCGGGACCTTGGTGTCCTCGGGCTCGATGACCGACCCGTCCTTGAGGTACGGACCCCCGTCGGTCTTGGGGGCCAGCTCGACGTACTGCTCGCCGACGGCCGACTTGTTGCCGACCAGCGCGATCGTGTCGGCCGGGATCTCGTCGAAACCCTTCTCGATGTCGAGCACCACGTTGACGCCGTCGCGGATCAGCTGCATCTTCGAGACGCGGCCGATGCCCACGCCGCGGTAGGTCACCTCTGCGCCGGTGAAGATGCCGCCGGACTCCGAGAAGTGCGCATTCACCTGGTACGCCGAGTCGTAGACCAGCCGGTCCAGACGCGCGAACCGGGCGCCGACGTACGAGACGCCGACGAGGGTGATGAAGACGAACACGAGCAGTTGCTTCTTCGTACGTGAGGTGATCATCCGAAGGCCACCCCCTGTAGCAGCAACGTGCCCAGACCCGGGTCGTACCCGGTGCCCTCGAGCAGGAAAGGATCAGTAGGAACGCTCGGGTCGTACGCCGAGCTCGGAGCGGTGCGCCCAAGGATGCCCCCGAGCAGCTGGCCGAGCGGGTTGCTCGGCGCCTGAGGCGTCTTGTTCGTGCCCGTACCGCTGAGGAGCCCGCCGAGACCGCCAGGGTTCGGAGTCGGCTGTCCGCCGCCGCCGTTGCCCGCGGTGTTCTGGCAGAGGGACGGGATCAGCTGGCATACCTGCTGGAGCTGCTGACCCGAGAGCAGATCCTTGAGCGCCGAGCAACCCGACGCCAGCGGCGTGGTTGCGCACTTGTCGAACAGGTCGGCGATGCTGACGCCGGGAGCGCCAGGCACTGTCGGCAGGTTGAACAGGTCGAGGGTCAGGTCGACCGAGAGGTTGGTGAAGTCACCCATCCGCAGGTCCTTCGCGACCTGCGGATCGCGACCGACGGCCTCGTCGATGAACGGGTAGGTGAGGATGACCTGCAACGACTTCGGCAGGTTCTCGTCGGCCTCGCCGAGCGCAGTCAGGACCGGAGCCAGGTTTCGCAGGCTGTCGATGGTCGACTCCTTCGACGCCTGGATCACCTTGACGCCGACCGAACTGAGATTGGCGAGCGCCTTGAGCATCTTGACCAGGTCCGCCCGCTGGCTGTCGACCGAGACCAGAGCTTCCGGAATGTCGTCCAGGGCCGCCTTGATGGTGCCGTCCTGGCGGCGCAGCTCGAGGGAGAGCCGGTTGAGGTTCTCCAGGGCCGTGATGATCGAGCCCTTGTTCGCGTCGAGCTGGCTCATGAACTCGGAGACCTGGGTGATGATGGACTTGACTGACTTCTCCCGACCGCCGAACGCGGTGTTCAGTTCCTGGGAGATCGTCTTGAGCTGACCGACACCGCCACCGTTGAGAAGCAGCGCGAGAGCCCCGAACACTTCCTCGACCTCGGGGTTGCGACCGGAGTTCGCGAGCTCGATCGTGTCGTCGTTGCCCAGCTGGCCCACCGGGGAGGCAGGCTTGCTCAGCGACACGAACTTCTCACCGAGAAGGCTCGTCTGCCGGATCTCGGCCCGGGCGTTGTCTGGCAGCTCGACCGTCTTCGGCAGAGCGACCGTCACGTCCGCGATGTAACCCTTCAGCTCGATCTTGGTGACCTTGCCGACGGTGACGTCGTCCACCTTGACAGTGGACTGCGGAACTAGGTCGAGCACGTCTCGGAACTTGATGTGGACCTTGATCGGGTCGTCGCCGACGTCAGCACCACCCGGGAGCTGGACGTCGTAGATCGAGCAGCTGCTCAGGGTGAGGGCACCGACGACACCGGCGACGACCACTGCGGCGCGCGAGCGCACGGAGAAGAGCCTCATCGGGTCGCCTCCAGGAGGCCGGCCAGGCTGGAGTCAGGCCGCGGACCGGCCCAGGTGCGGCCGCCCGCGTCGTCCGTCAGCGCCGGCGCGCGGCCGAGGCCGAGGACGCCGAGCAGCTGGGTCAGCGGACCGCAGGCGTCCGGCGCCAGGGCACACGCCACCACGCTCGGCTTGGCGGACAACTGGTTCACCGTCTCACCGACGTTCGCACGGGTGTCCAGGGTTCCGGAGGTTTCGTTGTAGGCGAGCGCCAGGTTGTTGAGCGCGTTCGGCGCGTACCGCAACGAGGCCTCCAAGGCCTTCCGGTTCTTTACGAAGGTCTTGCTGATCTGGTTGAGGCCCTTGATGTTGGTCGTGAGGGCCTGCCTGTTCTCGGCCACGAAGCCGCGCACCTCGGTCAGCGCGACCGACAGGTTGCGCAGGACTGCCGCGAGCTCCTCGCGCTCGTCGGCGAGAAGCCCGGCTCCGGAGGCAAGCGACTCGTTGAACCTCCGTACGGTGCTGTCGTTCGCAGCCAACGTGCTGGTGAAGTTCTCGACCTCAGCCACCGTCCCGAACAGCTCGTCCTTGTTGTCGGCGAGCGTCTTGGTGAGCTTGCTGAGGTTCTTCAACGTCGCGTTGAACTGCACACCCTGGCCACCGAAGTTCCTCGCGGTCGAGTCGAGCAACCGGGTCAGTGCACCGGTCCCGGTCTCGTCGGGCTTGTTCGCGCCGTCAGGGCCGAGGGCCTTGTTGAGGTCGTTGATCGACCCGAAGATCTGGTCGAGTTCGAGCGGCGTCGCGGTGCGGTCCACCCCGAGCCGGGCATTGTCGGCAAGGATGCCGCCGCCACGGTAGACCGGGGTGAGCTGGATGAACCGGTCGCCGACGATCGACGGCGAGATGACCGCCGCCTTCGCGTTCGCCGGCACCTTGTACTTGCCGTCGTAGTGGAACTTGACCCGGACCTTCGTCCCGATCGGCCTGACCTCATCGACCTTGCCGACTGCGACACCGAGGATCTTGACTTCCGAGCCCTCGTAGAGGGAGACAGCGCGCGGGAAGTCCGCGGTGACGGTCTTCACGTCGCTCCCCGGGAGCAGGAACAGCAGCGCAGCCACTAGCAGGACCAGGACAGCGACGACGGCGACGGCGGGATTCGCCTTGAGGGCTCTCACTGTCCCACCCCCAGCGACGGGACCGGAGGCAGGTTGGAGATCCAGGTGTCGAACCACGGACCCGAGCCCAGCGTGTTGTTGAAGACCCGGTAGAACGGCGCCAGCAGTCGCAGTGAGTCGTCCAGGTTGTTCTGGTTCTTGCGAAGAACGCTGACCACTCCTGTCAGGTTGGACAGCGCAGGCTTGAGGTCTGCGCGGCTCTGCCGGACCAGGGCGGTCAGCTCGGTCGACAGCTTGCTGGTAGTCACGAGGAGTGTGTGCACGGCCTCGCGGCGGGCCACGATCGCGCGGAGCAAGACGTCGCCGTTCTGCATCAGGCCGATGATGTCCTGGTCACGATCAGCCAGGACCCCGGAGACCTTGCGCAGGTTGACCAGGAGTCCGTTGACCTGGTCGTCACGGGCGGCAACGTTGGCCGAGAGCGCCGAGAGTCCCTTCAAGGTGCTGCGGAGCTCGTCGGGCGTGTTCGCGGTCGTCTCGGCAAGGCTGTTGAGCGCCTCACTCAGCTGATCGAGATCGATGTCCTCGGCCCGCTCGGCGAGGCCCGAGAACGCCTGGACGACGTCGTAGGCAGAGCGGGTGCGTGACTCAGGGATCGTCGAACCGGCCTTCAGCTGGCCGGACCCTTCGGGCTGGAGCGCTAGGAACATCGATCCGAGGAGCGTCTTGACCTTGATCTCGGCGCCGGTCTGGCCCCCGAAGCCTGAGTCGGTCTTCACCTTGAAGGTGACCCGCACGTGGTCACCGTCGAGCTCGACGCTGTTCACCTTGCCGACGCGGACACCGGCGACCCGGACCTCGTCGTTCGGCTTCAGGCCGCTGGAGTCGGAGAACGACGCGTAGTACGTGTCGCCGCCGCCGATCAGCGGGAGGGCGTCGGCCTTGAAGGCGACCAGGATCAGAGCCACGATCGCGATGATGCTGGCAACACCGATGATGACGGGGTTGCGCTCACGGAAGGGAACGCTCATTTGAGGTCACACCTCCCGCTGCCGGCCGGGTAGGTGCTGTACGGAATGTTGAGGGTGCCGGTCGGCAAGACGACCTTCGCCTTGAACTCGCAGAGGAAGAAGTTGAAGAAGGATCCGTAGATCGCCGTCCGGCCGATCTTCTTCAGCTTGATCGGCAGGATCTGCAGCGCCCGGTCGATCTCGTCACGGCCCTTGTTCAGGTTCGTCGCGACCGTCCGCAGACCCTTGATGCTCGCAACCAACCCCGGGCGGATGCCGGTAGCCAGGTCTGCGGTCTGCGCGGAGAGTGCCGAGACGGCGTCGAGCGAGTTCAGGATCGCGTCCTTGTCCTTGACCAGTCCGCCGAGGAACGCCCGGAACTGGATGATCAGGTCGGAGAGCTCTTGGTCGCGGTCGCCCAGGGTCTGCAGCACGGCGTTGAGGTTGGTGATCACATCACCGATCAACTTGTCCCGGTTGGCGAGCGTGTTGGTCACCGACCCGGTGCTGCGCAGCAGGCCCTCGAGGTTGCCGCCCTCACCCTGGAACACCTGGATGATCTCGTAGCTGAGCTTGTTGACGTCCGCCGGGGTGAGCGCCGCGAACAGCGGCTTGAAGCCGTTGAACAGAACCGTGAGGTCGAGCGCGGGCTCGGTCCGGTTCAGCGGGATCGTCGCCTCTTCGGGCAACCGGGAAGTGTCGCCGACACCCTCGGTGACCGAGATGTAGCGCTGGCCGACGAGGTTCCGGTAGCGCACGGTCGCGGTCGAGCTGCGCGTCACCGCAGTGGCCTCGCGGACCGTGAAGGTCACCTTGGCGCGGGTCCTGTCGACGATCTCGACACCCTTGACGCTGCCGACCTTCACGCCGGCGACCCGGATGTCGTCTCCCGGCACCACGCCGGTGGCATCGGTGAAGATCGCCTTGTACTGGCGGTTCTTCTCGAACGAGAGGTTGCCGATCAGGACCACCAGAACGCCGGTCGCCAGCGAGGTGACGACGATGAAGGTGACCAGCTTGAACAGGTCACCGCGGGTGCGCTTGTCGAGCATCTTCATCGCTCACTCACCCCCGAGCCGGCGAGCAGGGGTCCGACGAGCAGCGTGCCCATGTCGGCACTTTCCTGGGTCCCGAACGGCACGGTGCGCTGCGCGTCTCCGCGCCCGAGGCCGTCGACACCGTCGTTGAAGTTTGGAACTCCGGTGAAGGGAATCTTGGGGTTGGGAAGACCCAGGCAGACCGGACCGTTGTCGGCGCCGTACACCTGCCGGTCCGCGGGTGTGTAGCCGCGTGGCTGGCGCTCGAGAGTGATCAGGTCGATGTGGAAGACGAACCCGCGGAACGTGCTCGCCAGTCGCGGCGCCTGGTTGACCAGGCCGCTGAGCAGGCACGGGAACTCCGGGGAGTACCGCTTGAGCAGCTTGGTCTGCGGAACACTCAGTTCCCCGAGGCGGATGATGTTGTCTCCGTTCGCGTCCAGGAAGGTCTTCGCAGTACCCGAGAAGGCGGTCACGTCCTTAAGGAACGCGTTGAGCTTGGCCTGGCGCTCGACGAGCGTATTACCGGTCTTCACGGTGTTGCGCAGCGTGGCTGCGATCTGCGGGGCGACGTCCGCGTAGGTGCCACTCACCTTGGAGAGCAGGCGCAGATCCTCGACGAGGGCCGGCAGCTGCGGGTTGAACCGCTTCAGGTAGGCATCCAGGGTCTCGATGTTCTCGCCGATCGCGTCACCGCGGCCCTCGAGAGCGCCAGCGATCGCGTTCAGTGTGTAGTTGAGCTCGGCCGGCTGGATCGAGACGAGCAGCGGGTACAGGTCGTTCAGGACTCGCTCGACCTCGATCGGCAGTGCGGTCTGGGTGATCCGGTCACCCTTGGCCAGCGAGGTGGACGACGCCCGGGACGGAATCACCAGCTCGACGAACTTCTCGCCGAAGAGCGTCTTGGGAAGGATCGATGCGGTCACGTTGTCGGGGATCTGGCCGATCTTGTCGGGTTTGATCCCGAGCGTCAGGACAGCGCCGTCGGCACCCGAGCGAGCCTCCATCACCTGGCCGACAATGACGCCGCGGACCTTTACGTCGGCACGCTCGGGCAGCTGCAGCCCGATGGTGTCGGTGTCCAGCCGTACCCGGTCGAAGGAGAGGAACTTCTGGCTGAAGACGGCATTGACGACCCAAACGCCGAGGATCAAGAGCCCCACGAAGATGAGGCCGAGAGCGCGGTTGCCCAGCAGTACTTTCCTCATCTCAACCCGCCAACCTGACGGTGGTTGTTGAGCCCCAGATCGCCATGCTCAGGAACAGGTCGATCACGTTGATGGCGACAATGGAGGTGCGCACTGCGCGACCCACAGCCACGCCCACGCCCGCCGGCCCGCCACTCGCGGTGTACCCGTGGTAGCAGTGGATGAGGATGACGACAACGGCGAAGACGAGCACCTTGCCGAAGGACCAGAGCACGTCGCCCGGCGGCAGGAACTGGTTGAAGTAGTGGTCGTAGGTGCCGGAGCTCTGGCCGAAGAACTGGGTGACCACGAGCCTGGTGGCGAAGTACGACGACAGCAGCCCGACGACGTACAGCGGGGTGATCGCGATCAAACCAGCCAAGATCCGGGTCGTGACCAGGAACGGCATCGAGGGGATCGCCATGACCTCGAGAGCGTCGACCTCCTCGGAGATCCGCATGGCTCCGAGTTGGGCCGTGAAGCCGCAGCCGACGGTCGCGGCGAGTGCGATGCCCGCGATGAGTGGGGAGATCTCTCGGGTGTTGAAGTAGGCCGAGACGAAGCCGGAGAAGGCCGCCGTACCGATCTGGTTCAAGGCTGCGTAGCCCTGGAGCCCGACTTCGGTGCCGGTAAAGAACGCCAGTGCCGTGATGACGCCGATAGTCCCACCGATGACCGCGAGGGCACCGCTGCCGAGGGCGACCTCGGCGAGCAACCGGAGGATCTCCTTGGGGTAGCGGGTCACCGAGCGAGGGGTCGCGATGAGCGCGCGGATGTAGAACGCCAGCTCCTCGCCCATTCGATCGAGGATCCGGAGCGGCGCCTGTGCCTTGTTGATCAAGTCGGCCATGGCGCTAACCCGTCTTTGGTGGAACGAGTTGGAAGTAGATGGCGCTCATCACGAAGTTCACGACGAAGAGCAGCATGAAGGTGATCACGACCGACTCGTTGACCGCGTCGCCGACGCCCTTCGGACCGCCGGCCGCGTTCATGCCCATGTAGCAGGCGACGATCGCTGCGATCAGGCCGAACACGAGCGCTTTCGCCATGCCTTGGTAGAGATCTGGCAGTTGGGCGAGCGCGGTGAAACTCGCCAGATAAGCGCCCGGGGTCCCGTCCTGGAGGACGACGTTGAAGAAATAGCCACCGGCCACGCCGACGACACTGACCAGGCCGTTGAGGAAGACCGCGACCAGCATGCACGCCAGCACCCGGGGCACGACCAGCCGCTGGATCGGGTCGATGCCGAGAACCATCATCGCGTCGAGCTCTTCGCGGATCTTCCGCGCGCCCAGGTCGGCTGCGATCGCGGATCCACCAGCACCTGCGATCAGCAGGGACGTCGCGATCGGACCCGCCTCGCGGACGACCGCAAGGACCGAGGCCGAACCGGTGAAGGACTGGGCGCCGAACTGCTTGATCAGGCTGCCGACCTGGAGGGCGATAACTGCGCCGAACGGGATGGCGACCAGCGCGGTCGGCACGATGGTCACCGAAGCGATGAACCAAGCCTGTTGCAGGAACTCGCGCGTCTGGAACGGTCGCTTGAACAGCGACCGTCCGACGTCGAGCCCGAAGGCGAAGAGTTTGCCGGCTGTCCCGATCGGTGCCAGGAGCCGGTCCGCGGTGGCGGAAGACATTCTTATTCAGGCCCCCGGAACCATCGACATGTTCTCGGCGAACGACCCCGGAGGGGGCGTCACACCGTTGAGCTCGCACCATTCGCCCGGCGCGCGCTGGGCCCGGCGCGGGATCCCCGAAGAGGGCTCCTGCTGGAGCGGGATCGGGGGCAGCGGCGGCAGGTCCTGGCCCTTCTCAGCCTCGAGCTCGTCGGCGTCCTTCTCCTCCGACATCCCGATCGGGCCGACCCGCTGGGCGTTGAGGAACTGACGCACCACCGGCTCCTCCGAGCTCAGCAGCATCTCGCGCGGACCGAACATTGCCAGGTGCTTGTGGTACAGCAGGCCGATGTTGTCGGGCACCGTACGCGCGGTGTTGACGTCGTGGGTCACGATCAGCATGGTGGCGTCGATCTGGGTGTTCAGGTCGATGATCAGCTGGTTCAGGAACGAGGTACGGACCGGGTCCAGGCCGGAGTCCGGCTCGTCGAAGAGCAGGATCTCGGGATCGAGCACCAGACCGCGGGCCAGGCCGGCACGCTTGCGCATACCACCGGAGATCTCACCGGGGAGCTTGTCCTCGGCGCCGAGAAGACCGACTAGGTCCATCTTCTCCATCACGATGTTGCGGATCTCGGACTCGGACTTCTTGGTGTGCTCGCGCAGCGGGAAGGCGACGTTGTCGTAGAGGTTCATCGAGCCGAACATCGCGCCGTCCTGGAACAGCACACCGAAGAGCTTGC
>JBKJHO010000060.1:0-29167 GCA_046598915.1 Marmoricola sp. | reverse complement strand
GTACGCCTCGCTGAGCCAGATCGGCGTCGCCAAGTTCACCGCCTTCATCTCGGCGTACTTCAACACCCGGGAGGTGGCGCCGCTGGTCTCCTCCATCGCGCTGGCGGCCACCGTCGGCTGCGGCTACACGGCCCGTCTGGGCGCGATGCGGATCTCCGAGGAGATCGACGCCCTCGAGGTGATGGGTATCCCGTCGCTCCCATTCCTGGTGACCACCCGGATGATCGCCGCGTTCATCGCCGTCATCCCGCTCTACATCGTGGCGCTCTGCTCCTCGTACCTCTCGCCCCGGCTGATAACCACGTTGATCTACCACCAGTCGGCTGGTACCTACGATCACTACTTCATCCAGTTCCTGCCACCGATCGACATGCTCTGGTCGTTCTTCAAGCTGCTGATCCTGGCGATCGCGATCATCCTGATCCACTGCTACTACGGGTACACGGCCTCAGGCGGCCCTGCCGGGGTCGGCATGGCCGTCGGCCGCGCCATCCGCACGTCGATCGTCACTGTCGTGATCGCCGATTTCTTCCTGAGCTTCGCGATCTGGGGCTCGACCACCACCGTGCGGATCACGGGGTGATCGGATGCTGACCAACATCGTGCACGACACGAAATCCGAGCACCGGCGGCTCTTCGTCGCGGGCATCGCCTACATGATCGGCATCGCCCTGCTGGTCAGTCTGTCGATCGCCATCTATCAGAAGGTCTTCGTGCCAGTCACGATGGTCACGGTCAAGGCAGACCGGGCCGGGCTCCAGCTGGCGAAGTTCGGCGACGTCCGGATCCACGGCGTCCTGGTAGGTCAGGTTCGCTCGATCTCCCAGGACGGCGAGGAAGCGAAGATCAAGATCGGCCTTCAGCCGGACGCGGCCCGGAACATCCCCGACAACGTCACCGTCGAGATCCGACCCACCACGCTGTTCGGCCAAAAGTACGTCGCGCTCGTCGACCCGACCTCCCCGTCGACGACCTCGCTCCGCGACGGCACCGTGATCCCGGCCTCGCGGGTGACCACCAATGTCGAGCTGCAGCAGGTGCTGGCGACGCTCTTCCCCTTGCTCCGCTCGATCCGGCCGGCTGACCTGAACACCACGCTGTACGCGATCTCGACGGCGCTGGAGGGTCGCGGCGAGAAGCTCGGGCGCACGATCACCGACCTGGACTCCTACCTGACCGCGATCAACGCGAGGATGCCCACTGTCGAGCGGGACCTGCAGCTGCTCGCCAGCGTCAGCAAGACCTACTCGCTCGCCGCCCCCGACCTGGTCCGGTTGCTCAAGAACGCGACCGTTACCGCTCGCACGGTTGTCGAGAGGAAGAGCGACCTGGTCGGGTTCGTGGACGCGACGACGAGCCTGGCCGTCACGGCGACCGGCATCTTCACCACGAACGAGGACGCGATCATCACCGAGGCCCGACTGGCGCGACCGCTGACCTCCCTGCTCGACACCTACTCGCCGGAGTACACCTGCCTGCTCCAAGGCGTCGACCGGTACACCGACCGGCTGGCCGAGATCTTCAAGGGCAACCGGGTGCGGCAGAAGATGTCGTTCGACGCCGTCCAACGCCCGGCGTACGGGCCCGAGGATGCACCGGAGTACGGCGGCACCGGACACGGTCCGTGGTGCCTGGGCCTGCCCAAACCGAAGGTGCCGGCTGACCCCGTGTCGTTGCCCGACGGCAGCGACCTCGACGAACCGGGGAGGCACTGATGGGTACACGCAACACCGCGACCACGGTCGCCGCGGTCAAGCTCACGATCTTCACGGTCTGCTCGTTGGTGGTCACCACGGTCCTGGCGATGATCATGGGCAACTTCGGCTTCGGGTCGACGGTCGAGTACAAAGCGCTGTTCAGCAACGCGAGTCTGGTCACCAAGGGTGACGACGTCCGGCTCGCCGGCCTCACCGTCGGCTCGGTCAAGGACGTGAAGGTCTACGACCGCAACCACGCGCTGGTGACCTTCGACGTCAAGGAGGACGTGCCGCTGACCACGGCGAGCCGAGCCGACATCCGCTTCTTGAACCTGGTCGGCGCCCGGTACATGTCGCTCTCCGAGGGGAAACCCGGCGCGGCGTCCCTGCGCAAGGGCAGCACCATCCCGATGTCGCAGACGACTCCGGCACTCGACCTGACCGCCCTGTTCAACGGTTTCCAGCCGCTCTTCGCTGCCCTGGAGCCCGACCAGATCAACGAGCTCTCCCTGAACCTGGTAAAGGTCCTCCAGGGCGAGGGCGGGACGATCGCGTCGTTGCTCTCCCGTACGGCGTCGCTCACCAACACCCTCGCCGACCGTGACGAGCTGATCGGCGACGTGATCACCAATCTCGACACGATGCTCCGTACCGTCGACGACCACCGCCGGCAGCTCGACGACCTGGTGATCGAGCTCAAGGACTGGCTCGGCAACTTGTCCGGTGACCGCAAGGTGATCGGTGCCTCGCTCACCAGTGTCAGCAGCCTCACCGGTGAGCTGGCCAGCCTGCTCACCGAGGGCCGGCCCGTGCTCAAAGAGAACGTGAAGCAGCTGGGCCGGGTGGCGAAGGTGCTGGCCTCGCCGAAGAGTCAGGCACTGGTCAACGAAGCGCTCGACCGGTTGCCCGAGCTGTTCCGCAAACAGGCTCGGATCGGCACCTACGGATCCTGGTACAACTACTACCTCTGCGACTTCACCGGGAAGATCATCCTGCCGGAACTGGATCTCTCTACCCTCGGCATCCCGAACCTCACGAAGCCTCTGATCGACCAGCTGGAGAAGTCCCTGAGCAAGGGGCTCGAGTTCTACAGCACCGCGGAGAGGTGCAAGTAATGGCGCGCCACAGCAACGCCTCGATCATGCGGCTCGGCTCGATCTCGCTGATCGTGCTCCTGGTCGTGATGGCCGCGGCGTTCAACCTGCAGAAGTTCCCCGGCTTCCGCGGCACCGGGTTCCATGCTGAGTTCAGCGACGCCTCGGGGCTCTCCCGCGGTGACATGGTGCAGATCGCCGGCGTCCGGGTCGGCCGGGTCAAGAACATCGAGATCCGCGAGGACCGGGTCCGGGTGAACTTCGACGTCAAGGGCGCCTCCTTCGGCGAGCAGACCCGTGCCTCGGTCGAGGTGCTGAACCTGCTCGGCAGCAAGTTCCTCAACCTGTCGCCGGGAGGCGGGGGCACGATGGCGTCGGGCAGCACGATCCCGCTGAGCCGGACCAAGACGTCCTACGACATCGTCGGCACGCTCAGCCAACTGACCACGACGACCGAGCAGATCGACACCGACCAGCTGGCCAAGGCGCTGACCACCCTCTCGGGCACGATCGACTCCGCAGCTCCGCACGTGAAGGAGAGCTTCACCGGGATCTCCCGGGTCTCCCAGGCCATCGCGGACCGCGACGACGAGCTTGCCGGGCTGCTTCAGCACGCAGACCGGGTGACCAAGCTGCTCGCCGACCGCAAGGGCGATCTGGTGACCCTGATGCAGCAGGGCAGCCTGGTCTTCAAGGAGCTCCGGGTCCGCAGGGACGCGATCCACACGCTGCTGGTAAACGCCGACAGGCTCGCTGTCTCGCTCAACGGCATCGTGAAGGACAACGAGCAGCAGATCGGTCCGGTCCTGGACGACCTGGGGGAGGTCGTCGCGCTGCTACGCAACCGCGAGAAGTCGCTGGCCAAGACGGTCCACAACCTCGGCCCGTACGCCTCGATCCTGATCAACGTGATCGGCACCGGCCCCTGGTTCGACGCCTATGTCCCCAACCTGGCCGGCATTTTCACCGGTGAGTTCGTGCCGGGTGTCCGTGCGGAAGGGGGTGAGTGAGGTTGAACGCCCTCCTTGACCGTCTCAGCGGCCGGGTCCTCGCCATCGCCGTCACCGTCCTGCTCCTGGCCGCGACCTTGTTCATCTTCGTGGGCGGGGGAGAGGATCGCGCCCTGACCGCGCACTTCTCGCGTGCGGTGGCGATCTACGAAGGTTCCGAGGTGCGCCTGATGGGCGTCCGGATCGGCACCGTCGAGGCAGTCGTCCCCGAGGGCGACAGCGTTCGGGTCGACATGACCTACGACAGCGAGTACAAGCTCCCGGCGGACGCGAAGGCGGCGATCATCACGCCGACCCTGGTGGCCGACCGGTTCGTCCAGATCACCCCTGCTTACACCAGGGGGGCAGTGTTGGAGAACGGTGCTGACATCGCTCTCGCCGACACCGGTACACCGGTCGAGCTCGACCGGATCTACCGCAGCCTGGCCGACCTGAGCGAGGCGCTCGGGCCGAACGGGATGAACAAGGACGGTGCGCTGAGCTCGCTCCTGTCCTCAGGGGCGAACGCGCTGCGCGGTCAGGGCGAGCTGGCGAACCAGACCTTGCTTAGTCTCTCCCGTGCCGTCGAGACCTTCGGCGACAACCGCGGCCCGCTCTTCAACAGCATCAGCCAGCTCTCCGAGCTCACCGCGACGCTCGGGGCCAACGATGCGATCGTCAACCGGTTCGTCGGTGACCTCACCGGCGTCTCGGCCCAGCTGGCCGGTGAGCGCGACGACCTCGGCAAGGCGTTGGCCTCGCTGGCTAGGGTGGTCACTACGGTGCGCGGCTTCGTGAAGGACAACCGGGCCGCGCTGACCAGCAACATCGAAGACCTGACCAGCGTGCTCGGCGTCCTGGCGAAGGAGCGCGACTCGTTGGCCACCGCGATCCAGCTAGGACCACTCGGTCTGGGCAACCTCACCCTCGCGTACGACGTGAAGACCGGCTCGATCGGTTCCCGCGTGCAGTTCGGTCCGACCGTCCAGAGCATCGGCAACGTGCTCTGCGACATCGTGGTCAATGCCAAGATCGAGAACCCGGAGTTGGCGTGCCAGGTCCTCAAGGCCATCACCGCACCGCTGGCGCAGGCGGGAACGGGCGTCCCCGCCGGGAGCCCAAGTACCAGGACCAAGGCCTCGTCGAACGCGCGGTCCGACGCTACGTCCCCCCTGGCCAAGCGGGCGCAGAGCCTCGCGGACCTATTGGGAGGCGGCCGATGAGAACCTCCTGGTTCGCCTCGCGCGGGGTCACCCTGCGGTTGGTGGTGCTGATCGCGGTCGCGTTCGCCCTCTCGTCGTGCAAGTTCGACGGGGCCTACGACCTTCCGCTGCCCGGCGGTCGGGCGGTCAGCGAGGACGAGGCCATCACCGTCACCGCAGAGTTCACCGACGCACTCAACGTCGTCCCGCGCACTGCGGTGATGGTCGACGACGTCCCCGTCGGGCAGGTCGCCGAGATCGAGAGGAAGGGCTGGCACGCCAAGATCACGCTTCAGATCCGCAAGGACCTGGACCTGCCGGCCAACACGGTCGCCGACATCCGCCAGACCAGCCTTCTGGGCGAGAAGTACGTCGCGCTGCTGCCGCCCGAAGATGACGCCACCGGCCGCCTCGCCGACGGCGACAACATCCCGCTCGAGCGCACCGGCCGCAACCCGGAGGTCGAGGAGGTCCTCGGCGCGCTCTCCTTCGTGCTCAGCGGTGGAGGCGTCGAGCAGCTCCGGACGATCAGCGTCGAGGTCAACAAGATGCTCGACGGCCGGACCGGCGACGCCCGTGGAGTGCTCCGGAACATCAGCACCCTGGTCGGCACCCTCGACAACCAGAAGACCTCGATCATCAATGCCCTGGAGGCGGTCGACAACCTCGCCCGGACGCTCAACAGGGAGCGAACTGCGGTCGGGGAGGCCATTGATGCGATGGGTCCGGCGCTCCGGGTGCTGAACGGCCAGCACAAGTCCCTGGTCACGATGCTTACCAAGCTCAACGAGCTCGGCGTGGTCGGTACCCGCGTCCTGAAGCAGAGCAAGGACGACGTGATCGCGTCGTTGCGACACCTCGCCCCGGCACTGCGCGAGCTGGCCGACGCCGGTGACTCGCTCCCGCGCGGTCTCAGCCTGATGGCGAGCTTCCCGTTCCCGAAGGAGGCCGCCGACCTCGCCAAGGGCGACTACGCGAACGCACTCTTCGCCATCGACTTCGACCTCTCCAAACTGCTCGGCAGCGGGGGTGTGGGCGACAGCTCGAATCTGCCCAGCCCGATCGAGATCTGTATGGCCACCCCGGCCAAGCCGGTCTGCGCCACGCTCAGCGACTCGGCGTTGGCCCAACTCTGCGCGCTGCTCCCGACCAGCCCGCTCTGCCCGGGCGTCGGTCCGGGTCCGCGCGGGGACGGCAGCAACCCGCTGGTCGGTTTGCTGGGCGGGATCCTGGCCGGGCCGGCCCCGAACGGCAGCGGCCCGAAGAGCGGCAGTGGCAGCACGGGGAGCGGTGGCGGGGGCCTCCTCGGCGGCCTCGGAGTCTTGCTCGGAGGGGGATCGCGATGACCCGCGGCGTCAAGACCCGATTGATCGCGTTCCTGGTGCTCAGCGCCGTGGGCATCGTCTACATCGCGGCCGCCTACCTCGGCATCGTCAACAAGGTCACCGGCAGCGGGATCAACCTGCACGCAGAGCTGCCCACGTCGGGCGGCCTCTTCGTCGGCAGTGAGGTGACCTACCGCGGCGTGAAGGTCGGCCAGGTCTCGAAGATGGAGGTGATCCCTTCCGGCGTACGGCTCACGATGGCCGTGAAGGAGGGCACCCGGATCCCGAAGGACTCGCCGGTCTACGTTCACAACCTGTCTGCGGTCGGCGAGCAGTACCTCGACTTCGAACCGGCTGCGCGCTCAGGTCCGTACGCCGGGGAAGGCACCACCTTCAAGGGCGACGAAGCGAGCCTGCCGCAGGCCACCGACGACTTGCTGGTCAAGATCAACGGTCTGGTGAGCTCACTCGACCAGGACGACGTCTCCACTGTCGTGCGTGAACTGGGCACCATGTTCCGCGGCACGGCTGATCCGCTGCGGCGGATGGTCGACGCGGGAGCCGGGCTGGTCGCCGAGGCGAAAGCCAACCAGGCCGAGACGATCCGGCTGATCGACTCGGGTCAGACCGTTCTCGAGACCCAGCAGTCGAACTCCGCGAACATCCGCTCGTTCTCCGCGAACCTGGCGGCCCTGACCGACACCTTGGCAGGCTCCGACAAGAACCTCAGGACCCTGCTCGCGGCCGGCACGCCCGCGGTCCAGGAAGTCAACGGACTGCTGCGGGATCTGTCGCCGACACTGCCGGACTTCCTCGGCAACCTGGTCACGGTCAACCAGGTGCTGACTGATCGGCTCAACGCGCTCGAGCAGACGCTGGTGACGTTCCCGGCGGTGATCTCCTCGGGATTCACCGGTACGCCGGGCGACGGGTACGGCCACATCAACCTGCAGTTGGACAACACCGTTCCTGCCTGCACCGAGGGCTACAAGCCGCCGTCCCAGTGGCGACCGGGCACCGACCTCACCGATACCCCGACGTTCCCGGCGAAGTGCTTGACCGAGGGGATCAACCTGCGTGGTTCCAGGTACGCACCCTTGCCGTCGAGTGTCACCGGCAGCGCGAACAGGGTGGGCCCGTACGATGGCGCCGCAGGCCAGCCGGGAGAGTCGCTGGCCGCGGGAAGGCAACCGGTGTTCAGCGAATACTCATGGCAGTCCGTGATGCTCGGCTTCTACGAATGACGGCGGAGAACGTTCCTGCTGGCTCCTCATCCGCACCTCGCCGAACGCGTCGTCCCCGGGCCACGCCGCGTAACCTCGCGGTCCTGGTTGCCGCGGTCCTCGCGTTGACCTGCGGCGGCCTGCTGATCGCCAAGGCTGCTGTGCCCTCGGTGCTCCCGGACTCCTGGACGGCGGCAGACGACGCCACCTACCGGGATGCTGAGGTCACGGTCGCCGCGCGCAGGTTCACCTTGACCTTCCTTACCTACGACTACCGGACGATGGACGACGACGTCGAGTCGCTCCGGAAGTACGCGACTGGCACCTTCAAGGCCGACTTCGACGCCTATGACGCCCAGCTCACCCAGCTCGCGAAGACGCAGAAGTCGGTCTCGACCGGGGAGGTCCTGCGCGTCGGGGTCGGTGCTGCCAGCGACACCACAGCGATCGTGGACGTTGCGGCGACGAAGGTCGAGGAGTCCGGTGTCGGCGCCGAGGGCGAGCCAGCGACCAAGACCTCCACCGCCACCCGGCAGCTTTACCTGCACATCACCATGAAGCGCGAGGGCAGCCGTTGGCTGGTCGCCGAGCTGAGCGTCGGGCGGGTGGCGTGATGGACCCCGACGAGAAGGTCTGCCCGTACTGCGCCGAAGTGGTCAAGGCTGCGGCGATCAAGTGTCGCTACTGCCGCTCGGACCTGCCCGTGGAGGAGGGGACAGCGGCCGAGCCCACCATCGCCCCCGAGGTCGACGCTTCGCCGTCCGACCAGGCCGAGGAGCTCAGCGAACCGGTTGCCGAGGACGTCCCCAGCCCCGGCGGCCCGACCCTGCGCGGGGCTCTCGCCGATCGCATCCTGGTCGGCCTGGTGGTGCTTTCGCTCCTCCTTGCCGGTGGGCTGGTCTGGATCGTCCTCTCCTCGCGTACCGGCGACCTGGCGGTCGCCGACAACGGCCAGGTGACGTCGACGCCTTTCCGGAACGCGGCGATGAGCTCCGCATCCGCGAACGTCACGACTGTCCTGTCCTACGCGTACAAGTCGTTGGATAAGGACGCCGAGGCGGCTCGGAAGGTACTCACGCCGGAGTACTTCGAGAAGGACTACAAGGCGACGATGACCGAGCGGAACGCCGAGATCACCACGTCGAAGCTCACCCAAGTCGCCACGGTGCTGTCCACCTCGGTCGTCTCGTTGACGCCCGAACGGGCGACCTTGATGCTCTTGACGAACATCATCAGCGTCCCCGAGGGTTCCAAGTCAGCACCGCCGCAGATCCTGAGCCGGCTCCTGGTGAAGATGGAGCGGAACGACGGCGACTGGATCGTGTCGGAGCTGACTGGATTCTGATAAACTAGAACAGGTTCCACTTTGTGGATCGCTGCTGCCCCGGAAGGATTTGGTAGTGCCCCAGACCCATGAGACGGATGTGCTCATCGTCGGCGCTGGACCGGCCGGCCTATTCGGGGCGTACTACGCGGGTTTCCGCGGGATGTCGGTCACTCTGGTCGACTCGCTGCCCGAGATCGGTGGCCAGGTCTCTGCGCTCTACCCGGAGAAGGCGATCCTCGATGTCGCCGGGTTCCCGACGGTCAAGGGTCGCGAGCTGATCCACGCCCTCGTCGAGCAGGCAGCCAGCGCGAACCCGACGTACCTGCTCGACCGGACGGCGAGCGCGCTCACCGTCGGTGACGAGACGGTCACGATGGGCCTCGACGACGGCACCGAGGTCGTCGCCAAGGTCGTGATCGTCACCGCCGGCATCGGCAAGTTCACCCCGCGTCCGCTCCCGGCTGGCGACGGCTGGGAAGACCGGGGTCTGGCCTTCTTCGTCCCGTCCTTCGACGAGTACCTCGGCAAGGACGTGGTCATCGTCGGAGGCGGCGACAGCGCCTTCGACTGGGCGCACCAGCTCGAGGGCATCGCCAACTCGATCACCCTGGTTCATCGCCGCGACCAGTTCCGCGCTCACCAGGCCACCATCGACGCCGTCCTGGCCAGCAAAACCGAGGTCATCACCAAGGCGCAGGTCTCCGCGCTCGTCGGTAAGAGCCGGGTCGAGAACGTCGAGATCACCCTCGAGAGCGGCGAGGTCATCACCCGCCCGGCCCAGGCGGTCGTCGCGGCGCTCGGCTTCATCGCCGACCTGACTGCGATGAAGGAGTGGGGCCTGGAGTTCGACAAGCGCCACATCGTGGTCGACTCGACCACCCGGACAAACCTGCCCCGGGTCTTCGCCGCTGGAGACATCACGGAGTACGACGGCAAGGTCCGCCTGATCGCTGTCGGGTTCGGGGAGGTGGCCACAGCGGTGAACAACGCTACGCCACTGGTCTTCCCGGACCAGGGCGTCTTCCCCGGCCACTCCAGCGAAGGTTCCTGAGATGGCAGGCGGGCGCAACGCCGTACAGATGACTGATGAGGAGCTCACCGATTTCCTCGCCGCGAACCTCAAGGTGCAGGTGGCCACGATCGGTCCCGAGGGGGAGCCGCACCTGAGCACGCTGTTCTACGTGGTCGAGGACGGGAGGATCGCGTTCTGGACCTATGGCCGTTCCCAAAAAATCGTGAACCTGCGCCGCGACTCCAGGATCACCTGCCTGGTCGAGGACGGCGAGGAGTACTTCGAGCTCCGCGGAGCCACGATCACCGGCACCGCCCGCCTGGTCGAGGAGTACGACGACATCAAGGCGCTGGGCTCCAAAGTCGCGAAGGTGATGTCCGGGGACGTCGATCTCGGCGATTTCGGGGACCAGATCGTCTCCCAGCAGGCCCTGAAACGGGTCGGAGTCGTCGTCGAGCCACTCCGGGTCGCGTCCTGGGACCACCGCAAGATGACCGCGCCCCCCGGCGCAGCCTCCTGAATTTTCATCAGAAACTGTGCAGTTGTGACAACCAAGACCCACCCGGAGGAAACATCATGAAGATCAAGGTCGACTTCGACCTCTGCGAGTCCAACGCGCTCTGCGAGGCGCTCGCTCCCATGAATTTCGAGATCGATGACGATGACTTCCTCCAGATCGTGGAGGAGAACGTCACCGACGAGAACCGCGACGCCGTGGACCAGGCAGTGGCTGCCTGCCCCAAGTCCGCGATCAGCCTCGTCGAGGGCTGAGCCCACCTGCAACACCCTTCCCGGTGCCGAGCCGGGTTCCTCCCACCTCGACGTCCCACCCTTGAGAAAGTGCTGCCTGCATGCCTGAGATCACTGACGGATTGTCCTTGGACGGCCGCGTCGCCGTCGTCACCGGCGCTGGAGCCGGCCTCGGCCGCGCTGAGGCGGTCGCACTCGCCAGGGCGGGTGCCGCCGTGGTGATCAACGACCTCCCGGGTGCGGGCGACGAGGCCGCCGACGAGATCCGCGAACTCGGTGGCACCGCTGCCGTCGTAGCGGGCGATGTGGGGGAGCGCTCCACGGCCGACGCCATCATCGAGTCCGCGCTCAAGCTCGGTGGGCTGGACGTGGTGGTCAACAACGCCGGGGTCACCCGCGACAAGATGCTCTTCAACATGACCGATGAGGAATTCGATCTCGTCACCAAAATCCATCTCCGCGGGCACTTCCTGCTGTCCCGGAACGCTGCGTCGTACTGGCGTGCGCAGCACAAGGACACCGGCGAGCAGGTCTACGGCAGCATCATCAACACTGCCTCGGAGGCGTCGCTCACCGGTTCGCCGGGACAGCCCAACTACGCCGCGGCGAAGGCCGGGATCACCGCACTCACCCTGTCGACGGCTCGCAGTCTGGGCCGGATGGGCGTCCGCGCGAACGCGATCGCCCCACGAGCCCGGACCGCGATGACCGCATCGGTCTTCGGCGAGGACAACTCCGGCAAGACGATCGACCCGTACTCGGCCGAACACGTGGCGCCGCTGGTGGCCTACCTGGCGTCGCCGGCCTCGGTCCGGATCACCGGCCAGCTCTTCGTCGTGTACGGCGGCATGGTGGCCCTGATCGGCGCTCCGGTCGTGGAGCAGCGATTCGACACTGCCGGTGACGTCTTCGACCTCGCCGAGCTCGACCGCAACCTCGGGAGCTACTTCGAGGACCGGGACCCCTCGGTCGGCTTCGCGGCTGACTCCGTCATGAAGCTCACGGTGTGAGCGGATTCTCCGGACGGGGCGCCGTGCGCCACAGCCAACGAGTGCACCAGGGAGAACTGAGATGAACAGACTCGCCGACAAGGTCGCCATCGTGACCGGGGGCGCCCAAGGCCAGGGTGAAGCGATCGCCCGTCACTTCGTCGCTGAAGGCGCCAAGGTCGTCATCGCGGACATCGCTGACGCGCTCGGCGAGGCCCTGGCCGCCGAGCTCGGCGAAGACTGCTTCTTCCACCACCACGACGTGAGCGACGAGGCGTCCTGGACCTCGCTGGTCGAGGAGACTAACGAACGGTTCGGACCGGTCAACGTCCTGGCCAACAACGCCGGCCTGCTCCGGTTCGCCGAGATCGAGAAGATGACGGTCGAGGAGTACATGCTGCTCGTCTCGGTCAATCAGCTCGGCACCTTCCTCGGGATGAAGGCCGTGGCGCGGACGATGCGCAAGAACGGCGGCGGCTCGATCATCAACGCCTCCTCCGTCGAGGGTCTGGCCGGGATGGCGTCGCTGACGGCATACACCGCGACCAAGTTCGCGATCCGCGGGATGACCAAGGCCGCTGCGATGGAGCTCGGGCCCAAGGGGATCCGGGTCAACTCGGTCCACCCGGGGATGATCGACACCCCGATGACCCGTCCGTACGGCGGCGACGCAGCGATGGAGTTCGGTGCCTCCCGGGTCCCTCTTCGCCGGGTCGGTCAACCCGACGACATCGCGCCGCTCTACGTCTTCCTGGCGAGCGACGAAGCGGGCTACATCAACGGTGCCGAGATCGCCATCGACGGCGGTGTGACCGCTACCCACGCCTTCGGCGGGTGAGGCTGTCGAAACCAGGCGACGTGCGCGCCTAGGGCGTCTTATCGCAGGAGCAGCTTGACTGCCGTCTCGATGTGCTCGCCGACCTCTTCCGCGGTCGAACGGCCGGTCACCCAGGAGACCAGGGCGGAGAGCCAGACGTCACTGATCACCCGGGAGATGGCGATGTCCTCGTCGGAGGGCTGCTCGCCCTCGACGTACGCGTCGCCCTTGATCGAGCGGGTGAGCATCGTGGTCAGCTGCATCCCGACGACGTGGATCTCGGTCGCCACCGAGGCATCAGCGAACATGAAAGCCCTGGTCAGGGCCTCAGTGAGGTTCGCGTCGCCCTGCATGCCGCGGGTAGCCCGCTTGAGCACGTAGATGACCCGTTCGGACGGAGTGTCGCCCGGAACGGGCTTGCGGCCGACCATGGTCTGGGTGTCTTCGAATTGGCGTGCGAGCGCCGAGACGAGAAGATGGATCTTGGAAGGGAAGTAGCGGTACAGGGTGCCGAGGGCGACGTCTGCCTGCTCGGCGACCGCGCGCATCTGGACCGCGTCGAACCCGCCCCTGGAGGCAAGGGCGATGGTCGCGTCGAGGATCCGGCGGCGCCGGTCGCGCTGGGCGGCTGATCCGAGGTCGTCGTAGGTCAGCGAGTTCGTGGTCGTCAACGTCTCCCAGCCTTCCTCTTCACAGTGTCGGGAGTTCAAATTTCTTGGCCGACCCTGCAGAATTGCCCCCGCGAGACCGTGCAGCCAAGGCTAGCAGTGGGATCAGTCATAATAGAAACACGTTGCAGTTCCGAAACAACGCAGAAACGTCCCGGCCTAGCCGGAAAATGTATCGATGCCGGCGCAGCCGGAGAGGAAGGGCGGGCCCTTGCGCATCGCACTCGTGTCCTACCGCAGCAAGCCCCATTGCGGAGGGCAGGGCGTCTACGTCCGTCATCTGAGCCGTGAGCTCACCGAGCTCGGCCACACGGTGGAAGTCTTCTCCGGTCAGCCCTACCCGGAACTCGACGAAGGGGTCGCTCTCACCAAGGTCCCCAGCCTCGATCTCTACCGCGAGCCGGACCCGTTCCGGATGGTCTGGCCCTGGCAGTTCCGCGACCTGATCGACGTTCAGGAGTTCGCGATTATGTGCACCGCAGGATTCCCGGAGCCGCGGACCTTCGGCAAGCGCGTGCTCCGGGCACTGCGCAGCCGATCGGGCGACTTCGACATCGTGCACGACAACCAGGTCCTCTCCCACGGGGTCATGGACATCGAGAAGGAGCTGGGGGTCCCGGTCCTCACCACCGTGCACCACCCGATCACCTTCGACCGTCGGGTGGACATCGCCGCTGCGCCGTTGCGCAAGAAGCTCAGCCTCCGCCGCTGGTACGGCTTCCTGAGGATGCAGGGCGCCGTCGTACGCCGGGCCCGCTGGATCCTGCTGCCGTCCGAGTCCTCCAAGGTCGACGCGGCGAACGACTTCGGCGCGGACCTGGCGAAGATGCAGGTGATCCCGCTCGGCGTGGACGACTGCTTCGTGCCGCCGACCGAGCCCCGGGTTCCCGGTCGGCTGGTCGCTATGGCCAGCGCGGACGCCCCGATGAAGGGCATCGCCACGCTGCTGGAGGCGTTCGCCAAGTTGCTCACCGAGCGTGATCTGGAGCTGTTGCTGGTCACCAAGCCGACCTCCGGCGGACGCACCGAGAAGCTGATCGAGGAGCTCGGGATCGGCGAGCACATCAAGTTCGTCAACGGCATCAGCGACACCGAGCTGGTCACGGTGATGGGGTCGGCCGAGATCGCCGTCGTTCCGTCGCTCTACGAGGGTTTCTCGCTTCCGACCGCCGAGCTGATGGCCTGTGAGACCCCGTTGGTGGTCAGCCGGACCGGGGCCATCCCCGAGGTCGTCGGCCCCGACGGACTCTGTGCCGAGCTGGTCACCCCGGGCGACGTCAGCGAGCTGGCGACCACGATCGCCGCGCTGCTCGACGACCCGCAGCGCCGCGAGCGCCTCGGCAAGGCCGGACGTGTCCGCGCCCAGGAGCTGTTCAGCTGGACCGCGGTGGCCAGGAAGACCGCCGCCGCCTATGAGCACGTACTGGTCGACTACGCGGCCGACCCGACCTCGACGCACCGGCGGGTAAAGAAGATTAAGAACAAGAACAAGGGAACTGTCTGATGCTGACTGTTGACTTCGCCCGCCTGGGCCTCGAGCCGGGCGACCGTGTCATCGACATGGGCTGCGGCGCCGGTCGTCACGCCTTCGAGATGTACCGCCGCGGTGCCGACGTCGTCGCTTTCGACCAGGACGCCGACGAGCTCGCCGGCGTCCTCGAGCTCTTCGGGGCGATGAAGGAGGCCGGCGAGGTTCCCGCCGGTGCCGCCGCCGACATCAAGGAGGGCGATGCGCTCCAGCTGCCGTTCGCCGACGGGGAGTTCGACCGGGTGGTCTGCTCTGAGGTCCTCGAGCACATCCACGATGACGTCACCGCGATCAAAGAGCTGATCCGGGTGCTGCGCCCCGGTGGCACGATGGCGATCACGGTGCCGCGCTGGCTACCCGAGGTGATCAACTGGCGGCTTTCGCCGGAGTACCACAACGCACCGGGCGGTCACATCCGCATCTACACCGATCACGAGCTGGTCGACAAGGTCACCAAGGGTGGACGGACGAACGACGGCACCCCCGGCGATGCGATGGTCTTCGAGGGCAAGGCCCACGCCCACGGCCTGCACGCGCCGTACTGGTGGCTCAAGTCAGCCGTCGGTGTCGAGAACAACGACCACCCGCTGGTGAAGGCGTACCACCAGGTTCTGGTCTGGGACATCATGAAGACGCCTCGCTACTCGACCGCCACCCGGCTCGCCGAGAGGGCGTTGAACCCCGTCGTCGGCAAGAGCATGGTGCTCTACTTCCGTAAGCCGGAGTAGGGACTTGACCCGCTCCGCCATCACCTGGCAGATCCCGGCCGTGCACGGCGTCCTGACCTCCGGTCAGGTCGCCCAGACGGCCGCGTCCATCGCCGCCATGCAGGAGGACTGCGGCGCCGTGCCCTGGACCCCGGGCGAGAAGACGGATGTCTGGAACCACGTCGAAGGCGCCATGGCGATGCTCGTCGGTGGTGAGGTCGAGGCGGCCGAACGCGCGTACGACTGGTGCGCTCGGACGCAGCGGCCGGACGGCTCGTGGCCGATGGAGATCGTGGTGGGCGAGATCAAGGACGCCTCCGGCGAGACGAACATGTCCGCCTACCTGGCCGTCGGCGTCTGGCACCACTGGCTCCTCCGCCAGGACCGGGCGTTCGTGAGCAGGATGTGGCCCCACGTCCGCGCTGCCCTCGACTTCGTGGTCGGTCTCCAACTCCCTTTCGGCGGCATCGCCTGGTCCCAGGAGTGGGACACCGCGCCGGACGGAACGGGCGGCCCGGCAAGGGTGAACGAACAAGCGCTCCTCGCCGGCTCCTCGAGCATCTATCAGTCGCTGCGCGCCGGCGTCGCGCTCGCTGAGCTGATCGGCGAACCCCAGGTGGACTGGGAGCTGGCCGGGGGCCGGCTCGGCCACGCGCTGCGTCACCACCGGGAGGAGTTCCTGGACAAGTCCGAGTTCTCGATGGACTGGTACTACCCAGTCCTCGGCGGCGCGGTCCGCGGCAACGCTGCGGTTGAGCTGCTGGCGAGCAAGTGGGACACCTTCGTGATCCCTGGCAAGGGCATCAAGTGCGTCGAGCAGAACAACTGGGTGACCGGGGCCGAGACCTGCGAGCTGGTGATGTCACTGGACGCGATCGGCGACCACGAGCGCGCGCTCGAGCAGTTCGCCGCGATGCAGCACCTGCGCGTCGAGGATGGCCGCTATTGGACGGGTTGGGTCTTTCCCGACGACGTGAACTGGCCGGACGAGCGGACGACGTACACGGCTGCTGCGGTGATCCTCGCCGCTGACGAGCTTTCCCGGACCACACCAGGATCGGGGATCATGCGGGGCGACACCTTGGCCCCGCACTTCGAGGAGATCGCGTTGGAGTGCGGGTGCTTGGCCGGGTCGTCGGCCGATCTCGCTTCTAGTCGACGCTGACGCCCGCTTCGCCGGCCGTACGGCGCAGCACCCGCATCGAGCCGACTGTTTCCACGGGCTCGAAGGACCCGCTGGCGGCGGCGCGTTGCCACACGTGGAACGGCGCCTGCCCACCGTCCTCGGGGCGTTCGAAGACGTCGTGGATGACTAGTACTCCGCCGGGCTGGACCCAGCGCGCGAAACCGGTGTAGTCGGCTTGGGCCGGCTCCTCGGAGTGACCGCCGTCGATGAAGAGCAATGCCACCGGGGTGCGCCAGTGCGCGGCAATCGTGGGGGAACTGCCGACCACTGCGACGATCCGATGTTCCAGTCCGGCGCGCTGCACCGTCCGACGGAACGTCGGCAGCGTGTCCATCAGTCCGATCTCGGCGTCGACGACGGTCGGGTCGTGGTGCTCCCAGCCTGCTTGGTTCTCCTCGGACCCTCGGTGGTGGTCGATGGTGAAGACGGTGCTGTCGGTCACCTCCGCGGCGGCGCCGAGGTAGATCGCCGATTTGCCGCAGTAGGTGCCGATCTCCAGGGCGGGCCCGTCTCCCAGATGGGCGCTGGCGGTCCGGTGCAGGAGCTCGCCCTCATCGGTCGGCATGAACCCCTTGGCGGCGATCGCGTGCTCGAGGAGGAAGGACGGGATCTCGGGGAAGGTGTCACTCACGGGGCGGAGCCTATCCGTGGCATCATTGGAACACGTTCTAGTTTCAGGAGTTTCCATGCCGATCGGAATCAGTGACGAGCACTCCGAGCTCGCAGCGACGGTCCGCAAGTGGGCCGAGAGCCAGGGTTCGATTACCGCAGTGCGTGCAGCCGAAACAGATCCGGCCGCGCTGGTCCCGTGGAGCACGTTGACGGCCGAGATGGGACTCGCTGCGATCGCGCTGCCGGAGTCTGTCGGTGGTGGCGGTGGATCGCTGCTCGACCAGGCCGTCGCCATCGAGGCGGCTGCCTATGCGCTCGTCCCCGGCCCGCTGCTGACCACCGCGGTCGCCGGCCTGATGTACGACGACGAAGACCTGCGTGCCGGGATCGCGGAGGGGCGGATCGTGGTCGGCCTGGGCGTCACGACCCGCGCCGTCCTCGACGCTCCGAGCGCGACCCACCTGTCGGTGCCGGCGGGGGAGGGACACCTGGTCGTTGCCTCGGACCTGGTCGAGGTGCGACCGGGGTCCTCGGTCGACCTGTCCCGCGGCGTCGGCGAGGTCGTTCTCGGTGACGCGCTCGGTGTAGCGACGTACGCACGGGCCGGAACGCCTCGCGAGCTGGTCGTGCTCGCAGCGGCCGAGGCGTCCGGCATCGCCCGCTGGTGCCTCGACACGGCCGTGGATTATGCGAAGGTGCGTGAGCAGTTCGGGCAGAAGATCGGCGCGTTCCAGGCCGTCAAGCATCTGTGCGCCGAGATGCTGGAGATCAGCGAGAGCGTCACCGCTGCGGCGTGGGACGCAGCCGAGGCAGCTGAGGGCGACGACGACCAGGCGACTTTCGCCGCCGGAGTCGCCGCCACCATCTGCTTCGACGGTGCGGTTGACGTGGCCAAGGGCTGCATCCAGGTACTCGGCGGGATCGGGTTCACCTACGAGCATGACGCCCACCTCTACCTGCGGCGGGCGATCGCACTGCGCGCCTTGCTCGGGGACACTGGCGAGTCCGCGGCTGCGCTCGCCGAGTGCGCGCGCAGCGGCGTACGGCGTTCCGGGGAGATCGACTTCGCGGGTCTCGACAACGAGTTCCGCGACTCCGCCCGGGCCGAGGCGCAGCGGATCGCGGCGCTCCCGGTAGACGCACGCCGCGCCGCGCTGGCCGAGTCGGGCTACCTGACCCCGCACTGGCCGGCGCCGTACGGACTCGGCGCCGGGCCGATCCAACAGCTGGTGATCGACCAGGAGATGGCGAACGCCGGCGTCGAGCGACCCGACCTGGTCATCGGCGCGTGGGCGGCGCCGACCATTCTCGACGGCGGGTCCGAGGAGCAGCGCGAACGCTTCGTGCGCCCCACGCTGACGGGTGACATCGTCTGGTGCCAGCTCTTCAGCGAACCGGGTGCCGGATCGGACCTGGCTGCTCTGCGGATGAAGGCCGAACGCACCGACGGCGGCTGGCTGCTGACCGGCCAGAAGGTGTGGAACTCGATCGCGGAGCGCGCCGACTGGGGCGTCTGCCTGGCCCGCACGGATGCGAACGCCAAACCGCACGCCGGGATCAGCTACTTCGTCGTCGACATGAAGAGTCCCGGTATCGACGTGCGTCCGCTGCGCGAGCTCACCGGCGAAGCCTTGTTCAACGAAGTCTTCATGGACAACGTCTTCGTTCCCGACGATTGCGTCATCGGAGAGGTCAACGGCGGGTGGCGCCTGGCCCGTACGACGCTCGCCAACGAGCGCGTCGCGATGGCCGGGTCGAGGCTCGGCGACAGCGTCGAGCTCGCGATCACGCTGCTCGAAGAGGTGCGCCGGCCGAGTGCCGCGGAGGCGGTGGGCCGCGAGATAGCGCTTGCCCAGGTCGTCAAGCTCCTCGGAATGCGCGCGACGCTCCGCTCGATTGCAGGGCAGGGTCCGGGGGCCGAGTCCAGCGTGGCCAAGCTGGTCGGCGTCCGCAGCCGGCAGGACAGTGCCGAGCTGGCGATGGAACTGCTCGGCGCAGAGGCTTTCACCTCGAGTGAGCGGGCGCTGGCTGCCAACGACCTGTTCCTGCGCAACCGCTGTCTCTCGATCGCCGGTGGCACGACCCAGATCCTGCGCAACGTCGCCGGCGAGCGGATCCTGGGCCTACCGCGCGGGTGACGGCTCCGGGATGGCCGTCGAGGTCTCCTTGCGTCGCGTCACCCGGTGCCACTCGAGCCAGCGCTCGACGGCCCGGAGTACGTGCTGGCTGCGGATGGAGGAGAACACCTCGAAGCCGTGCTGGGTGTTCGGGAGCTCCAGGTAGCTGACGATGCCGGTCGAGAGCTCGCGCAGCTTGGCGACGAAGGTGCGTGCCTGCCGGATCGAGACCAGGCCGTCGTCGGTGCCGTGGATGACGAAGAAGTCCGGGCTCTCGGGACCGATGTGCGTGAGCGGAGAAGCGAGCTCGAACTGGGCCAGCTCGGTCTTCGCGTCCATCTTGAAGATCCGCGGCGCCAGGAACCGGTCCCGCATGTCCACCGCGGCCTTGTCGCCGGTGATGCCGCCCATGTCGAAGATGCCGTAGAACGGTACGCAGGCTGCCACCGAGGTGTCTGCCTCCTCGAAGCCGGGCTGGTACTCGGCGACGTCCGAGGTGGTCGCCGCGAGAGCTGCCAGGTGACCTCCGGCCGAGCCGCCGGTCACGACCACGTACGACGGGTCGCCCCCGTAGGAGGCGATGTTCTCCCGGGTCCAGGCGATCGCCTTCTTGACGTCGATGATCTGCGCCGGAAACGGGTTCTTCGGGGCCAGTCGGTAGTTGATGGCAACACAGATCCAGCCGCGGGCAGCCATCCGGTTCATCAGGATGATGCCCTGCTGGCTCTTGTCGCCGATCGTCCAGCCGCCGCCGTGGATCTGGAACAGAACGGGCGCGTTGCTCAGGTCGACGCCCTCGGGTCGGTAGATGTCGAGGCGGGCCCGGCTCCCACCGTCGCGGTAGTTGATGTCCCGGATGACCTCGACCCCCGGCTTCATCAAGGCGAACGGGCGGGCCAGGTCGCGCAGCGGCGTACGCAGGTCCTGGTCACGGGGCCGCTCGAGCGCCTCCATGTAGTCAGCGCCTAGGGAGGCGCTCAGTTCGGCCTCGGCCAGCTCGCCGGTCTGACGCGCGCGCCCGATCAGGAAAGCGAGTCCGGCCGCGCTGGCTCCGGACAGGAGCAGGCTGACCGGCCCCGCCTTGCGTCGTACGACGGCCTGCGCGGTGTCCGCGATAGTCAGCGCCAGCAGCTGGGGCGCGAGCTCTCCGGTCGGCCAACCGGCAGCGAAGCCAAGGGGTCCGAAGTGGCCGCCGACTGGTTTGAGCGCGTTGGCGGTGAGCAGAGCGGTGACGAGACGTCGTCGTACGAAAGCCATGCCGCGAGCGTACCGGGCGGTACGACGCGCAAAACTGGACATCTCGCCAGAGAGTAGAACCTGTTCTATTCGACGGTAGAGTCAACCTCATGGAACGTCTCAGCGGACTCGACGCCAGTTTTCTCTACCTGGAGAGCTCGGCGCAGCTCATGCACGTCTGCGGGATCATCGTGGTGGATCCCTCGACGATTCCCGGCGGGTACTCGTTCTCTGCGATGAAAGAGATCCTGGAGGCTCGGGTCTCGACCATCCCGACGTTCCGTCGCAAGCTCAAGGAGGTCCCGCTCGAGATCGACCACCCGCTCTGGGTCAACGACGAGGACTTCGACATCGACCGGCACGTGCACCGGGTCGCCGTACCAGCGCCAGGCGGAGCCGACGAGCTCCGCGAGGTGGCCGGGCACCTGGCGGGCATCCCGCTGGACCGGAAGCGTCCGCTCTGGGAGATGTGGGTGATCGAGGGGCTCGAGAGTGGCCAGGTCGCCATCTTCAGCAAGATGCACCACGCCAGCGTCGACGGGGTCTCCGGTGCGAACCTGATCTCCTTCCTGTGCAGCCTGGAGCCGAACGCCCCGCTGCTCGACCTCGCTCCCCACGGCGCGCCGCTGGAGGCCGTCCCGGGGGACTGGGAGCTCTTCGGCCGCGGACTGCTGAACAACCTCGCCAAACCGGCGAAGGCCTTCCGCCTGATCGCGCCGACGACGTCGGTGCTGACCAAGACCATCAACCGTGCCCGCCGAGGCACCGCGATGGCGGCACCGTTGACCGCGCCACGCACGTCCTTCAACGGCAACATCGGGGGGCGGCGGACCGTCGGGTACGCCGATCTCTCCCTGGACAAGCTCAAGGAGATCCGGCGCGCCGTCGAAGGTGCGACCGTCAACGACGTCGTTCTGGCGATCAGCGGTGGCGCACTGCGCCGCTACCTCTCCGATCGTGACGAGCTGCCGGAGTCGTCGCTCCTGGCCAGCGTCCCGGTGTCGGTGCACGAGACCTCGACGAAGTCGGGCGGTACCAACAAGGTCTCTTCTCTCTTCGCGAAGCTCGGCACTGACGTCGCCGACCCGGTCGAGCGGTTGCGCCAGCTCGCGGCCGACAACGCGAACGCCAAGGAGCACCACCGGGCGATCCCGGCCGATACCTTGCAGGACTGGGCCGAGTTCGCCGCGCCGCGTACGTTCGGACTCGCCGTGCGCGCGGTCAGCAAGCTCCGGCTGGCCGAGAAGGGCCCGGTGATCCACAACCTGGTGATCTCCAACGTCCCCGGTCCACCGGTACCGCTCTACTTCGTCGGCGCGCGGATCGACGGCTTCTATCCGCTCGGACCGATCTTCCACGGTGCCGGCCTCAATGTGACCGTGATGAGCAACAACGGCCGGATGCACGTCGGGCTGATCGGCTGCCGGGACGCGCTGCCGCAGATCCAGGACCTTGCCGACGACTTCCCCGCCGAGCTCGACGCGCTTTACGCGGCCGCGGTCGGCTGAATCAGGCGCGAATCCTCAGCCGGCTCGCCCGTCGGCCCATCGTGGTGTCGACGGCCTCCAGGAACGGGGGCACGAAGGTCTTTGCGTCCAGGACACAGCCGGCGTGGCCGCACGCGGCCTCGTGCACGGTGGCGCCGGGGATGGTCGCGGCGATCACGCGCTGACGGTCGGGGGAGAGCACCTTGTCCTTGGTCGTCACGACGACGGCCGTGGGGATGTCGATCTTCGAGAGCCACGGTGTCGAGTGGTGCCGGCCGAGGGACGCGACCGCCTGGGCGACCGCCCAGGAGCTAGTACTCCGCCACTCGCCCAACGCCCACTGGTGGGTGTCGGTCGGGTCGAGCAGGACCTCGGCAGTCGCCTTGGTCGCGGCGTTGACGGTCCTGGACCGGGACAGCGTGTGCAGCGCGCCCATCCCGATCTCCATCGTTTGGTGGAAGACGCGCTCGCGGCCGCTCGTCCGGAAGTGATCGGTGGTCGCGGCCAGGACCAGGCCGCCGAACCGCTTCGGGTGCTGGCGCCAGCAGCGCTGAGCCACGATCGACCCCATCGAGTAGCCGGCCACGACCGGCTGGACCAGATCGAGCAGGTCGGCGATCGCGGCCACATCGTCGGCGCAGTCCCGGATCGAGAAGTGTTCGGAGGTGATCCCTCTGCCGTGCCAGCGCTGGTCGAAGATGACCACCCGGTACCGAGCGCTGAGCTTGTCGATGACCGGGAACCAGGTCAGCAGGCCGGTGCAGCCGACGGCGTGCAGCAGGATCACCGCAGGTGCGTCCGGGGTGGGACCGGGGATGTCGGTCAGCCAGGTCCGACCTCGACCGGGCACGTCGAGCCAACGACCCTTCGGCACGACGACCGCGGGCACGTCGACCATCTCGCGCAGCAGGGTCGGCAGCGTGGGCAGTGGCAAGGTGGTCCCTCTCGATCCCCGCACACGCGAACGTGCCGGATTGGGTACTGCTCGATCGGTGGTGCTCACGCTAGACTAGAACAGGTTCCAATTTTCGCCACGTTCAGAAATTGAAGGGGACACCTGTGCCAGTGCCTGATGAGTTGCGCGAGGTGCGTGAAGAAATCCGCTCGGTCGTCAGTGACGCCCTGGATAAGGGCCCCGACTCGAAGCGGGCGACCTGGGAGGCGTGTGCCGAGGCCGGACTGCTCAGCCTGGCGGCTCCCGAGGCGTACGGCGGCGAGGGCCTCGGTCTCGTTGAGGTCGGCGTCCTGCTGCACGAGGTCGGCAAGCGCGCCCTGGACCTGCCGGTCTGGGAGACCCTCGCCTGCGGGCTGCTGACCGTGGCGGCGACTGCGACGCCCGAACAGGCCGGTCGCCTGATCCCGGAAGTCACCGCCGGCAGACTCTTCCTCGCCCCCGCTCTCAACGAGCCGGGCAATGCGCTCCCGTCCGCGCCGGCGACGACGCTGCGTGACGGGAAGGTGTCCGGTCACAAGATCGACGTCTCGGTCCTCCCGGGCGCGACGCTGCTGCTGGTATCGACCGATGCCGGTGTGGCGTTGGTGGACCCCGCTGGTCCGGGCGTCACCGCGACGGCTAACTACGCCTCGCGGACCATTCCCACCGGCGACGCCGGCCCAGCCATGGCCGGGTATGTCTTCGATGGCGCCCCGGCCGTCGAGGTCCTGGGCGACGCTGCTGGGCGACTGCTCCGCGAGCACGCGATCGCCGGGCTCCTGCTCCTCGGGGACGGGCTGGTCGCCGGAGCACTCGCGCTGACAGCCGGCTACATCAAGGAGCGGGTCCAGTTCGGACGCAAGCTCGCCGAGTTCCAAGCCGTCGCGGTCCAGATCGCTGATGTCTTTGTGGTCGCCCGGATGACGGCCCTCGGAGCCGAGAGCGCCGCTTGGCGGGTCGCCGAGGGCCTGCTGGCCGAGGACGACCTCGGAGTCGGAGCGGCCTGGTTCGCCGACCGAGTCCCGCCGGCCCTGCAGACCTGCCACCACCTGCACGGTGGCATGGGCGTGGACGAGACCTACCCGCTTCACCGGTACTTCTCCCGCGCCAAGGACCTCGCACGACTGCTCGGCGGCAGGTCCGCGACGCTCGCCCGGGTCCCGATCGAGGAGACCGCCGGCAAGAACCTCGAGCTCTCCGAGGCGCAGCGGGCGTTCAAGGACGAGGTGCGGAGCTACTTCTCCACCCTGGTCAGCCCCGAGGACGTCCTCGAGATGATGATCGACCGGCACGGGGCGGCGTACCACCGCAACATCAAGCAGATGGGCTCCGACGGCTGGATGGGCGTCGGCTGGCCGACCGAGTACGGCGGCAAGGGCCTCGGTGAGATGGAGCAGCAGATCTTCGCCAACGAGGCTGCCCGCGGTGACATCCACCTGCCCTCGGTCACCCTGCAGACCGTCGGCCCGACGCTGCAGGCGTACGGCACCGAGAAGCAGAAGGAGATGTTCCTCGGCAAGATCCTGACCGGGGACGTGCACTTCGCGATCGGGTACTCCGAGGCGGATGCCGGCACCGACCTGGCCTCGCTGCGCTGTGCGGCCAAGAAGGACCCGGCGACCGGTGACTGGATCGTGAACGGTCAGAAGATGTGGACCACCGGCGGTCATGCCGCCGACTACATCTGGCTCGCCGTGCGGACCGACCCCGACGCCCCCAAGCACCGGGGCATCTCGGTGCTCATCGTCGACACCAAGGACCCGGGCTACACCTGGACCCCGATCGTGACCTGCGACGGGTCGCACCACGTCAACGCGACGTACTTCAACGATGTCCGGGTCCCGGCCGACATGCTCGTCGGCGAGGAGAACCAGGGCTGGCGCTTGATCACGACCCAGCTCAACCACGAGCGGATCATGCTCGGCCCCGCTGGCCGCCTCGAAGGTCTCCGCGACCTCGTCATCGAGTGGGCCCGCGACCGCAAGACGCCCGACGGCACGCCCGTGCTCGAGGTTCCCGCCGTCCGGGACACGCTCGCCCGGGTCACCGTGGCGTTCCGGGTCAACGAGCTGCTCAACTGGCAGGTCGCCGGCGGCGGCGCCACGGGCGTCGCTGCCGTCGCCGACGCGAGTGCCTCGAAGGTGTTCGCTTCCGACGAGGTGCAATTCCTCGGGCTCGCACTCGAAGAGATCGTCAGCGCGTACGGCGACCCGGCGGACCCCGAGACCGCGGTCCTGCTGCACTTCCTGGATGCGACGTCGAAGCGAAACCTGGTGCTGACCTTCGGTGGTGGCGTCAACGAGGTCCAGCGGGAGCTGATCGCGATGTTCGGCCTGGGGCTGCCGAAGGTTCCGCGATGACGGAACCGGCGGCGTCCGAGAAGTACGGTCACGACTGGATCATGGCCGAGGTCGAGAAGATGAGGGCGCTCGGCGAGACCGAACCCCGCGAGGCCCGTGATCCGATCAACCAGCCGATGATCAACAACTGGCTGGAGGCCATCGGCGAGACGGACCCCCGTTTCGCCGACGGCATCGCCCCGCCGGCGATGGCCCAGGTCTGGACGATGTACGGCCTGGACCCGACCCGCCCGACGGACGACCCGCTGCACGGCACGATGCAGGTCTTCGACGAGGCCGGCTTCACCTCCGTTCTCGGCACCAACTGTGACCAGACCTATGCGCGCGACGTCCGGGTGGGCGAGCGGGTTTCGATCACGACCCGGCTGGAGTCCGTTGTCGGCCCGAAGGTCACCGGAGTCGGCGAAGGCTACTTCGTCACGACCCAGAACACCTGGCGGGTGACCCAGGAAGACGGCACCAGCGAGGTCGTCGCGACGATGTTGTTCCGGGTGCTCAAGTTCAAGCCGAAGCCCCGGGTTTCGAGCACCTCGACCAGCGTGGACAAGACCAGTCTGGTCCGACCGCAGCAGAACCAGGACACGGCGTACTTCTGGGACGGCGCCGCGATCGGCGAGCTCCGGATCCAGAGTTGCAACGCCTGTGGGGAGCTCCGGCACCCGCCCGGTCCGATGTGCCCGACCTGCCACGCCTCCGACCGCGGGTACGTCGTCGCGAGCGGCAGGGGAACGGTCTTCTCGTTCCTGGTCCACCACGCCCCGCAGCTGCCGGGCAAGGAACTCCCGATCACGCTGGCGCTGATCGAGCTTGAGGAAGGCCTCCGGATGGTCGGCGAGGTACAGGCAGGTCGCGACCACATCGCGATCGGTTCCCCGGTCCAGGTCGCGTTCGAGAAGATCGACGACGAGCTGACCCTGGCGCAGTGGGCGGTGGTGGTCTGATGACCTCGGCACAGATCGGTACCAGGCTCCCCGAGTGGGAGCTGCCGCTCACCCCGACGCTGATCGTCTCCACGGCGATCGCGACCCGCGACTTCCAGGATGTTCACCACGACCGGGACCTGGCGCAGGGCCACGGGTCGAAGGACATCTTCATGAACATCCTGACCACCACCGGCTACGTCCAGAAGTACGTCGGCGACTGGGCGCGAGCTGTTGTCGGGCCGGACTTCCGGATCACCTCGTGCGGCCTCCGGCTCGGCGCCCCGGCGTACCCCTACGACACGATGACCTTCTCCGGCGCCGTGGTCGAGAACGCCGCTGATGCCCCGACGGGCACGGTCAGCGTCGACGTCGTCGGTACGGTCTCGCTGGGCAACCACGTGAATGCCAAGGTCACACTCGTGAACGGAGCCGCGCAGTGAGCGAGCGCACCCTCAGCGGCAAATCGGCGATCGTCGGCATCGGAGCGACCGACTTCTCCAAGGAGTCCGGCCGGTCCGAGCTGCAACTCTCCTGCGAGGCCGTCCTGGACGCGCTCGGTGACGCCGGGTTGGAACCTTCCGACGTCGACGGACTGACCACCTTCACGATGGACAACTCCTCCGAGATCGCGGTCGCTCGTGAGCTCGGCATGGGGGAGCTGCGCTTCTTCAGCCGGATCAACTACGGGGGAGGAGCCGCCTGCGGCACCGTCCAGCAGGCGGCGATCGCGGTCGCCGCCGGCGTCGCTGACGTCGTGGTCTGCTACCGAGGCTTCAACGAGCGTTCCGGGCAGCGGTTCGGCCAGGTCCAGAACTGGGCCGCGCAACAGGTCAACAGCAATGGCCTCGACAACGCCTTCAGCTACCCCTACGGGCTCTCCACCCCGGCCGCGACCGTGGCGATGCAGGCGCAGCGCTACCTGCACGAGTACGGCGCCACCTCGGCCGACTTCGGTGTGGTGGCGGTGGCCGACCGGAAGCACGCCGCGACCAACCCGAAGGCCTTCTTCTACGGCAAGCCGATCACCATCGAGGAGCACCAGGCCTCCCGGATGATCGCGGCACCGTTGCACCTGCTCGACTGCTGCCAGGAGAGCGACGGGGCAGTGGCGATCGTGGTGACGACTCCCGAGCGAGCGGCGGACCTGAAGCAGAAGCCGGTCTCGATCACGGCCGCAGCGCAGGGCAGCGCCCCCGACCAGTTCGTGATGACCTCTTACTACCGCGACGACATCGGGATCCCGGAGATCGGCGTGGTCGGCCGCGAGCTGTGGCGCCAGTCCGGTCTGACACCGGACGACATGGCGATGGCGGTGCTCTACGACCACTTCACGCCGTACGTGCTGATGCAGCTGGAGGAGCTCGGCTTCTGCGGTCGTGGGGAGGCCAAGGACTTCGTCAAGGACGGAGCCATCGAGGTCGGTGGCCGGTTGCCGCTGAACACCCACGGCGGTCAGCTTGGCGAGGCGTACATCCACGGGATGAACGGCATCGCCGAAGGCGTCCGCCAGGTCAGAGGTACGTCGGTCAACCCGGTCGCCGGCGTCGAGCACGTCCTGGTCACCGCGGGCACCGGCGTACCGACCAGCGGCCTGATCCTCTCGGTCTGACCCGCCCGGCCAGCTTGAACTGTCGGACTGGCCGGGTAGGCCCGGCCAGTCCAGCCGTTCGGTCGTGTTCGCGGCGTCAGACGATGCCGCGGTTCACGATGAGTCGCGCTGCGTGTTGTGGCGCACCGGCCTCGTTGAGCGACTCGGCCAGGAGGGTCAGCGTGGTGCAGGCGCTGCTGATCCTCTTGACGGTGATGACGATGTCCTTGTAGCCGGCCTTCGCGAGGCTGGCGATCGGGTACCCGCTCGGGGAGAACGTCTGGGCGGTGAGGTTGGTGAATCCTGAGGCGGCGGTGGCGGTGAAGCACGCATTGGTGGGCACTGTTACCCGGAGCCTGGTGGGGCTTGCCGCCGCGGAGTCGTTACGGAGCCGCACGGTGAAACTCGCTGCCCCGTTGATGGCCAGGGAGGGTCCGGTCACCCCTTGGATGGGGGACAGCATCCCGATGAAGGCCTGGGACCCTTCCTTGGCGTACAGGCCGTAGGCGTCGGTCCCGGTGGCCGGAGCCTGCACGTTGGTCTCGGTGGTCAGGGTTGACACCGGACCGCTGGCACCTAGGAGCGTGGCCATCACCACGCCGGTGGTGCGTCCAGGTGCCGCCGGGGCGACCCTAAGCTGGTAGATCCCGCTCCCGTTGGTGGCGATGGTCGGGGTGATGTAGTTCCCGTTCGCGTCCTGGGCTAGTGGGACACCGTTGAGGAGCACCCGGGCGTTGGTCGGAGGTCCGGACTTCGTGAGGGCGATCTTGAAGGAGCTCGGGTTGATGGTCGTGTTGACCACCTTGAGGTAGTAGGTCGCCTCGACCCCGGTAGCGGTGACCGGCTTGGTGACGGTGTTGCCGAACGCGGTGTACGCGGTCCCCGGGCCGTAGATCTGCAGCGGGGGCGTGGTGTTCGGCGGCGGCGGCACGACCGGGTTCGAGATCAGGCGCGAGAAGTGCATCGCGGTGGCACCGTTGAACGAGGTGGCGGTGTAGGTGACGGGACCGCAGCCATTCAGGACCCGCTTCACGGTGACGATGACGTCCTTGATCCCAGCGATCGCGAGTGACGGGGTCGTGTAACCGGACCCGAACACGGCGGCCGTAATGTCGACCCCGCCGACGGTGGCCCTCGGGGTCCAACAGTTCTCGGCGATTCCGGCGAGTTTGAGCGTGATCGGGTGCGCGGTGGTGCCGTCGTTCCGCAACCGCACCGTGAACGTAGCCAAGCCGTTCAGAGCGACAGTGGCGGCCGTCATGGACTGGCCGTCGACCGGGCCGCCGATGAGGAGCTGGTTGTTGGCCGTGGCGAACAAGCCGTAGCCATCGGTGCCCTTAGCCGGTGCCTTCACGTTGGTCTCGGTGACGCCGTTGTCCTGCAGGGCGCCGTTGGG
>JBKJHO010000041.1:0-19111 GCA_046598915.1 Marmoricola sp. | reverse complement strand
GACCTGAATCTCCAGCTGATCTCGAGCCAGCCGCAGTACTCGATGCTGTGGCGGGTCATCGAGCCCGAGGTGGTGCCGACCTGCGAAGAGCTGGGACTCTCTCAGATCGTCTGGTCGCCGATCGCCCAGGGAGTCCTGAGCGGCAAGTACCTGCCCGGGCAGGTGCCGCCGGCCGGTTCGCGGGCGACCGACGAGAACGGTGGCGCGAATTTCATCCAGCGCCTGATGACCGACGACATCCTCGGCGCGGTCCAGCGGTTGAGGCCTGTTGCCGAGGAGGTGGACCTGACGCTGGCCCAGCTCGCCGTCGCCTGGGTGCTGCAGAACCCGAACGTGGCCTCCGCGCTGGTGGGCGCGTCCCGCCCCGAGCAGGTGGCCGAGAACGTCCGCGCCGCCGGGGTCCAGCTGCCCGGGTCGACGATGACGAGGATCGATGAGGTGCTCGGCGACCTGGTCGTCCGGGATCCGGCAATGACGGCGCGGAACGCACCGGCCGGTCGACCCACCTAGACTCAAGGGGTGGACTACTCCTTCGTCAAGGGACACGGCACCGAGAACGACTTCGTGCTGATCCCCGATGCCAACGGCCGTCACGAGCTCTCGCCGGAGCAGGTGGCGCGGTTGTGCGACCGCCGCGCAGGTATCGGCGCCGACGGTGTCATCCGGGTGGTCCGCACCGACGCCACCGACGACCCGGCGGCGGTCGCGGCGCGGAGTCGGGCGCGCTGGTTCATGGACTACCGCAACAGCGACGGCTCGCTCTCGGAGATGTGCGGCAACGGGATCCGGGTACTCGGGCTCTACCTGGTGACCCACGCCGACGTCGATCCCCGCGAGCCGCTCGCGGTCGCGACCCGCGCCGGGATCCGCACGCTCACGTTCGGGGGCTCCGGTGACGACCTGCGGATCACCGTCGACATGGGCGCTCCGCAGGTCAAGGGCGAGACCAAGGTCTCGGTCGGAGACCGCTCCTGGCCGGCCAGCAGGATCAGCCTGGGCAATCCGCACGCAGTCGTCTTCGTGGACGATCTCCAGGACGCCGGTGAGCTGACCGAGCAGCCCGGCTTCGATGCCTCGGACTTCCCCGAGGGCGTCAACCTGGAGTTCGTCGTACGCCGCGGCGAGCGACACCTGGCGATGCGCGTTCACGAGCGCGGCTCGGGGGAGACCCGTTCCTGCGGCACCGGCGCCTGCGCAGTGATGGTGGCCGCGGCAACCGCCGACGGCGCCGAGCGCGGCACGCCGTACACGGTGGACCTGCCCGGCGGGACGCTGGAGATCGTCTGGACAGAGGACGACCGGATCCTGATGACCGGCCCGGCCGCCCTGGTCGCCGAGGGCGTCACCGACCTCTGAGGTCGGGCACCACGACCGAGGTATCGCGACGGTTCGCTCGACGCGGTGCTATCTCCGTCGGTATACAGACGACCCGGCGGTCACAGGATCAGGCAAGTAGTGGTCGCGTGCGCAAGCAGCTTCCCGTTGCCGTCGACCAGCTTCGCCTCGGCTGTGCTCTGCCTCCGGCCGCGGTGGATCACGGTCCCGGTCGCCCGGACCGGGCCCATCCCGGGCACCATCGCGCGCAGGTAGTGCACGTTGAGCTGGGCAGTCGTGTAGCCGACGCCCGCCGGGAGCGTGGTGTGCACCGCGCAGGCCATGCAGGAGTCGAGGATCGTCGCAGCGATGCCGCCGTGGATGGTGCCGAGCGGGTTGAGCATCCGCTCGTCGGGGGAGAGCTCGAAGGTGCAGACGCCGTCCGCGATCTCGACGGGCATCATCCCGAGGGTGACGGCGATCCCCGGCGGGGGCAGGTCGCCCCGGCAGACGGCCTGCATCACCTCGAGGCCGGTCATCGTGGCGAGGTCGTCGAGGACGGTCATGCGGGTTCTCCGATCGGGGACGGGACTAGGTCGAGTTCGGCGTTCGTCGACCACCGGGGGAGGGCGAGGGCGGCCAGGCTGGTCAGGACGCCGCAGATCGCGAGCATCCACCACACGCGGTGGAAGTGGTCGAGGGCGTTCGCCGCGGTGACGGTGCCGAGCAGCGCCACGGTCAGCGCGACACCGAAGGTCGCACCCAGCTGGCGGATCGCCTGGTTGACCGCAGAGCCGGCGCCGAACTGGTCGGTCGGCAACCCTTGGACCGCGGCGCTGGTCAGGTGCGGGATCACCAGCGCGACACCCAGGCCGCCGAGCAGCGATCCGGGCAGCAGATCGCCGACCCAGTTCGGCTCGGTACCCATCACGGCGATCAACCAGAGTCCGCTGGCGGCGTACACGACGCCGCCGGGCACCAGGATCGCTCGCTGACCGATCCGGCCCGCCAGCCGTCCGAAGAGCGGGGCCAGCAAGATCACGACGATCGGTCCCGGAATCATCACCAGGCCGGTCTTGACGATGCCGTAGCCCCAGACCTGGGTCAGGAAGAGCACCTGGGCGAAGAACATCGCAGTGAAGCCGACGGTGAAGGTGGCGGTGGCGATGTTCGCCCACCGGAACGACTTCGCCCCGAACAGGCTCAGGTCGAGGGCTGGGTACGGGTGCCTCAGCGTCCGTACGACGAACACCGCCAGCACGACCAGCCCACCGGCCAGAGCGCTGAGCGTCCGCACCGAGAGCCATTCCCACTGGTCGCTCTGCACGATGCCCAACGCGAGCAGGCTCAGCGCTCCGGCGAGCAGGAGTGTCCCGAGCGGGTCGGGGAAGCGGGTGGTGTGTGCTTCTTTCGACTCCGGCATCGTCCGGCGGGCCAGCCACCAGGCGATCGCGCCGACCGGGAGGTTGATCAGGAAGACCGAGCGCCAACCCCAGCCGTCGACCAGCAGACCGCCGACGGTCGGACCGACCGCAGCAGCCAAGGCGGCGATCGCGCCCCAGATCGCTACGGCGGCGGGGATCTTGTCTGCCGGGAAGACCGAGAGGATCACTGCGAGCGAGGCCGGGATGAGTGCTGCGGCACCGAGTGCCTGGACGACCCGGAAGACGACGAGCAGCAGGGGAGACGCGGCGGCTGCGCAGAGTGCCGAGGCAAGCGTGAAGGCGACCAGTCCGAAGAGGAACGTACGACGCCGGCCGAAGCGGTCGGCCAGACGTCCGGCAGGTACCAGGGCCGCGGCCAGCGCGATCGTGTACGCCGACAAGGCCCAGGACATCGTTGCGAAGGAGACATCGGGGAAGCTCGCCCGGATGTCGTCGAAGGCCACGAAGAGCACCTGGGTGTCGAGGAAGACCATGAAGGCGGCGAGACTCGCGACGCCGAGCACCGCCCACGGGTTGACCGCCGGGCCGGGACTGGACGCCGAGGTCGGAGTCGGCTCGGCGGTCGCTTCGGACCGCGAGGTCGCGGTCGGGTTGGAAGTCATGGGGGGACCGTAGACCTCGATGGTTTAAAAAAGCAACTGTTTGAAACAGATTCTCAAGTGTGATGAAATAGACACCGTGGTGAACAAGACCTACGACCAGAACTGCACGATCGCTTCGGCGCTCGATCTGGTCGGCGACCGCTGGACGCTGCTGATCATGCGCGAGCTTTCCTTCGGGGAGCAGCGCTTCACCGACCTTCGCTCGGGTCTGCCCGGGATCGCCTCGAACCTGCTCACCGATCGGCTCCGCTACCTCGAGTCCAGTGGTCTCGTCGAGCAGCACGAGCTGCCCGCGCCCGCGGCGCGCACCGTCTACCGGCTCACCAGGGCCGGGACCCGGATCCGCCCGGTGCTCCGCTCCCTGGGGCAGTTCGGCCTGCCCTACCTGGACCTGCCGGAGGACCACGTCGTACGGCCCCGGATGGTGGTGTTCGGCGGCGCCGGCTCGCTCCTCGACCCCTTCTCCGCTGTCGGCGTCGACCTGCTGATGCGATTCCTGCTCGACGGCGAGGAGTACTGGCTCGAGGTCCGCGACGGGCGCCTGGTTCGCGCCGACCAGAGCCGGGAGCCCGACCTCACCTTCACCGGCCCCGCGGTCGGCCTGCTGGACTACTGCCGTGGCACCGACCTGGGCGAGACCCGTCTCGAGGTCATCGGTACGGCGTCCGCGCGGCGTACGTTCGAGCGCTGCTTCCCGGCCCCCTCACTCGCCTGACGCCCGGGTACCACCCGACCGGTCCGCACCGTGGGCGGTCTGTGGCGCCCGCGATCGTGCCTCTAGGATCGCCAACCATGGACATCAATGGAACCAGCGCAATCGTCACCGGCGGCGCATCCGGCATCGGTGAAGCCGCTGCCCGTCAGCTCGCCGCCAAGGGTGCGATCGTCGTCGTCGCGGACCTCAACGCCGAGAAGGGCGAAGCTCTCGCCAAGGAGATCGGCGGCGCGTTCGTCAACGTCGACGTGACCGACACCGAGCAGATCCAGACCGCGGTCAACACCGCCGTCGAGCTCGCCCCGCTCTGGTCGCTGGTGAACTCGGCCGGCATCGGCTGGGCCCAGCGCACCATCGGCCGCGACGGTAACCCGGACTCGGCCCACAACTTGGACGCGTTCAAGAAGGTCATCGCGATCAACCTGATCGGTACCTTCGACGCGGTCCGGCTCGCGGCCACCGCGATGAGCCTGAACGAGCCCAACGAGAGCGGTGAACGCGGCGCGATCGTCAACATGGCCTCGGTGGCGGCCTTCGACGGTCAGATCGGCCAGGCGTCGTACTCGGCGTCCAAGGGTGGCGTCGTCGGGATGACCCTTCCGGTCGCCCGCGACCTTTCCGCTGCCGGCATCCGGCTCAACACCATCGCCCCGGGCCTGATCGACACTCCGATCTACGGAGAAGGTGAGGCGTCCGAGGCGTTCAAGGCGAACCTCGGCCAGAACGTGCTCTTCCCCAAGCGGCTCGGCAAGCCCAGCGAACTCGCGAGCATGGTCGTCGAGCTGGTCACCAACTCCTACATGAACGCCGAGACGATCCGGGTCGACGGCGGCATCCGGATGCCTCCGAAGTGACGCGGGCCTGAGCCGTCCGTCAACAGACGAACGAACGCCCGGCCGGTCCTCTGCACGAGTGCGTAACTGTGTCCGAGGGTCCGGCCGGGCGTTGGTTTGTTCCCGGCTAACTCGCGCTGTTCCCGGAGGCGTCGGGGTCGTACGCCGGAAGCTCGTCGGTGGGTGCGTCCGCCGAGGTGTCCTCGGTCCCGTGGGTGACCTGACCGGGCGTCCCCCGGACCGGGCCGGTCCGTTCGCTGCTGACGCCCATACCGCCGGCGAGCCCGTCCGACTCTCCCGCGCTGGGGTCGGAGTCGCTCAGCGGTCGCGGTGCAGCAGCTTCGGTCGGGTCGCTCACTCAGTGCTCCCGGACGGCTGGTCCAGGGAGGTCTCCGCGTTCTCCTGCTGGAGGTCCTTCTCGGACAGCGGCTGGGTCTGCGGGTCATCACGCGTCGTGTCGGTCGCGAGCTTCTTCTCTTCAGCCATGGCCGGTTTCTACCCGTTCCCGGAAACTTCATTCCTCCGACCGGAAATCTGGGCTCGGCCGAATCCGATTGCCGAGCGGCCTACTCTGGAGGGCATATGACGAACGCACCTGACGAATTCGACCTGGCCGACGAGCTCGACGAGACCGACGGCTGGGATGAGGCCGAGGCCGAGGCCTACGACGGCCCGGACCCTGAAGCTGGTCTCGCTGCAGAGGTGACCATCGGCTCGATGGAGCTCGCCGAGCGGCACGCGCTGCGTCGTGTCGTCGGACTCTCCACCGAGCTGGAGGACATCTCCGAGGTCGAGTACCGCCAGCTCCGTCTGGAGCGGGTCGTGCTTGTCGGGGTCTGGACCGAGGGAACCGTCGAGGACGCCGAGAACTCGATGGCCGAGCTGGCCGCGCTGGCCGAGACCGCCGGTTCTCAGGTCCTCGAGAACGTCTACCAGCGGCGCGACAAGCCGGACCCGGCCACCTACATCGGACGCGGCAAGGTCGAGGGCGTCCGCGAGATCGTCCAGGCCACCGGCGCGGACACGGTGATCATGGACGGCGAGCTCGCGCCGAGCCAGCTGAGGAACCTCGAGGACAAGCTGAAGGTCAAGGTCGTCGACAGGACCGCGCTGATCCTCGACATCTTCGCCCAGCACGCGAAGTCCAAGGAGGGCAAGGCTCAGGTCGAGCTGGCCCAGCTCAGCTACATGAAGCAGCGCCTGCGCGGGTGGGGAAGCAGCCTGTCGCGCCAGGCCGGCGGCATCGGTGGACGAGGTCCCGGTGAGACCAAGATCGAGACCGATCGGCGCCGAATCAACGACAAGGTGGCCAAGCTCCGTCGCGAGCTCGCGCACATGAAGACCACCCGGCAGACCAAACGCAACGAACGTCGTCGCAACGCGATCCCCAGTGTCGCGATCGCCGGGTACACGAACGCCGGCAAGTCTTCGATTCTCAACCGCCTCACCGGTGCCGGTGTCCTGGTCGAGAACGCGCTCTTCGCGACCCTCGACCCGACGACTCGGCGTACTACTACCGCCGATGGTCGCGTCTACACGATGAGCGACACCGTCGGGTTCGTCCGGCATCTGCCCCACGACCTGATCGAGGCCTTCCGAAGCACGCTCGAAGAGGTCGCCGAGGCCGACCTGGTGGTCCACATCGTCGACGGTTCGCACCCCGACCCCGAGGGCCAGCTCGCTGCGGTTCGCGCGGTCTTCGCCGAGATCGACGCCAGCTCGGTCCCCGAGCTCGTGGTGATCAACAAAGCCGATCTGGCCGACCCGATCACGCTGGCCCGCCTGCGGCAGCGTGAGCCGCACTCGGTGATCTGCTCCGCGAAGACTGGCGAAGGCATCGCCGAGGTACTCGCTGCGATCGAGGCGGACCTGCTGCGTCCCGACATCGAGATCCGGGCGTTGCTGCCCTACAGCCGCGGCGACCTGGTCAGCCGGTTGCACGACAAGGCCGAGGTCCTCGGCATCGAGCACACCGGTGACGGCACCCTGGTGCACGCGCGGGTCAGTGAGGCGCTGGCCGGGGAGTTGGAACTCTATGTGCTCGCAGGGCTGCCCGAGGCCGAGTAGGGGACCGGAGAACGACTGGGCCGATCCACCCTCAGTGCAGGCCGATCTCGGTAGGGTCGCGCCATGAAGCAGATGGTTGCTCGGGTAGTGGCGCTGGTCGTGCTGGCCGTGCTCGTGGTCATCGGCGGTCTCAACCTGGACACCAGCACCGGTGAGCCGACGACCGAGTCATCGACGATCACCGACTATCGCGCCGACTTCGAGGTGCTGGAGAACGGCGACCTGCGTGCCGTCGAGACCCTCACGGTCGACTTCCCGATCAGCCGTCACGGCATCTTCCGGTTCTTCGACACCACCGACCCGAACTTCGACAAGAACCGGCTGATCCCCGACGACATCGAGGTCCTCCGTGACGGGCAGCAGGAACCGTTCGAGGTTCTCTCCGAGCGCCGGGGCAAGATCCGCAACGTGAAGATCGGTGCCGCCGACCGGACTATCTCCGGGGAGCACGTCTACCAGATCTCGTACACGATCGAAGGAACTCTGACCCCGGGGTCTGACGCCCCGACGCAGTTCTACTGGAACCTGGTCCCCCAGGGTTGGCGAATGCCGATCCGCGAGTCCGAGCTGGTCGTGCACCTGCCCAAGGAGGTCACGAGCTTCCGGTGCGCACTCGGCAACGGGGACGACGCCCGCGCGTGCCGGGCCGAGAACCCGGCACCCGACACGGTCGTGGTCAGGACCGGTGAGTTGTCCCCGAACACCCCAGTGACCATCCAGGCGGGCCTGGACATCGAGACCCCGAAGGCGGACACCCGTCCGTGGGCGAGCAACCTCGACCCGATCCTCGGTCGGAGTCCGGTCCTGCTCGGCCTCGTAGTCCTCCTCGCCCTCGTCCTGGGCGGCCTCGGCGCTGCGTTGAGCCGCTCTGTCCGCGAGAAGGACCCCTCGTTCCCGCTGATGTACGCCCCGCCGGACGGGGTCGGCCCGGCGCAGGCGGCGTACCTGCTGACCGAGAAGGTGGAGAACAAGGCATTCGTGGCCACCCTGATGTACGCCGCCGAGAAGGGCGCCGCCCGCCTCACCCAGGACGGCGACTCCTGGCACGTGCTGGCCACCGATTCGGAGGAGAACTGGAACAGTGTCGACGACGTCACCCAGCTCACCGGCTCGAGTCTCGGGATCGTGAACCCGGGCGGCCAGTTCACCGCAGCGCCCGGCTCGGTGAACGCGGGCCAGAAGCTCAAGAGCGTCCTGTCCTCCTTCGAGTCCGACACCGAGGGCTGGGCGACGACGTCCGGCTTGATGGTCAGCAGCGGGCTCGGTCCGTTCGGGTGGGTCGTGCTGTTGATGGCCGGCGGCCTCGCCGCCTTCCTGGGTGCGATCAACCCGTTCAACATGTCGGTCCTTGCGATCGTTCCCGGTGTCTTCGCGATCGGTGCCCTCGGCGTCGGAGCTTCCGGTGCCGGCACCCGCCGTACGCCGGCGGGACGGGACCTGTGGTCTCGGGTCGGCGGCTTCAAGCGGATCCTCTCCACATCCTCGGCCCAGGACCGGTTCGACTTCTCCGGGCGGCAAGAGCTCTACACCGCGTACCTGCCGTGGGCCGTCGCCTTCGACTGCGCCGACGAGTGGGCTAAGAAGTACCGGGTCGAGACCGGCCGGGAGCCGCCCGCCCCGTCGTACTTCCCGGCGTACGCGGGTGTGCACACCGGCGCCTACGTCAACCAGATGGTCGACAGCTTCGACGCGACCGTGTCTTCGGCGATCTCCTCCTACGAGGCCACCCAGAGCTCGTCCTCCAGCGGTGGCGGCGGGTTCAGCGGCGGGGGCGGCGGCGGTGGTGGCGGTGGCGGTTCCTGGTGACGGCCCTTGGCAATGGCTCTTGGCGGGCTCCCGATGAAGGTCGGGACCCCGTCGATGCAGTTGAATGGCTCTAGTTCATCCACGGAAGAGGTTCGGGAATGCTCATCCCACTGATCGTCGTCGCAGTCCTGCTCGGGATCGTCGGGTTCGTGATCGTCGGCTTCAACAAGCTGCGAACCACGGACATCGGCGCGCAAGAGGCGTTGGGCGGCATCGACGTCCAGCTGACCCGTCGTGCCGACCTGATCCCGAACCTGGTCGAGACCGTGAAGGGGTACGCCGCCCACGAGACCGGCGTCTTCGAGGAGGTCACCAGGGCGCGCGCCGGCCTCGCCGCTGCTGCCCAGGGTGACGACGTCCCGGCGAAGGCCGCCGCCGACGAGGCGATGAACCAGGCGCTGGTGCGGGTCAACGCGGTCGCCGAGGCGTACCCGGACCTGAAGGCCAATATCCAGTTCCTCGACCTGCAGAAGCAGCTCGCCGAGACCGAGAACCAGATCTCCTTCGCCCGCCAGTTCTACAACGACGCCGTGGCAACGCTGAACAAGCTGGTCGTCACGATCCCGTGGATGTTCCTCTCCGGCATCGCCGGCGTGAAGACCCGCGAGTTCTACGAGGCCCCGGCCGGCCAGGAGCTGCCGCCGAACGTGAACTTCGGTACGCCGACCTCACCCCCGGCACCCCCGACTCCGCCGGCGCCCCCGGCGCCCCCGGCCGCTCCAGCACCCCCGGTCGCTCCCGCCGCCCCCGCCGCTGCACCGGCTGCTGCCGCCTCGCCGCCGGTTGCTCCGCCTCCGGCCCCCGAGCCACCTGCTGCGCCGCCGGTCGCTCCGCCTCCGGCCCCCGAGCCCCCGAGCGCACCGCCGGCCTGATCTTCGAGAGCGGGCTCGACCCTTGCAGGTGGAGCCTGTCGAAACCGCCCGTTGCGCCCCGATGGTCTCAACCAGCGAGGCCAAACACGAGGCCGACGGGGCCGGACACGACGTGCTGGGTCAGTCGACGACGACCGTCGTTCTTCAGCGCGCGATGACGAGGTTCGATGCGGCGGACGCCGGGGAGACCCCGACCTTGTTGTACGCGTAAGCCTTGAATCGGTACCGACCGCTCGGCAGCTTCATCACGTACGCCCGCGACGTCGGGCTCAGCATCACCGAGAGGTAGGACGCGAGCAGACTCCCGCCGACGCTGTACTTGTACGCCCGGACCCGGTACCCGGTGATCGCCGCGCCCCCGGTGCTGAGCGGGGCTGCCCAGCGCGCGGTGGCGGTGATGGTGCCGCCCGACACCCCGGAGGAGGCAGTGCCGATGCGCGGGGCGCTCGGCTTCTTCGGACCGACCGAGAACGAGACCGTCCGGGCCGGTGCCCCTGCCGGGACGGTGGTCGGGGTGACGGTGAGCGAGTACGTGCCGTTGGGCAGGCCGGGGAGCACCGCGGTCCGGTCCTCACCGAAGGTGTTGTAGTCGAAGATGTACGTCGGGCTCGCGGCCCGGAGCGCCCACGCTGTGTAGGTCGCGCCTCCCGTATACGCGACCGGCGCCCAGTTCACCGTCGCGGACGATCCGGAGACGGTCACGGTGACGTCGGGCGGCGCCGTCGGCGCCCACGCTGCGATGTCCTTCGTGTACGACGTCGTGGGCGAGCTGCCCGCGGCGCTGAGTGCGGTGATCGAGACCAGCATCGTGGTGGCGCCGACGAGCCCGGTCAACGGGATCGAGGTTGTCGTCGCGGGCACCTCGAACGGGGCGCCGCCGATGCCGGTGACGCGGTAACCGGTGATCGGCCCGCTTCCGGTCACCGTCGGGGCGGTCCAAGCGAGGGTGCCCGTCGACTTGGTGTTGCTGATCGTGACCCCGGTCGGCGCGTCCGGCGCGGTTCCGGTCGCGCCGGGGCACCCAGAAACGGCGAGCTGGTACTGGCCGAGGCTGGCGTAGTCGGAGTAACCGTCAGTGACCGGGTCGCCGCGGCCGACCCCGTCCACGCGGACGTAGTAGGTGCCGTTCGACGCCGGGGTCGAGGCGGCCGCATTCATCCCGCTCTGAGCTGCGGGGAAGTTTCCGTCGTTGCCCGAAGCCGGGTCGTCACCGTCGAGCAGGGCCCCACCGGAGGAGAGGATTTCCACTGTGAGGTCCACGGTGGATCCGTCGCCGATCCCGGTCGCCGTGGCCGTCAGGGTGTCGGCGCAGGGATGCACGACCTGGAAGACGTCCGCGTCCGCCCGGGTGCCGATGATCCCGTCGACGGCGTACGAGGTCCGCGCCCCGAGTGAGCTCGCTGAGCCGACCGTGCTGAGGTGGTCGTCGGGCATCCGGGGGAGGCCGTGGGCGACCATCACAGCCAGGTCGTCCTCGGTGTTGTTCGCGCCGGCGTACTCGCCCTTGCTGAACTGCTGGATGACGGTATTGCTCGCCCCCATGAAGGGGGCCCAGTCGCCGTGGCCCGCGTAGTACTCGGCGCCGCCGGTGATGCCGTCGTGGGAGAGCCCGAGCGTGTGGCCGACCTCGTGGACCGTGGTCTCGGCGTTCTCCTTGGAGGAGAACGAGGGGAAGGTCCACACGACCTCGACACCGGCGCTGGGGGCGTCGGCGAAGGTACCGAGGAACGCGACGCCGGAGCAGCTACCGCAGAGCGCCGCCTTGGCGCCGCCGTCGTTGGCGAGTACGTGCACTCCGTAGGTGGTGTCGGCGTAGGTGGAGCGGGTGTAGGAGCCGGTTCCGAGGTCCGCGGTGGTGACGTTGACGTCGTAGGCCGAGTAGGCCTCGGAGACCCGGCGCCAGACATCGGTGATGAAGGCGTTCTCGGCGTCGCTGAACGTACTGGCGTCGCCGTCGCGGTCGTAGCCGGCATAGAACCCGTCTGGCACCCCCCAGGGGCTGCTGGTCAGGGTCGCGCCGTCGAAGTCGAGGAAGATCGTCCGGCGCGAACCAGGGCGGCTCTGCAGGGCTACCGGGGCTGAAGTGAGCGCGGCCGCGGAGGTGGGACCGGCGTCGAGGGCGGCGGAGTGCGCCACGGTCCTGCTTCCGGGGCGGACCGGGTCGACGAAGTACAGACGGCCGTTCTTGGCCACGTGCACGGCGGGGTCCTCCAGAAGGCGGGCCGTCTGAGCCTCGCTCAGCCGGTTGGCCGCGGCGACGGCTCGCAGTGAGGAGGTGGGCTCGGGGGTCGGCCGCGGGGAGTGGGCGGCACCGGCGTACGGCTGCACGAGCAGCGCGAGCGTGACCACGACCCCCAACGCGGCGCACAAGCGTGCGCGCATGTCTCGGAGTATCCGCCTCGGTGAACCACCGCGCAGCGGAACGGCTCAACCGACATAGGGTGCTCGGGTGCCGAAGGACGAGACCGCTACCGACTCCGCCGGCAAGCCGACGGTGCGCGACGTACTCGCCGCGGCGGTTGCTGCGGTGAACGGCTCCGAACGGCCCGGGCAGGTGCAGATGGCAGAGGCTGTCACCGAAGCGATGGAGTCCAAGCAGCACCTCCTGGTCCAGGCCGGCACCGGCACCGGCAAGTCGCTCGGCTACCTCGTTCCTGCGTTCCTGCACCACGAGCGGGTCGTGATCGCGACCGCGACGCTGGCCCTCCAGCACCAGCTCGTCGAGCGAGACATCCCGGCGCTGGTCGAGGCGGCCGACGCTCTGTTCAAGTCAGGGGGCTTGCGCGAGAAGGCGACGTACGCCGTCCTCAAGGGGCGCTCGAACTACGCCTGCCTGCACCGGGTCCGGGAGGGTGTGCCCGACGACCAGGGCGCGCTGGTGGAGCTGCCCACCGGCTCGATCGGGGCCGAGGTGGTCAAGCTCCGCGAGTGGATCGAGGAGGAAGCGAAGGACGGTGGCAGCGGGGAGCGCGACAACGCCCCGCGGCACACCGACCAGATCTGGCGACAGGTCAGCGTCAGTGCCCGCGAGTGCGTCGGCGCCGCCAGGTGCCCGTACGGCGTGGAGTGTTTCGCCGAGCGTGCGAAGGAGAAGGCGGCTCGTTCCCAGTTGGTCGTCACCAACCACTCGCTGCTCGCGATCGACGCGATCGAGGGGATCCCGATGATCCCCGAGTATGACGTCGTGGTGATCGACGAGGCCCACGAGCTCACCGCGCGGGTCACCCAGGCCGCCACTGACGAGCTCTCGCCGGGCGACGTCGAGCGGACCGCCCGGCGGGCGCAGCGACACGTCGATGGCGGCGAGGCCGACGATCTGGCGGACGCCGCGGAGGCTCTCCGAGACGCTGTCGAGAGTCAGCCCGGCGGTCGGTTGGACGCGATCCCGCTCGACATCGCCGATGCGTTGGCGCTGGTCCGCGATGCTGCCCGGGCGCTGATCACCGCGTTTCCGAAGGCGGCTCCCGGTGCCGAGGCCGATGCCGGTGCGACCCAGGCCAAGGGCTGGACGCAGGAGCTGTTCGCGACCGCCGAGCGGATGGCGTCCGACTCCGAGTACGACGTCCTCTGGGTCTCCGAGCGTGAGGCCCGGCACGGCGGGAACCGGCTCTGCGTGGCTCCGCTGAACGTCGCCGGACAGATGCGCGAGAAGCTGCTGACCGACAAGACCGTCGTCCTGACCTCGGCGACCTTGATGCTCGGCGGGGACTTCTCAGTGATCGCCGGCTCAGTCGGACTCGATCGCGAGGACCGGGCGGTGGACGGCGCCGACGGGTCCTGGCAGGGGATCGACGTCGGCTCGCCGTTCGACTACGGCCAGCAGGCGATTCTGTACGTCGCCAAGCACCTGCCCCTTCCCGGTCGCGACGGACTGCAACGGGCGCACCTCGACGAGATCGTCGACCTGGTCGACGCCGCCGACGGCCGGACCCTCGGCCTGTTCTCGAGCCGACGCGCGGCGGAGGCCGCCGCCGAAGAGGTCCGGACTCGGCTCCCGCACCTGACCACGCTTTGCCAGGGCGACGCCCAGTTGCCTGAGCTGGCCCGCCAGTTCGTCGGGGACCCGCACACGTGTCTCTTCGGGACGCTCAGCCTCTGGCAGGGGTTGGACGTGCCGGGGGATACCTGTCAGCTGGTGCTGATTGACAGGATCCCGTTCCCGCGCCCCGACGATCCGCTGATGTCAGCGCGGCAGAAGGCGGCTGACAAGGCCGGCGCCAACGGGTTCATGTCGGTCGCCGCGACCCACGCCGCGCTCCTGCTCGCGCAAGGTGCTGGTCGGCTGATCCGGACGACCTCCGACCGCGGCGTCGTCGCGGTGCTGGACTCGCGCCTCGCCACTGCCCGGTACGCCGGCTTTCTCCGCGCTAGCCTGCCGCCGATGTGGGCGACGACGGATGGAGAGGTCGCGCGGAAGGCGTTGAAACGGCTGTCGACGGATGCGGGTAACTGACCCTCGATTCCGGACCCTCGCCGCGTCGTCGGTGACGACTGGAGCGCCTACTGCGCCAGCACCCTCGTCGAGTAGGCCGAGTACGGCGACCTCCCGGCTGCGTTGTACGCCACCACCCGGAACTTGTACTTCCCCGACGGCAGCGTCGTCCACTTCAAGGACTGGGCCGAGCTCGGGAGCACTCCGGAGTAGTACGCCTTGAGGATGCTGCCTGCGGTGGTGAGCTTGTAAGCGATCACCTTGTAGCCGGTGATCGGGCTGCCGCCGGTGCTGATCGGGGCGGTCCAGCGGGCGACGGCGGTGATCGCGCCACCCTTTACGCCGGAGGCGGGGGTGCCGATCTGCGGGGCGGACGGTTTGTCAGGAACGGTGAAGGCGCGGGTCCCGGGGGTCTCGCCAACCGTGTCGTCGGCGGTCGCGACGACGGTGACCGAGACGTGGTGGGTGCCCGGGGTGAGGCCGGTGTAGCTGGTCGTCCGGGTGGCAGCGCTGAGGCTCCGGGTGACCGTGGAACCGCTCGGGCGGGTCAAGACGACCGTCCACCCGGTGATGGTCGCGCCGCCCGGGTTGGCCGGGGCGGTCCAGGAGACGGTGCCGCTGGTGGTGCCGACCGAGACAGAGACACCGGGTGCCGCCGTCGGCACCCAGGTGCCAACGACCAGGTTGGTCGTCGCGGCGGTCGAGCTGCCGTAGATGTTCGCCGCGGTCACCGTGACGGCGTACGTCGTCCCCGACGTCAGGTTGGTCGCCACGATGCTGGTGCCCGTGGTGACGACATCCGAGCCGGGCAGACCTCCGACGGTGTAGCCGGTGACCGGCGCGTCACCTGAGGATGTCGGGGCGATCCAGCTAACGGTGCCGGTGGTCGTCTTCGCGGTGTGGGACGCGGTTAGGTTCTGCGGTGCCGTCGGCGGGTTGCCGTTGGTGGCGCACCCGGTGATCGCGAGGGTGTACTGGCCGATGCTGGCGTAGTCGGTGTAGCCGGTCGACGGGTTCGGGGTGCCGCCGAGCCCACCGGACCCGACCCCGTCGACCTCGACGTAGTAGGTGCTGGCGGCGGCGTTCGTGACCGTGTACTCGGCGTTCATCCCGGTGGCAACCGCGCCAATGTTGCTCGAGGCCACGTCGTCCGCGCCGACCAGGGTGCCGGCGCTGTTGTAGACCGAGACCTTGATGTCGAGGGTCTGACCGGTGCCGATACCGGAGGCAGTGGCGGTGAGGTCATTCACACAACTGCGGCTGACGGCGTACACGTCCTTGTCGGTGGCGGATCTGATGATGCCGTGCACCTGGTACGACGCCGCGGACGGGAGTCCTGTCGCCGTACCGGTGGCGTTGCCGGCTTCGTCGGGGACGAGCGGGGCCCCGTTGCCCGCCATGACTGCGAGGTCGTCCTCGGTGTTGTTGGCTCCTAGATACTCACCCTTGCTGAACTGGGCGACAGCCTTGGAATTGGTGAGGCCCATGAGCGGGACCCACTGGTTGTGCCCGGGGTAGTAGCTCGTCGAGGCGGTGCCGTCGTGGGAGAGGCCAAGGGTGTGGCCGACCTCGTGGGCAGCGGTGTTGGCGGTCAGGGTCGCGGTGCCGACTTGGTCGGTGAAGACCCAGGCAGGCTCGTACTGGCCGCTGTCGATGGTGTCGAAGACATCGATCAGGGAGATGCCGGCGCAGTTCACGCACGCCTGGGCGAGGGCGTTGTCGTCGCTGGTGATGACCACCCGGTCGCCCCAGGTCAGGTCGTCGAAGCCGTTCGTCCGGTTGTAGCCGTCGGCCCCAGGATTTTCGGTGGTGACGTCGACGTCGAAGGCGGAGTACTTCTCGGCGACGATGCTCCAGACCTGCTGGACGAAGGTCTTCTCGGTGTCGTTGAACGCCGGGTCGGCGTCCTGGGAGTAGCCGGTGAAGGTCTGCGGGGACATGCCGCCGCTGGTGACCCACCAGGAGTCTGGGGCGAGGGTGATGCCACTGAAGTCGAGGTAGACCGTGTGCAGGGAGGTCGGCCTGCTGTGCAGCAGGAAGGTGTCCGCGAGTGCCGCGGAGGCAGCCTGAACCTCGGTGGCGGACGCCCCGGCTTCCTGGGCGGCCCCTGCGGCTGAGTCGACGTAGAACAGCCGGCCGTCGCGGCCGACCCAGAGGCTGGTGTCGTTGGCGATGCGGCGCATGAACTCACTCGTCGCCAGGCCGTTGACCTTCGCGGCCTCTGCTGCCTTCGTGCCGAGCACCTGGAGTGCACTCTGGCCGTGGCTCGGTCTCGCGAGGAGCTGCGGCCCGGGTGCATCCGGCGTCTCGGCCACCGCCAGCTGGGCAGGGACCAGTACGGCGAGCGCCAGGGTGAGGGCGAGCGTCGTACGGGCGAGGACACGCATGTGCCTAGTGTCGCTCAGCGGCAAAGCGCAGTCAGGTGACTGAGCAATTCGGACAAACAAGGCAGGGTCTTCGGCGGTCGAGCCGACGAGACCCCACCAGCTACATCCGCCGGAGAACCGCCGTCACCTTGCCGAGGATGGTGGCGTGCGTCCCGTCGATCGGGTCGTAGTTCTCGTTGTGCGGCATCAGCCACACCTTGCCGTCCTTGCGCTGGAACGTTTTCACTGTCGCCTCGCCGTCGAGCATGGCCGCGACGATGTCGCCGTTGTTGGCGTCGGGCTGCTGCCGGATCACGACGTAGTCGCCGTCGCAGATCGCGGCGTCGATCATCGACTCACCGGAGACCTCGAGCAGGAAGAGGGTGCCGTCCCCGACCAGGGTCTTCGGCAGCGGGAAGATCTCTTCGATGCGCTCCTCGGCCAGGATCGGGCCACCGGCAGCGATTCGGCCGACCAGGGGCACGTTGGTCGCCTGTGGCATCGAGTCGCCGATGCCGGTGACGTCGAAGGAGCTGTCGTCACCGCTGGAGATGGATCGGCGTGCGGCCATCAGCTCGGGCAGGAAGACCTCGAGAGCGCGGGGCCGGTTCGGGTCGCGCTTGATGAAGCCCTTCTGCTCCAGCACGCGCAGCTGGTGCGCGACGCTTGAGGAGCTGGCCAGACCCACCAGGTCGCCGATCTCGCGGATGCTCGGCGGGTAACCGCGCTGTTCGATGGCGTCGCGGAGCGCGGTGAGGATCCGTTGCTGACGCGGGGTCAGACCGGTCGCGTCCGGGGGAGCGTCGGGGAGCTCGCTGATGTTTCTGTCGTTCGCCATGGATCGACGGTAGCCCCAAACCGGGTCGGAGTTCAAACATGTGTTCGAACGGCGTGTCGCGAGCAGGCCCCGACGGTGGGGCCTTTCCTGACCAACATCGTTCGAACATACGTTCTTGACTTGTTCGAACAGGTGATCTAACTTCGTACATGTGTTCGATCGAACGTCTGATCGAGTCCCCGGCGCCGAACTGTCGGTGGTCCCGATTAGAAAGAGGTCGACGCGAAGCACCGGTCGGACGGACCGGCCTTCCCCAGGAGGTAGCACCGATGAGCACACTGAGCATCTCGCCCGTATTCGTTCCGAGCACGCCGCGTACGCCGCGGCTGGCCCAGGGCGCGACGGTCCGGCTGACGCGCCGCGGCCGCATCGTGATCCTGTTCGCGTTCCTCGCGGCGGCTGTGATCGTGATGATGAGCCTCGGTGGCTGGGCGACCGCGACCCGCGACGGGGGTACGCCGGAGCAGGTCCGCATCGTCGAGGTGCAACCTGGCGACACCCTCTACGGCATCGCCGGCAACCTGGCTGAGCCGGGCGAGATCCGCGAGATGGTTCACCACATCAAAGAGCTCAACTCGCTCCCCGGCGCCGGCCTCGTCGTCGGCCAAAAGATTGCCGTGCCGATCGGCTGACCCAGACTCCGACAACTCCCTCGACCCGGGTTGTCGGTAGCGGTCGCGCAGGAGCCCGCCCCCGGGCTCTGGGGAAGCAGCGACCGAGATGAGGGCGGGACCGTTCTGGTCCCGCCCTTCGTCGTTCGTTGTCGCTCCGACCTCGTTCTGATTCCGAGGATCAGGCGGCGGCGTTACCGGCCCGCGCCGAACCTTCGCTGAGCAGCAGCTGAGCAGCCGAGTACGACGCCATCACTGCGGACTCCAGCCGAGGCGGCGGGTTCTTCAGCATGAACTTCCGAGCGCCGAGGATCGAGTCAGACAGCATGAACGTGGCCGCTCCGAGGACGGTGAGCCGTCGTGCCGAGAGCGGCAGCGCCGGGTCGAGCTGGGTGGAGGCGGCGACGGTGCTCGCCAGCATCGCCGAATAGCCGGCGATCGTGGGCCCGAGCCGCCTGTCGTGGCGCGACGCGGTGATCGCCATCGCCGGACCGGTGAGCGCCCACAGTGCGGCGATCGCCTTCGGTCCCGGTCGCCGGGTCTTGCTGCGGTTTGCGAGGAACCCCGAGATGTACGCCGCATGCCCGACCGCGAACGAGCCGCTGCCGGCCACGAAGTTCTTCGTCCCGTCACCCATCAGTGCGAGGTCGCCGACCCAACCGCTGGCTTGGGCCGCGAGGGTGCTCGTGCGCAGCGGTGAGTTGGCAGCCTGCGGATTGGTGATCAGCGATGCCATCAAAGTGGGCATCAGCAACGGCTTGGTGAGCACGCGCGCCTGGTGGGCACGTGGGTCAGCCGAACCGGAGAGCCAGGTATCCGCTGCCGCGATGCCGACGTAGGCGAGCTTCAGCTTGGTTGAGGTGAGAAGGGGCACCGGTTGAATCTAGTCCCCGCGTTGGGGGAGTGGTTAGCGTTCCACGCCGGAAAGCAGCGGGACGGCTTCGGCTATCCGCAGCGCCGTGGACGGGCCGGTGATGGTGACCGAGCCAGGGACGTCCCGCCAGGGTCCGCTGTTCACCCGGAAGGTTGCTGTCCAGGTGACTTCGACCTGGTGGTGGACGGTGACGTGAGCCTGCTGGTAGCGGTGGGTGAGTGACTTCGAGGGGTAGGCGGCGCCGGGAGTCGTGGTGATTTGGCTGGTGCCGTCGCCGTAGGTCCAGCGGAAGCTGCTCGGCGTGATGGTGAGCTCGACGTCCTGCCCGAGCAGGCG
>JBKJHO010000038.1:0-33133 GCA_046598915.1 Marmoricola sp. | reverse complement strand
GCAGAGCAGTCCGAGCTCGCCGGCCTTGGTCCAGATCTCCCGGGGGACGATCCCGTCCTTCTCCCACTGGTCGTGGTGCGGCGTGACCTCCTTGTCCATGAAGGTGCGGACGGTCTGGCGGAAGTCCTCGTGTTCTGCGGTGAAAATGTCGCGCATGGGGAGGGGAGTCCCTTTCTGGTCCTACGAAGCGATCCGGGCTTGAGCCCGCGGCCAGAACGGTACGCGCGGGAGATAGTGACAAGGCAACTGTTACAGCAATACTGTCACGTTACAAGAGGGGGGTGAGCCTCGTTGCTCGGAGCCGCCAGATTGCCAGTTCTACTGTTACAGTCCGACCGTGCCAGTCGGTTCACCACCTGTCACGAGGTGACATTCCCGGTCAGAAAGGGGACCCGAGTGAGCGTGCAGCCTGAGCGCAGCCCAGAGACCGGCGAGGATGAGCTCTATACCGTCGACGAACTCGCCGCGACCGCTGGCATGACCGTTCGGACCACCCGGTACTACGCCGGTCTCGGTCTCCTGCCCCCGCCGTCACGCCGAGGCCGGATGGCGTACTACTCCGCGCAGCACCGCGCGCGCCTCGAGCTGATCCGAGCGCTCCAGGACCACGGCTTCACCCTGGCAGCCATCGAGAAGTACCTGGTCCGGATTCCGGCCGACGCCTCGGTCGAGGATCTCGCGATCCAGCGCTCGATGCTCACCTCGTGGAAGACCGGCGGGCACGAGCTGCTCACCCGCCGCCAACTCGAAGCCCGGGTAGGGCGCAAGCTCGACGACGAGCTGCTCCAGCGACTGATTGCGACGGTGGCGATCTACGAGGAGGACGGGCACTACGAGATCCTGCCGGCGTTCGAGGTGGGCGTGAAGTCGCTCGACCTCGGAATCCCGCTGGACTCGCTGGTCGCTGCCGGTGAGGCCATCAACCGCCACATGGACGAGCTCGCCGACGAGCTGACCGCGGTTCTCAAGCAGCGGGTGTTGGCGCCGTACCTGGAGCGACCGAAGAGCGAGGCCGAGAAGGTCCAGTTCGAGCAAACGATGGACCGGCTGCGTCAGCTGACCCTCGAGGCCGTGGTCAGCGGCTTCCAGCGGGCTGCGAACCAGGTCATCACCCGGTCACTCTCGCGCTGATTCTGGTCGGGCAGGCGACTCCCTCGGCACGATCGCCCACGCCACCAGGTAGCCCAGCAGCACTGCCGGGAAGCCGATGACCACCGAGATTACGGCCCCCACCCGGACCAGCGTCGGGTCGACGTCGAAGTAGCGCGCGAGCCCGCCGCAGACGCCGGCGATCATCTTGTCGTCCGGCGTGCGGGTCAAGCGCCTCGGGGCGGCGTACGGGGCGGCGTACGGCCCGGGGATGGTGGGCTGTTCGGGCTCGGTCATGGCTTCTCCTCGGGGGTGGTGTGGGTGGGGGCAGGGGCCTCCAGGACGACGGTCTCCTCGGCGGGTGCCCCTGGGTTCGGTTCGGCGGGTGCCGGGTACTGGGCGGAGTACGCTGCGCGGTACGCGGAGTACTCCGCAGCCCCGACCTGCGAGCGGCGACGGTTGCCGGCGAGGCTGGCGATCAGGCCGATGACGCCGGCGCCAATCAGCACGACCGGGAACCCGACAGTCGAGCGCGGGAGGTCTGCGTTCGTTGCCTGGCCGATGAACCACAGGGTCGCGACCCCTCCGAAGACCAGGCCGAAGACCAGGTGCGGCACGCTCAGGGGACGTTTGTTGTCGTTGTTGTCGTTGATCGTCATCTCTGCTCCACAGTGATCTGTCCGACCGAGGCGTCAAGCGTCAGGTCGAGAGGTTGGTCGGTGGTCGCGGGGACGCCCGCCAGGGTGCGGGCGACCGAGTCCTGGACGCCGCCACCGTCGTACCCGGGGACCTTGATCCCTCCGGCGAAGTCGTGCTCGGCGTCGATGGTGACGTTCAGCTCGCGGGGCACGATCACGACGATCTCCCCGGCGTTGAGGCTGATGGCAACGGTGCGACCGGCCAGGTTCTCCGGGTCGACGACCCTCGTCAGATCGAGCTCGATCCGACCCATGTTGACGGTGTAGGACGACTGGACCGCGGCCGCCGTCCTCGGCGCAACCTTGATCTCGCGACCGTCGAACTGGAAGGTGCCGAGCACAGTGGCGACCACGAGCATGAAGGTCGAGACGAACCCGATCAGGATCAGTCCGCCGGGTCGACCGAGGACCGAACCAATCAGGAGCATCACGCCGGTGATCGCGACCGCGGTGGCCGGGTAGACGCCGACCTCGACGTTCGTCGCGCCGCTGTCCACGATGCCGAGGGTGCCGAGCGCGATGGCGATCATCGCCAGTGTCGGCCAGAACCAGACGATGCCGGTGCGCTTGGGGCGCGGGGGGATCAGGGGCGGCTGTGGCGGCTGCCAGGTGGGCGGCGCAGGGGGTGCGGGCGGGACCGGGGGGATGACGGTGGTGGCCGGCGCGCCGGTTGCCGGGTACTGGGCTGTGACCTGTTGCGCGTACTCGGTGGCCTGCGCGGCGACCTGCTGGCCGTATTGGGCGTACTGCTGGCTGTACGGCGGGTAAGTCACGACCGCACTGTCAGGAGCGGCCGGCCGGCCGGTCTTGCCGTCCTTGCGGTCGCGAGCGACCATAACGATCGCGATGATCACCGCCACACTGGCGATCGGCCAGCCGGTGTTGAACCCGCTGAACGCATCGCCCATCGCCAGCAGGAAGGCGATGCCGAGGGCTGAGAAGAGGATCAGTCGGCGCGGCTCGCTGCCCACCCGGATCGGCGCCTCGGCCTTCCTGTCCTCCGGGACGAACAGCCAGCAGACGCCGTAGATCAGGACGCCGGCGCCGCCGAAGAAGGCGAGGACCGCGAGCAGAACTCGGATAATGGTCGGGTCGACGCTGAAGTGGCGACCCAGACCGCCGGCAACGCCGGCGATGTAGCGGTCGGTCGAGCTACGTCGCAGCCGGTCCAGGTCTTGGTGCGGCGGCCGCTGCCCGGTCGTGTGCCCGGTGTCGTTTCTGGGCTCGGCTCCCGGGGTCCCCGGGGCTTGAAAGGTCTCATTCATGTATCCAGCGTGATCGCTGCCGCCCCTCAGCGCTATCGGGGACGCCCCTGATTTCGGCACCGGTCGACTCAGGGGTCGCGCCTGATGTCCCCGGCCGGGCGAGGTGCCACGATGGGCACATGAACAGTTCCGTGCCCGGCTCCGCCAGCGGTGCGCCCGGCACGGGAGCGGCGTACACCGCGCCGCCCAAGGCCTACCGCAACGCCGACGACTCCTACGTCGGTGGCGTCGCAGCCGGGCTCGCGGACCACCTCGGGCTGCCGGTCCTCTACGTGCGGGTCGGGTTCGTCGTGCTGACGGTGATGGGTGGCTTCGGTGTCATCTTCTACGCCGGCCTGTGGATGGTGCTGCCGGTACAGCGTCACTTCGACGATTCCGCTCCCGGGCTCGCCGCGGCGGAGCGACAGGGCAAGCGGCAGCGCCGTACGTTGCAGCTGGCCGACTACGGGCCGCTGATCGCCCTCGGTGTGATCGGCCTCGGCCTCGCCCTCCTGTTCGCGATGATCACGGGTCAGGGGTCGTTCTTCTGGCCGATCCTCCTGGGCTTCGGCGGCATCGCCGTCCTCTGGCGCCAGGCCGACGAGGCGCAGCACGAACGCTGGGTCGACTCCACCGGGCGGATCGGCGTCCTGAAGGCGGTCGTCGGCGGCGGTGGCGTTGCCTCCTGGGTCCGGCTCGTCGTCGGGGCCTTCATGCTGGTCGGCGCGATCACGCTCTTCACCGTCGGGGGCGGCGGGTGGAGTGAGGCACGAGATGTCGGCATCGCTGCCACGCTGGGCGTTCTCGGCATCTCGATCATCGTGGGGCCGTGGCTCTTCCGTCTCTCCTCGGATCTCAGTGAGGAACGGGCCGAGCGGGTCCGCTCCCAGGAGCGGGCCGATGTGGCGGCGCACCTGCACGACTCGGTACTGCAGACCCTCGCCCTGATCCAGAAGTCCTCGCACGACCCGGCAGCGGTCTCGCGGCTCGCCCGCTCCCAGGAACGGGACCTGCGATCCTGGCTCTTCGACAGCGCCGGCGGTGACCCGACCACCCTGGAGGCAGCCCTGCGCGCGTTGGCCGGCGAGGTGGACGAGGCGTACGGCGTGCCGGTCGAGGTCGTTTGCGTCGGGGACACCGCGGTCACCGAGTCGCTGCGTCCCTTGGTTCTCGCTGTCAAGGAGGCCGTCGCGAACGCGGCCCGCCACTCCGGGGCGAACCGGGTCGACGTGTACGCCGAAGCGACCGCCTCCGGTGTCGAGGTCTTCGTCCGCGATCGGGGCGCCGGTTTCGAGCTGGAGAGCGTCGCGTCTGACCGGCACGGCCTGCGTGACAGCATCATCGACAGGATGCAGCGGCACGGCGGTGCTGCCGAGGTACGCAGCACCCCTGGTGCCGGGACCGAGATCCGGCTGCTCCAGCCTGTGGGTAGTACAGCGTCCGACCGGAAGAGCGAGAACCGATGACCAGACACAGTGTCGTGATCGTGGACGACCACGCGATGTTCCGGGCCGGCGTACGGGCCGAGCTCGGGGGCGCGGTCGAGGTCCTCGCCGAAGCCGCTGACGTCGACCAGGCGGTCGCGGCAGTGATCGCGGGCCAGCCCGACGTAGTGCTGCTCGACGTGCACTTGCCCGGGGGTGGGGGAGCCGAGGTGATCCGCCGTACGACGGGCAAGGCGGTCGGCACCCGGTTCCTGGCCCTGAGCGTCTCTGATGCGGCAGAGGACGTGATCGGGACGATCCGCGCCGGCGCGCGTGGGTACGTCACCAAGTCGATCACCGGCGAGGAGCTGGTCGGCGCGATCGACCGGATCGCGGCCGGAGATGCGGTCTTCTCGCCGCGGTTGGCCGGGTTCGTGCTCGATGCCTTCGCCGGCACGATCGAGGTCTCGGCCGTCGACGAGGACCTCGACCGGCTGACCGAGCGCGAGCGCGAGGTGATGCGGCTGATCGCCCGCGGCTACTCCTACAAGGAGGTCGCCGCGGAGCTGTTCATCTCGATCAAGACCGTCGAGACCCACATGGGCTCGGTGCTCCGCAAGCTCCAGCTCTCCTCACGGCACGAGCTGACCCGGTGGGCCTCGGAGCGCCGGCTGCTCTGAGTTTGTCAGTCGGGCAGTTCGTCAGTCGGGCAGAAGGGTCGCCCAGGTCGGACGCCAGTCGGGGCTGCGCTGGTGCATCTCCCAGCTGAGCGCCCGCATCGTCGGGCCTTTTCCGGTGTACCAGGTCGGCAGGCTGTCGAAGGCGCGGGCCAAGGTAATCCGGCCGGCGGCGACCCGGACCTGAGCCGCGATCCAGGCTCCGGACTCCTCGCCGGCCTCGGCGCTGTGCAGCTCGCGGAGGATGTTGGTCAGGCTGACCTGCAGCGCCTCGGGCAGCCAGGGGGCGTCACCCAGCGGTACGAGCTTGCCCATGTCGACCAGGACGGTGTGCACGAAGCTGATCCCCGGCTCGCTTACCCGGAGCCAGCGCGCCAGCAGGGTCGGACGTTCCGGGAGGCCGCGGTCGCGCTCGGAGGTGTCCCGCATCTGACGGTGGATCTGGGAGCGCAAGCGCTTGCGGATTGCTCCCTGGGCGGCCACGTGCGCCACCCCGCGGGCCGCGCGGAGCAGCTCGGAGTCCGTCGTACCGGCTCTCGCGTCGGCGACCAGGTGCGGATCAGCGCGCAGCAGCGGAGTCAGCAGGTCGACGACCCCGTCGAACATCCCGGTCGTGCTGGTGTCCCAGCCATCGCGCGAGTACCAGGCCAGGAAGCCGGGCTTGCTAGTCCGGATCGAGCGCCAGACCGCATTCGAGCTCGCCCAGTCAGGCGCGCCGTCGAGGACGTCGACCTGCTCGCTGACCGCGTCGCGGACGGAGCCGGCAGCGACACCCCAGATCACGGCTCTGCCGCCGCCGATGCGCTGCATGTTCGCCCACGAGTCGCCGTACTCGTAGGTGAGCACGTGCTCGTCGGTGTCGAGGTCGACCAGCGCGCCTTCAGGCAGACGGCTGTCTGCAGCGAGCACCGCCCAGGACCACCAGAGGTCGTCGGCGGACGCAAGGTCGTCCGCTTCCATGGGCACATTGTGCCCCGCGCTGTCAGCGATGGCGACGGATGAAGTCCGCGGTGGACTTTCGGTCTACTCGGCGACCTCTGCCAGCGAGGCATCGACCAGCCACTCGACCGGGGCGACGTCGTCGGTGTAAACGCGGCCGCCACGCAGGCCGGGTTCGAGGCGGAGCGTGGTCGCGCGCGTCACCGCAGCGACCTCGGCAGGCATCGAGGACTCGGCGGCCCGCAGCCTGGCGCCAGGGTCGCCGGCAGTGGTGCCCAGCAGGATCGTGCTGGTGGGTCGGACCGGATCGCGCCAGACCGCGCCGGAGCCGAACTCGGCCGCCATCGTGGTGGTCAACACCTTCTCCAGGCCCTCGGAGCCTTCTGGGTGGCCGACGTTGACGATCACCACGCCTCCGGGGTTCAGGCGCTTGAGGACGAGGTCGAAGAACTCCCGGGTGGCCAGGTAGAACGGGATGTACGGCTGCCGGTAGGCGTCGATCATGATCGCGTCGTAGGTGCGGTCGCTGGCCTGCAACCAGGGCCGGGCATCGGCGGTGTAGGTGTGCAGGTTGGGGCCGGTCAGGTCGAAGAGTTCGCGGCCGACCTCGGTCAGCTCGCCGTCGATCTCGACTGCGTCGATCCGGGTGTCCGGGAAGTAGTGCGACATCGCCCGGGCGGTCGTACCGGCCGCGTTGCCGAGGATTGCCACAGATCCTGCCGGTGATCGGGCCCCGGCGGAGGCAAGGACGAGCATCTCGTCCCAGTAGTTGCCGACCAGGTATTCACCCTCGTTGAAGACCGAGTGCACCGCATGGCCCTCGTTGAGCTCGAGGCTGCGCTCCCCGTCCGAGTCCTGGATGACGCGGGCGTACTGGTACTCCGTCTCCTTCTCCCAGATCACCTGCTCGCCGGAGTCCGCTGGCTTCAAGGTGCCGGTGGGCAGCGCGATCAGACCCAGGATCACGGCAGGCACGACCAGCGCCGGAAGCCGACCTCGGGTTAGGTGCGGCAGTGCCGCGATCGCCATCGTCGCCGCGAAGATCAGGAAGGTACGTCGGGTGCCGACGACCGGGATCAGTAGCAGTGCGGCGAGGAAGGTCCCGGTCAGGGAGCCGACGGTCGCGATCGCGGAGAGACGGCCAGCGGTCCGGCCGGCCTCCGCCACGCTGTCGACCGAGAGCCGGACGGCGTACGGCGACACCATGCCGAGCAGGAGCAGCGGTACGGCGAGCAGGACCCCGACGCCGACAAGCGAACCGAGGAAGGTCGCCGCGCTCAGCTGGTCGACGGCCTTGACCGCTTGGCGGAGGAACGGCCCGCTGATGAACGGCACGACCGCCAGCAGCGCCGAGGCGACCAGGACGATCTTGGCCAGCCCTGCCGGTCGGGGGTCGCGGTCGGCGTACCGGCCACCGATGGCGTAGCCGATGGAGAGTGCCACCAGCACGATCGCAATCGTGTTCGCCCAGACGATGGTGCTCGCGCCGAACCAGGGGGCGAGGAGGCGGGCTGCGGCGATCTCCGATCCCAGGGTGCCGACACCGACGGTGAAGACGAGGACCTCGAGGGAACGCGAACGGATGGCCACCTCGAAAACCTACCGAGTGCCCGAGCTTGCTCGAGGCCGAGTGGGCGACAGAGCGGTGACGAGCGAAGCGAGGATCACCTCGGAAACCTACCGGGGCGGTGGGCGTCAGCCGACGGCTTCGTCGGCCGGTGCGAACCGAACGGCCAGCTCGGCCTGAATCTCGACGTGGCGCTGCAGGAACGAACGTTCGTCGAGCCGCTTGCGGCGCAGCCACGAGGTGACCTCGTCGTTGCACTTGCTGGCGTTGCAGGATCCGCAGGCCGGGGCGATGTTGTCGAGGGTGTAGCGACCGCCGCGGGAGATCGGCAGGACGCAGTCGCGCTGCAACGGCGCGTCGGTCGTCCCGCAGTAGGCGCAACCTCCCCACGCGTTCCGGAGCGCTTCCCACTGCTCGGGTCCCAGGTCGTGCTCGACCCGGTCCATCCGGCGCTTGCGGCGGCGGGCGTACCTGGCCTTCCGGGTGCCTTTGACCGCCATGGACCCAGCCTAGGAGCCGGTCGGCGGTTCGGCGGGCTGACACGACGGGCACCACCACAACGTGCGCTCCTGGCCTTCCGGTCCGAGCTCGCCGGTGCGGATCGTCGTACCGCAACGCAGGCAGGGCCCGCGGCGCCCGTAGACCCACATCCGTCGGCCCGGCCGGGTGTCGCCGGTGGTGACCCGGCTGCTCTTGTCGCGGTGCGCCTCGAGCAGCCGCTGGGCGAGGTGCACCAGCTTGGGCAGGTTGGTGACCGAGGAGACCGGTCGGTGGGGGTCGAGTCCGGCGAGGAAGAGTGCCTCGGCTCGGTAGACGTTGCCGATCCCGGCGAGGTTGCGCTGGTCGAGGACTGCCTGGCCGATCGGGATGTGCGGGAGGCGCTGCAGACGGCGTACGGCTTCCTCGGGCTCCCAGTCGGGGCCGAGCAAATCGGGCCCGAGGTGGCCGACGAGGCTGTGCTCGGCCGGCGTGGCGACCAGGTCGATCAGCACCGAGAAGCCGATCGCCGCTGTCTTCGCGGTGCGCAGGACGACCCGGGCCTCGTGCTCGGGTCGTCGCCACGTGCTCTCGACGGGTTGAACGTCCCAGCGGCCTTCCATCTTGAGGTGCGAGTGCAGCGTCATCCCGTCCTCGAGACGGAGCAACAGGTGCTTGCCGCGGCTGACGCTCTCGAGCACCGCGCGGCCGCTGAGGTCGGCGGTGGCCAGGCTCGGGATCCGGAAGTCCGAGGCGGTCAATACCTGCCCAACCAGGACGTCGAGACGTCGGGCTGTCCGCCAGACGGTGTCGCCTTCAGGCATGAGTCTTCTCAGGCACGCAGCCTCAATCCTCTGGTCGTCGCGATGAAGCCCGCCGCTTCGAGGGCGACCCGGATGGGCTCGGCATCGGCGCCCAAGATCCCGGCGCCGTCGGCCTTCTCGACGGTCAGCTTGCCCAGGGCCCCGCGGCGTACGGCGGTGCCGAGGCTCTCGACGGCGGTGGCGATCACGGCCTCATCCTCCACGAAGGTCAGCAGCGTTCGGCCACCGCGCTCGACGTACAGGGCCAGGGCGCCGTCGACCAGCACCACTAGGGCGCCTGCCTTCCGACCGGGGCGGTGGCCGCCGTCGGTCCGCTCGGGATCCCGCGGCGGCCAGGGGAGGGCGGCGCCGTACGGGTTCGCCGGGTCGGTGGCAGCGAGAGTGAGCCCGACCGGTTTCTCCTCCTGGTCGGCGAGCACGTGCGTCCGGAGCCGGTCGACCGCACCGGCGGTCCCGAACTGGGCCGCGCCGAGACCTTCGACGAAGTATCCGCGCCGGGCGCGGCCGGAGTCCTCGAAGCCCGCCAGGACTCGGTACGACGCCGCGAAACCACCGGGGGTCCGCTCGCTCATCACGGCTCCCCGGGTGACGACGCCGTGCCGGTCCAGCAGCCCCTCGGCGGCGGCGTGCGCCCGACGGGTGGGGTCGGACTCCAGCTCGGGGAGCAGGAACCAGCGGCCGGCCATGTCTGCGGGACCGCCGCGGCTGGGCAGTCCTGACCGGCTCGGTGCGGAGCGGCTGCGGGCCGTGGTCACCCGCGTCCGCGGTGGTGGCCGTCGAGCCCGGTGGCTGGCTGATCCTGACCGGGTCAGTCCGCGCAGGGGTGCGAAGGTGTCGTTGCCGATCCGGCCCGCCCAGACCAGGTCCCAGACCAACGCCGACAGAACGGCGTCGTCCGTGGAGGTGACCTGCTGGCCGAGCTGGCGGAAGAAGAAGGCACCGCCGCCGGCGAGCGCGTCGAGCACGGCCTGGTGCTCAGGGCCGAGATCGTCGGAGTCGCCGTTCGGCAGGGTGAGCGGGGCTGAGTCCGCCAGGTGCAGGGAGACCCAGCCGTCGGCCCCGGTGATGCCACCGTGCCCGGCCCAGAGGACCTCGCCCGCGGTGGTCAGCTCGTCGAGATGGGCGGACTGGTAGTCGGCGACCCGGCTGGGCAGCACCAGCGACTCCCACGCCGAGGCCGGTACGGCGCATCCGGCGAGCTGCTCGATCACCGCGATCACTCCGTCGGGTCCGCGGAGCCCTCGGGGCTTGCCCGGGCTGGTGACGTTCTGCCAGGCCGGGAGGAACCGCCCCAAGGTCGCGGCGTCGACCGGCTCGACCTCGTGGCGCAGCCGGGCCAGGGAGCGGCGGCGCAGCTTGCGCAGTACCTCGGCGTCGCACCACTCGCTGCCCGAGCCGGCAGGCCTGAACTCGCCCTCTAGGACCCGCCCCTGGGCAGCAAGGCGGACCAGGGTCTGGCGGGCCACTGCGACGCCGAGGCCGAGCCGGTCAGCCACCTCGGTGGTGGTGAAGGGGCCGTGGGTGCGGGCGTAGCGGCCGATGAGGTCGCCGAGCGGGTCTTCGACCGGGTCCACGAACGCATCCGGAGTCCCCGCCGGGACCGGTACGCCGAGGCCGTCGCGCAGCCGCCCGACGTCCTCCACGACCGCCCACCGGGCGGTCCCGGCGACCCGGATCTCAACCGCTCTCCGTGCCTGGCTGAGCAGGGCCAGGGCGTCGTCGACGTTCACGGTCGAGCGCTGGACGAGCTCGTCGCGGGAGAGCGGCCCGATCATCCGGATCACGTCGACCAGGCCCTCGGCGTCCCGGGCGCGGCGGTCTTCGGCGGTGCGCTGGAGCTCGGCCTCGACCTCGTCGAGGACCTCGCTGTCGAGGAGCTCGCGGAGCTCGGCACGGCCGAGCAGCTCGGCGAGCAGACCCTGGTCGAGGGTCAGCGCCGCGGCCCGTCGCTCGGCGATCGGCGAATCGCCTTCGTACATGAAGGCCGCCACGTAACCGAAGAGCAGCGACTGGGCGTACGGCGAGGCTCGGTGGGTGACGACGTCGACGATCCTGACCCGGCGCTCGGCGATCTGCCGGTGCAGGCCGATCAGGGCCGGGACGTCGTACACGTCCTGGAGCACCTCGCGCACGGTTTCGAGCACGATCGGGAAGGACGGGTAGCGGGAGGCGACCTCAAGGAGCTGGGCCGAGCGCTGGCGCTGTTGCCAGAGCGGCGACCGTCGACCCGGGTCGCGCCGGGGCAGCAACAGCGCGCGCGCCGCGCATTCGCGGAACCGCGCAGCGAAGAGGGCGGAGCCTCCGACCTCGGTGGTGATGATCTGCTCGATCTCGTCGGGTTCGAAAGCGATCAGCTCGGCACCTGGTGGGTCCTGGTCGGTCTCCGGGATCCGCAGCACGATGCCGTCGTCAGCCGCCATCGCCTGGGCATCGACGCCGTACCGCTCGCGCAGCCGGGCGTTGATCGCCAGCGCCCACGGGGCATGCACCGGGGTCCCGTACGGCGAGTGCACCACCAGGCGCCAGTCACCCAGCTCGTCGCGAAACCGCTCGACGACCAGCTGCCGGTCGTGCGGCACCGCATTGGTCGCCTCGCGTTGCTCCTCGATCAGCGCGACCAGGTTGCTTGCCGCCCAGGCGTCGAGCCCGGCGGACCGGGCACGTTCGGTCGCGGCCTTGGTGGAGAGGGTCGAGAGCTCGCGGGTGAAGGCACCGATCGCGGCACCCAGCTCGGCCGGTCGGCCGAGGGCGTCGCCGGTCCAGAAGGGCAGCCGCCCGGGCTGGCCGGGAGCAGGCGAGACCAGCACCCGGTCGTGGGTGATGTCCTCGATCCGCCAGGTGCTGGTGCCGAGGGTGAAGAGGTCGCCGACCCGGGACTCGTAGACCATCTCCTCGTCGAGCTCGCCGACGCGCCCGCGACCGGCCTTGACGTCCGACCCGATCAGGAAGACCCCGAACATGCCGCGGTCCGGGATCGTCCCGCCGCTGGTCACGGCCAGGCGTTGAGCGCCGGGGCGGCCAGTGAGGGCGCCAGTGACCCGGTCCCAGACGATCCGGGGGCGGAGTTCGGCGAACTCGTCGCTGGGGTACCGGCCGGCCAGGAGGTCAAGGGTGGCGTCGAAGGCGCTGCGGGGCAGCCCGGCGAACGATGCCGTACGGCGCGCGAGCTCATAGAGGTCGTCGGCCTGCCAGCTGTCCAGCGCTGTCGCTGCGACCACCTGTTGGGCCAGGACATCGAGCGGGTTGTTCGGGACCCGGAGCGCCTCGATCCCGCCGCTACGCATCTGCTCGACCGTGACCGCTGTCGGAACGAGGTCGCCGCGGTGCTTGGGGAACAGCACGCCGCGCGAAGTCTCGCCGACCTGGTGGCCCGCGCGCCCGACGCGTTGCAGAGCGCTGGCGACCGAGGGCGGTGACTCGATCTGGATGACCAGATCGACCGCACCCATGTCGATGCCGAGCTCGAGGCTGCTGGTCGCGACGACGCAGGGGAGCCGGCCGCGTTTGAGGTCGTCCTCGATGATCGCGCGCTGCTCCTTGGAGACCGAGCCGTGGTGGGCGCGCGCGATCACGGGGGCCGCACCTGCCGACTGGCCGGATTGAGCCATGACCTCGGCCGGGGTTCTTTGTCCAGGCGACGGGTTTGGTTCGGCCCGGTCTGTCGCGATCTCGTTGAGCCGTGCCGTCAGCCGCTCGGCCAGTCGCCGCGAGTTGGCGAAGACGATGGTCGAGGTGTGCTGCTCGATCAGGTCGACGACGCGTTCCTCGACGTGCGGCCAGATCGACCCGGACCGAGGGCCGTCGTCGGTGCCCCCACCTGATGACTCGCCCCGAGATTCGCCCCGAGACTCGCCCCGAGACTCGCCCCGAGATTCGCCCAACGCTGTCATGTCCTCGATCGGGACGACCACCTTGAGGTCCCAAGTCTTCTCCGACGGGGGAGCGACCACCTCGACCGGTGAGCTGCCGCCGAGGAAGCGGGCGACCTCTTCGACCGGCCGGACGGTGGCGGAGAGCCCGACTCGTTGGGCGGGCTGGTCGAGCAGGGCATCGAGCCGTTCCAGGGAGAGGGCCAGATGGGCGCCCCGTTTGGTGCCGGCGACTGCGTGTACCTCGTCGAGGATCACCGTCTCCACGCCACGCAGCGTCTCCCGGGCCTGGGAGGTGAGCATCAGGAAGAGTGATTCGGGGGTGGTGATCAGGATGTCCGGCGGGTTGCTCTGCAACCGGCGCCGGTCGGCGGGCGTGGTGTCGCCGGAACGCACGCCGACCGCGATCTCGGGGATCTCGGCGCCGAGGCGCTCAGCGGTGTGCCGAATGCCCGCCAGTGGGGCGCGCAGGTTGCGCTCCACGTCGACGGCCAGCGCCTTGAGCGGCGAGATGTAGAGGACCCGGCAGCGCCGCAGCTTTTCGGTCGGCCGCGGCTCGGTGGCGATCCGGTCCAGCGACCACAGGAACGCGGCGAGGGTCTTGCCTGAACCGGTCGGAGCGACCACGAGCGCGTTGCGGCGCGCAGCGATCGAGACCCAGGCGCCCGTCTGCGCCGGGGTCGGCGCGGCGAAGGCAGCCTGGAACCAGGTCCGGGTCGGCTCGCTGAACTGCTCCACCGCCCCATCATCGCGCAGGGCACCGACAGTCAGCCTGGGTCTCTTGGTCCGGTTGGCGGGTTCGGTTACCACGAACGGAGAATTCTGACCATGATGGCCGCTATGACCCGCCGCTTTCTCGCCCGCGCCGTCGGACCGGTCCTGCTCGTCTCCCTGCTCGGGCTGTTCCTGGGGTTGGCGTCGTTGGTCGCGGACGATGCGGAGCCGGCCGACGAGAGCGCCATCGCGGTCTCCGCGGCGGCCGCGTTCGAGGCGGCGTACGAGACCTTGCAGGACGACTTCGCTGCAGCTGCGGCGCTGTCGGCCGAGAAGGCTGCGACGCTCGCCGAAAGGACTGCGTCGATCCGGGCAGTTCGTCTCGCCTACTCCGACTTCGACACCACCGTGGCGCCGATCGCGATACCGACCGCGGCCGCTGACGATGTGACGGCGATGCACGTGGCGATCGAGGACCTGATCGTGAAGTTCGATCTCCAGGGCGCGACGTCGACGGTGGCGGCGTACCGGGAGGCCAATCCGGCGGCCGCTGCGGCGTACACCACGGCCAAGGACGCCATCGAGAAGGTTCGTACGACGCTCAGGTTGCTGGGTCGGCCGGCACCGAGCGCGACTGCCACCGAACCGGAGGTGCTGCCGACCCCGGGGTCCCTGCAGGAACCGGTGAGGGCGCCGTACCTCAAAGGGACCCGGATCGTCGGTGCGGTGAAGTGGCGCGACGCACTGCTGGCGATCGGCGCGACCAACGCCGACACCCGCTACCGGGACAACGACTCGCTCGGGATCCGGGACGGCTGGATCGCCGCCTTCCCGAAGATCCTCACCGATGCGGCCGTGGTGGCCGCTGGCGACAAGGCGCCCCGCAACGGGATCTCCGGGTTCGAGGTGACCGTCCCCGACTCCACCGCCGAGCCCTCCCGGGAAAACCAGCAGTACCTGGCCTTCGCGGTCCGGGACAACAAGGGAGTCTGCGCGGGCGGGGTGATCAGCGGCTACCCGGCGCTGACGATCACCACTCCGGTGAACGTCGCACCCGACCAGGTCTGCTCGGGTCTGGCCGTGGCAGCTGCAGCCGGGTTCACCGACGAGTAGCCCGGCGTCTTGGCTGCGGGCTAGGCGTTCGCCAGGCGATCGTCGACGGGTGCTGCTGCGCACTCCCGACAGGCTTTAGGGTTGGCCCAAGTTCACCGAGAGGGGCACCGATGACCGTCAGCCGCGCGCAGGCCTCGGGCTTGTCGCGCCGGGATGTCCCGCTCGTGAACCTAGTGCAGTCCCTCTCGGGAGAGGCAGGGCGCTGAACCTGCGGGACCGGCTCGAAGCGCTGCGTGCGGCCGTTTTCGACCACGGTCCGCGCCGCATGGTCGCAGCCGGGTTCGGCGCCTTCGTGGCCCTCGAGATCGTCGCCTTCCTGATCGCGCAGATACTTTTCGGCGGCGGTCCTGCGCGGGACCCGAACGCCGCGATCTCGCGCCTGGCGCCTGCGGGGATCGACGGGGTCGTCGAGGCTCCGGGCGCGAAGCCTGAGAAGCTCCGGACCGCCCGCGGCATGGGTGCCCAGTTCGCCGGCGTCGCGCTGGTGGCGGTCTCGGACGTCACCTCGGTCAAGACGCCGTCAGGTGCGCGGCGGGCTCCGGTCGGCGGTCGGCTCCGCGCCTTCCGGCTCGCTGACGGGGTCTGCGAGGTCAAGCCCTGCAAGAGCTGGCGTTCCCTGAGTCCGCAGGTGACCATCGATGGGACGAGCGAGGAGCTGCCGGGTGACGGCGACACCTTCGTGGTCACGCTGGCGCCGGGATCGCACGCCGTCGATCTGTCCATCGACGCCGACGGCTACCCGCAGTCGATGTCGCTGCTCGACGACTACGTCGACCGCGAGAACATCCAGCTCCTGGGCAGCAAGGGCCAGACCGAGCGGCAGGCGGTGGACAAGAAGTACGAGGTCGTCGAGCGGACGAGCGTCCCGTTGCAGTACCCCGACGGAAAGCTGTACGACACCTTCAACCGGGTCTTCACCGTCGAGTACTTCCAGCGCCGGTTCTTCTTCAACGGCGCGACCCCGAGCAGCCCGGCCCGGGTGTTCCTGGTGGTCAACGCCTACTACTCCTACGCTGGCCAGACCGCGAAGTACGTCGTGCCGGGGGAGACGAGGTTCGTCGACAAGCGCGGAATCCGGTACGACGCCCGCGACCTCGATCCGGACGAGTCGGTCGCGCTGATCGGCTTCGAGATCCCGGCCGACGTTCGGTCCGGGACCTTCCAGGTCGGGGGAAGCACTGAGAAGGCCTCCTCGAACGGTGTCACCTACACCTCGACGTTGACCGACTTCGACGTCAAGCTCGACCTGCGCTGAGCCACGCCGGGCGGCTAGCGGCTGAGGTCACAACATCAGCTGGTAGATGCCGACGTCGATCAACCGTCCCTGCTTGTCGCCGACCTCACGCATCGTCCCGGCCAGCTCGAAACCGGCGGTCTCGTGGAGCTTCACGCTTCCGTTGTTGGGCAGTGCGATCAGCGCGACAGCGGTGTGGAAGTCCGCTTCGCGCAGCTGGGCGAGCAGGGCGTCGTACAAGCGGGTGCCGAGGCCCTCCCGCCGAGCTGCGCGATGCAGGTAGACCGAGGTCTCCCGGGTCCTGCGGTACGCCGGCCGATCGCGGAACGGGGATGCGTAAGCGAACCCGAGTACCTGGTTGCCGTCGACCGCCACCACGAACGGGTCGCCGCTGGAGAGCTTGCGCTCCCACTCGGTGACCGGTCGCTCCTCAGTCTCGAAGGTCGAGTACGCGAACAGTGACTCGTAGGAGTAGATCTCGGCGACGAAGGCGAGGTCGGGAGCGACTGCGTCGCGGATGGCCACGGTCCGGATACCCATAGGACGAATAATCCCATCGACTGTCCCGCGGCTTGCGGCAGACTGGCGCCGTGGCCAGCGACCGACCCCTCGAACAATCGATCAAGCCCGACACCAAGGACTGGACCTGGGTGCTCGAGCAGCCGTGCCCCGATTGCGGCTTCGACCCCGCGGTCATCGCGGTCGGCGACCTGGTCGGCCTGATCCACCAGAACACCCGAGGCTGGTACGGCGCTCTCGACGGTGCCGACGCAACCGTTCGCCCTGACCCGCAGACATGGTCGAAGCTCGAGTACTCCTGCCACGTCCGCGACGTCCACCGGATCTTTGCGGACCGGGTCCGGCTGATGCTGGAGGCGGACGACCCGCAGTTCGCGAACTGGGACCAGGACGTCACTGCGATCGAGGACCGGTACGACGCGCAGGACCCGGCGACCGTCTCGGTCCAGCTCGTCGAAGCCGCAGCGGAGGTCGCCGCGGTCTACGCCGGCGTCACCGATGACCAGTGGGAGCGCAGCGGACGTCGGAGCAACGGCTCGGTGTTCACCGTCGCGACCATCGGCCGCTACCACCTGCACGACGTCGTCCACCACCTCCACGACATCTCGTGAGGCACACCGAGCTCTGGGAGCGGATGGACCAGGCCCTCGGGCCGGCGTACTCGCGGTCCTGGGCCGCGATCTACGTGATCGCTGAGCTCGACGGGCGTACGGCGGAGCAGGCGCTCGCGGCCGGCGTGCCGCCGAAGGAGGTCTGGCGCGCGGTCTGGGCGGCCCTGGAGCTCCCGGCCCGGGAACGCTGATGGGCACCACCGGCCAGGTCGACCTGGCCGCCGCGCAACGCCGTACGGTGCTGACCCTGGTCGGCGCTCAGGCTTTCGGGGCGCTCGGAATCACCATCGGCATCGCCACCGCGTCCTTGCTGGCGCGCGACATCTCCGGCTCCGAGGAGTACGCCGGCACCGCCCAGACCGCGCAGGTCCTCGGCGCTGCGGGGGCGTCCTGGCTGCTGGCCCGACTGATGGCCCGACGCGGTCGCCGGATCGGGCTCGTCGTCGGGTACCTGATCGGTGCGACGGGCTCTGCGCTCGCAGTCCTGGCCGGGGTGTTCGACTCGATGGCGCTGCTGCTGCTCGGTGCGGTCCTGCTCGGGGCGACCAGCTCGGCGACCTACGCCTCGCGGTACGCCGCCACCGACCTCGCTCCGAAGGAGTCTCGTGGCCGGGCGCTCTCGGTCGTGGTGTGGGCGACGACGATCGGTGCGGTCGCCGGGCCGAACCTGACCGGGCCCTCGGCAGAGTTCGCCACGTGGCTCGACATCCCTGAGCTCACCGGCCCGTTCGCCCTTGGCGCGATCGGGATGCTGGTCGCGGCCCTGGTGATCTGGATCCGGATGCGTCCGGATCCGTTGCTGCTCGCCCGAGCGGCGCACGCGGACGCGGTCGCGGGCGGTACCCGGGCGAGCGAGCCGGCGCGTCCGATCCGCGAGGTGCTCGCTGAACGACCGATCCTGGTCGCCGCTATCGCCGGCCTGGCCGCGGCACACGCGGTGATGATTTCGGTGATGGTGATGACGCCCCTGCACATGGAGCACGGCGGCGCGGCCCTGAAGTTGATCGGGGTCGTGATCAGCCTGCACGTCCTGGGGATGTTCGCCTTCGCTCCGCTGGTGGGGATGGCGGTCGACCGCTGGGGCGCGGCCCAGGTCCTCGCGGCCGGCGGGATGGTCCTGCTCGGCGCTCTGCTGCTCTGCGGGATGGCGCCCGAAGGCGGCTCGCAGGAGATCTTCGGCGGTCTCTTCCTGCTCGGTGTCGGCTGGTCGATGGCCACCGTCTCCGCCTCGACCCTCGTCGCCCAGCACGCTCCGATCTCCTCGTTAACCGAGGTTCAGGGCAGCGCAGACCTGGTGATGAGCCTCGCGGCCGCGATCGGCAGCGCGGGCTCCGGGGTGATCGTGGGGGAGTTCGGCTACCCGGTGCTGGCCGGCTTCGCGTCGGTCTTCGCCGTTGTCGCGCTCCTCGCTGCGGCGTACGTCAGGCGCCTGACCGTCCCGGCCTGAGCCGACGATCGGTGCGGTCGCCGGGCCGAACCTGACCGGGCCCTCGGCAGCCCGGGTGGTCCGTTCCCGGACACTTCTCGACACGCCGACGAAGCCTGTGTTCGATTCGAACACATGTTCGCTACGGTGGGCTCCACAGGCAGGGTCCATCCCGTCGTTCTCCACCGGCCAGCAGAGGTCGGAGCGAGTGTCGGTGGTCGAACCTAACGTCTGGCGAAACGCCGGTAGGACCTCAAGACAGGACAAAGACATGGCTGGAAACGCGAGCGAGAAGGACAAGGACAAGGCGCTCGACATGGCCCTTGCCACCATCGAGAAGCAGTACGGCAAGGGCTCGGTGATGCGCCTCGGTGATGACACTCGCGCTCCCCTCGAAGTGATCCCGACGGGTGCGATCGCGCTCGACATCGCCCTCGGGCTCGGTGGTCTTCCGCGTGGTCGCGTGGTCGAGATCTACGGCCCGGAGTCTTCCGGTAAGACGACGGTCGCGCTGCACGCGGTTGCCAGCGCCCAACGGGCCGGCGGCATCGTGGCGTTCATCGATGCCGAACATGCGCTCGATCCCGACTACGCGAAGGCGCTCGGTGTCGACACCGACGCACTGCTGGTCTCCCAGCCCGACAGCGGTGAGCAGGCCCTGGAGATCGCGGACATGTTGATCCGCTCCGGTGCGCTCGACCTGATCGTGATCGACTCGGTCGCCGCCCTGGTGCCCCGGGCCGAGATCGAGGGCGAGATGGGCGATAGCCATGTCGGTCTTCAGGCCCGGCTGATGAGCCAGGCACTGCGAAAGATGACCGGTGCGCTGAACAACACCAACACCACGATGATCTTCATCAACCAGCTCCGCGAGAAGATCGGCGTGATGTTCGGTTCGCCCGAGACCACGACCGGTGGTCGAGCGCTGAAGTTCTACTCCTCGGTCCGCCTCGACGTCCGTCGCATCGAGACCCTCAAGGACGGCACCGACATGGTCGGCAACCGGACCCGGGTCAAGGTCGTGAAGAACAAGGTGGCGCCGCCGTTCAAGCAGGCCGAGTTCGACATCATGTACGGCAAGGGCATCTCCCGCGAGGGCGGGCTGATCGACGTTGGTGTCGAGCAGGGCATCGTCCGCAAGGCCGGCGCCTGGTACACCTACGAAGGCGACCAGCTCGGACAGGGCAAGGAGAACTCCCGGACGTTCCTCAAGGACAACCCGGACCTCGCCAACGAGATCGAGAAGCGGATCCTGGAGAAGCTCGGCATCGGCCCGACCCTTGACGCTCCGGCGGACGTCCCGAAGGTGATCGACCCCGATGGCATCGATTTCTGATCCTCGACAAGTTGCTGAGCTCTTCGGGGTGGCGCACGAGCCTCTCGATCTGGGCCCGGCTGTCGATGCTCAGGATTCTCTGGCTTCGGGTAGCGGCGGCGGGCGGCGCGGTACGCGCCGCCGCCGTCCTGCACTAGGACGACGTGAGACCGGCCGCGACGTCGAACTGCCCGATGGAGAGGCCGACCTCGGACCAGAGGCCGACCCGGAGTCCGTCGGCCGCAAGATCCTCCTCGACCAGCTGACAGGTCGGGCCCGCAGTCGGGCCGACCTAGCGAAGAAGCTGGCCGAGAAGAACGTGCCGACCGAGATCGCAGGAAGGCTCCTCGACCGGTTCGAGGAGGTCGGCCTCGTCGATGACGCCGCCTTCGCCCGCGACTGGGTTGCCCAACGTCAAGAAGGGCGCGGGTTGGCACGCCGGGCATTGGCCCAGGAGCTACGCCGCAAGGGAATCGACGACGAGGTCGCTCGTGAAGCCCTCGAGGCCGTTGAGCCTGACGATGAGGTCGAAGCGGCCCGACTGCTGGTGCAACGGAAACTGCGCTCGGTGCGCGGCCTCGACCAGCAGGTAGCGATTCGCCGACTGGTCGGGATGCTTGCTCGCAAGGGCTACTCGAGCGGAGTCTCCTTCAAGGTCGTCCGGGAAGAGCTGGACGCGGATCTGGTCGATCCGGAGCATTCCGGGTTGTGACGCTTCAGCGGGGCCGCTCCGATTCCACGGGTTTCAGGTACTCCGCCGGCACCCATTCGAAGCGAGCGTCCTCCCGCCGGTCGTCGACGTAGAGGATGTAGGCCTCCCAGGCTGGTGGGGAGGCCAGCCGCACCGTACGGCGCCAGGTCAGCACCAAGCCTTGGCGTGGTGGGCCGACATCGAGTGGCGAGAGCATCCACACATGCCGGGTTCTGGTCACGAACCAAAATAGAACAGGTGTTCGAAGATGCCTAGCCGCCCAGAGCGGTCAGCATCCGATCGCCGACCTCGCTCAGCGTCCCGTGCTCTTTGGCGACCCGACTCCAGTCGCGAACCATGTCTGCGAACTTCTGAGGGTTGTAGATGTCTTCCTCGCGGATGAGGTTCCCGTCGTCGTCCCAGGTCAGGATGGTGATGTTCGAGGCCTCGTGGACCGAGCCGTCGCCGGGATCGCGCATGAGGTTGCGGATGTCGCAGATCACCCGGTTGGTGTCCTCGTCAAGGACGTACCAGGCCGGTGGGAACCCGTTCATCTCCGAACCCGGGTAGGTCGTCATCGTCTCGATGATCCAGGGGCGGATCTCTTCACGCCCGGTGAACTCACCGTAGGCGTGCTCGCTGTAGGTGGCGTCCTCGGCGAACATGTCCGCGAAGGCGGACCAGTCCCCGGTGTGGGTGATCTCGTCAACGGTCTGGAGATACTGGTCGAAGCATTTCTGCAACACGTTCTTGTTCACCCGCCCATCAAACCATCCCGGGCTGCGTCGGGACAGACGGTGTTCGATACAGAATGAGCGAATGCAGTTCACGATCAGGCGAGCCGAGGTGCAGGAGCACGAGTCCTGGGCCGAGGCGGCCGACCGGCGGGTGGCCGAGCTCGATCTGCTCGGGCCGGCCCTGGCCGAGGACCTCTCCGCTGAGCCGCTGAAGTTCCGGACCGATTCCGAGCACCAGTTCTCGGTACGGTCGATGACCCCCGGAGACCTGCCTGACGTAACGCGCTGGGTCAACGAGCCGCACGTCGCTCGATGGTGGGACGAGCACCGGACGCGGGAACAGGTGGAGCAGTACTACGGACCGGCGCTGCGGGGCGAGGACCCGACCCGGTTCTGGGTCTGGGAAGTCAACGGCCGCTCGATCGGATTCGTCCAGGACTACCGGATCAGCGATCACCCGGACTACTTGCTGCTGTGCTCGCGTCCCGATGCCGTCGGGTTCGACTACGTGATCGGCGAGAAGGCCTTCGTCGGACGGGGGATCGGCACCAGCCTGCTCTGGGTGTTCCTGCGTGACATCGTCTGGCCGTCGTACCCGGGCGTGACCGAGTTCTTCGCAGCACCCGACCACCGCAACGCCGGGTCGCTCCGGGTGCTCGCCAAGCTCGGCCTCAGTGCAGGACTGTGGTTCGACGAGCCCACGTCGCGCGGGACCGTGGACACGGTGGTCGGCTGCTCGCTCGATGTGGCGCAGGTCATGGGGATCAACGATTCCCGAGCCTCGACCTCGCAGGTTACTCAGTAGTAACGTCGGCCCATGCCCAACGTTGCTGATCTGTACAAAACGTCGACCACCCTGCCGATCGTCGGCCCGCTGGTGGGGCGGCGGCTCTTCTCGATCGCATTCGCACAGAAGGCGCCGTACTTCGCGAGCATCCACCCGCGCTTCACCAGGGTGGAGGCGAACCACGCCGAGCTGGTGATCCCGAAGCGTCGCTCGGTCCAGAACCACATCGGCACGGTGCACGCGATCGCGCTCTGCAACGGACTCGAGGCCGCCATGGGCGCGCTCGCCGAGTCCACCATCCCCAGCAACAAGCGCTGGATCCCCAAGGGGATGGACATCAGCTACACCGCGAAGGCCAGCACGGACATCACCTGCATCGCCGAGACCGACCCTGAGCAGTGGACCGGCGACAACCCAGACCTGCACGTAAGGGTCAAGGGCGTGCGTACGGATGGCGTCGTCGTGATCGAAGGAGTAATCAAGCTCTGGGTGACCGAGAAGCCCCGAACGAAGTGAGGGGTTTCGACGTCTGCAGTTGCGGGTGAGCTTGCGAAGCCGGAACAGCGCCGAGAAGCCTGGATGTGGGGACGAAGTGAGGGGTTTCGACGTCTGCAGTTGCGGCTGAGCTTGCGAAGCCGGAACAGCGCCGAGGTGGTGCGACCCTCCCGTGGGAGGAGATCTGATTGCTACCAGGGGTGGAGGCGAGCGGGCCTCGGAATCGGGAGAATCGAGCCATGACCGCCGCGCCCCCTGAGTCTTCCCTGCTCGCGCGGCTGGCCGCTTTCACGATCCGCCGGGCGCCGCTCGTGATCGGAGGATGGCTGCTGTTCGTTGTCGCGGTGAACGTGCTGGTGCCGCAGATCGAGACGATCGTGGCGAAGGACAGCACCCCGTTCGTCCCCGAGTCCGCTCCGTCCCTGCGTGCGGTGAAAGCGATGGACGAAACCTTCGGCAACGGCCGGAGCCGGAGCTTTATCGTCGTCGCGGCGGAGCGTAAGGGCGGGCTCACCAAGGCCGACAAGCGGTACGTCGTACAGCTCTCGGACCGGCTTCGGAAGGACACCGACCACGTCACCTACGCCCAGGACCTCAGTGAGCCGACGCTGCGCAAGGCACTGACCAGCGAGGACGACGAGGCGATCTACTTCCAGATCGGGCTCGCCGGCTACACCGGGGCACCGACCTCGGTCGGTCAGGTCGAAGCGGTCCGCGACGATGTCGAGGTCGGCAGGCCGGCGGGGCTCGAGGTGGCTGTGACCGGTGCTTCGGCGACCATCACCGACATGGTGATGGAGATCGAAAGCAGCATCGTGAAAATCACCGCGGTCACGCTGGTGATGATCGCGATCATCCTGTTCATCATCTACCGCTCGTGGGTGGTGACCGCCTTCGTGCTTGGCGTCATCGGCATCGCCCTGGCGGCCGCGCGCGGCGTGGTCGCCTTCCTCGGTCAGGAGAACGTCTTCGACGTCTCGACCTTCACCGGCTCGTTCCTGACTGCGATCGTGCTCGGTGCAACCACCGACTACGCGATCTTCCTGATCAGCCGTTTCCACGAGCAGCGTCGGCTCGGTGACGAACCGAGGCAGGCAGCTCGGGTGGCGTCGTCCCGGGTCTCCGGTGTGATCATCGGCTCCGCGCTGACGGTGATCCTGGCGAACGCCTGCTTGGCCCTGGCCCACGTCGGCCTGTTCCGTACGACGGGCCCCGCGATCGCGGTCAGCATCACCGTGGCGTTGGGCATCTCGATCACCCTGACCCCGGCCCTGGTCTCACTTCTCGGCGCGCGCGGCCTGCTCGAGCCGCGCCCCCGGCCGGAGCGCGGCGGCTGGGACCGTTGGGGCGACCGGGTCGTCGCCCGGCCGGGCCTGGCGCTGCTGGCTGGCCTGGTCCCGCTGGTCGCGCTGGCCGCCTTCTTCCCCGCGTTCTCGCCCAGCTACAACGAACGCCGGGTCCTCCCTGGCGACACCGAGAGCAACGCCGGCTACGCGATGATGGACCAGCACTTCCCGGTCAACGAGGCGCTTCCGGACTTCGTCCTGGTCACCGCCGATCACGATCTGCGCAACCCCGAGGACCTCGCGGCTCTGGAGCAGGCCTCGGCCGCGGTCGCCCGCGATCCGGGGATCGGCTCGGTCCGCTCGGTGACCCGCCCGACCGGTACGACGATCACCGAAGCTTCCGTCGGCTACCAGGCCGGCGTCGTGGGTGATCGGCTCGCCGCTGCGAAGGGCCGGCTCAGCTCGGGCTCGAAGGACGCTGACCGCCTGGTCGCCGGGGCCGGACGACTTGCAGACGGCGCCGGTCAGCTGGCCGATGGCGCCGATGCTGCGGCCTCCGGAGCAACCCGGGTCCTCGACGGGGTGGAGTCCCTGCACTCCGGCCTGGAGAAGCTCGCCGACGGCAGCCAGGACGCAGTCGACGGCACCGCCGAGCTCCGAGCCGGGGCCCAGGCGCTCGCGGACGGACTCGACACCGCCGTCGCCCAGACCCAGGTCGCTGTCGATGGGCTGGGCCTGGCTTACCAGGCGCTGACCCGGAGCGTCACCTGCGGACTCGATCCGAACTGCAAGGGCGCCCGGGACGGCATCCGCCAGATCTGGGTAGGCGAGCGCGACCAGCTCGTCCCGGGGCTGCGCGCAGCCGCGAGCGGCGCTCGGGCGCTGGCCAACGGCACGGTCGATCTCCAGGACGGGTTGCGCCAGATCCGCTCCGGGCTGGCCAGTGCCGAGCAGGGCTCGGCCCGGCTCCGAGCGGGCCAACAGAGCCTGACTGACGGCCTCGACGAGCTCGCGTCAGGGACCGAGCGGGTGGCCGACGCAGGATCCCGGGTCGCCGGTGGCACCAAGCAGCTGACGGGGGCGATTGACAAGCTCGAGGCAGGACTTCAGACGGCCGCGTCGTACCTGAAGGCGACGGCGGACGCGACCGCCGGCTCCGGCTCGGGCGGGTTCTACCTGCCGCCGAGCGCGATGAAGGACGACCGGTTTGCGCTGGCCAGCGGGGCGTATCTCTCGCCGGACGGCCGGGTCGCCCGGATGATCGTGCTCGGGAACACCGACGCGTTCGGTCCGCAGGCGGCCGAGCGAAGTCGGGACATCACCGGGACGGTCCGTGACGGCCTGCGCGGTACGACGCTCGCCGGCAGCGACGTCGCGGTGACCGGGATGGCTGCAACCAACAACGACATCGCCCAGCTCTCCGCCGAGGACTTCCGGCTGGTGGCGATCGCTGCGCTGATTGCAGTGTTCCTGGTCCTGCTGCTGCTGATCCGCAGCGTGGTGGCCTCTCTCTTCCTGCTCGCCTCGGTGGTGCTTTCGTACCTCGCCACGATCGGCCTGGCGATCATCTTCTGGCAGATCCTGCTCGACAACCCGCTCGAGTGGACGGTCGCGTGCATCGCGTTCGTGCTCCTCGTGGCCGTCGGTGCGGACTACAACCTGCTGCTGATCAAGCGGATGCACGAGGAGGCGCCGGACGGGTCGAAGGCCGGGATCGCCAGGGCGGTCGGCCTTACCGGCGGCGTCATCACCGCCGCGGGGGTGATCTTTGCGGCGAGCCTGTTCGCGATGATGAGCGGCAGTGTCGACACGCTGGTCCAGCTGGGCTTCACCGTCGGGACCGGGCTGCTGATCGACACCTTCGTCGTACGGACCCTGGTGGTGCCGGCGTTCGCGGCGCTGGTCGGTCCGCGTCTCTGGTGGCCCTCGAAGGTCCCAGCTCCGGGGAGTGCGCCCTGAGCGTTTGAAACCAGGCGCTCCGGGCATCGGGAGGGCATCCCCCGAGCTATGGAGGCACCATGGGTTTCAACGTGATCAACCGCGTGACCAGCAGCGTCGTCCAGGTCGCGAAGCTCCCGCTAGGTGTGGCGTCGTTCGGGGTCGGGCTAGTCCGCGGGCTGGCCTCCGCGGCGATTCGGGCGACCTCAGGTGCCGGTGGCTCGGCGCACGCGGAATGGGTCGCGCCGGCCGAGCCGTTGTCGGAGGACGCCCCGTCCAAAGAAGCGCTGTCCGAGGAGCCTGTGGAAGTCCAGAGGGTCCTCCAGCAGGACTTCCCGCCGGCCGCTCCCCAACGCGCACCCGCTGAGCCCGGTGAAGCGTTCCTGACTGAGCCGAGCGCCGTGACCCGCGCCTCGGCCCACGGCGGCGGGGGAGCCGACGCCGAGATCGACGACTGGTACGGCGAGACGTTCCTCGACGACGCCGAGGAGACGCCGGGCAGCGTCGTGGAGGCGCTGGAGTTCGGCGACCAGTTCGCTGAGCCGGCTGACGTGAAGGCGATCCTCAGCGAGGCCGAGACGTTGCGCCGCGCGGCCGAACTGCCCGGCGAGCGCGTCTGAACCCGAGGGCCTGATCATCCCGGCGGTCGGACGGCGCGGTCTCGCACCCGTAACTAGTGCCTGCCACCCCTAGCCGCCCGTACGCCGACTGCGGTTGACTCGCTCCACTACCCCGGGCTCGGGGTCCTGGATCGGAGGACTCGTATGCGGTTCTGGGACGTCTCCGGTGCGGAGGTCGAGGCGGCCGATGCCGCCCCGTGGGACATGCCGTTCAGTGGCATGGCGCGGCCGTTCGGGTCACGCTCGATCGTCCGGCTCCTCCTCGCCGCCGCGTTCCAGTACGGCTCCACCGGGGTGACCGGGTTCTTCTACGCCGTGGCCGTCGACGACGCCGTCGGTGGCGCGCGGGACTGGATGTTGTTCTTCGTCGTCGCGGCGGGTCTGTCTGTTGGTGTCGTCGGCCTCCTGCTCGCGCTGCCGGCGGGGCGGCTGCAGCGGCTGACCCCCACGATTGCGGTCCTGTTGCTGGCGATCACCCCGGTGATTGTCTGCTGGGGGATGGCGTCCGCAGGTCCGGCATTCGCCCTCGCGGCGTTGGCCACGATCCAGACCCCGTTCTACGCGTTCTACGTGCTTTACCTGCGCTGGGCTGTCCTCCAATCGGCTTGGCTGCTGGTCTGCGTCGCCGTCGTGGTCCAGGTGCAGGACGGCTGGGTCGCGTCATGGTGGGCGTGGCTGTGGGTCGCCGTCAACGTGATTGGTAGCGGCGTGGTCGGCGGCTTGGCGGCGGCCCGGTCCGATGACTTTGCGGCGGCCGAGCACGAGGCTCGGGTTGAGGTCGCCCAGCTGAACCACACCCTCGAGGACCGGGTTGAGGTCCAGGTCGCCGAGATCGAGCGGCTCAGCGGTCTGCGCCGGTTCCTCTCCACCCAGGTCGCCGATGTGGTCCTGGCCGGGGACACCCAGGGACTGACCATCCCGCACCGGGCTCGGATTGCGGTCTTCTTCTGCGACCTGCGCGGCTTCACCGCGTTCACGAACAACGCCGAGCCGGAGGAGGTCGTCGGGATCCTCGACGAGTACTACGGAGCCGTCGGCGGGCTCCTGCGCCAGTACGACGCTACTGTCGGCGACTACGCGGGCGATGGGATCATGGCTTACTTCGGCGATCCCGTGCCACGCGCCGATGCAGCCCTGTCGTCGGTGGCGATGGCCCAGGAGGTCGGCGCTGCGATGGCGCCGGTGATCGCGGACTGGCACCGACGGGGCTACGACCTCGGGTACGGCGTCGGCCTGTCCTACGGATACGCCACCCTGGGCGTGGTCGGCTTCGACGGACGCTACGACTACAAGCCGATCGGCGGCGTGGTGAACCTGGCTGCTCGGCTCTGCGCTAAGGCGCAGGCGAGCCAGGTCCTGCTCGACCACGCGACGTACGCCGAGACTGCGGAGCGGTACCCGAGCACGCCGGTCAGCGGTCTAGAACTGAAGGGCTATGCAGGGGAAGCCCGTGCCTACGCCCTTCAGCGCTGATCAGCGGTCGGTGACGACGACGATCTTCGTGCTGGTCGAGGTGAAGTAGTAGATCTTCTTCGCCGTGGCGAGGCTGGCCCGGACACAACCGCCGCTGGTGAAGGCGTTGGTGCCCAGCAGGTAGTCCTGGTGGATCTGGGTGTCGGTGCCGGGGTAGGTCGGGACCCGGTGGAACCCGATGCCACAGGCTACGAACCGGGTGAAGTAGTCGAGCGTGTACTTCTTGTCGTAGGAGTAGTTCTGGAGGATCTTGCCCGCCCGACCGCACTTGCTGCCGCTGTAGTGGATGCCGGCGGAGACTCTGCTCGGGTTGTCGATGATCCCGGCCTGCCAGGAGACGGAACCGTCCGCCCGGACGAGCCAGATCCAGTTCTGCTTCTGGCTCATCACGATCCGCTTGCCGGTGCCCGTGCTGGCCGGGACGGGGCGCTTGTCGCAAGCAATCGCGTCCGGCTTGGCGAGCTTCGCCCGGGTGATGTCGTTGAGCGTGCCGCTCTGGGCCAGCTTGTTGGCGGCCTGGAACTTCACGATCGCGTATTTGGTCCGGTCGTTCGGGACGCCGTTCATCGGGCCGGGCTCGCAGCCGAACTGGGCGAGCCGGTACTGCGCCGACTGCAGGGAGGTGGCCGCGTTGGCAGCGGCGAACGTCGTACAGGTGAGCACTACGGCTCCCAGCACCGACAGTGAGCCGAGAACTGCTCGTCGCATCGTTGACACCTCTCTGAGTCCCACCGGGTAGGCGGTCAGCCTACGTGGATAGGAGGAGGTCGACGCTCGGATTACCTCTGGTGGACGGCGGCGCATCGACTTTGTCTGAGGTTCGCTAGCTGATCTCGTCGAAAAGGCTGAACGGCGGCTCCATGGAGCTGTCCGCGTTGAAGGCGCCCTCAACCACAGCACCGATGTTGGTGAGCGTCAGCTCGGAGACGACGACCCCGTCAGGAATCCAGAGATAGGTACCGGCCTGCCATTCGCCGCTCTCGGCCCAGCTGGTCAGGCACTCACGCATCTGTTCGGGAGTAATGAAGGTGGCGGTCCAACGCTTGCCGTCACCGTGTACCTCCACCTCCACGTCCACGGGGACGGTGAAGGGCTCCGGATCGGATTCCAGCACGAGCACCGAGTACGAGTCGAAACTGAGGCGGTGGGAGGTTCCGTCGTGCGTCCACATTCAGACATCATGGCTCAACCGAAGAAGAGCGCGGGGCTGTGTGTGTTCGGCGACCGAGCTGACCAGTTCGGGATTACCGAGCGGACCCCGGCCACTCTGCGGTTCACTCGGAGCCAGGACAGCCGCCCCGAGGGTGGACGAGGGGGATACGAATGCGGATCTGGGATCTGACCGGCCCGGAGATCGAAGCGGCCGACGCCGAGCCCTGGGACATGCCGCTGGCATCGCAGTTCCGGGTGTTCGACACCCGGTCGTGGGTCCGGCTCTTCCTGGCCGGAGGCCTGCTCTTCGCGCTGTCCGGAACGACCGGCACCGTTCTCGCGCTCCAGTCCCGCACCGAAGCTGCTCACCCGAGTCACGTCGTCGCGTTCCAGGCCACGGCGGTGCTGGCTGCCCTCGTGACCTTCGCGATGCCGTTGCTGTTGTCGCCCCGCCAGCTGCGACGGAGTGCGCCCGCGCTCGCGCTCGTCCTGCTGCTGGTCTCGCCGGTGCTGGTGACGTACGGGGCGTGGGCGTCCGGCCCGGGCTCTGGAATCATCACGCTGGCCTACGTCCAGGCCCCGCTGTTCGTGTTCTACCTCATGAAGCGGCCGTTGGCGGTCGCCCTGACTGTGTTGATGCTGGTCTACTTCGCGTTGTTGGTAACGCTGCAGGACGGGTGGAGCGCGCCCTCCGGGACCTGGTTGTACTTCGTCGGCAATGTGGTCGGGACCGGGGTCGTGATGGGCGGGGTCGCGACCCGAGCCGACGAGCTCGCTGCTGCTGAGCACGAAGCCCGGGTCGAGCTCGCAGACCTGAACCACACCCTGGAGGAGCGGGTCGAGGTGCAGGTGGCGGAGATCGAGCAGCTGGGCAATCTACGCAGATTCCTGTCGCGCCAGGTCGCGGACGTCGTCCTGGCAGGCGAGTCCGGCGAGCTCTCGCGCCCGCACCGTGCTCGGATCGCGGTCTTCTTCTGCGATCTCCGTGGGTTCACCTCCTTCACCAACCATGCCGAGCCGGAGGAGGTCGTCGGAGTTCTCGACGAGTATTACGGCGCGGTCGGTGGGTTGCTGGCGACCTACGACGCGACCGTCGGTGACTACGCCGGGGACGGCATCATGGCCTACTTCGGCGACCCGGTCCCGCGCGACGACTCCGCCCCGGCCGCGGTCGCGATGACCCGCGAGGTCGTCGCGGCGATGGCGGGGGTGGTGGCCGAGTGGCAGCGACGCGGCTACGACCTCGACTACGGCATCGGCCTCGCCTACGGGTACGCAACCCTGGGAGTCGTCGGCTTCGACGGCCGTTACGACTACAAGCCGGTCGGCGGCGTGGTGAACCTGGCTGCCCGGCTCTGTGCCAAGGCGGCCGGAGGCCAGGCCCTGCTAGACCACGCGACCTTCGCGGCGACCTCGGAGGAGTTCGCGAGCGCCCGGGTCGACGACGTGCAGCTGAAGGGCTACGCGGAGGGGATCAAGGCTTACGCCTTGCGGTAGGAATGGTGCTGCGCCCTGCACGTACCCTTGACCGGTCATGAGCGCTGCACGCACGTACCAGGTCCGCACCTACGGGTGTCAGATGAATGTCCACGACTCCGAGCGACTGACGGGCCTGATGGAGGCTGCCGGTTACCTGCCGGCAACCGCCGGCACCCAGGCCGACGTCGTGGTCTTCAACACCTGTGCCGTGCGGGAGAACGCGGACAACAAGCTGTATGGCAACCTCGGGCACCTGGCCTCGGTCAAAGAGAAGAACCCTGGGATGCAGATCGCGGTCGGTGGCTGCCTGGCGCAGAAGGACCGCACCACGATCACCGACAAGGCCCCGTGGGTCGACGTGGTCTTCGGGACCCACAACATCGGGTCGCTGCCGGTCCTCCTCGAGAGGGCCCGTTCGCTGGAGGAGGCCCAGGTCGAGATCCTGGAGTCCCTCGACGTCTTCCCCTCCACGCTGCCGACCAAGCGGGAGTCGGCGTACGCCGCCTGGGTCTCGATCTCGGTGGGCTGCAACAACACCTGCACGTTCTGCATCGTCCCGGCGCTGCGCGGTACCGAGAAGGACCGTCGTCCTGGCGAGATCCTCGCGGAGATCGAGGCGCTGGTCGCTGAGGGCGTTACCGAGGTGACCCTGCTCGGCCAGAACGTGAATACCTACGGCGTGGAGTTCGGCGACCGGCTCGCGTTCGGCAAGCTGCTGCGGGCTTGCGGACAGATCGAGGGTCTGGAACGCGTCCGGTTCACCTCCCCGCACCCGGCGGCGTTCACCGACGACGTCATTGAGGCGATGGCCGAGACCCCGAACGTGATGCACCAGTTGCACATGCCGCTGCAGTCCGGCTCGGACAAGGTCCTCAAGGACATGCGTCGTTCCTACCGCCAGGAGCGCTACCTAGGGATCATCGAGCGGGTCCGGGCCGCGATGCCGGACGCCGCGATCAGCACCGACATCATCGTCGGCTTCCCGGGCGAGACCGAGGATGACTTCCTCGCGACGCTGGACGTCGTACGGAAGGCGCGGTTCGCGAACGCCTTCACCTTCCAGTACTCCAAGCGCCCCGGTACACCGGCCGCAGACCTGCCCGACCAGATCGAGCCGGAGGTCGTCACCGAGCGCTACCAACGCCTGGTCGCGGTGGTGAACGAGATCGCCTGGGAAGAGAACCAGAAGTTCGAGGGCCAGGTCGTCGAGCTGATGGTCGCCGAGGGGGAGGGGCGCAAGGACGCCGAGACGCACCGGCTCTCCGGTCGCGCCCCCGACAACAGGCTCGTGCACTTCACCCCGGTCGCCGAGGACGACTCGACGGTTCAGGTCCGACCCGGGGACATGGTCGAGGTCCGGATCACCTACGCGGCGCCGCACCACCTGGTCTCCGACAGCCCGGTCATCTCAGTGCGGCGTACCCGTGCCGGAGACGCGTGGGAGGGCCGGGTTGCGACCGGCTCGACCAACGATGATCAGGTTGGGCTGGGCATGCCGACCATCGGCCTACCCTCCCCGCTGCCCGACGCTCCCGGCTGCGGTTGATTCCTAGGCCGACGGCTCCGCACTGGGATCGTCGGTGTTCGCCTCGGTGTCCGGCTCCTCCGCCTGCTGGATCTCGTCGGGGACGTCGTCGTCGTCGAGCTGGGCCGAACCGACGTCCCGGGTCACGGGGGGGACCGAGGTCTCGATCTCGATCGCGTCGGTCCCACCGGCCTCGTTGCCCGGGTCCGGGTCGGCGTCGATCTGCGGTTCGGGGGCTGCTCCAGGAGTATCCATGGGGATCAGGTGCCCGGTTTCGAACGGCCTTAACCGCCGGCTGCTGAGACCGTTTCCGCGTGGCGGGCGCACTCGGCGGGACCGCGTCCGATCCTTGGCACACTAGGCACATGACCAACCCCCCGATCGTGGCCGTCGTGGGCGCCACCGCATCGGGCAAGTCCGACCTCGCGCTCGGCATCGCGGAGGCCCTCGGCGGCGAGATCGTGAACACCGACGCGATGCAGGTCTACCGCGGCATGGATATCGGTACGGCGAAGCTCCCGCTCTCCGAGCGCCGCGGGATGCCGCACCACCTGATGGACCTGCTGGACGTCACCCAGCCGGCCACGGTTGCGCAGTTCCAGGGCTGGGCGCGCGGTGTGATTGCGGACTGTCGCGGCCGGGGCGTCGTACCGGTGCTGGTGGGTGGGTCGGCGCTGTACACCCGTGCGATCCTCGACGCCTTCGAGTTCCCGGCCACCGATCCTGAGGTCCGGGCTCGCTACGAGGAGCGACTGGCTGCCGAGGGACCCGAGGCGCTCCATGCGCACCTGACCGCGATCGACCCTCAGGCCGCGTCAGGGATCGGTACGGCGAACGGGCGCCGGATCGTCCGGGCGCTCGAGGTCATCGCGATCACCGGCGAACCGTACGTCTCCTCCCTCCCGGCCCCGGCGTACGCCGACCCGGCCACGATCCAGGTCGGCGTCGACATCGACCGGCCGACCCTGGACGCCCGGATCGCGCAGCGGGTCGAGGCGATGTGGGCGGCGGGGTTCGTCGAGGAGGTGCGCAGGTTGGACGTCGAGGGTCTGCGCGACGGGCTCACCGCGCCGCGCGCGATCGGTTACCGCCAGGTCCTGGCCTTCCTCGACGGCGAGATCAGCGAGGACGAGGCCCGCGAACGGACCATCAGCGGGACCCGTCGGTTCGCCCGTCGCCAGGACGGTTGGTTCCGCAAGGACCCGCGCGT
>JBKJHO010000025.1:0-10958 GCA_046598915.1 Marmoricola sp. | reverse complement strand
GCCCGGCCCAAACAGGTTGGGTCTCTCCGGCACGATGGCTCTGTGGCCGGTCACGACGAGCAGCACCTGAACAACATCGACCGCGCCCTGGAGACCCGGATCCTCGCGCTGCTCTCCCAGCGCGACCCCGGCAAGACGATCTGCGTCTCCGAGGCAGCGCGCGCCGTGTTCGGAGATTCTCTGGAGCGCGACGACAGCAGTGACGAGGGCTGGCGCGACCTGATGGACCCGGCCCGGGAAGCCGCGCGGCGGTTGGTGGCTGCCGGTGAGGTCGTGATCACGCAGGGCGGGAAGATCGTGGACCCGGCGACGGCGCGGGGGCCGATCCGGGTCCGCCTTCGCCGGTGACCGGGGAGACCTAGACCTAGACGAGTTCGGCGAGTGCCAGCGTGAGCGCCGTCGCCGCCAGTCCGGTGGGGGCCGGGGACAGCGCATGACACTTCTCGAGGGCCAAGCGGATGATGCGGGACACGTCCCCGAGGATGACCTCGTCGGTGACCTCACCCTCGCCGCCCATGAGCAGGGTGAAAGCACGGGCCATCCCACAGTTGGCGATGAAGTCCGGGATCACGCCGACATTCCGATCGGCGTACTCATAGATCGGCCCGTAGAAGATCTCCGCGTCTGCGAAGGGCACGTTGGCGCCGGCCGAGATCAGCTCGAGGCCGCCGGCGCGGAGTCTCTCGACCTGGTCGTAGGTGACCAGACGGGAGGCAGCGCAGGGAAGGAAGATCTCGGCGTTCAGGTCCCAGATCTGGTCGTTCACCTCCTCGAAACCGACGAGGTCCGGGGTGCGCAGCCCGTTGCCGGACTTGTCGAGGAACAGCGTGTGTACCTCGTCCTTCGTCAGGCCCTCGGGTCGTACCAGGCCACCGTCGCGGTCGATGATGCCGACGACGCGGGCCCCTGCCTGCGCCAGGTAATACGCTGCCGCCGAACCCACGTTCCCCCAGCCCTGGACGATGACGCGCCTGCCACGAACGTCCTGGCCGGCCTGGTAGGTGGCGTAGTAGTGGATGACCGACTCGGCGACGCCCCACCCGGTGACCAGGTCGGCGATGGTGTACTTCCCCTCGCGGTCCGGGGTGAAGCGCGGGTCCTCGACAACCTTCGAGACCCCGAGCCGCAGCATCCCGACGCGTTGCACGAGCTCGCGCTCGTCCGCGGTGAAGTGACCGTTGACGATGCCCTGCTGGGGGTGCCAGAGACCGTAGCGCTCGGTGAGCGGGATGACGTCGTGCAGCTCGTCGACGTTCAGGTCGCCGCCGGTTCCGTAGTACGCCTTGAGGAGCGGCGTCACCACCTTGAACCAACGGGCGAGCACGCCGTCACGTCGCGGATCGGCAGGGTCGAAGTCGATGCCTGATTTCGCGCCGCCGATGGCCGGCCCGGAAACGGTGAACTTCACTTCCATCGTCTTCGCGAGTGCTTCGACCTCGCCGCGGTCCAGGCCGGGACGCATTCGGGTGCCGCCGCCCGCCGCGCCGCCGCGCAGCGAGTTGATGACCACCCAGCCTCGGGCTTCGGTCTCGGCGTCGTTCCACTCGAAGACGATCTCGGGGGGCTTGGCCTCGAACCGGACGAGGAGGTCCTTCATCGAAGTCCCGTGCGCGGTCGCCGTCATGGTTGGATCTCCTTCGTCCGGGCCCTAGTGATCCGGCCGGAGGCCTCACCGAAGCCGATCCGGCTGCCGTCGGCACCCGGGGCGGTTGCGCGGAGGACGACCTCGTCGCCGTCGTCGAGGAAACCCTCGCCGCGTTCGATCAGCGAGCCGACCTGGCTTTTCGACGGACCGGAGATGGTCCCTGAGCCGAACAGGTCGCCGGTACGGGTCGGCGCGCCGTTGACAGTGAGGTGGGCGAGCATCTGGGCCGGCGACCAGTACGTCGTGGAGTACGGCGGTCGGCTGACGACCTCGCCGTTCCACTCGACCTCCAGGTCGATGTCGAGTCCCCAGGGCGCCTCGAGTGCGAGGTAGGGCAGGGGAGTCGGTTGCTGCGCCGGGGTGTCGACCCGGGCCGCCTCGAGTGCGGCGAGCGGGACCACCCACGGAGAGATCGTGGTGGCGAACGACTTCCCGAGGTGCGGGCCGAGCGGCACGTACTCCCAGGCCTGGATGTCGCGCGCGGACCAGTCGTTGAGGAGCACCACCCCGAAGATGTGATCCTCGGCAGCGGCTGCCGAGATCGACGTACCCATGGCGTTGCCGACGCCGACGACGAACCCGAGTTCGGCCTCGAGGTCGAGTCGGTCGCAGGGCCCGAACTCGGGGACGGTCTTGCCTGCCGGGACCCGCTGCCCGCAGGGACGTACGACGTCCGTGCCCGAGACGACCACCGAGGAGGCCCGGCCGGTGTAGCCGACCGGCAGGTGCTTCCAGTTCGGCAGCAACGGGTCCGGGTTGTCGGGCCGGAACAGTCGGCCGAGGTTCGAAGCGTGCTGCTCGGAGGCGTAGAAGTCGACGTAGTCGGCGACCTCGAACGGCAGGTGGAGGGTCACCTCCGCGATCGGGTGGACCCCGTCGGTCGGGGGCCCGTCCACCAGCGCAGCAGTGAGTGCAGCGCGTACGGCGTCCCAGCGCGCCCGACCCTGCGCCATGAACGGGTTGAGGTTGGGCTGCGCGAAGGTGTCGTCGCCGAGCAGCGTCGCCAGGTCAATCACGTGATCGCCCAACCGTGTTGCGACCCGTGGAGCCGACCCGCTCACCGAGTAGACGCCGTAAGGAAGATTGGTCAGGCCGTAAAGGGACCGGCCATCGAGAGACGTCACGGCTGGTCCTCACGCACCCACGAGGTGAGGTAGACCCCGTCGTCCACGGCTCGGCCGGCTTCGCCGAGCTCGAGCGGCCTGAACGTGTCGACCATGACAGCGAGCTCGTCGAAGAACTCGACGCCGATCGACCTCTCGTACGCGCCGGGCTGTGGGCCGTGGCTGTGACCGCCGGGGTGAAGGCTGATCGACCCTTCCGCGATGCCCGATCCCTTGCGGGCCTCGTAGTCGCCGCCGCAGTAGAACATCACCTCGTCGGAGTCGACGTTCGAGTGGTAGTACGGCACCGGGATCGACAGCGGGTGGTAGTCCACCTTGCGCGGCACGAAGTTGCAGATCACGAAGTTGTGGCCCTCGAAGACCTGGTGCACTGGGGGCGGCTGGTGCACCCGACCGGTGATCGGCTCGAAGTCGCACACGTTGAAGACGTACGGATACAAGCAGCCGTCCCACCCGACCACGTCGAACGGGTGCTGCGGGAGGACGTGCACGGTGCCGGCGAGCCCGCCCGCGCCGGAGCCGCGGTGCTTGATGAAGACCTCGGCACCCTCGCCCTCGGCCAGCAGCGGCTCGGTCGGAACGCGCAGGTCGCGCTCGCAGTACGGCGCGTGCTCGAGCAGCTGACCGAAGCGCGAGAGATAGCGCTTCGGCGGTGCGATGTGGCTGTTGCCCTCAATCACATACAGACGCAGGGCGCCGTGCTGATCGGTGCCGGTCGGCACCCAGCGGTGGGTGGTGGCGCGAGGAAGGATCACGTAGTCGCCGTCGCCGACCTCGAGCGAACCAAAGACCGTCTCGACCAGCGCCGTGCCCGCTTCGACGTACACGCACTCGTCGCCGATGCCGTTGCGGTAGTACGGCGACGGCTTCCCGCACACGGCGTAGCTGATCCGTACGTCGCCGTTGCCGAGCACGAGGCGTCGACCGGTGACCGCGTCGGTGTTCTTCCACGCGTCGCCGACCCAGAGGTCGTGCAAGGTGAGGTGGCGCGGGACCAACGGGTGGTTGGGCGTCGTGGACTGGTCGGGGAGCTCCCACACCCGCGCCTCGAGGATCGCTGACGGGATGTGCCGGTGGTAGAGCAACGAGGAGTCCGAGGAGAAGCCTTCTTCACCCATCAGCTCCTCGAAGTAGAGCTGGCCGTCGGGGTCACGGTGCTGGGTGTGGCGTTTGTCGGGCACGGCTCCGATTCGCTGGTAGTGCGCCATCAGCTCTGCCCTCGCTCGACCTTGTCGAGGTTCCCCCGTCGCTCCTGCTCGCGTTCGATCGCCTCGAAGAGCGCCTTGAAGTTGCCCTTGCCGAAGCCGAGGGAGCCGTGCCGCTCGATCAGCTCGAAGAACACCGTGGGCCGGTCGCCGAACGGCTGGGTGAAGATCTGCAGCAGGTACCCGTCCTCGTCCCGGTCGACGAGGATGCCGCGCTTCTGCAGTTCCTCGACAGGCACCCGGACCTCGCCGATGCGGGCCCGCAGCTCGGGGTCCTCGTAGTAGGAGTCAGGGGTGTTGAGGAACTCGACGCCTTCGGCGCGCAGCGCGTCGACGGCGGTGAGAATGTCGCTGGTGGCGAGCGCGAGGTGCTGGGCGCCGGGGCCGTCGTAGAACTCCAGGTACTCGTCGATCTGTGACTTCTTCGCCGCGACGGCCGGCTCGTTGAGGGGGAACTTCACGCGGTGATTGCCGTTCGCGACGACCTTCGACATCAGCGCCGAGTAGTCGGTGGCGATGTCGTCGCCGATGAACTCGGCCATGTTCGTGAACCCCATCACCCGGCGGTAGAACTCGACCCACTCGTCCATGCGTCCGAGTTCGACGTTGCCGACGATGTGGTCGAGTGCCTGGAAGAGACGCTTCGGAGCGCCGTCGCGCTTGACGAAGGCCGAGGTCCGGGTGACGTAGCCGGGAAGGTACGGACCGTCGTACCGGCTGCGGTCGACGAGGGTGTGCCGGGTCTCGCCGTACGTCGCGATGGCACCGATGCGGACGGTGCCGTGTTCGTCGGTGACGTCGTGCGGCTCCTCGAGCACGTCTGCGCCCATCGCGTGCGCTTGGGCGATGCAGCGGTCGACGTCCGGCACCTCGAGCGCGATGTCGATGATGCCGTCGCCGTGCTTGCGGTGGTGGTCGAGGAGCGGACTGCTCGGGTCGACGCCACCCTTCACCACGAAGCGCACGGCACCGCTGGTGAGCACGTACGCCGTGTGGTCGCGGTTGCCGGTCTCCGGACCCGAATAGGCGACGAGCTCCATGCCGAACGCCGAGACGAAGAAGTGCGCGGTCGTCGTCGCGTTGCCGACCGCCCAGACGGCGGCGTCCCAACCGGTGACCGGGAACGGGTCGTTGTCGTCGTCGTACTCGACGAGGCCGACGAGCTGCTTGAGCGTGGCCAGGTCGAGCTCGGCGAGCCGCTCCTCGCTGGTCAGGGTGTCTGCGAGTGCCATGCGACGAAGCAGATCATCGCTCGTGAGTGAGAGGCAACCTGCTCATCAAGAGGTGATCAAGATGCACATTTATGCCAGATAAACCGGTCAAGTACTAGGCAATCTGGTAAGCAAAGACTATGTATCCGGCGGCCACTCTCGATGAGATCGACATCGCGTTGCTCACCGCGCTCTCCGAGTCCCCGCGCGCAGGTGACCTCGAGCTCTCCCGGCAGACCAAGGTGGCGCGAGCCACCGTGCAGAGCCGACTGCGCCGCCTGGTCGAGGCAGGGGTGATAGCCGACTGGAACCCGACCCTCGACGTCGCCTCCGCCGGGTACGAGGTCCAGGCCTACGTCACCCTGGAGATCGCCCAGGGCGCCCTGGACGAGGTCGCTGAGGATCTGGCCGCGATACCGCAGGTGCTCGAGGCCTATGTGACGACCGGGACGTTCGACGTGCTCTGCCGGGTGGCGACCCGGTCCCATCCCGAGCTGCAAGCAACGCTGGTCCAGATCGACCGGTCGTCTTCGGTGGTGCGGTCGACCAGTGTGGTGGTGCTGTCGGTCCTGATCGCACCGAGGATGCTGCCGCTGCTGGCCAGCGGTGAGCCCCCGCCGAATAGTCGTGCTCCTGCCTACCGGCGCTCCTGAAGCGACCGCTGTACTTGCAAGTTGGGCTCCTCGGGGTTCGAATGGTGGTGGCGGTCACACCACCCGCGTGACGGCCGACATGCACCTGGACGGACCACCCGAGCCGTCCGGCGGACCTGAGGAGCCACCATGTTCGAGGAGGCGCAGCTCTATTCGCCGGTGACCACCGACGAGCACGGCGCAGTGACCGTGCACCTGGTGGACGGTCATCCCGGTCTGGACGATCCCGAGTACCAGCAGCGGCGCAACGGGATCGCCGCCGCTGCCCTGGCCTGGGAGCCCGGGCAGCCGACGCCACGGATCGACTACACCGAGACCGAGCACGAGGTGTGGCGCACTGTCTGCGAGCACCTCGCGCCGTTGCACGAGGAGTACGCCTGCAAGGCTTTCCGGGTGGCGGTCCAGGCTCTCGGCCTGCCCCGGGACCGGGTCCCGCAGCTCGACGAAGTGACCGCGGGACTCCAGCCGCTCACCGGTTTCTGCTACGTGCCGGCCCCGGGGATCGTGCCCCTGGAGGAGTTCTACGGCGCCCTGGAGGACGGGATCTTCCACTCCACCCAGTACCTGCGCCATCACGCGGCGCCGCTGTACACCCCCGAACCCGACATCCTGCACGAGGTGATGGGGCACGGGAATCTGCTGGCGGATCCCCGGATCGCCCAGGTCAAGCGGCTCGCGGGCGCAGCGGCCCGACGGGTCGAGACCCCCGCGGCGCTGAAGGTGGTCGCCGACGTCTTCTGGTTCACGATCGAGTTCGGTGTGCTCTGGGAGGACGGCGATCTGCGTGCGTACGGCGCCGGGATCCTCTCGTCGTACGGCGAGATCGAGGAGTTCCGTTCGATGGAGATCAGACCGCTCGACTTCGCCGCGATGGCAGGGATCGACTACGACATCCGTCACTACCAGCCGGTGCTCTTCGCCGCCGAGTCCTTCGAGCAGATGGTGGACTCGGTTGGTGACTTCTTCGCCGACTGCGACGACGACACTCCGGCGCGGCTGGGGGTCAACTGAGCGCCCGGTCACGCGGGTGCTTCGGGAGCGGCTGTCTCGCGGGCGGAAAAGGCCCCCGGTGCGTCCACGAGGCGTTGGTAGCGTCACCGCATGAATGCCAGCCAGCCTCCCGCCACCACCGCCGCGAGGGATGCCCTCGCCCAGGTGATGGGGCAGCAGGCGTGGGCCGTCATCCGGATGCGCGACTGCGAGACGGTGACGTTGGTCGGTGGGCCGCTGGTCCCGATCGAGCGGCTCGGTGACATCCCGGTCGGCGACGGCGTTCCTGCTCCGGGCCGTCGTTACGACACCCTGGTCGCGGTGCCGTTCCGGCAGATCGCCGAACGCGGCTTCGAGGTCCATGACGACGGCACGCCGCTTGCTGTCGTGCAGCTTGAGACCGAGTTCGAGGTCCCGTTGGCGGAGCTGCTCGCCGTCCTTCCCGACGAGGAGATCGGCTTCACCGACCGCGGCGGCTTCGAGACCGACGACGACGCGTACGCCGAGACCGTCGAGCGGATCATCGCCGACGAGATCGGGAACGGCGAGGGCGCCAACCTGGTCGTTGGCCGCCACTACCGCGCGCAGTTGGCGGACTGGGGGCCGGAGACCGGGGCAGCGAAGGCCCTCACGGTGCTGCGCCGGCTGCTGGAGAACGAGCGCGGCGCCTACTGGACCTACTGTTTCTGGACCGGTGACCGGTTCCTGATCGGTGCCTCCCCGGAGCGCCATGTCAGCGTGCACGCCGGAGCCGTCCGGATGAACCCGATCTCCGGGACCTTCCGGCTGCCCAGGAAGAACAACCTCGAGGCGCCCTCAGAGCTCAAGGCTCGGCTGCTCGACTTCCTGGCCGACGAGAAGGAGATCTTCGAGCTCTTCATGGTCGTCGACGAAGAGCTCAAGATGATGTGCGACATCTGTCACGAGGGTGGCCAGGTCCTCGGCCCGTTCCTCAAGCCGATGACCCACCTCGTGCACACCGAGTACCTGCTCGCCGGCCGCACCCACCTGGACGTCCGTGACGTCTTGCGGATGAGCATGTTCGCCGCCACGGTCACCGGTGCGCCGGTGGAGAACGCCTGCAAGCTGATCAAGCGGTACGAGGCCGAAGGACGCGGGTACTACGCCGGCGCCCTTGCCCTGATCGGCCGCGACGAGACCGGTGCCCAGACTGCGGACTCCCCGATCCTGATCCGTACGGCGGACGTCTCGCCGTCCGGAGCCCTGAAGGTCACCGCGGGCGCGACCCTGGTCCGCGACTCCGACCCGCACTCGGAGGTCGCCGAGACCGCGGCCAAGGCGGGCGGCATCCTCAGCGCCTTCGGTCTGGTGCCTGCCGCCGCCGGCGAGCCCTCCCAGATCGAGGACCTGGCCCACGACGAGGACGTGCTGATTGCGCTCAACTCCCGCAACCAGCGACTCTCCAAGTTCTGGCTCACCGACCAGGGCGGCGCTGACCCGGCGCCCGAGCTGACCGGCCGGAGCATCGGCATCCTGCACGGCGAGGACGACTTCGCGAACATGCTGCACCACGTCTTCGCGGTGCTCGGGATGAAGCCGACGATCATCCGGCACGAGGACTTCGAGGCCGGTGGTTTCGACGGGTTCGACCTCGCGGTCGTCGGGCCGGGACCCGGTGACCCGCGGGACGCCGCCCACCCGAAGATCGCCACCTTCCGCGGCGCAGTGGAGGGACTCCTCGCCGGCAACACGCCGTTCCTCGCCGTCTGCCTCGGCCACCAGGTTCTCTGCGACCGGCTGGGCATCCCGCTGGCATTCAAGGACATCGTCTTCCAAGGCACCCAGTCGACGGTCTCTCTCGGCGGCCGCTCGGAGGCAGTCGGCTTCTACAACACCTTCGTCGGACGGCACGGTGTGGCCGGGTTCACCGACCCGCTGCCCGACGGGGTCACCGTCGAGACCGACGCCCCGACCGGGGACATCCACCTGGTCGCGGGTCCGAACTTCCGTGGTGTGCAGTTCCACGCGGAGTCGATCCTCACCGAGAACGGCGTCGCGCTGATCCAGCGTCTGCTGCTCGACCTCGTCGGAGGCTGATGAGGGTGGGTCAGGAAGGTCGGTACGGCTCGTCCCGAGACCTTCCGGACGTTCTCGTCGTCGACCACCACGACTCCTACACCTGGAACCTCGTCCACCTGGTCGCTGCGGTGACCGGGTTGCTGCCCGAGGTCGTCGAGCATGACGAGCCGGGGCTGGTCGACCGGATCGCCGCCGCGTCGTACACGCACCTGGTGCTCTCGCCCGGACCGGGCCATCCCGCCGAGCCCGCCGACTTCGCCCTCGGACCCGCAGTCTTCTCCCTCGGATTGCCGGTGCTCGGGGTCTGCCTCGGGATGCAGGCCCTGGTCACGTCGTACGGCGGGACGGTGCAGCGGGTTGAGCCGGCGCACGGCGACGTCGCTGTGGTCGAGCACGACGGGACGGGTGTCTTCGCCGGCCTGCCGCAAGATTTCGACGCCGTCCGGTACCACTCGCTCGCTGCGACCGTGGTCCCTGACGAGCTCCGAGTCACCGCTCGCTCGGCCGGTGTGGTGATGGGCGTCGTACACCGGAGCCTGCCGCTGCACGGCGTCCAGTTCCACCCGGAGTCGGTGCTCTCCGCACACGGTCGGCAGCTGGTCGCGAATTTCCTGGCACGCGCGCCCGAGGGGGACTGATGAGCGCGCTCGAGGCCTTCCGTCGGATCGCGGCCGAGCACGACCGCTGTTTCTGGCTCGACGGCGGCGGCTCTCAGGGCTGGTCGGAGAAGCGCTCGATCATGGGGTGGCTGGAGCCTGATGCCCTCTCCCTCACCTACGATGCCGTCCGCCGAGAGGTGGTCGAGCATCCGTCCGGCCGCGTGGTCGGCGACGACATCTTCGCAGCGGTTCAGGAGCGGCTCGACGGGGACGCGGACACGCACTGGGTCGGGTACTTCGGATACGCCGCTCGTCCCGACCTGCCCGCGCGCTCCCAGCCGGGGCTCCCGGACGCGGTCTGGATGTGCGCTCGCACGGTCCAGGTCCTCGAGGAGGGGACCACGGCACCGGCCTGGTCGCCCGAGGAGCAGGTCGAGCCCGCCATCCCCTCCTGGTACGCCGAGGCCTTCGACCGGGTCCAGGAGCAGCTCCGCGCCGGCAACTCCTACGAGGTCAACCTGACGTACCGGGCGGCGTACTCCTCGGAGCGGGACCCGGTCGAGATTTACGGGCGACTGCGCACCACCAATCCCGCGCCGTACGCCGGGGTGCTTCGGCACGGCGACCTCTGGCTGCTCTCCGCGTCCCCGGAGCGGTACGCCACCATCGACCGGAACCGGCGCGTGGAGACCCGGCCGATCAAGGGCACGACGCCGCGCGGCGCGACCCCGGCCGGTGACGCCCTGCTGCGGACCCGCCTCGCCACCGACCCGAAGTTCCGCGCCGAGAACCTGATGATCACCGACCTGCTCCGCAACGACCTGGCGATGGTCTGCGAGCCTGGCAGCGTCGACGTACCGAGCCTGATGGCGGTCGAGTCCTACGCCAGCGTGCACCAGCTGGTCTCGACGGTGACCGGTCAGCTACGTCCGGAGGTGGGAACGGTCGAAGCGCTGCGCGCGATGTTCCCGGCGGGATCCATGACCGGGGCCCCGAAGCTGCGCACCATGCAGATCATCGACGAGGTCGAGATCGATCCGCGAGGGGTGTACGCCGGCGCTTTCGGCTGGATCTCCGGCGATGGCCGCGCGGACCTCGGGGTGGTGATCCGCTCCCTCTTCCGGGCCGGGGACGGTCCCTGGCGCCTCGGAACCGGAGGCGGCATCACTGTCCGGTCCGACGTCGAGGACGAGTACGCCGAGACCCTCTGGAAAGCAGCACGCCTCCGCGCAGCACTCTGACCCGGCGCGAAATCCCACTAACGAGCGCTGACCCGGCGTGAAATCGCCAGAACTCTGTCGATTTCACGCCGGGTCAGCGCCGGGTTGCGCGATTTCACGCCAGGTCAGCGCCGGGTTGCGCGATTTCACGCCAGGTCAGGAGTTGTCGGTGTCGGCGTCCGAGCCGAGGGTGGCCTGCATCGTGGAGGTCCTGCCGTCCCGGACGTAGGTCAAGGTGACCTCCTCGCCCGGGCGGTTTCCGCGGATGGTG
>JBKJHO010000054.1:0-73812 GCA_046598915.1 Marmoricola sp. | reverse complement strand
ACCGACATAACCCGGAGGCGAGCCGAAGAGTCGCGAGACGGTGTGCTTCTCGGAGAACTCCGACATGTCGAGCTGGATCAGGGCGTCCTCGTCACCGAAGAGGAAGTCGGCCAGCGTCTTGGACAGCCACGTCTTTCCAACACCCGAGGGGCCGGCGAAGATGAACGAGCCACCGGGACGCTTGGGGTCCTTGAGACCAGCACGCGTGCGCCGGATCGCGCGGGAGAGGGCCTTGACGGCCTCCTCCTGGCCGATGACGCGCTTGTGCAGCTCGTCCTCCATCTTGAGCAGCCGGGTCGACTCCTCCTCGGAGAGCTTGACGATCGGAATGCCGGTGGCGACCGCGAGGACCTCGGCAATGAGCTCCTCGTCGACCTCGGCCACCACGTCCATGTCGCCGGCGCGCCACTGCTTCTCGCGCTCGGCCTTGGCCAGCATGAGCTGCTTCTCCTCGTCACGCAGACGAGCAGCGGCCTCGAAGTCCTGGCCGTCAATGGCGCCTTCCTTGCGCTTTCGGACGTCACCGATCTTGTCGTCAAACTCGCGCAGGTCGGGCGGGGCCGTCATCCGGCGGATCCGGAGCCGGGAACCTGCCTCGTCGATCAGGTCGATCGCCTTGTCGGGCAGGAACCTGTCCGAGACGTACCGGTCGGCCAGCGTTGCAGCGGCCACCAGGGCCTCGTCGGTGATGGTCACCCGGTGGTGCGCCTCGTAGCGGTCGCGCAGACCCTTCAGGATCTCGATGGTGTGCGCGATCGTCGGCTCGGCGACCTGGATCGGCTGGAACCGGCGCTCGAGAGCGGCGTCCTTCTCCAGGTGCTTGCGGTACTCGTCGAGCGTGGTCGCACCAATGGTCTGCAGCTCTCCCCGAGCCAGCATCGGCTTGAGGATGCTGGCGGCGTCAATAGCGCCCTCGGCGGCACCCGCCCCGACGAGCGTGTGCAGCTCGTCGATGAACAAGATGATGTCGCCGCGGGTCTTGATCTCCTTGAGCACCTTCTTCAAGCGCTCCTCGAAGTCGCCGCGGTAGCGCGAACCGGCCACCAGGGCGCCGAGGTCCAGGGAGTAGATCTGCTTGTCCTTGAGGGTCTCGGGCACGTCACCGCGCACGATCGCCTGGGCCAGACCCTCGACGCAGGCCGTCTTGCCGACGCCGGGCTCACCAATCAGGACCGGGTTGTTCTTGGTCCGGCGGGACAGCACCTGCATGACCCGCTCGATCTCCTTCTCGCGACCGATGACGGGGTCGAGCTTGCCCTCCTTGGCAGCCTGGGTGTAGTTGCGGCCGAACTGGTCGAGGACCAGCGAGGACGACGGGGCGGCCTCGGGCGCCGTACCGGCTGCCTGGGCCTCCTTGCCCTGGTAGCCCGAGAGCAGCTGAATCACCTGCTGGCGGACGCGGTTGAGATCCGCGCCGAGCTTCTGCAGCACCTGGGCCGCGACGCCCTCGCCCTCGCGGATCAGGCCGAGCAGGATGTGCTCGGTGCCGATGTAGTTGTGGCCAAGCTGGAGGGCCTCGCGCAGCGAGAGCTCGAGTACCTTCTTGGCGCGCGGCGTGAACGGAATGTGGCCGCTGGGAGCCTGCTGGCCCTGGCCGATGATCTCCTCGACCTGGGCGCGAACGCCTTCCAGCGAGATACCGAGGCTTTCCAGAGCCTTGGCCGCAATGCCGTCACCTTCGTGGATCAGGCCGAGCAGGATGTGCTCTGTCCCGATGTAGTTGTGCGAGAGCATGCGGGCCTCTTCTTGGGCCAGCACGACAACACGACGGGCACGGTCTGTGAACCGCTCGAACATGGGCATCGCTCCTTGGACTACGCGGGCCGAGTGACGTGCCACCCGCACGACTCTCTAAACCCTGCTTCCACCCTACGTGTTCCGCCCGAACGGCGTCTTCGCTGTCAGCGAACATGGAACTGCGCTGTGAGCGAACACGTTCCCGTTGAATCCGGGCCTTTGGTCCGTTCAGTTGGGCGTCTTGGCTCAGCGAGTTCGGTGTCGTGGCGCCTTCGATCCAGCCATACGGTCAGCCGGGCACAGCGATCCAACCAGCCTCACCATTCACCCGACGGACCAAAAGGCCAGTCTCGACGGACCATGAGGCCCAACTCGACGTTCAGTGGGCGGCGACGTACGCCTCGCGCACCTGCGAGGAGACCCGGCCTCGGTCCGGGACGTTGAACCCGTTCTCACGCGCCCAGGACCGGATGTCTGACGGGCTGGGGCCGCCGGAGCGGCTGCGCTTGCGCCCACCGCCGCGACGCGCGTGCCCGACGTACGGCGCGAAGGCGTCCCGGAGCTTCGCAGCGTTCTTGGCGCTGAGGTCGATCTCGTAGTCGCGGCCGTCCAGGGCGAAGCTGACGGTCTCCTCAGCCTCCGCGCCGTCGATGTCGTCGACCAATACGATGCTTACCTTCTGCGCCATGGTGAATCCTTTTGTCGGCCCGGATGTTAAATCTGGAGAATACTCCCGGCCTCCAATTCATTCGGGTCGCAACAGGGGAAAGAGAATAGTTTCTCTAATTCCCGCCCCGGTGAGCAGCATGATCAGCCTGTCGACACCCATGCCCATTCCTCCGGCCGGGGGCATTCCATATTCCATGGCCTTGAGGAATACCTCGTCGAGCTCCATCGCCTCCGGGTCGCCCGCCGCGGCCAGCAGCGACTGCGCGGTCAGACGCTCCCGCTGGACGACCGGATCGTTGAGCTCGGAGTAGGCCGGCGCCAGCTCGATGCCGTTGATGATCAGGTCCCAGGCCTCGTTCAGACCCTTTTTGGACCGGTGCGCCTTGGCCAACGGCTTCACGGCAGCCGGGTAATCCATCACGAACATGGGATTGATCAGGGAATCCTCGACAAGCTGCTCGTAGAGCTCGACGACGATCTCTTCCGCACCCCACTTCGGCTGCAGCTCAACGTCTCGATTCGCGGCGTGCTTTCGGAGCGCTTCGACCGACGTTTCGACGGTGATCTCCTCGCCCAACGCGTCCGAGACCAGGTCCAGGATCGGAGCTTGGCGCCACTCGGCCTCCAGGTCGATCTCCGACCCGTCGCGGCCCGGTACGACGGTGCGGCCGACGGCGCGGGCGGCGTCCAGGACGATGTCCCGGGTCAGCTGCATCATCGTGAACTGGTCGCCGTACGCCTGGTAGGCCTCGAGCATCGAGAACTCGGCGGCGTGGGTGGAGTCGAGGCCCTCATTGCGGAAGGTGCGGCCGATCTCGTAGACCCGGTCGACACCGCCGATCATCGCCCGCTTGAGGTCGAGCTCGATCGCGATCCGGAGCAGCATCGGCTGGTCCAGGGCGTTGAGGTGGGTCCGGAACGGCCGGGCCGCGGCGCCGCCGTTGGTGAGCTGGAGGATCGGCGTCTCGACCTCGAGGTAGCCCTGGGAGTCGAGGGTGTTACGGATGCTGCGCAGCACGGTCGCCTTGGTGCGGACCAGGTCGCGCGGCTCGGGCCGGATCATCATGTCGACGTAGCGGAGCCGGATCCGGGCCTCGTCGGAAAGCGGCTTGTGCTCGTTGGGCAACGGTCGCAGCGTCTTCGCGGCGATCTGCCAGGACGCAGCCTGGATCGAGAGCTCGCCGCGGCGGCTGGTGATCACCTCGCCGGTCACCGCGAGCAGGTCGCCGAGGTCGACGAGCGACTTGAACTCGGCCAGCGACTCCTCGCCGATGTCGGCGAGCGAGAGCATCACCTGGAGCTCAGAGCCGTCGCCCTCGCGCAGCCGGACGAAACACAGCTTGCCGGTGTTGCGCAGGAAGATCACTCGACCGGTGATCGAGGCCGTCTGGCCCGTCACCGTGTCCGGCTCGAGCTCACCGGTAGCCAGGAGCGGGTCGTAGGTCTCCCGGATCTCCTTGATCGTGTGGGTGCGGTCGACCGCGATCGGGTATGCCTCGCGACCGGACTCGAGCAGCCGCGCCCGCTTCTCGTGGCGGACCTGCATCTGCTCGGGGAGGTCGTCGACGACACCGGCGACGGCAGCCTCGGAGGCAGAGTCAGGCTGAACAGGCTGGTCGGTCATGGGCGCAAGGCTACTTTCCCGCCGCGACGGCGTGCGTGGTGGGCCGCGGCACGCCGAGAGGGCCGTCTGGCCGGTCAGCTGTTCCGATCGAACACGAGTTCCAGGCCGCGCAACGTCAACCACGGCTGGTGCTCGGTGATCGAGCGGCACTCGTCCACCACCACCGGAGCCAGACTGCCGGTCGCGATCACGTGCACCGTCTCCGTCGGGACGCCGAGCTCCTCGATCATCCGGGCCACGATCCCGTCAACCTGGCTGGCGAAGCCGAAGACCATCCCGGACTGGAGCGCCTCGACGGTGTTCTTGGCGATCACGGTCCGGGGCCTGAGCAGTTCGACCTTGCGGAGCTGGGCGCCGCGACGACCCAGCGCCTCCAGCGAGATGTCGATGCCCGGGGCGATCGCACCGCCGATGTACTCGCCGCGCGGGCTGACCACGTCGAAGGTGGTGCCGGTCCCGAAGTCGACGACCACCACGGGGCCGTCGTACAGGGTGGCGGCAGCGAGGGCGTTGACCACCCGGTCGGCGCCCACCTCGCGTGGATTGTCCATCAGGACCGGTACGCCGGTGCGCACCCCTGGCTCCACGACCACCGCCGGTACGTCGGGGAAGTACCGCGCGAGCATGTCCCGCCACTCGTGCAGCACCGACGGCACCGTGGCGCAGACGGAGATCCCGTCGAGGCCGCTGGCCGGGTCGAGCGTCGCGCTGTCCCCGACCAGGCCCCGGATCAGCACGAACCACTCGTCCGCGGTCCGGGTCTCCAGGGTCGCGACCCGCCAGTGGTCGTGCACCTCACCGTTGCAGAGCAGGCCGAGAGTGGTGTGGGAGTTGCCGATGTCGGCGCAGAGGAGGGTCATCGCGCGTCTTCCTCGAGCAGGTCCATGCCGATGTCGAAGACCTTCACCGAGTGCGTGAGCGCGCCGACCGAGATGAAGTCGACCCCGGTCTGGGCAACCTCCCTGGCCCGGTCGATGGTCAGCCCGCCCGAGGCCTCCAGCACTGCCCGGCCCGCATTGATCGAAACCGCGGCGGTCATCATCTCGTTGCTCATGTTGTCGAGCAGGACCCGGTCGCAGCCGGCGTCCAGAAGGAGCCGAAGCTGGTCCAGATCGGTCACCTCGACCTCGACCGGGAGGTCCGGGTACTGCTTCCGCACCGCTTCGTACGCCGGCAGCACCCCACCGGCCGCGACCACGTGGTTGTCCTTGACCAGCGCCATGTCGGAGAGGCTGAACCGGTGGTTCACCCCACCCCCGCAGCGCACGGCGTACTTCTGCAGGGCGCGGTAACCCGGGAGCGTCTTGCGGGTGTCGAGGACCTGGGCACCCGTGCCCTCGAGCGCGGCGACCCAGGCAGCGGTCGCGGTGGCGATACCGGAGAGGTGCGAGGCGAAGTTCAGCGCGGTCCGTTCGGCGATCAGCAGCCCCCTGATCGGACCGCTGACCCGCATCAGCACGTCGCCCGGTGCCACCCGGGTGCCGTCGGGGAGCCGGTCGGTGACGGCGACGTCGTCGCCCAGCATGAAGGCGAAGGTGAGGGCCGCGATCCCCAGGCCCGCCACCACTCCGGGCTCGCGGGCGCCGAAATCGGCCGTGCCGCGAGCGCTCGCGCTGAGGGTCGCCGCACTGGTGACGTCCACCCCGGGGCCGGCGGCCGGGAGGTCCTCGGCGAGCGCATCCGCGATCGCGGCGTAGATCCGGCGGGGGTCCAGCCCGGAGCCGGTCAGCTCAGCGAGCAGATCCGCGGGCAGGGCGTCGTACGGCGTGGCGGCGATCGCGCTCATCCCGTCGCCTCCGAGGTGTCCGAAGCCGGCGCGCGCCGGAAGCTCGCCACGGGGACGCCGCCGGTCAGGACGACGTCGAAGTGCCCCGCGAAGCCGGCGTCGTCCCGCGCTGCGAAGTCTTCGCGCCAGTGCGATCCGCGAGTCTCTTCGCGCAGGAGCGCAGCGGTGGCGAGTGCCGCGCTGATCGAGACGAGGTTGGTCGTCTCCCAGGCGGCGGTGCCCTCCTCGCCCTCGTTCGCGGCGAGCGCGGCGAGCTCGGAGAGGGCGGAGCCGAGACCGGCCGCGCTGCGGAGCACGCCGACCTGCTCGGTCATGGTGGCCTGCATGTCCGGTCGCACCTTGCCAGCGATCACTCCTGGCGCACGCGGGTCCGGCGCCGGCTCGATCTGCGGGCGGAGCTCGTCGGGGAGCACCTGCGCGATCCGGCGGGAGAAGACGAGTCCCTCGAGGAGCGAGTTCGACGCGAGCCGGTTGGCGCCGTGCACCCCGGAGCAGGCGACCTCGCCAGTCGCGTAGAGACCAGGGATCGTCGAGCGGCCCCAGAGGTCGGTGGCGACGCCGCCGGAGGCGTAGTGGCACGCGGGCGCGACCGGGATCAGCTGGGTCACGGGGTCGACGCCGTGCGAGCGCGCGGTCGCCAGGATCGTCGGGAATCTGCGCTCCCACCACCCTTCTCCCTGGCCGTCGCCGAGATGCCGCGCGTCGAGCCACATGTGCGGCTTGCCCTCCTCCTGCATCCGCCGGGTGATCGCCTTCGCGACCACGTCCCGCGGCGCCAGGTCGGCGAGCTCGTGCTGTCCCTGCATGAACCGGTCGCCCGCGAAGTCCACGAGGAAGGCGCCTTCGCCGCGGACCGCCTCGGAGATCAACGGCTGCTGGCCGGTGGAGTCAGCACCCAGGTACATCACGGTCGGGTGGAACTGGACGAACTCGAGGTCCCGGAGGACCGCACCGGCCCGCAGGGCGAGTGCCATCCCGTCGCCGGTGGAAACGGCCGGGTTGGTGGTCTGCGAGAAGACCTGACCCAGGCCGCCGGAAGCCAGGACGACCGCGCGGCAGCGGACCTGACCGACCCCGTCGCGCTGGCCCTCGCCCATCACGTGCAGAGTCAGTCCCGCGATGACCGGCCCGACACCGTCGATCTCGCCCAGCTGGAGGTCGACGGCCAGAGCGTGCTGGATCACCTCGATCTCGGGTGCGGCCTCGATCGCCGCGACCAGGGCCCGCTGGATCTCCGCGCCGGTGGCGTCGCCGCCGGCGTGCGCGATCCGGTCCCGGTGGTGACCGCCTTCACGGGTCAGCGAGAGCAACCCGTCGGCCGAGTGGTCGAAGTTGGCGCCGAGCGCGATCAGCTCCCGGACCGCGTCCGGACCTTCGTTGACCAAGATCCGGACGGCCTCGGTGTCACAGGCGCCCGCCCCGGCGACCAGGGTGTCGATCTCATGCTCGGTCGGGGTGTCCCCGGGTCCCAACGCAGCGGCGATGCCGCCCTGCGCCCACTGGGTGGAGCCGGCCGAGAGGACGTCCTTGGTGACCACCAGGATCCGGTCGACGGTTCCGCGCAGCCTCAGCGCTGCGGTCAGCCCGGCGATGCCGGTGCCGATCACGACGACATCGGCGTGGCGCGACCAGCCCGGCGTACCGGCCGAGAGTCGTTCCGGGACCCTGATCGTCACAGCGCGAGGCTCCGGGCGTGCGAGCGTGCTCGTGACCGAGGTGACGAAGCGCCGTTGACGAGCGGAGCGAGGATCATCCGAGGGAGACTAGCGGGAACTCGCGACGAGGTCACCGCGGGTCAGCCCGGTGCCCGGCAGTGCCTCGGCCGGGTCGGAGCCGGTGCCGATGATCCGGTTCTCGGCGTCGACGAAGACCACGTGCGGCTGGAACTCCTTGGCTTCGGCCGTCTCCATCTGTCCGTAACCGATCAGGATGACCACGTCGCCCGGGTGCACGAGCCGCGCTGCGGCACCGTTGATCCCGATCACTCCGGAGCCGCGCTCGCCGGCGATCGTGTAGGTCTCCAGCCGGGCACCGTTGGTGACGTCGACGATGTGTACGAGCTCACCGACGAGGAGGTCTGCGGCATCGAGCAGATCTTCGTCGACGGTGACGGAGCCGACGTAGTGCAGATCGGCCTGGGTCACCGTGGCGCGGTGGATCTTGCTCTTCATCATGGTGCGCAACATCAGTTGCCTCCTCGGTTGTTCTCAGATGACGGGTCCGGCCCCAGGTCCAGGGCCACGTTGTCGATCAGCCGGGTGGTGCCCACCCGGGCAGCCACGAGCATCCGGGCCTCGCCGGAAGTCGGCGCCGGCCCGAGATCTGGGGAGGTGATCTCGAGGTAGTCGAGGTGCACGTCGTAGGTCGTCGCGAGCTCGGCGCGGGCGGCAACCAGGGCCGCGGTGGCACCGTGGTGCGCGGCGTCACGGGCCGCGAAGAGCGCCCGGGACAGGGCACCGGCCTCGACCCGCGGTACGGCGTCGAGGTACCGGTTGCGGCTGGAAAGGGCAAGACCGTCGGGCTCCCGGACGGTCTCGGCTCCGACGATCTCGATCCCCAGGCACAGGTCCTCGACCATCCGGGTGACCAGGGCCAGCTGCTGGAAGTCCTTTTGGCCGAAGACGGCGACGTCGGGGCGGACCAGGCCGAGGAGCTTGGCGACGACGGTCAGCACTCCGCGGAAGTGACCGGGTCGCGAGGCGCCCTCGAAGAGGTCGGCGAGCGGGCCGGGGTCGACGGTGACCTGCGCCAGGTCCGGGTCGTACGGGACGCCGTTCGGGTAGACCTCGTCGACCGGCGGGGTGAAGACCACGTCCGCACCGGCTCCGGCGCAGGCGGCCAGGTCCTCGCCGAGGGTGCGCGGGTACCGGTCGAGGTCCTCGTCCGGACCGAACTGGAGGGGGTTCACGAAGATCGAGACGACCAGGACACCGTCAGGGCCGATCGCCTGCCGGGCTCGCTCCATCAGGGCCAGGTGCCCCGGGTGCAGCGCACCCATGGTCGGCACGAACCCGACGCGCGCACCGGCTGCCCGGCGCGGGGCCACGGCGCCAACAAGGTCTGCTCGCGTGTCCGCGCGCAGGAGCGTGGCGGTCACCGGTGATCGGTTCGGTGGTCACGGCGGACCACGTGCGGGGCATCCTTGGACCGGGCCCAGTCGAGATCGACCTTGGCCAGGGCCTCGTCGAGGAGCCGCACGATCTTGACGGCGCGGATCGGCATCAGCCGCCCGTCGAGGACGGCCCGGTCTGCGGTGGCCTTCGCCATCGCGACGTACGACGGGATGGTGGCCGGCGCGGTCTCGCCGATGTCCTTGAGGTGGGCGCGGACGGTGTTCACGTCGCCGCGGACGATCGGGCCGGTCAGTGCGGCGTCGCCGGAGTTGAGCGCGTTGTCGAGAGCTGCTGAGAGCAACGGGCGCAACGTTGCGGCCGGGTCCTCGGCGCCCGAAGCAGCGAGCAGCTCCATCGCCTGGGCGACCAGCGTGACTAGGTGGTTCGCACCGTGGGCCAGGCCTGCGTGGTACAGGGTCCGCTTGTCCTCGGGGACGAACATCGGGGTGCCGCCGAGGTCGGCGACCAGGGTCTCGGCGACCGCGCGGTCCTCGGCCCCGGCCGTCACGCCGAAGACGCACCCGGACAGCCGGTCGAGGTCGACCTCGGTGCCGGTGAAGGTCATCGCCGGGTGCATGGCCAGCGGTTTGGCGCCGACGGAGGTCGCGGCCTCCAGGACGGCCAGGCCGTGCCTGCCCGAGGTGTGGCAGACGTACTGGCCCTCGCGGATCGCGCCGGCGCCGACCAGAGTGGTGATCACGTTCTTGAGCATGTCGTCAGGGACGGTCAGCAGCAACAGGTCGCAGTTGCGGGCGACGTCCGTCGGCTTGCCCCCGGGCACCCCGGGAAGGAGCGCGGCCATCCGGTCCCGCGACGCGGTGGACTCACCGGCTGCGGAGACGATCTCGTGGCCGGCTGCGCGCAGCGCAGCGGCTAGGACGGCGCCGACCCTGCCGGCGCCAACAACCCCGATACGGGTCATGTGGGCTCATCGCCTTTCGTTCCAGTCCCTCGCGGGTACCGGACTACTCAATGACAAGGAAAACCCTACGCCCGTGCGGACCGATCCGGCCAGGAATTCGACCGGTGTTCCAGGTCACACGGATTCCACGGGACCCACAGCGAAGCCGGTCACACCTGGCTCTTGAGCGTCTCCGAGGTCGGGATCTCGCCGAGGACCTTGATCCGCCGGGGCACGCCGTACTCGGGAAGTCGTTCGGAGCAGTACGCCGTCACGCCGGCGACCAGCTCCGGGGTCTCCTCCAGGCCCGGCTCCAGGACGACGTCCGCAACCACCAGGCTCCCGACCAGGGCGGACTTCCGACCACGGACCGAGGCCCAGGCGATGTCGGGATGGGCCTGCAGCACCGACCGGACCACGCCGGCCGACACCTTGGCACCCCCGACGTTGATCTCGTCGCTGTTCAGGCGCCCGGTGATGACCACCCTGCCGTCCTCGATGACGACGGCGTCGCCGGTCGGGACGGCACCGTCCAGGCCAGCACCGTGGTGGGGGGAGGTGATCACCAGCTCGCCGGCGCGGACCGACAGCCGTGGCCGCGGCCGATCAGACCCGGGGCCCCGGCTGAGCTCGACCTCCTCGGGGCCCGCAGAGAGCCACTCGACCGGGAACCCGGCCCGGCCGTCATGAACGACGATCGAGGCGCCCAGCTCGGAGGAGGCGTAGATCCAGGAGATCCGGGCGTCCGGGAACAGCCCGCGGAGCTGGTCCAGCACCGCCTGGTCGACAGGCTCGCCGCCGAGAGTGATCTGCTCCAGCGGGACCGCGGCCAGCCGGTCCCGGTGGGCCATCAGCGACTGCCGCCAGAAGGTCGGCGTCCCCGACGCGGCCGTGACACCATGCTCGGCGGCAGCGGCGACCCAGCCGTCCAGGTCGCTCGGATCCACGAACACCAGGTCCTGGCCCGGGGATCCGAGGGCCAGCGTCACCACCTGCCACCAGGCGTAGGTCCCCGGCGAGTACGGGCAGAGCCAACGGCGGGGAGCGAGGTCGCCGACGACGGTGGTCAAGGAGTCGAGGGTGTGCCCGATCCGCTTCGGCCGACCGGTCGAGCCCGACGTCAGCAGCCAGAGGCGGCCGCTCTCGGGGTCGCGCGGGGCGGTTGACGTGGTTACGCCGGTGTCCTCGACGAGGTTGAAGCCGCCGTCCAGAAGCTCGGTCCGGAGGTTCTGCTCCATCCGGCCGGCAGCGACGATCAGGAACTCGGCACCGGTCCTGGCGTGCGCACGGGCCCAGGCAAGCGCCTCGTAGGACGACCTGACGACCACCGCGGCCGGCGCTGGCAACGAGACGTCAGCAAGTTCGGCCCAGGTCGCCACCGCGCCGGTGCGGGCGTCGATCAACCGGTTGGCCTCGACGGCGGGGACCCTCATGGCCGTGGAGACTACTCCGTGGAGGAGGGACCCGCGACGGCCAGGTAATCGCGAGGCCGGTCGGCGCTAGGCGAGCTTCGCCGCCTTCTGGGTGAGATCCTGGGTGTGCTTGCCGGCGGCCTCGGCGATCTTCTCGTCGAAGGCCACCAGGTCTTCGACCGACCCGGCCCGGGCCTCGGAAACTGCGTCGGTCTCGGCCCATTGCTCGGCGCGGAGGAGGTCGATCGAGCGCTCGAGCTCGGCGACCCGGACCAGGGCTGCAGCGTGCGCGGACTCGGCCGTGTCCGCACGGACCGTGCCGGCCGCAGCCTGGGCCTGCGCCTGGACGAGCGCAGCCTGGAACTCGTGCATGCTCTGGTTGGACTCCGCGAGCCGCTCGGTCATCGCCGAGGTGAACTCGGCATGCTCGGCTGCGCGCTCGGAGAACAGCGACTTGTACGCCGTCGCCGTGGCCGCCCGGTCGGTGGCGTGCTCGCGGCGGGACTGCAGGACCTCGGTCCAGACGATCCGTAGCGCGGCCCAACCGAGGATGAGCGCCGTCACCGCGCTGATGCTGAGCAGTGCCGCGGACTGGGTAGGCAGGGAGAGGAGAACCGCGACGGTAGCCACCGCGAGCAGTGCCACCGCGACCGTGAGGCGGACACTGCGTTGCCGACGACGAGAAGACGGACGGGAACGGGCCATGCCTCAGGGTAGGGCGACTCTATTCACCGGGCGGGACGCGACACGCGTGCTCGAGCAGCAGCCCGGCAGCGACGCCGCCCGCTGCGCCGAGCGCGGCGACGAGCGCATGCAGCAGCACCCGGTCGGCCTTGTCCCCGCCGACACCCAGGTTCGAGATGGCGATGCCGAGGAACCCGCCGAAGACCAGGGCCGAGAGTCGAACAATGGTCTTGCCCAGGACCAGCCGGGCCAGCCCCTGCTGCGCGGTGAGCGCGTGCCGCTCCCGCTGGACGGTGCGCCAGGTCAGGTACGCCGTACCGGCAGTGATCGCGACCACGAACCAGGTGACGCCGACCGCCAACCAGGAGATCGACGGTGTCGGGGCGTCGCTCCGGATCGCCTGGCCGCGCGCGGCCCAACCGATCACCAGCCCCACGAGACCGAGCACCACCAGCGGCCCGGGGCCGGTCTGGGTGATCGTGCCGGGGGGCTCCGGTTCGCGGTCGTCGCGTTCCGGGAGGACGTCGCGGGTCACTGCACCTCGAGGAGCAGGTCGTCACGACGTACGACGCCGTCCCGACCCGTCTTCTCCACGAGCTCGGCGACGGTCCCGTAGCCGGGGATCTGGGCGTCCGACTCCAGGTCGAGCCACGGCACGAGCACGAACGCACGCTCGGCCGCCCGCGGGTGCGGGAGCCGCAGATCGTCGGAGTCGGCGTGCCGGTCGCCGACGACGATCAGGTCGACGTCGAGCGGGCGAGGTGCGTTGCGCGGGACGTCGTCGCCGCGCTCCCGACCGTACGCCGCCTCCACCGCGTGCGCGCGCTCGAGGAGCGTGCGTGCGGAGAGGGTGGTGTCGAGGGTGATCACGGCATTGAGGAACGACTTCGAGCCTTCCGGCGCATCGATCGGCTCCGTCTCGTAGACCGCGGACACACCAGTGACCCAGACCTCCGGGGTGTCGGCGAGGGCGTCGACGGCGCCCTGGAGCACGTGCATCCGCTCGCCCAGGTTGGAACCGAGCGAGAGCACGGCACGGCGGATCGGGTGCATGTCGCCGGTGAGGGTGTCGGCGTCGATGACGGCGGGGTTCGGGGACTCGTTCTGGAACTGGGTCACGTTCGGCTCCGTCTGATCGTCAGGGCGACGTCCGAGAACGTCGTTGAAATCGGGGCATTCGGCTTGTGGACGGTGACATCTACCCACTCCACCTGCTCAGTGGCGAGGCAGACGTCCGCGATGCGTTGGGTGAGGGTTTCGATCAGGTCGACCGGGTCGTTCTCGACCGCGGTCCGGACCTCGGCAACCAGGGCGCCGTAGTCGACCGTCTGGGCCAGGTCGTCGCTCTCGGCGGCGGGCCGGGTGTCCAGCCCGAGCACGAGATCGACCAGGAAGACCTGCCCGTCCCGGCGCTCGAAATCGAACACACCGTGATGTGCATGGATCTCGATGCCGCGCACGGCCAGCTGGTCAGTCATCTGAATCGACCCTACCCGTGGCGGTCGCTGGGCCGAATTCGCGTCCCTGCACCCGAGCGACCACCCGCAGCGCGTCGACGCTCCCCCGCACCTCGTGCACGCGGACGGCCCACACCCCGGCGACCCCGGCCAGGGTGGTGAGCGCCACGGTCGCGTCCTCGCGGTCCAGGACAGGACGCGGGACGCCGTCCGGACCGGCGAGGAGCGAGCCCAGGAACGACTTCCGGCCCGCGCCCAGCAGCACCGGCAGACCGAGGGCGTCCAGGGCGTCCAGGTGGGCCAGCAGCTCCCAGTTGTGCTCGGCGGTCTTCGCGAAGCCCAGACCGGGGTCGATCGCCATCCGCGCGGGGTCGATCCCGGCCCGGACTGCGGCCTCGATCCGCTGCGCGAGCTCGTCGCAGACCTCGCGGACCACGTCGTCGTACGTCGCCCGCTGCTGCATCTCGGTCGCGTGCGCCCGCCAGTGCATCGCGACGTAGCTGGCACCGCGGTCGGCGACGACCCGCAGCATCTCGGGGTCGGCCAAGCCGCCGGAGACGTCGTTGACCAGCACCGCTCCCGCGTCCAGCGCCGCCTCGGCGACCTCCGCGCGCATGGTGTCGACGGAGATGACCGCGCCGACGGCAGCGAGCTCGGCGATCACCGGGACGACCCGGGCGAGCTCCTCGACGACCAGCGGACGGGTGGCTCCCGGGCGGGTGGACTCACCACCGATGTCGAGCAGGTCGGCTCCCTGGTGGAGCATCGCCTTCCCGTGCGCGACCGCGGCGTCCACCTCGGCGAACATGCCTCCGTCGGAGAAGGAGTCCGGCGTCACGTTGACCACGCCCATCACCAGGGGGCGCGTCGCTGACGGCAGGCCCGCGACCTGGCGCGGCGTGAGCTCGGCGAACACCGGAGGACCGGCTAGCGGCGAGCCGCGTTGATGTGCGCCATCGCCTCGGAGCGGGTGGCGGCGTTGTGCATGATGCCCCGGACCGCTGAGGTGATCGTGCGTGCGCCCGCCTTCTTGACGCCCCGCATCGTCATACAGAGGTGCTCGGCCTCGATCACCACGATCACGCCGCGGGCTTCCAGGATCTCGACCAGAGCGTCGGCGATCTGGGTGGTCAGCCGTTCCTGGACCTGGGGCCGCTTCGCGTAGACGTCGACGAGCCGGGCCAGCTTGGAGAGGCCGGTGATCTTGCCCGTCTCGGCCGGGATGTAGCCGACGTGAGCGACGCCGGTGAACGGCACCAGGTGGTGCTCGCACATCGACCAGAGCTCGATGTCCCGGACCAGGACCATCTCGTCGTGACCGAGGTCGAAGGTGGTCGTGAGCACGTCCGTCGCAGTCTGCCGGAGGCCGGCGGTGAGCTCGGCGTACGCGCGCGCCACCCGGTCGGGGGTCGCCTTGAGACCCTCCCGATCGGGGTCCTCCCCGATCGCGATCAGCAGCTCCCGTACGGCGGCCGCCGCACGGTCGTGGTCGAACTCGTTCACCGGTCCCAGCGAGAACTCGCTGATCCGGTCGACGCTCGTCCGGGGATCAGTCACACCGGCGCCCCGGGGACCGGCGCCTCGCCGAAGGTGTCCCCGTCGCCGCTCGGCGGGGTCAGGATGATGCCGCCCTCCGGCTCGCTCGGGGGGTTCCCGTTTGCGGAGTTGTTCGGCGCTCCCTTCGGCACGTCGATCGGCGGGATCGCGGACGGGTTGCGGTCCGGCGACCCGGTCCAGGCCGGACGGGCCTGTCGACGGCGCAGGGGCACGAAGACCTCGGCGACCTCGGCCTTGTCGAGGGTCTCGCGTTCGAGCAGGGCCAGCACCAGCGCGTCCAGGACGTCGCGGTTCTCCTCGAGGATGTCGTAGGCCTCCTGGTGGGCGGCCGCGAGGAACTTCTTCGTCTCGTCGTCGACGATCGCAGCGACGTCCTCGGAGTAGTTCCGGGTGTGGCCCAGGTCGCGGCCCAGGAAAGGTTCGCCCTGGGTCTCGCCGAGCTTGATCGCTCCAAGACGCTCGGTCATGCCGTATTGCGTGACCATGGCCCGGGCCAACGAGGTGGCCTTCTCGATGTCGTTGCCGGCACCGGTCGTCGGGTCGTGGAAGACCATCTCTTCTGCAGCCCGCCCGCCGAGCATGTAGGCGAGCTTGTCGAGCATCTCCGACCGGGTCTGGGAGTACTTGTCCTCGTCGGGGAGCACCATCGTGTAACCGAGAGCGCGGCCACGCGGCAGGATCGTGATCTTGTGCACCGGGTCGGTACCGGGGAGCGCTGCGGCGACCAGGGCGTGACCGCCCTCGTGGTACGCCGTGATCAGCTTTTCCTTCTCGCTCATCAGGCGGGTCCGCTTCTGCGGCCCGGCGATGACGCGGTCGATCGCCTCGTCCAGTGCGGCGTCGTCGATCATCTTGCCGTTCAGGCGGGCCGTCAGCAGCGCGGCCTCGTTGAGCACGTTGGCCAGGTCCGCGCCGGTGAAGCCCGGCGTACGGCGTGCCACGGAGAGCAGGTCAACGTCGGCCGCCATCGGCTTGCCACGGGCGTGGACCTGCAGGATCTGCTCGCGGCCCTTGAGGTCCGGAGCGTCGACGCTGATCTGCCGGTCGAACCGACCGGGCCGCAGCAGCGCGGGGTCGAGTACGTCGGGACGGTTGGTGGCGGCGATCAGGATCACGCCGCCGCGGACGTCGAAGCCGTCCATCTCGACGAGGAGCTGGTTGAGGGTCTGCTCGCGCTCGTCGTGGCCGCCGCCCATGCCGGTGCCGCGGTGCCGCCCGACCGCGTCGATCTCGTCGATGAAGACGATCGCCGGCGCGTTCTCCTTGGCCTGCTCGAACAGGTCGCGGACTCGGGAGGCACCGACACCGACGAACATCTCGACGAAGTCCGAGCCGGAGATGGAGTAGAACGGGACGCCCGCCTCACCGGCAACGGCGCGCGCGAGCAGGGTCTTGCCGGTGCCGGGCTGGCCGTAGAGCAGGACGCCCTTGGGGATCTTGGCTCCGACGGCCTGGAACTTGGCGGGTTCCTGGAGAAACTCCTTGATCTCGCCGAGCTCCTCGATGGCCTCCTCGCAGCCGGCCACGTCGGCGAAGGTCGTCTTGGGCATGTCCTTGGTGATCAGCTTGGCCTTGGACTTCGCGAACTGCATCACCCGGCCGCCGCCGCCCTGGACCTGGTTCATCAGGAACAGGAAGATCAGCACGATGAACACGAACGGCAGGATCGTCGAGGCCAACGTGCCGAGCAGGCTCGGCTGCGGGTTCTTCACGTTGTAGGTCGGGATGTTCTTGGCCACGACCTGCTTCTCGACCGAGGCGACGAGCCCGGTCTGCTGGCCATCGACCCAGGTGGCGATGACCTTCTTGCCGTCGTCGAGCTCGGCCCGGATCTCCTGGTCGCCGTCGATGAAGGAGATCTTCTTGATGTCACCCGTGGCGATGTGGGCGGTCATCTCTGAGGTCTCGATCTCGGTGTACCCGCCGTTGGGCGCGACGAACTGCAGGGCAAGGATGACGCCGAGACCGGCCAGGCCGATCCACAACCAGGGACCGCGCAGAATTCGCTTCACGCCCGACATACTCTCAGGTAGACCCAGCGGAGCGCGCTAGTGATCAGGAATAGACGTGCGGGGCCAGGGTCCCGATGTCGCGCAGGTTGCGGTAGCGCTCCTGGTAGTCCAGGCCGTAGCCGACCACGAACTCGTTCGGGATGTCCCAGCCGACGTACTTGACCCCGACCTCCATCTGCTGTGCCTCGGGCTTGCGGAGCAGGGTGCAGATCTCGAGCGAGGCTGGGTTTCGCGAGGCCAGGTTGGAGACCAGCCAGGAGAGGGTCAGGCCGGTGTCGATGATCTCGTCGACCACGATCACGTGCCGGTTGGTGATATCGGTATCCAGGTCCTTGAGGATCCGTACGACGCCCGAGGACTTGGTGCCGGACCCGTACGACGAGACCGCCATCCAGTCCATCTCGAGGTGCCGGTTGAACGCCCGTGCCAGGTCGGCCATCACCATCACCGCGCCGCGCAGGATGCCGACGATCAGGATGTCCTTGCCGACGTAGTCAGCCTCGATCTTCTCGGCGAGCTCCTTGAGCTTGACCTGAATCTGCTCCTCGGTGAAGAGGATGTTGACGAGGTCTTCCTCGACGTCCGCGGCGTCCATGGTCAGCAGCCTAGGGCAGAGCGCGGCGGGATGATCCGGCACGTCAGCAGCGTTGCCTCCGCATGCAGCTCTCGGTCCTCGACCTCGTTCCCGTCCGCAGCGATCAGTCGACCGGCGACGCCCTCAGCGCGACGAAGCGGCTCGCAGCGGTGGCCGACCAGCACGGGTACCACCGGTACTGGCTGGCCGAGCACCACAACATGCCGGCCGTCGCCGCGACCAACCCGCCCCTGCTGATCGCGATGGTCGCGGCGGCCACGTCCAGGATCCGAGTCGGTTCGGGTGGCGTGATGCTGCCCAACCACGCACCCCTGGTGATCGCCGAGCAATTCGCACTGCTGGAAGCCGCCTTCCCGGGCCGGATCGACCTCGGCATCGGCCGCGCGCCCGGCACCGACCCCGTCACGTCGTACGCGCTGCGGCACGGAGCGGGCGGCGTGACCGACGACGCCGTCGCCCACTTCCCGGCGTACGTCGACAACGTGGTCGCGATGATGAGCCCCGGCGGGGTCGGCCTGGAGGTGAACGGCCGAACTCACCCGCTCCGGGCGACTCCGCGAGCAACCTCGCGACCGCCGGTCTGGCTGCTCGGGTCCTCGGACTACTCCGCACGGTTGGCGGCCGACCGCGGGTTGCCGTACGTCTTCGCGCACCACTTCTCGGGCAACGGCACGGCAGCGGCACTGACGCTCTACCGGCAGGGCTTCCGGCCGTCCGAGGAACTGTCCGCGCCGCAAACCTTCCTGACCGTGAATGCCGCGGTGGCCGAGACCCGGGAGCAGGCCGAAGCGCTGGCGCTACCTCAGATCCAGGCGATGGTGACCTTGCGGACTGGGGGCGACCTGCGCCCGCAGCGGCTCGTCGAGGACGCCTTGGCCGACCCTGTCCCCGAGGCCCACCGCCCCCTGGTCGAGGCGATGCGGCGTCGTTGGGTGATCGGGACGCCGGATGCCGCGGCGGAGCAGCTGCGGGCGCTCGCGGCCGAGTACGCCGTGGACGAGGTGATGGTGCACCCGGTCGCCGGCGCCTTCACCGGTACCGCGGCTGATGCAGCGCCGGCGCGTGAGGAGACCTTGCGGCTGCTGGCCACGGAGCTCCTCGGCTGAACCTGAGGTCAGCGCTTTCCCGATCGTGAACGGCGGTTGTGATCCACCCGACGTGGATGCGGGACTACCTGAATGGTTGGTCAGGCGACGTCGGGGTATCAGGCGTCCATGGCAATTCTTGGTTTCCTCATCTTCGGTCTCGTTGTCGGCGCCCTGGCGCGCCTCCTCAAGCCCGGTCGGCAGCGGCTGGGACTCCTCGGAACGCTGCTCCTGGGCGTCGTCGGGTCTCTCATCGGCGGGATCGTGGCGTCGGCCCTCGACACCGGCGACATCTTCGAGCTGAACGTGCTTGGCGCGATCGTCGCCATCGTTGCGGCCTTCCTGCTCATCGGCGTCGTCGAAGGCCTGATGGGCAAGAGGCACGCGGACCGGTAAGTCGCTGCATCCACAGTCGCAGGGTTGTCAGACCCGAGCTCGGGCCGAGCGGAGCGAGAGCAAGAACACGACGAACGGTAGGAGTGCTACTAGGCCGACGGCCTAGTAGATGGACGTGGCTTCGGCGATGGCGTCCGCCTCGATGCGTCGGTCCGTGGCCAGCTCGGTAGTCAGATGAATCCACGCCGGGGTCGTGACGGCACCGCAGGCGGCGGTGTAGGCGGCTGCGAGACCCGCAGCACGACGATGAGGAACGGGTCGCGGCTCCACCACGGCGGCGAGCACCTCGACCTCAGCAGCATCGGCCTCGGCACCCGCCAGCCGGGCCGTCGCGAGGGCACCAGCAGTACGAGTGCTGGTGCCCGAGGTCAAGGGAGGAACCCAGGGAGCCACCGACAGCTTTCGGAGGTCGAATCCCCTGGTGCACCGGGGATCGGACATTTCTGATCAGGAATCCGGAGCGTGCCGGACGGTCGGCTTGAACAGCAGCGACTCCCCCGAGGAGTACGCCGTGACATGGCCCGGGAGCTGGATCTCCTTGCCTCGGTCGGCCTCCCAGACCGCCTGGACGTGGCTCCAGGTCAGCTCCGACGGGATCGCCCCAGCCTCGATCGCGGCACGTCGGATAACCCTCGTGACGATCGCCCTGCCGAAGGTCTCCATCGAGGTCCAGCTCACCCCGCCGTCCATCCGGGCTTCCTGGTACACCCGCTCGGCGTACTGATCGAGCTCGAACATATCGCCGCGCAGCTGCTCCGCGGTCCGGGCCAGTGCCTGAGCCACCCCCGGGCCGAGCTCACGCTCGAGCAGCGGCAGGACGGTGTGTCTGACCCGCGACCTCAGGAACCGCGGGTCGGCGTTCTGCGGGTCCTCCCACCAGCTGATGCCTTCCGCCCGGCAGGCCGCCTCGGTCTGGGCGCGGGTGATCTCCAGCAGCGGCCGGCGGAAACTGGTGGAGTCCTCGTCACGTCGGAACCCGCGCCGCATCCCCTGCAGCGAGCGCCCACCCGAACCCCGAGCCAGACCGAGCAGGACGGTCTCGGCCTGGTCGTCAAGGGTGTGGCCGAGCAGGACGGTCTCGGCTCCGCCGTGCTCCGCGAGCTGCGACAGCGCGGCGTACCGAGCCTCCCGGGCACCGGCCTCGATCCCGGCCGGCCCGGGGTCGACCGTCACCCGGATGGTCGCGGTCTCGTCCGCCCCGAGTGCGGCCATCTGCGTAACCACCCGCGCCGTGTGCTCGGCCGAGCCTTCCTGGAGCCCGTGGTCGACCACGACGCCGACGACCGTCGCCGGGATCCTCCGGGTCTCGAAGATCGTCGCGGCCAGGAGGGCCAGCGAGTCCGCGCCACCGGAGCAGGCCACCAGTACGACGCCGCCCAGGTCCGGCGCCCGGACACCGGCCTTGCCGTCCCGGAGGACCATCAGGTCCCGACGCACCGCCAACCGCACCGCGGCCAGCGCCGGATCGAGACTCATCAGCCGTGGACGCGCTTGAGCCAGGCAGCAGGGTCGTGGATCTCGGACTTGGTGGGCAGGTTCGCCGGCTCGGCGAAGACGGCGTTGAAGCTCTCCATGCCGACCGTGTCGACCGCCTTCCGGACGAAGATCGCACCGTCGCGGTACTGCGCCATCTTCTGGTCCAGGCCGAGCAGCCGTCGGAGCAGCTTATCGAGGGTGCCGACGCCCTTGCGGCGCTGGGTGAACCGCTGGCGGATCACGTCGACCGTCGGGATCACCTCAGGCCCGACACCGTCCATCACCACGTCGGCATGCCCCTCGAGGAGGCTCATCACGCCGGTGACCTGGTCGATGATCAGCTTCTGCTCGGGGGAGGAGAAGAGGTCGAGGAGACTACCGTCGCCCTTACCGGAGATGAGCGAGCCGACCCTGGAGATGCCCTCGGTAAGCAGGGCCGCAGGATCGGTCTCGACCTGACTCACGATCTGACCCATCAGGTCGTGCAGGTGATCGCGCATCCAGGGCACCGCGGTGAACTGGACCCGGTGCGTCTCCTCGTGCAGGCAGACCCAGAGTCGGAAGTCGTGCGCGTCGACGTCCAGCTCGCGCTCGGCGCTCACGATGTTCGGGGCGACCAGGAGCAGCCGGCCAGCGGCACCCGACGCCTCGTAGAAGGGGTCGAACTGGCCGAGCACCTTGGTGCCGAGGAACCCGAGCATGGCTCCGACCTCGGCGCCCGTGATCCGGGACCCGATCGCCTCGGCCATCGGCGACGGCGGACCCTTCTTCTCCTGCATCTTCGCCACGATCGGCGCGATCACGGTCGCGAAGCCGTCTGCGTTGGCCTGGATCCAGCCCGGTCGGTCAACGACGAGGACCGGAGCAGTTCTGGCCTCCGCCACGAGTCCGGTGAACTCCTGGACCAACGGGGTGGACTTCTCGGCGCCGTTGCGCAGCTCCTCGACGGCGTCGGTGGCCTCGGCGCGGCTCACCACCGGTCCATCCCCGGCGAGCCGGGACCCCACCCGGACGGCGAGATCCCAATCAATCATCGAGGAAGGTGCGGCGGCAGACGAGTCGGTCATGAGATGACCCTACGAGGCCGGACCCACTCCACCGCCCAGATCACCGCACTCCGCACCGGCAGGCACCGAGCGCGCCGGCCATCAGATCGAGCAGGCGGCGTACCGGCTCGGTGTTCGGTACGGCGACCCGGTCGGCCACGAGCACGAACGCCATCAGGGTGCCGTCCCGGTCAGCGGCGATGCCAGCCAGGCCGTGCACGCCGGTCAGGGTCCCGGTCTTCGCGCGTACGCGGCCACGGCCTTCGGGCTCACCACGGTCAAACCGGTCCTGCAGGGAGCCGGTGAACCCGGCGACGGGGAGCCCGGTCACCACCTCACGCAGGCGCGGGTGCTCCGACGAGGCGCCGGCACTGAGGACGTCGAGCAGCAGCGACGCGGTGACCCGGTTGGCCCGGGACAGCCCGCTGCCGTCGTACAGCCTCGAGCCGGCGACATCCAGACCCAGGCTTCGCAGGACCTCAAGGACCGCGGCTGCCCCGCCGACGAAGGAGGCGGGTTCGTCCATCGCGAGCGCGACGTGCCGGGCGAGCACCTCAGCGGCGTTGTTGTCGCTCACCGAGAGCACCTGCTGGACGATCTCCCCAACCGGCGCGCTCTGCACCGCGGCGATCTGATCCGCACCGACCGCTGCGGTGCCCGGGCGCGGACCGCTCACCGCTAGGCCTGCCCGGCGCAGTGCGACCCGGAACACCTGCGCTGCCGCGGCAGCCGGGTTGGCGACGTACCGGCCGTCCGGCCCGTTGCCCTGATCCGCCCAGAGCGCGCTGATCGGGGGGACGACGTCGTCGGGCAGGTAGTTCGCCGGCCAGCGCGGGTTCACCGCAGGGCCGGTGAACAGGCCCGCGTCGTAGCTCAGGGCAACCTTCTTGAGGCCGCGCGCTTTGAGGGCCACTGCCGTACGGCGGGCCAGGGTGCCCAGGTCTGCACGACCCGGGTACCGGTTCTTGCCCTGCGCAGCGGTGCTGGCCAGGAACGGGTCACCGCCGCCGACCAAGACGATCCCGCGACCGGTCGGGGTGGAGACGACCCGGGTGCTGAACCGGGCCGTCGGCCCGAGGCTCTCCAGGGCGGCAGCGGCGGTCAGCAACTTCAGGGTCGAAGCCGGTACGACGACCTCGGCCCCACGGCGGTAGGCGACCTTCCCGCCGAGCTCGCTGACCTGGAAGGAGACATGCTTGCCGAACCGGGAGTCCGCGGCGTACCGCGCCAGAGCGGACCGGACTGCGGCCGCGTCGAGCGGGCCACCAACGATCGGGGCCGCTACCAGCGGAGCGGTCGTTCCCGTCGGCAGGTCGAGGCCCTCGGGTGGGAGGACGTCGTCCGGACGGGTGCTCGGGCTGGCGGTCTCGCCTCCGAACCAGCGATGGCCGAGGTCGTACTCGAGGTTGGCGAGGGCCGCGACCACGAGCAACGCGATCACCGCCTCGGGCAGCCAGGACAGCCACCGGGAGCGCGGTGGCCGTCGGCCAGCGTGGCGTTCCTCACGCCGAGCCCCTCTGCGGGCCAATTTCGCCTCCTCGGTTCGCCGTTCACAGGCATTGTGCGGGAGACTAGCCCGGTCGCCTCCGGCCACGGTGCTCGCACCGGACGAGGCAGGCCCCCTCATCTCTCGCAAAGCTTGCTGTCGGAAGGAAATGTCGTGGAATTCGACGTACTCGTAGAAATCCCCAAGGGTTCGCGCAACAAGTACGAGGTCGACCATGAGTCCGGGCGCATCCGGCTTGACCGGATGCTGTTCACCTCGACCGCCTACCCCGAGGACTACGGCTACATCGAGAACACCCTCGGCCTCGACGGCGACCCGCTGGACGCCCTGGTGATCCTGCAGGCTCCGACGTTCCCGGGCTGCTTGATCAAGTGCCGCGCAATCGGCATGTTCCGGATGACCGACGAGGCCGGCGGCGACGACAAGGTTCTTTGCGTCCCGACGCACGACCCGCGCCTGGAGCACCTGCGAGACATCAACCACGTCTCCAACTTCGACCGCCTCGAAATCCAGCACTTCTTCGAGGTCTACAAGGACCTCGAGCCCGGCAAGTCCGTCGAAGGCGCCAACTGGGTCGGCCGCGAAGAGGCCGAGGCCGAGGTCGTGGCATCGTTCCAGCGCTTCAAGGACGCCGGCCTCAAGCCCCACCACTGACGCACCTCGCCGGGCCCACCTGATCGGCGCCCGCAGCCGAGATCAGGTCAGGCCTTGACTCCGCGGAAGTAGCCGATCGCGCCTGACATCCGCAGGGTCACGTCGACGAACCCGGCCTCGGCCATCCAGTCGCGCACCTCAGTCGTGGTGGCACTCGGGCCGAGGAGGCCGGCAAGACGACCGATACGGCGGATCGGCAGCGTGCGGAGGCCGGTGTCGTTGAGCAGCGCGCTGCCGGTCAGCACACCTCCGGCGTGCGTGACCCGGGCCATCTCCAGCATCGCGAGGTGCGGATCGGGAAAGCAGTGCAGACCGGTGAAAGAGACCACCAGGTCGAACTCGCCGTCGCCGTACGGCAACGCCCCGACATCAGCCAGGCTGGTCTCGACCTGGTCGACCAGACCCCGCTCGCGGGCGGCGTCCGCGGTCCGCTTCAGCATCGTCCGGGAGATGTCAGCGGCCACGTAGCGGACGCCCTGCCCCGGGCGCAGGCCGCGCAGCGCGACACCGCCCCCGCAAGGAACGTCGAGCACCGTCGAGCCCGCCGGCTGCCGACCGATCTCCGCCGCGGCGGCGTAGAGAAGTCCCAGATCGCTGCCGATGCCGAGCTTCCAGACCGCTCCGCCGGCCCGGGGGTGCTCCACCGACCAGTCGTAGAACGACCCCCACAGGGGGTCCTCGCTCCAGCCACCGAGGCCGGGCACCTTGACCCGCTCGCCCATCACCGGTCTCCCTCCGCCGTACCCGGCGCCAGCATCTCCGCCGCCTGCATCTCGGCCGGCACGCCGAAGCCGTCGACGAGGTCCTCCGCGATCGGGCGGATCCGCCGGCAGAGCTCATTGACCTCACGACTGATCGCCTTGGCGCGCTGGGATGACATCCGGCCATGCTCCATGAACCAACCCCGGTCGTTCTCGATCGTCGACAGCGCGTACAGGTCGCAGAGCAGGTTGAGAGCGTCCTTGTTGCCGCCGTCGGGCATCGCTGCGGTCTTGGCGACGAACGCCTCCAGGACCAACCGCTCGACGTGCGCCCGGGCCGCTCCGATGACGTGGTCCTGGCAGCGGCTGAAGACCTCGGCCGCTTCCATGTCGCCGTCCATGCCCCGCTTGAGGCGACGGGCGACACCGGAGAGCATGTGTTCCTCGCGCCAGCGGAACAGCGCCAGCTGGTACTCCGGGTCGAGCAGGCCGGCCTCGGGGTCGCCGACGTCGTCGCCACTCGGCAGCACGTCGCGGATCCGCTCGAGGAGCTTGTGCACGGCGGTGCGCTCCAGGACGGTATCGACCGCCAGCCCGGCCACGAAACGCACCATCCCGAGCTGGTCGAGCTCACCGAAGGAGGACGAGTAGTCGGTGAGCAGGCCCTTGGCGACCAGCTGCAGCAGGATGTGGTTGTCGCCCTCGAAGGTGGTGAAGACATCGGTGTCGGCACGCAGGGCGTCGAAACGGTTCGCGGAGAGGTAGCCGGCGCCGCCGCAGGCCTCGCGGCACTGCTGGATGGTGTGCGAGGCGTGCCAGGTACCGAGGGCCTTGGTCCCGGCAGCGCGCGACTCCAGAGCACGTCGGGTGTGCTCGTCGACCTCCTCGGCGGCGGAGAACACCGTGTGCAGCTCACCAAGCAGGATCTCCTGTGCGAAGTGCAGCGCATAGTTCTGGGCGAGCAGCGGGAAGAGTCGGCGCTGGTGCAGGCCGTAGTCGAGGATCAGCTCCTCGCCTGCACCCGGGTTGCCGAACTGACGGCGTCCCAGCGCGTACTTGATCGCGATCGAGAGAGCGACCTTGCTGGCGTTGATCGCCGCACCGCCGACGCAGACCCGGCCCTGGACCAGGGTGCCGAGCATGGTGAAGAACCGTCGGTCGGGGTTCTCGATCTCGGAGACGTAGACGCCGGTCTCGGTGACGTCGGCGTACCGGTTGAGCAGGTTCTCCCGCGGGATCCTGACCCCGTCGAACCAGATCCGGCCGTTGTCGACACCGTTGAGGCCGATCTTGCGGCCGTCGTCCTCGATCCGTACGTCGGCCAGCACCGCACCGTTCTGATCCCGGATCGGGACGACGAACGCGTGCACGCCCTCGGACTTCCCGCCTATCTGGAGCTGGGCGAAGACGACCGCCAGCCGAGCGTGCGCTGCCGCGTTGCCGATGTAGTCCTTGCGGGACGCGTCGTCGGGCGTGGTGATCACGAACTCGCGGGTCTCGACGTCGTACGTCGCGGTAGTTCCGAGGGCCTGGACGTTGGAGCCGTGACCGGTCTCGGTCATCGCGAAGCAGCCCATCAGCTCGGCACTGACCAGGTCACGGAGGTACGCGTCGTGGTGCCGCTGGGTGCCGAGCTGGAGGATCGCTCCCCCGAAGAGGCCGAACTGGACGCCGACCTTGACCAGCACCGAGAGGTCGCCGAAGGCCATCGTCTCGAAAGCCGCGACCGAGGCCCCGATGTCGCCCCCGCCGCCGTACTGGGTCGGGAACCCGAGACCGGTCTGACCGGTCCCGGCGAGCTCCTTCACGACGTCACGGACCCGCTCGCGGAAGTCGGCGCGATCCATCTCCTGTTGGTCGTCGATGACCGAGGCGAACTCGACGAGGCGCTTGCGGGTCAGATTCCGGACCTCGACGTACGTGCCGTCGAGGAGGGTGGTCAACGCGGGGACGTCGACGACGGGCCCCGAGTGTGACTGTGCGTGGTCGGCCATGCCCTCACTCTGCCAGGAACGGCAAAGGGTTGCGACAGGCTCAGGGTCGCCCGAAGTAGGTCGGTGGTATCCAGGCGTACATCGATGCGATCTGCACGGGCTGACCGGTCCGCGGTGCGTGGATGATCTTGCCGTCACCGAGGTACATCGCCACGTGGTGGATCGTGTTCACAGCGTCACCCCAGAAGACCAGGTCGCCGGGACGGAGGTCGGCGATACCGATGTGCTTGCTGTGTTGGTACTGGGCAGCGGAGTAGTGCGGCAGACCCACGCCTCCGCGTTGCCAGGCACGCATGGTGAGTCCGGAGCAGTCCCAGGAGTCCGGCCCGTCGGCGGCCCAGAGGTACGGCTCGCCGAGCTGGGCCTTGGCGAACGCGATCGCGCGATCGGCGCCCTCGGGCGTACTGAGCGCATAGGGACGACCCGGGTCGTTGGGTGAGATCCCGTTGTCGACCGGGCCCCGGTTCGGGCCCGAGAGCGCGCCGTCCGCTCCGGCGGCCTCGGCTGCGGCTGCGGCCTTGGCCTGTGCGACTGCCTCCAACCCTTGCTGGCGCCGGCTCGCGAGACTGACCGAGATCTTCTGGGCCGTAGCCAGGTCAGCGATCAGCTGGGTGCGCTGCTGGGCGATCGACCGGGCCTGCGCCTGGGCGAGGTCGGCCGCTTCGGCAGCGCCGTCCCGGAGCCGCTCGGCAAGCTCGGCTTCCTCGGCCTGCTTCTTCTCGGCCGCGGCCGCCCGCTGCCGGGCCACCTTGGCCAGCACGTCGGTGGCAGCGAACTCGGCGTACTGCGCGTCCAGAGCGCTGCCGACGCTCTCGACCACGCCGACCCGGCCCATCAGTTCGGTGGGATTGGTGTCCCCGAAGAACGCCGTGACGCCGGTCAGGTCGGACCCGCTCTGATAGGTGCGGGTGACCAGCGCGGCGATGCCGGCCGCCTGGTCCTGGACGCGCCGGTTCGCTGCGGTTGCGGCTGCCTTCGCGGCGGCGGTTGCCCTCTTCGCCTCGGCCAGCCGCCACCGGGCGGCGTTGTAGGCCTCGGCGGCGACCTCTGCCTGCTCAGCCGCCGCGCGCAGGTGGGAGTTCGCCACCGCCAGGTCGGCACGGATCTCGGCGACGTCGCGCGCCTTGTTGCGGAGGTTGGCGTTGGCCGTGTCCACCTGGGACTTGCTGGGTAGCGGGTCCTTCGGGTCGGCGACCGCGATGCCGTTCAGGGTGCCGATCAGTGCGAGCGTGACGAGTCCGGTTCCGGCAGCACGAATATCAGTGCGCACGATCGAACCCCCACAGCGTTGAGCGCCTCATCGGGGAGCACCATCGAGCGCCCCCCAGCAGATTCCGACGCTAAACCTGATCCGCTCGGCGTGCATCAGCTTCACTGGAAATGTCCGATTGCTCCCGCGTGTCGCCTTGACTGACGAGTGGTGACAGGGGGGCAGGGTTCGGATCGTGGAGCCATGACCGGTCGAAGGTCTGCCCGGTCCCGATCCCCGCTACGTAGACCGCGACAACCGCGATCGCGGCGCCGGCGAGGTCATCGGCGATGTAGTGCCAGCCGAAGTACGTCGTCGCCAGGACCGTGAGGACGGCGTAGGTCCAGAGCCCCACCCGGAGCGCCCTGGTCCGCAGCGTGTAGTGGCCGACCAGCGCGAGCATCAACGTGATCGCTACGTGCAACGATGCGAAACCGGCCACCGACTGGACGCCCTGGGCGAGCGGGTTATGCACGATGTCGGCCCGGTCGTTGGCCAGCATGTCCTGGATGTTCTTGACGCCGGTGTCCGGAAGGTCGGCGTACAACGGGAAATACTCGAAGTTCGGGCCGAGTGACGGCAGCGCGTAGTAGCTCGCGGTTCCCAGGGCCCAGCAGATGCACTGCGCGGTGATGAACCACCAGCCGTAGCTCGTCCTCCGGGACCAGACCGCCCAGACCGCGACCGAGACCGGCACCATCGGCAGGAAGAACAGGTAGATGACCGACAGCACGTGCGCCGTGACCGAAGTCCCCAGCACGGTGTGCAGGATCGTCGAGGGGTCGCTGCCGAACATCAGCCACTCGTCCATCCGGTGCAGCGCCCGGTCGTAGATCTTGGGGCGACCGTCCTCGGACATCACGAACGGCAGGAAGTTCTTCAGGTTTCGGTAGCTGATGTAGGTGACGTAGAACGACGCCAGCCCGACCACGACGAGCGTGATCCGGTCCCGGGTCCAGTGCTCGGTGATCACCCGACGCGCCTCGGCACCGTAGCGGCCGTAGTCGGTCCGCGCCCGATAGAGCGTCCGCGGGATCACGTCAGCGAAGAACGCCCCGATGACGAGCAGCGGCAGCCGCAGCCAGACAGACCCGAGGAAGCCCTCGGTGTCCTGGAGCGGCCGGTCGATCGCGATGCTGAAGCCGAGACACACCAGAGCCGTGGCGACGGCGATGACGACAAGCATCATCCACGGCCGCTGCTTCACAAGGAGTCAGTCTAGGGACTGACTGGGGGTACCCACGCGGGCACTAGGGCAACGGCGCCAGCCGATCGGTCCGTACGGCGACCCGCACCCGCTCGCCGACGCGAACCGAGTACGCCGGGTCGGCGACTCCCGCCAGCCGCCCGAGGCCGTCGACGTCGAGCTCGAGCCGGACCTGCTCGGGGGCGACTCTTGCCGAGAGCACCGTCGCTCCGACCGGGGCGTCGGGGTCGACGACCAGCGCCGAGCGGCGCAGCGCCACCCGGGTCCACGTCGCAGCGGGATCGATCAGCTCGCGCAGTACCCGGGCCGGCTGGCCCTCGAGCACCTCGGCGTACCCGAGGAACCGCGCCGCCCAGGCATCCGCCGGGTGGCTCCAGACCTCGTCCAGGCCGCCGGCCTGTACCGACCGTCCATCCCTCATCACGGCCATCCGGTCGGCGATCGTGAAAGCCTCCTCGTGATCGTGGGTCACCAGCAACGTCGTGGTCCCGGAGTTGCGGAGGATGTCGTGGAGGTCCCCGGCCAGGCGCTCGCGCAAGCCCCGGTCGAGCGCGCTCAACGGCTCGTCGAGCAGCAGCAGCCTCGGTTCGACCGCGAGCGAGCGCGCGAGGGCGACCCGCTGGCGCTCGCCACCCGACAGGGTCGCCGGGGTCCGGTCGCCGAATCCCGACAGCCCTACCAGATCCAGCAGGTCGGCGACCCGACCGCGCACCTGCGGAGCCGGGCGCCGACGCAAGCGGAGCGGGTACCCGATGTTGCGGGCGACGCTCTGGTGCGGGAAGAGCTGGCCGTCCTGGAACATCAACGCGACCCCGCGCCGGTGGGTCGGCACCCGCGCCAGATCGTCGCCGTCGATCTCGATCGAACCGGTGCTCGGCACCTCGAGGCCAGCGACAGCGCGCAACAGCGTTGACTTCCCGGATCCGGACGGACCGAGCACTGCGGTGACCGAACCAGCCGGCACCTCGAGGTCCATCCCGTCGACGGCGACGGCGTCACCGAACCGGACCGTCAGGCCCCGAACACGCAGAGTCCCCATCTCAGAACGCTCCCACGGATCCGATGCGCAGCCGCTCGACGAGGAGCATCACCGCGCCGGTGGCGGCTGCCAGAACCACGGACGCAGCTGTCGCCATCCCGAAGTTCGCTGCTCCGGGGTGGCCGATCAGCTGGAAGATCACCACCGGCAGGGTCGGGGCGTCATTGCGGGCGAGGAAGCTGGTAGCCCCGAACTCGCCGAGCGAGACCGCGAAGGCGAACCCGGCGCCGGCAGCCAGCGCACGCCAGGCATGCGGGAGATCGACGGCGAGGAGCACCCGCAACGGGCCTGCGCCGAGCGACGCCGCCGCCTCCCGCTGGCGCGGGTCGATCGAGCTCAGTACCGGGGCCACGGTCCGGACCACCAGCGGCAGAGCCACCATCGCCTGCGCGATCGGGATCAGCAGCGGCGAGGTCCGGAGATCCAGCGGCGGCTCGTTCAGGGTGATCAGGAAGCCGAAACCGAGGGTGACCGCCGAGACGCCGAGCGGCAGCATGAAGGCGCCGTCGAAGACCGCAGCAAGACGCCGTACGCCGTGGGACCGGGGACGCCGGGAGACCAGAAACGCAACCAGGGTGCCGAGCACCAGCGCCATCCCGGCTGCCTGGACAGCGATCTCCAGGGAGCGCACCAGCGCGTTCGAGGCGGTGTCCAGGAGGGCGTTGCCCTCGCCGTCCCCCTGCAGTGCCTGGTAGTGCTCGAGGCTCCAGCCGCCGTCGTTGCGCAGCGAGGAGAACACGAGGGTGACCAGCGGGACGAGCAGCAGGACCATCACGCCGGCGGTCCAGGCGAGCACCCCGACGTCCCGACGGCGGGGGGACCGACCGCTCTCACCCGCCCGGCTGAGCGCCGGGGCAGTGCTCCTGGACAGGTGCGCGGAGACGAGGAGCCCGGTGACGACGAGGATCTGGAGCATCGAGAGCGCTGCTGCCGAGGTGAGATCCAACTCCTGGGTCGTAAGCAGGTAGATCTCGGTCTCGACGTTGGCGTACCGCAGGCCGCCGAGGGTCAGGACGATGCCGAAGGAGGTGGAGCAGAACAGGAAGACAACGCTCGCCGCCGAGACGATGGCCGGACGCAGGGCCGGCAACGTGATCGTGGCGAGCACCCGGATCGGCGAGGCTCCGAGCGCGGACGCCGCCTCCTCGGCGCGACGGTCCAAGCCCTCCCAGAACGGCCCGACCGTCCGCACCACAACACTGACGTTGAAGAACACCAGGGCCGCCACGATGGCGGTCGGCGTGCCGTCCAGGTCGAGTCGACCGAGCGGGCCGGACGGAGCGATCAGCTGCCGGAACGCCACCCCGACCACGACTGTGGGCAGGACGAACGGAACAACGATCAGGGTCCGCAGGAAACCCTGCCCACGGAAACGGAGCCGGTGCAGCGCGAACGCAACCGGTACTCCGAGGACGACGGCCAGGACCGTTGCCAGCCCGGCGCTCCCCACCGTGAACCACAGGACCCTGCGCACCCGTTCGCGGCCGAGGACGTCCAGCACGCTGCCAGGGTCGAAGGCACCGTCGGGCCAGAAGCCCCGCTCGATCATTCCCCACACCGGATAGACGAAGAAGGCCCCGAGCACGAGCAGCGGGACGGCCGCGAGGACGCCTACGCCCAGGGTGCTCCCCACACCACGAGCCCGCCGGTGACCCCAGAGGGGACCCGTCGGGCTCGTGGTCGTGGGCATCAGCGGGTGATCAGGTCGCGCCAGTCACGCAGCCAGTCGGCGCGGTTCTCGGCGATGTCCTCGGACGCGACCTCGATCGGCTCCTCCGCGGTCGGGGCCCAGGTGTCCCAGCCCTGGGGGAGGGCAACCGTGGTGTCGACCGGGTAGACGTACATGTTGTCCGGCAGAGCAGCCTGGAACGACGTGCCCAACATGAAGTCGATGAACTTCTGGGTGTTCGTCGGGTTCTTCGCCCCGGCCAGCACGCCGGCGTACTCGACCTGGCGGAAGCAGGTGTCGAGTAGCGCGCTGGTAGTCGGTCGATCCCCACCCTCGGGCACCGTGAACGGCGGCGAGGAGGAGTACGAGAGGACGATCGGACGATCGCCCTTGCCGCCGCCGGCGGTGAAGTCGACGGTGTAGGCATCGGTCCAGCCGGAGTCGACCTTCACCCCGTTGTCGACGAGCTTCTCCCAGTAGGCCTTCCAGCCGTCCTCGCCGTAGGTACCGATGGTGGCGAGCAGGAACGCCAACCCCGGCGAGGAGGTGGTCGCCCCCGGCACCACGAGCAGGTCCTTGTACGCCGGCTCCACCAGGTCGTCGAGGGAGGTCGGTGGCGCCACCTTCTCCTTGGCGAACCAGGTGTCGTCGACGTTTATGCAGACGTCGCCGTAGTCGATCGGGGTGAGCTGGTCACCCGCGTCGCCGTCGAGCCCGAAGCCGGCCACGGACTCAGGCTCCTCGGCCGGGGAGTACGTCGCGAGCACGCCCTCCTCGACCGCGCGGGTCGCGAAGGTGTTGTCGATCCCGAACACGCCGTCCGCGATCGGGTCGTCCTTGGTCAGCACCAGCTTGTTGGTGAGCTCGCCGGCATCGCCGTGCGCCTGCACCTTCACGGTGATGCCGGTCTGCTTGGTGAACTGGGCGAGCACCTCCTTCGACATCGCCCACGAGTCGTGCGTGGCGATCGTGATGGTGGTGCTCTCCGGCGCCTTGCTCGCCAGCTCCTTGGTCCCGTCGCTCCCGCAGGCGGTCAGGACCAGGGTGCCGACGACCAGCCCCGTCAGTGCAGCAGTGATCTGTTTTCCGGGCGTACTCATAACTACCTTCGACTTCCTTCGCCGGTACTAACCGGGCAGGTTCAAGGGTCTGCGGCTGTTCCGCACTCTCAGCGCCCTAGAAATCTCCAGGCGCTCCCCTGTCGTGAGGAACAAAAGTAACCCAAACGAGCGCCCGGCGCTCGCGACGGCTCAGGCCTCGGACACCGGCAGCAGGTAGGCGCGGGTGCCGTCGTCCGCGTCGCTGCGGACCAGCGTGCCCTGAAGTGCGAGGAGCTCGAGGTGCGCGAGCGTCTCGAAGGCGGCCAGGACAGCATCGAACGGGCCGAGCTCCTCGCGCTTGCGCTCGTGCCGGGTCCAGCCGATCTGCCCGGCCACGTCCCAAGCGCTGCTGGCACCGGCAGCGACGGCGTCGCGGCACTGGTCCAGCCGGTGGTGGTGATGAGCGGTGAGCTCGTCGACCCGGGCATGCGAACTGGCAGTGACCGGCCCGTGAGCCGGGAGCAGCCGGAGGTCGGGCATCGCCCGGACCTTGGCCAGGGAGTCGAGGAAGTCGCGCAGCGGGTTCTCCACCCAGGCCGGCTCGAAACCGACCGACGGGGTGATCGTCGGCAGCACGTGATCGCCGGCGTAGAGCAGGCCCGCGGCGGTGTCGGCGAAGACGTAGTGCCCCTGGGTGTGCCCCGGGGTGGATACCGCGTCGATGCGCTTGCCCCCGAGGTCGAGCACCAGGTCCTGGTCGAGCCAGACGTCGGGCATCCCGTAGTTCTCGTCGGGCCTGCGCTCCTTGGGCATCATCGCCCGCCACCCCTCGGCCAGCTCCAGCGCCCCTGCGGCGATCAGCCGATCGAGGTTCGGGTCGCGGTTCAGGGTCGGGTCGTGCATCAGGTCCATCGACGGTTTGTCCCCGAGGCCGAGGCTCACCGGGGCGCCGACCTCCTGCCCGACGACGTACGCCTGGGTGTAGTGGTCGCGGTGCAGGTGGGTGACCAGGAACCTGCGGATGTCAGAGAGCGCGTACCCGGCGTCCTTCATCGAGGACTCGAACAGTGCGCGCGACTCCGGGATCGCCCAACCGCCATCGACCAGCACCAGACCGTCGTCGGTCTCCATCACGTAGACGTTGACCGCGCGCAGGCCGTCCATCGGCAAGGGCAGCGGGATCCGGTGGACCCCGGGTGCCACCGACCAGGCGCCCGGTTCGGTCCAGAGCACACCGGAGTCCGAACTGATCTGACGGGCCGTCTGTCCGGAGGCCACCGAATCCTGGGTCATCTGCTCATCATCACGGATTCGTTCGAGAACCCTGGACGAGTCCACGCCCGGTGATCAGGGGAAGATCCTTGGCGGCTACCAGGCCGCCGGGGGCGGCACACACGGCCGAGACCGCGTTGACCAGGCGCATTGCGGTGGTGATCATCCCGGAGACGTTGTGGTCGCCGTTCTCGCCGTGATGGACGAAGTCGACCTTCATCATCGGCTCGCCCTCGATCTCGATGCGGTAGCAGCCGTCACCCTCCGAGGGTTGCGGCCAGTGCGGCCCTTGGGCCGGGCTGGTCCGGGTCACGTGGTCGAGCTGGACCCGTGGCACGCCGTCGACGGTGCCGATCACCCCGAACTTCACCGCACCCATCGAACCGGCCGGGACCTTGCACGAATCGATCGTGAGGTCGACCTCGGAAGGGATCCGCTCGTGGTACTCCTGCAGCTCGGGGTCGAGCAGGAGGTCCAGACCGGCCGCGATCTGGCGTACGACGGGACCCCAGGCAGCGGTGAGGACGCCGGGTTGCCACAGCAGCGCCGGGTAGTCCATCGGACGCCCGAAACCGTAGAGGTCCTGCATCACCACGGGCTGGTAGTACGTCGCGTAGTCACAGATCTCGCTGACCCTGACCAGGTCGATGCGCTGGGAGATGCTGGTCATCACCAGGGGGAGCACGTCGTTCGCGAAGCCGGGGTCGATGCCGTTGACGTGCAGGCTGGCACCGTTTGCCGCGCCTGCCGCGTTGATGCGATCGACGTAGGAGTCGAGGCCCGCACCCTCGGGGAAGGTCAGCACGACCGGGCCGGAGGAGATCACGTTGATCCCGTGCTCAACGATCTCGACCAGGTCCTCGAGGGCGTCGAAGATCCGGTCGTCGGTCATCGCGGTGTGCAGGACGGCGTCCGGCTCCAGCGCGTACAACGTTTCCTTGTCGTTGGTCGCCAGTACGCCGAGATCGCGGTCCAGGCCGGCGAGTCGACCGGCGTCGTGCCCGACCTTGTCGGGGTTGGACACCCAGAGCCCGACGAGCTCGAGGTCGGGCCGGGCATCGATGCCGGCGATCGCGTGCCGACCCACGGTGCCGGTGGACCAGGCGACGACCCGCTTGACGGCGGTCATCGGCCCACCCCGTCGGACGCCGTCAGGTCAGGGAGGCGGAAGTCGAGATTGGGGATGTCCAAACCGCCGTCGACCTCGACCACCTTCCCGGTGAGGAAAGAACCAGCCGGGCTGGCCAGGTAGACGACTGCGGCGGCGATGTCCTCGACCTGTCCGACCCGCTGCATCGTGGTCTTCTCGGCGAGCTCGGTCATCACTGCCTCGTCCTTGGCGACGTAGTCCAGCGCACTGGTCATGATCGATCCGGTCCCGATCGCGTTCACCCGGATCAGCGGAGCGAGGTCCTTCGAGACGAGCCGGGTCCAGTGGGTGAGGGCGGCCTTAGCGGTGCCGTAGGCGACGTAGCCGCGACCCGAGACCCGACCGATCACCGAGGAGATGTTCACGATCGAGCCGCCCGGCTGGTCGCCGGTGAGCATCAGCGGCACCGCGGCCCTGGTGAGGGCGTGGGCCGTGGCAACGTTGAACCGGAACGCCTCGGTGAGGAAGTCCTCATCGGTGTCCAGGAACGGGAGCGGCATGGTCCCGCCGACGTTGTTGACGATGATGTCCAGGCGCCCGAACTCGTCGTACGCCGCCTGGGCGAGCGCCGCAGTGGCGTCGAGGTCGCTCAGGTCGGCTTTCACGACGAGTGCGCGGCGACCGGTGGCCCGGACCTTCTCGGCCACCTCCTCGAGCTGCGAGGAGTGCCGGGCGGAGATGACGACGTCGGCTCCGGCTTCGGCGAGAGCCAGAGCGGAACCCGCACCGATCCCCCGACCGGCACCGGTGATCACGGCAACTTGGCCGTCGATCTTGAAGCGATCCAGAATCATCCCAGAAATGTAACAGGTTCTAGTTTCGAGCGTAAGGTCCCGCCAAAAGTGCGGAAGCCTGCCCGAAGGCAGGCTTCCGTCAGGAAGGTGGTGCGCTCAGGCGGAGTGTTCTCCGCCGTCCTTGCGGGACTGCCGGATCGCGAACCCGCCGGCCAGCAGCAGGCCGAGCCCGGCGAAGAGCAGCGCCAGTCGGGGACCGCCGGTGTTCGGCAGACCGCCGCCCGGCCCACTGACCGCTACGCCGGCGACGACGGTGATGTCGACAGTCTTGGAACACGTCGTCTGCCCGTCCGACAGCGTGGCCGTGGCCGTGAGCGGGACCTTGGTGGTCTTGGTGACGTCGGGCGCCTTGAACTTCTGGGTGAACTTGACGGCCTTGCCGGTGCGGACGTCGCCATCGAACGTCATCTCCCAATCGGCGGCGGAGGAGCTGCCGTCGGTCGAGGACTGCTGCGCGGTGCCGGTGGCCGTGAAGGTGCCCCCCGAGTCAACGACCTGAGCGTCGACCTCGACGTTGCAGGAAAGTTCCGGGTACGCGCTCGCCGCCGGTGCGACGCCGATCGCCACGAACAACGTGACGAGGGCAGTCAGCCCGATCATTAGCAGCTTTTTCATGCAGTGGTCTCCCATATCTTCGCCCCCGAGGACCGCGATCGGTCCGGCAAGCCAGGTCTCCTACTCGATACAACGACGCCGCCGTGTACCCGTTACGCCAGAAAACATATTAACGGACATAAGTAGCGTCAGTTGACCAACTCGATCCTCTCCAACTCACGGCCCCACTGTGGAGAGATTTGCGGGATCCGGCGAGCGGACGCAGATCCCGGTCTAGTCGGGCACTCCCGGTCGGCGGGACACGGCGGCGTCAAGGAGTCAGGTGATGGGCGCTCGTCTGGGCCAGGCGTCCGAGGACTACGCGGAGACCGTGCTCAGAGGTCTGAAGACAATGCGTCGGCTCCGGATCCGTTGAGGCTCCACCGGACGCAGAACGACGCTGACCGCGAGCCGATGGCTGCGGTCAGCGTCGTGGTTGCTGCGTCAGCCCGGTTCAGGCCGTGGGGCCGTGGCGCTTCGCGGTGCGAATGACCGCGACACCGGCTGCGAGGGAGGCCAGACCGGCAATCAGGATCCAGAGATCCGGGCCGCCGGTGTTCGGCAGATCGCCGTCGGCGGGCGGGCTCACGGCGCTGCCCCGGGGCAGCACGGTGATGGTGATCGACTTCTCGAACGTCCCGAGGCCAGCGTCCTTCGCTGACAGTCGCGGCTCCTCGAGCGTGTCGTAGCGGCAGGTGCCTTTGAGCGGGATCTTGGTGATCTCGGTGACGACGGGGGCGGTGTACGTCGTGGTGAAGTCCTCGGAGGTCTGGACGCGGGTGTCGCCGTTCCACTCCAGGGTCCACTCACAGCTGACGTTGGAGGTGGCGAACGCAGTGAAGGCCTCGCCGCCGTACAACACCTGGCGGTCGACGGTGAGGTTCTGCTGGGCATCGGGGTAGGCCTGCGCGGACGGGGCCAAGCCGACTGACGCGAGAACGCCGATCAACGTGGCCAGGAGGAGCAACGCGAACTTCTTCATGCTGAGAACCCCCACGAGTTCGATATTCAGATGCGAAAAATCGCTGGCATCGTCAATTGCGGTGCCCTACGAAAACGGTACTTGTCCGGTGCCGATCGGGGCGACTTCTGCCCAGTGTGACTTTCGACACCAGTCAGGTCAATAACGAAATGGTCCATTCCCCCGAATTATCGGACCTGCCCCGATATAGGCGCCAAATACGTGCCAAAGGGGCGCCAAATACGGGCGTTTGCCGATCAACCGGCGGGTGCCGCCAGGATTGCGTGGCTCGCAACGGCCCGCGCGATCGTCCGCCCGTCCTGGGTGATCTCCGCCTCCGTCGAGGCGATCCGGCGGCCGACCGCCGACGCAGTCCCCCGACAGACGAGGGTGGTGCCGGGCAGGGCGGCTCGGACGTACTGGACGCTGAGCTGGACGTGCGGTGCGGCCGCGCCGGCCTCCACCTGAGCATGGACCGCCCAACCGGTGGTGGTGTCGAGCAGCGCGCTCAAGAACCCGCCATGCACGATTCCGCCGCCGTTGCAGTGCTGCGGGCCCGGATCGGCCTCCACGACCGCCTCCCCGTCAGCAACACTGAGGTAACGGAAGCCAAGGAGAGCCGAGAAAGGGCCTGGCGTCGGGGTATCGGCGCGGATGGCGTGCGGTCGGGACATGCGCTCAGGTTAGGTCAGCCCAGCGGGAGGCGCAGGGGCATCCGCGGGGTCCCGCCCGAGACTGTGTCGGGTTGACCGCAGTTGGCTCGTTGGAGCCCCTCATCCGAAACGGCCCGGGTCCGAGCGTCACCCCTCCGGCGACGGAAAGCACCATCCTGGAGCCGCCTATCGGAATCGAACCGATGACCTAATCATTACGAGTGATTCGCTCTACCGACTGAGCTAAGGCGGCGCGGTGACCGGCCGTGGAGCCGGGCACGCCGGACGAGTATAGGGGCGAGCGAGCGCCCCGACGAAACCGACTCAGCACATCAAGTCCGGCTTGGGAACGGTGCCCGAGACCAGCCATCTCTCGACGGCGTTGTCGACGCAGTCATTGCCCTGCTGGAACCCGGTGTGACCGTCGCCGTCCCGAGTTATCAGCTGTCCTGAAGCGAGCTGCTTGGCCAGCGACTGGGCCCAGACCAGGGGGGTGGCCGGGTCCCGGGTGGTACCGATGACGACGATCGGCGGCGCACCTTCCGCGTGCAGCGCGACGGTCCGCTCACCGGACTTGATCGGCCACTGCGAGCAGGTCGAGAGCGAGTAGGCGAACATCCGGCCGAAGGTCGGCGACGCCTTGTCGAACTCGGAGAAGTACTTCGACACGTCCGCTGTCTCCACGAAATCGTTGTGATCGAGGCAGTTCACGGCGAACAGGGCCTCGATCGAATTGTCGTCGTACTCCTCGGCTCCGCGGCTGGCGTAGAAGTCAGCGAGGATGAGCAGCCCGGTGCCGTTGTCGTCTTCGATCGCCTGGCGCAACGCCTGGCTCAAGCTCGGCCAGAGGCTCTTCACGTAGAGCGGCAGGAAGATCCCCAGCGAGCCGGTGCCCTCGGTCAGTTCGCGCGGCCCGGAGGTCGGCAAGGGCTTCTGGTCGAGCTCGTCGAGGAAGGCCCGGATCCGCCGAGTGCCGGCGTCGACGCTGTCGCCCAGGAAGCAGTCGCCGTTCTTGACGCAGTCCGCGACGTAAGCGCGCAGCGCGGTCTCGAAGCCGCCCGCCTGCTGCAGGCTGAGATCCTTGTTGGACAGCGACGGGTCGACCGCTCCGTCCAGGACGAACCGGCCGACGTTCTCCGGGAAGGCCTCGGCGTACGTCGCCCCCAGGAAGGTCCCGTACGACGACCCGAGGTAGTCAAGCTTCGTCTGCCCGAGGGCAGCGCGAAGGATGTCCATGTCTCGGGCAGCCTCCTTGGTCGAGATGTGCCGGGCGACGTCGCCGCTGCGGGACAGGCAGCCCTGGCCGACGGCCGCGACCCGTCGATCCACCTCGGCCCGCTCTGCTGCCGTGTCCGGCGAGGGGTCATAGGAGAGCAAACCATCGAGCTGCTCCGTCGTCGCGCAGTCCAGGGTGGCGCTCTTACCGACACCCCGGGGGTCGAAGCCGACGATGTCGAAGTAGCGGGTGAGCGCGCTTCCGAACTGGGAGCTGCCCGCCGCGGCGAACTCGACACCGGATCCCCCAGGTCCGCCAGGGTTGACGACGAGCGCGCCGATGCGCTTCTCCTTGGACTCCGCACGGACGCGCAGCAGCGCGAGCTTGATCGTCCTGCCGGCAGGTTCGGCGTAGTCGAGCGGCACGGTCAACGTCGCACACTCGTTGTCCTCGCAGTCGGTCCAGGCGAGTTTCTGGTCGTAGAATCGGGCGAGTGTCGGGGCGGTCGTCGGCAGCGGTCCTGTTGCCGACGGGGTCGCCGGCAGCGACGGTCCGGTCGCGCCACCGGTGGACTCGTCACGGTGGTTGTCGACGACGCGCCAAGCGGCGAACCCTGCGGCCGCGACAGCGAAGGCGAGCAGGCCGATCACGGCGCCGAGCAGGAGCGCCCCGCGGTTCTTCTCGGGTACCGGCGCATCACCGGTCCCAGGGGCGTCGTACGGGTTCGGCGGACCAGAGGGCGGCGTGACGGACATGCGGACAGCCTAGGCACCCGCGTGGAATCAGGTCAGCCAGCCTCGGAACGGATCCGGAGCCCGACCATCATCGATTCCAGCGCGAGCATGGCCGGCACGTTGAACTCCAGCATCTGCTCGCGCGCCTCGAAGACCGCGTCGATCCGCCGGAGGTTCTCCTCCGGTGTGCTGGTCCGGGCGAGCTTCTCGACGTCGGGCCGGATCTCCTCGTTGACGATCTCCGAGCGAGCACCGAGCTGGAGCGTCAGGGCGTCCCGGTAGACCGAAACCAGATCCATCAGGCCCCTGTCGACGACATCGAGGTGGCGCCGCTTCGCCCGGGTCTTCTGGCTCTTCTCCAGGTCGCGGAGAGCGGGCGCGTACTCGCGCGGTCGGCGGCCGCGCTCGACGACGCCGTACGCGCGATCCAGGTCCTCGCGCTCCCGGGAATCGTGGACGCTGGTCATCGCGTCGGCCTCTTCCCGGGCCAGGTCGTGCAGCGTCGTCGCGGCGTTCATGCAGGCGCCCAGTCCGGTCAGCCGGACCGGGAACTGGACCACCTGACGGCGACGGCTCCGGGTCTCCTCATCGCGAGCCAGCGCCCGAGCCCGGCCGATGTGACCCTGGCTGGCGCGAGCGGCGTGCACCGCCGTGGTCGCATCGACGCCGTCGCTGCGGACCAGGAAGGCAGCGACATCGTCACTGCTCGGCGTGGCCAGTACGACGAGCCGGGTCCGGGACCTGATCGTCGGGAGCACGTCCTCGACGGTCGGCGCACAGAGCAGCCAGACCGTTCGCTCGGTCGGCTCCTCGATTGTCTTGAGTAGCGCGTTCGCTGCCTGCTCGGTGAGCCGATCGGCGTCTTCCACGATCATGATCTGGTAGCGGTTGCCTGCCGGGGCAAGGGCTGAGGACCGCACCAGGTCGCGAACCTCATCGACGCCGATGGAGAGCTTCTCGGTCCTGGTCACCCGTACGTCGGGGTGGGTCCCGACCGAGACGCTGTGGCAGGAGTGGCAGGAGCCGCAACCGGCCTGCTCGCACTGCAGCGCGGCGGCGAAGGCAATGGCCGCGTTGGACCGGCCCGAGCCCGGCGGCCCGGTGAAGAGCCAGGCATGGGTCATGTCACCGGCGACCGCCAGCTGGAGCCGCTCGACGAGCCGCTGCTGGCCGACCAGGTCGGCGAACACCTGAGCAGTGGTCATCGGAGCAGCTCCTCGACCCGGGCGCGGATAGCCGTCGCGATCGTCTCGACGTCCGCACGGGCGTCCAGGACCAGGTAGTGCTCGGAGTCCCGCGCAGCGAGCGCGAGGAACGCGGCCCGGACGCGCCGGTGGAACTCCAGCGGCTCGCCCTCGATCCGGTCACGTCCGGCGACCAGTTCGTCCACCCTGGTCAGGCCCTCGCTCGGCTCCAGGTCGAGCAGGACGGTCAGGTGCGGACGGAGGTCCCCGGTGGCCCAGCGCGCGACGTGCTCGAGCTCGGCGGGCGCGATCGAGCGTCCGGCGCCCTGGTAGGCCAGGGTCGAATCGACGTACCGGTCGGTGATCACCACAGCACCGGCGCCCAACGCCGGCCGGACCACCTTGTCCAGGTGCTCGGCCTTGTCGGCGGCGTAGAGCAGAGCCTCGGTCTCGTCGGCCAGGTGCCCGGTCTCCGGGCTCAGCACGATCTGACGGACCTTGCGGCCCACCTCGGTGTCCCCCGGCTCGAAGGTCAGCAGGACCTCGCGCCCGGCGGCTAGCAACGAGTCCCGCAGCAGCTTCGACTGCGTCGACTTGCCGGCGCCCTCGCCACCCTCGAAGCAGAGGAAGAGGCCGGTCTCGGCGTACACACCCGGGTAGGACACGTGCACACCCTAGACGCGGCTCCGGACGAAACGCCGTCCGGAGGATGATGCCTTCATGGACCTGCCCCTGATCGACGAACACACGACCGTGGTCGATGCCTCGCCCGACGCGACCTGGGCGGCTGCGATGGTCGCGCTCGACGTGCCTCTGCGAGGGGCTCTGGGCTGGTACGGCCGGTTGATCCAGGTCCGCGGCGACCGGGTGTTCCACGTCGACAGCGCCGAGCCGCCACACCGCCTCGCGCTCACCGGTCAGCACCGCTTCTCCCGTTACGCGCTGACCGTGTCGCTGCGCGCGATAGATCCGGCGCACACCGAGGTGACCGCCAGGACCGACGCCGAGTTCCCCGGCGTCGCGGGGCGGGTGTATCGCGCGCTGGTCATCGACAGTCGTGCCCACGTGCTGGCGATGCGATACATCCTGCGGAAGATTGCGCGGCGAGCAGAGCGCCGCTGAGCCGGTCAGGCCTTCTTGGCTGCGGTCTTCTTGGCGGTCTTCTTGGCCGCCGTCTTCTTGGTCGCTTTCTTGGTCGCCTTCTTTGCTGTCTTCTTGGCGGCCTTCTTCGCCGGGCCCTTCTCGCGACGTTCGGCCAACAGCTCGGCAGCCCGCTCCAGGGTGATCTCCTCGACGGAGTCGTCCTTGCGCAAGGTCGCGTTGTACTCGCCGTCGGTCACATACTCTCCGAAGCGGCCTTCCTTGACCACGATCGGCTGACCGGAGACCGGGTCGTTGCCGAGCTCCTTCAGCGGCGGTTTGGCGGCGCCGCGGCCCCGCTGCTTGGGCTGGGCGTAGATCGCCAGCGCCTGCTCCAGGGTGATGTCGAAGAGCTGTTCCTCGGTCTCCAGGGAGCGCGAGTCGGTGCCCTTCTTCAGGTAGGGGCCGTAACGGCCGTTCTGCGCAGTGATCTCGACGCCTCCGTCATCGGCGCCGACCACCCGCGGAAGGGAAAGCAGCCGGAGTGCTTCCACGAGGGTGATCGTCTCGAGCGTCATCGTCTTGAACAACGAGCCGGTCCGTGCCTTCTGCTTCTTGGGCGCATCCTCGGGCAGCACCTCGGTGACGTAGGCGCCGTACCGGCCGTTCTTCGCCACGATCGGGTTGCCGGAGTCGGGGTCGGTGCCGAGCTCGGTCTCCGCGCCTGCCGGGTTGGCGAGCAGCTCCTTCGCCTTCTCCAGGGTCAGCTCGTCCGGCGGCAGGTCCTCGGGGACGTTCGCACGCGGCAACGGAGTCTCTTCCGAGGTGGCCGCAGTGGTGTCCTCGACGTACGGGCCGTAGCGGCCGACGCGGAGGTCGATGCCGCTCGGGGAGCCGTCCGGGCCGGCGACCGGGAAGGTCGCGAGCTCCTTGGCGTCGATGTCACCGAGCTCGGTGACCAACTGCTTGAGGCCCTCGATGTCCGCGCTGCCGAAGTAGAACTCGCCGAGCTCGGTCTTGAGGTTCTTCCGGCCCCCGGCGATCTCGTCCAGCACCTGCTCCATACCGGCAGTGAACTCGTAGGAGACCAGCCGCTCGAAGTGTCGTTCCAGCAGCCGGATCACCGAGAACGCCAACCAGGCCGGCACCAGCGCGGTGCCCTTCTTGTAGACGTAGCCACGGTTGAGGATCGTCCCGATGATCGACGCATACGTCGACGGGCGACCGATCTCGCGGCCCTCGAGCTCGCTGATCAGGGAAGCCTCGGTGTAGCGGGCCGGCGGCTTGGTCTCGTGCCCGCTCGCCTTCAAGGCTGCTGCGCTGACCGCTGCACCTTCGGTCAGGTTCGGCAGCTTGCTCTCGGCGTCGTCGCGCGCTGCCTCGGCATCGTCGTTGCCCTCGACGTACGCCTTGAGGAAGCCGTGGAAGGTGATCGTGCGACCGCTGGAGGAGAAGATCACGTCCTCCCCGGCGGCGGACGGGCCGCCGAGCCGGATGGTGAGCGAGTTGCCGACGGCATCGGTCATCTGGGAGGCGATCGTGCGCATCCAGATCAGCTCGTAGAGCCGGAACTGGTCGCCGGTCAGACCGGTCTGCGCCGGCGTCCGGAAGTTGTCGCCGGCCGGGCGGATCGCCTCGTGCGCTTCCTGGGCGTTCTTCACCTTCGAGGCGTAGACCCTCGGAGCGTCCGGGACGTACTCGGCCCCGTACAGCTCACGGGCCTGGGTCCGGGCTGCGTTGAGGGCGGTGTCGGAGAGCGTGGTCGAATCGGTACGCATGTAGGTGATGTAGCCGTTTTCGTAGAGCCGTTGCGCCACCGACATCGTCGATGAGGCGCTGAAGCCGAGCTTGCGGCTCGCCTCCTGCTGAAGCGTGGTGGTCCGGAACGGCGCGTAAGGCTTGCGGGTGTACGGCTTGGACTCCACCGAACGGACCGTGAAGGCAGTGTCGTGCAGCGCCTCGACCAGAGCCTCGGCCTTCGTCTGGTTGAGGTGGACGACCCCCTTCGACCCAGCGCCCGACTCCTTCAATTCCCCGGTGTCCTCGAAGTCGGTGCCCCGGGCGACGCGCACCCCGTCGATGCTGTGCAGCTTCCCGGGGAACATCCGCGGCTCCGAAGGATCGCCGGCGGCTCCCCTGTCGAAGGTGCCCTCGAGGTCCCAGTACGACGCCAGCCGGAACTTGATCCGCTCGCGCTCCCGGTCGACGACCAGCCGAGTCGCCACCGACTGGACGCGACCGGCGGAGAGCCCGGACATGACCTTCTTCCACAGCACCGGGGAAACCTCGTAGCCGTAGAGGCGGTCGAGGATGCGCCGGGCCTCCTGGGCCTCGACGAGGTCCATGTCGATCTCGCGCGGGGTCTCGACGGCGGCCCGGATCGCGGCCGGGGTGATCTCGTGGAAGACCATCCGCTTGACCGGGAGGTCGGGACGCGGCTTGAGCTCGTCGAGGAGATGCCAGGCGATCGCCTCCCCCTCACGGTCCTCATCCGTGGCGAGGTAGAGCTCGTCGGCGTCCTTCAGCAGGCCCTTGAGCTTGGTGATGTGTGCCTTCTTGTCCCGGGAGACCACGTAGACCGGCGTGAAGCCGTCGTCGACGTTGACACCGAGACGGGCCCAGGGCTCGCCCTTGATCTTCGCGGGGATGTCCGCGGCGGTCTGCGGAAGGTCGCGGATGTGTCCGATGGAGGACTCCACGACGTACCCCTTGCCCAGGTACCCCTCGATGGTGCGGGCCTTGGCCGGGGACTCGACGATGACGAGCTTGTGTGCCACGAGCGGTGGAATCCTTCGTTCACGGTGCAGGTTGGAGGCAGATCAGGCGCAGAGCTGAGCCGGGTTTGCCGCAACAAGGTAGCGCGGACGTCCAGCCTGGCAAGCCATCAGTCCAGCCCGACGCACCCCTCCCCCTACGGGGGACTACCCGGAGAACTGGTCTAGCTATCGGGCGCGTCGAGCTCCAGGAAGCCTTCGACGACCAGTTCCCGGACCTCAGCGACCCGGCTCGCCACGTCGACCTCGCCGAGCAGCTGGCCAATCGCCTGGAGCAGTTGTCCGACGGTCAGCTCGCCGTCAGCTGCCCCGGCCAGAGCCGTCGCGACAGTGTCCACGAGCCGGCCTCTGCGCATCCCCCGCTGCTGGCGCAGCACGATCTGGCTGGGGTCGTCGGCGCCGGCCGGGCCGAAGGTCTCCTGGACGACGTCCTCGCGCAGCCGCGGCCTACTCCTCAGCAGCGCGTCGTCGCTGAGCGCACGGTTCTGCGCGACCCGGACGAAGTGGATGTCGTTCTCGGGGCCGAGCGGCTGCTCGACCTCCCAGCGCCACTCCTCCAGCCGCAGGTCCGGGCTGCTCGCTCCGGCGTTGCGCAGGTTGATCCAGCCGAAGCCGACCGCTTCCACACCCTGCTCGTCGAACCACGAGAGCCAGGTGTCGTAGCGGGAGTGGTACTCCGGGGCTCCGTGCAGGCCGGCGTCCTTGAGCCAGAGCTCGACGTACGACGGCAGGTCGAGGACCTCGCGCTGGACCACCCAGGCGTCGCAGCCGCCGGGCGTCATCCAGCCGGCCAGCCGTTCGTCCCACGGCTGGTCGCGCAGAATCGACCAATTGGCCAGGACCTGACCGGTCCCACCTGGGTTGAGATGCTGCGGCAGCGCCTTCACGATGTGCTCGACGACGCGGTCGCCGGGCAGCCCGGAGTCGCGGTAGACGAGTCGCTCCCCCGTCGCCGGGGAGATCACGAACGGCGGGTTGGTGACGATCAGGTCGAACCGTTCGTCGGCTACCGGGTCGAAGAAGCTGCCGTCGCGGATGTCGAGGTTCACCCCGTTGAGTCCGGCGTTGAGCTCGGTCAGCCAGAGCGCACGCTTGTTCACGTCGGTCGCGACCACCTGCTCGACGTGCTCGGCCAGGTGCAGCGACTGGACGCCGCAACCGGTGCCGAGGTCGAGCGCGCGTGCCACCGGGGTGCGGATGGTCAGCTCGGCCAGGGAGGTCGCCGCCGGGCTGATCCCGAGCACGTGGTCGGGACCGACGCGTTGAGGGCCACCGTCCAGGCCAGGGGTCAGGTCGCTGGCCACCCAGAGGTTGCCGGTGTCGTTGTCGACGCCGTACGGGCGCAGGTCGACGCGGGCGGCCACCTCGCTGAACGAGCGCTCCAGGATCCCCGCCGTACAGAGGTCGTCGACCAGGCCGGGAAGTGCGCGCTCGGCGTGCTCGGCCGGGACGGTGGCCTGCAGCAGCCAGATCCGGGTCAGCGTCTCCAGCGGGCTCGAGCCGGTGGTGGCGCGCAGGCCCGGGGTCGTCTCGTTGCGGCCGAGCGCCGCCTGGGCCGTCGTACCGATCAGCTCGGAGACGGCGTCATAGGTGTAGTCGGCGGCGGCGAGCGCATCCCGGAGGCGGCGGGTGAGGTCGGGACGGTCGGAGGTCACCGCCGAAGGCTAGTCCAGCCGTGAACCGAGTCGGGTGGCCCGGGCCGAAGCCCGGGCCACCCGTTCGGTGGTTGTGCTGGGTCAGACCGTGGTCTCGACGACGACCGCGGCCGCGTCGTTGCCCAGGTCCTGCTCACGCTGCTTGGAGACGTAGAGCGCCACCGCGATGATCCCGACCGCGACGAGCGCGATCGCGATCCGGGCGGGGTCGTTCTGATCGTCGCCGACGCTCATCGAGACAATGGCGCTGGCAATCAGCAGCGAGACCAGGTTCATCACCTTGATCAGCGGGTTGATCGCCGGACCGGCGGTGTCCTTGAACGGGTCACCGACGGTGTCACCGATGATGGTCGCCTCGTGGGCGGGCGAACCCTTGCCCCCGTGGTTCCCGTCCTCGACCAGCTTCTTGGCGTTGTCCCAGGCCCCACCCGAGTTGGCCAGGAAGACGGCCATCAGGGTGCCGGTGCCGATCGCACCGGCCAGGAAGCCGGCCAGTGCCGTCACACCGAGGCCGAAGCCGACAGCGATCGGGGCGAGGACGGCCAGCAGGCCGGGCGTGACGAGCTCGCGCAGCGAGTCCTTGGTGACGATGTCGACGACCTTGCCGTACTCCGGACGGCCGACGCCGGGGTTCGCGGGGTCCGGGTACTGCATGATCCCGGGGATCTCGCGGAACTGGCGACGGACCTCGTAGACGACTGCACCGGCTGCACGCGCGACGGCGTTGATCGCCAGACCCGAGAACAGGAACACCACGGCCGAGCCGAGCAGGACGCCGACCAGGACACCCGGGTTGAAGACGAAGAAGTCCGTGAGAACGTCTGCGATATCGGCACCCTTGGTGGTGGCGAGCTCGTCTAGTACCGAGGTGGCGTAGGAGCCGAACAGCGCGGTAGCGGCGAGAACAGCCGTCGCGATCGCGATGCCCTTGGTGATGGCCTTAGTGGTGTTGCCGACTGCGTCGAGCTCGGTGAGGATCTGCGCCCCCTCCGGACTGACGTCGCCCGACATCTCCGCGATGCCCTGGGCGTTGTCCGAGACCGGGCCGAAGGTGTCCATCGCCACGATCACGCCGACCGTGGTGAGCAGACCGCAACCGGCCAGCGCCACCGCGAAGAGCGAGATGGTCAGCGAGGCGCCACCGAGCAGGAACGCGCCGAACACCGCGGAACCGATGACCAGTGTCGTGTAGACGGCCGACTCGAAACCGACCGAGAGGCCGGACAGGATGACGGTCGCAGCACCGGTGAGCGAGGTCTTGCCGACGTCCTTGACCGGCTTGTACTCGGTACCGGTGTAGTAGCCGGTCAGGGCCAGGATGCCGGCCGCCATCACGATGCCGATGACGACAGCCGCCGAGGCGATCAGTCGCGGGTCGCCCTCGAAGCCACCGTCGGAGAGCGAGTTGAGCGCGGTCGCCGCAACCCCCTCGAACTCAGAGAAGCTCGACGGCAGATAGATGTAGGAGGCGATCACCGAAGCGACGGCACCGACACCGGCGGAGATGTAGAAGGCGCGGTTGATCGTCGTCAGGCCGTTCTCGCCCGGACGCGGCTTGCACAGGTAGACGCCGAGCACCGCGGTGAGAGCACCGATCGCGGGGATCAGCAGCGGGAACACCAGGCCCTTGTCTCCAAACGCCTGCGAGCCGAGGATCAGCGCGGCGACCAGCGTCACGGCGTACGACTCGAAGAGGTCAGCAGCCATTCCGGCGCAGTCACCGACGTTGTCGCCCACGTTGTCCGCGATGGTGGCGGCGTTGCGCGGGTCGTCCTCGGGGATGTTGTTCTCGACCTTGCCCACCAGGTCGGCGCCGACGTCGGCCGCCTTGGTGAAGATGCCGCCGCCGACCCGCATGAACATGGCGAGCAGGGCGGCACCGAAGCCGAAGCCCTCGAGAACGCGCGGGGCCTCGTCCTTGTAGAGCAGGACGACGACGCTGGCACCGAGCAGGCCCAGGCCCACGGTCAGCATGCCGACCATCGCGCCGGTCCGGAACCCGATCTTCATGGCCGGGTCGCGGCCGACCTCGTTGGCAGCAGCAGCGACGCGCAGGTTGGACTGCACCGCCAGCGACATGCCCAGGTAGCCGACGGCTGCCGAGAAGCCGGCACCCACCAGGAAGAACAGTGATCGCCCGATCCGTACGGCGGAGTCGTCGGCCGGCAGTGCGAGCAGAGCGACGAACGCGATTGCGGCAAAGATGCCGAGCGTCCGGAACTGGCGGGCGAGGTAGGCACTCGCCCCCTCCTGCACCGCCTTGGCGATGCTCTTCATGTTCTCGGTGCCCTGGCCGGCGGACAGGACCTCGTTGCGGAACATCATCGCCATCCCGAGCGCCGCGAGGGCAATGACAGCGATGATCAGGACGAGAACGAGGTTGCCGCCGTCAAGCTCTGGGACGGTCCCGGTTCCGGTCGCAAGTGGGGCTAGCCCGCTCATGAAATCTCCTCAGTGTGATGCGGCTTACAAACGTCGCGGACTATACGCAGGTGTGAGTGCGGTCACGACGCAGGGGTGAGCCAGATCACGCCCCGATTTCGCCCAACGATCACCGTGATGGGCGACTTGCCCGAAATGGGCTAGACGCTGAGCGCGGAGGCTTCGGAGTCGTAGATCGTGAAGACCTTGGCGAGGCCGGTGATCCGGAAGATTTTGAGCAGCCGCTCCTGGCTACAGACCAGAGCCATCGTGCCGTCCTGGGCGCGGACCTTCTTCAGCCCGCCGACCAGGACACCGAGTCCGGTCGAGTCAAGGAAGTCGACCTTCTCCATGTCGACGATCAGGGTGTGCTGCCCGGCGTTCACGAGCTCGGTGATCTTGTCGCGCAGCTTCGGCGCGGTATAGACGTCGATCTCGCCGCCGACGGTGACGACGGTCCGCCCGTCCACCTCGTGGGTCGTAAGCGTCAGGTCCACGGTCTCTCCCAAACGTGATCCGCCATGCTCCTCCGGCTGACCGCCGGAGTGCCCGTCGCTGTATTGAACCACGCGAGCCGCCGACGGCCACGGGCCGCCACGGGCCGCCAGCCCGGGTGTCGGTCGGCACTGGGAGACTCGGTCCCGTGAGCAGCAGCCGCCTTGAGGGTCTCGTCGAGCGGCTGACCAGCGCACCCGGTCGGGCCGAGCGGCTGACCCACCTGGAGGTGCTCCCGGCCCGGAGTGCCAGGACCGTGGCCTGGCCGGCCTGGGTCGACCTGGGTGTCGCTGACGCGTGGCAGCGAACCGGAGTACGAGATCTGTGGCAGCACCAGGCCGAGGCTGCCGACCTCGCCCACACCGGCGTCCACACGGTGCTCTCGACCGGTACGGCGTCGGGGAAGTCCCTCGGCTACCTGCTGCCCGCTCTGACTGCGATCAGCACCAGACGCGGGCCCCGGGGACAGCGCGGCTCCAGCACGCTCTACCTGGCGCCGACCAAGGCGCTCGCCCAGGACCAGCTGAACACCCTGCGCGGCCTGGGGATCGCAGGACTTCGCGTCGCGACCCATGACGGCGACTCCAGCCCCGAAGAACGCGAGTGGACGCGGGACCACGGCGAGTACGTGCTCACCAACCCCGACATGCTGCACCACTCCTTGCTGCCCGGGCACGAGCGTTGGTCCCGGTTCTTCGCAGCGCTGGACTTCGTGGTGATCGACGAGTGCCACCACTACCGCGGGGTCTTCGGTGCCCACGTCGCCCAGATCATCCGACGCCTGCGCCGGGTCGCAGCCCTGTACGGCGCGACCCCCACGTTCGTGCTGGCCTCGGCCACCGTCGCCGAGCCCGAGGTGGCGGCGTCCCGGCTCACCGGACTTCCGGTCCGGGCGGTCACCGACGACGCCTCACCGCGCGGCCAGGTGGCGCTAGCACTCTGGGAGCCGCCGTTCGTCTCGCACTCCGGCGAGAACGGCGCTCCCGTACGACGCTCGGTGATCGCTGAGCTGGCCGACCTGCTCACCGACCTGGTCGTCGAACAGGTCCGCACCCTCGCCTTCGTCCGCAGCCGACGCGGGGCCGAAGGGGTCGCGCTGAGCACCCGGCGGTTGCTCGCGGAGGTGGACGCGAGTCTGGCCGAACGGGTGGCGGCCTACCGCGGGGGCTACCTGCCGGAGGAGCGCCGCACGCTGGAGCAGGCGCTGCGCTCCGGCGAGCTGATCGGCCTGGCCGCGACCAACGCCCTGGAGCTCGGCATCGACATCTCCGGACTGGATGCCGTCCTGCTCGGCGGCTTCCCCGGGACCCGGGCTGCCCTTTGGCAGCAGCTCGGCCGGGCCGGCCGCGACGGTGGCGATGCGCTGGGCATCTTCGTGGCCCGCGACGACCCGCTCGACACCTATCTGGTGAATCATCCCGAGCACTTGCTGGGCCGACCGGTCGAAGCCTCGGTGTTCGATCCGGACAACCCGTACGTCCTCGGACCACACCTCTGCGCAGCGGCCGCCGAGTCGCCGCTCACCGAGGACGGTCTGGAAATCTTCGGGCCAGCTGCCCGTGCGGCCGTGGACGCGTTGGCCGCTGCCGGTTTGCTCCGGAAGCGGACGCACGGCTGGTACTGGACCGACCGGCGCCGGGCCAGCGATCTGGCCGACATCCGCTCCTCCGGCGGCTCGCCGGTGCGTCTCGTCGAGGACGGCACCGGTCGGGTGCTGGGCACGGTCGACCACAGCGCTTCCCACGGCAGCGCCCACGCCGGAGCCGTCTACCTGCACCAGGGCGAGAGCTACCTGGTCCTCGACCTCGATCTGGAGGGATCGGTGGCGACCGTGACTCCGGCGGAGGTCGACTACTCGACCTCGGCGCGTGAGATCACCGACATCGAGATCGTCCGCGAGCACCAGCACGAGGGTTGGGGCCGGGTGCGCCTCTCCTACGGGACGGTGCGGGTGACCCACCAAGTCGTGTCGTTCCTGCGCCGTCGGGTGCCCTCCGGCGATGTCCTCGGCGAGGAGCTACTCGATCTCCCGGAGCGGACCCTGGAGACCTCGTCGGTCTGGTGGACGGTGCCTGACGACATTCTCGAGGATTGCGGGATCGACCCCGAGGACCTGCCGGGGTCGGCCCACGCGGCCGAGCACGCTGCGATCGGGATCCTGCCGCTCTTCGCGACCTGTGATCGCTGGGACATCGGTGGGGTCTCGACCGCACGGCACGCGGACACCGGTCAGCTCACCGTCTTCGTGTACGACGGCCACCCCGGCGGCGCCGGCTTCTCCGAGCGCGGCTTCGGCACTGCCGCGGAGTGGCTGGAGGCGACCCGGGAAGCGATCGCGTCGTGCGCCTGCGCCGCGGGTTGCCCGTCCTGCGTGCAGTCCCCGAAGTGCGGCAACCAGAACAACCCGCTCGACAAAGCCGGAGCGGTGCGCTTGCTGGACCTGGTCCTCGCCCACGCTGGTTGAGGCGCGAGCGCAGAGACTCGCCTCGAGCCCGGTGACAGGATGTTCCCCGTGACGCTCCTTCCCACCACCGACGCCTTCCTCGACTTCTGGCGGGAGCGTCGACTCTGCACCGTGACGACGCTGCGCCGCGACGGCAGCCCGCACGTCGTACCGATGGGGGTGGCGATCGATCCTGAGGCAGACCGGGCCTGGGCGATCACCTCGGGCGACTCGGTGAAGGCACGGAACCTGATGCGCTCCGGCGAGACCGGGGCGCCGATTGCGGTCTGTTGCGTCGAGGGTCGCTATTGGTCGACGCTCGAAGGCACCGCGGTCGTGCTGGTCGGCCCGGACGCCGTGGCCGAGGCCGAACGCCGGTACGCCGAGCGCTACAAGGTGCCACGCGTGAACCCGCACCGGGTCGCGCTCCGGATCGACGTCACTCGGGTGCTCGGCAACGTCGGCTGAGACACCCGGTTCAGACGAGCCCGAGCTGGTCGCGCACCCACAGCCAGACCGTGTCCACCTCGCTCGAGCTGGGGCGGGTGGCCTTGCGGTAGTGCGTCGGTCGCTCGGACCGGTCGTGCCAGAACCGCCCCCCACGCGGGTTCTGGGCAGTGGCCGCGAGCCAGACGATCGTGTCCGCACCGCCCTCGGCGTCGCGCAGAACCGGCCGGGTGAGTGCCCGGAACAGCGGCAACGAGGACGCGACCCCCGGGGTGTCCGCCCAGCCCGGATGCATCGTGTGCACGGCGATGGCGTCGCTCTGCCAGCGCTCCTGCAAGGTCGGCGCGAGCTCGACCTGCATCCGTTTCGACCGGGCATAGGCCGATGCGCCCTGGTAGCGCCCCCGCTCGAACTCGGGGTCGTCGTACGGCAGCGCCTGGGCGTACATGCCTCCGGAGGAGACCTGGATGACCCGCGCGTCGCGAGCGCGCAGGAGCGGACGTGACAGCTCGGTGAGCAGGATCGGCCCGAGGACATGGGTGGCGACACACAGCTCGTGGCCGTCGACGGATTCGGTGCGCTCGGACGGGAGGACCCCCGCGTTGTGGACCAGGACGTCGATCGGCTCGCCGCGCGCCAGCAGCTCTGCGCCGTACCGGCGTACGTCGCAGAGATCGGAGAGGTCGCAGGCGTCGACTGTCAGGTCCGGAGTGAGCCCTTCGCTCTGCAGGCGGGCGGTCATCCTCTCGACTGCACCGTCAGCGCGGGCCTTGTTGCGGACGACCAGGTGGACCCGTGCGCCGAGACGGGCCAGCCCGAGTGCGGTCGCCTCACCGAGACCGGCACCGGCTCCGGTGACCAGGGCACGCTTGCCCGCCAGCGAACCCGGCGCCGGGTCGTTCTCGTCCCAGGTACGGCGTCGGAGCCGGTACCCGATCGAGGAGTACCCGGGCAGGAGCGTCCGGTCCAGGACGCGGTCCAGGGTGCCTTCGTCGGTCGTCATCAGCTCTCCGTTGGTTCAGCGGGGGTACGGCGGAACAGCGGCGGCAGGAACCGCAGCATCAGCGCCGACCAGGTCAGGTGGGTGATCGTGGGCGCCTGGAGCCCACCGGACGCGCGGCGTTGGAGGCCGAACAGGGCCCCCATCACTGTGGCGGCCAGGACCAGGGCCGGGTTGCGGGTGGTCGTGGTCGAGAGCACGTAGACCGCCGTCGACGCGGCGACCGGGTGGCCCGGAAGGGCGGCGTACAGGGCGCCCCGGAAGAAGATCTCCTCGCCGAGCCCGTTGGCCAGCGTGGTGAGCAGGACCAGCCGGTCGTCTCCTTCGTCGGCGAAGACGAGGACCCGTGAGATCGCGTTGTCCAGGATCGGGATCTGCCGGGCCACCAGAGCGACCCCGTAGAAGAACGCGAACGCGCCGACCCCGGTCGCCAGCGGCGTCAGGATCGGACGACGCAGCTGGTCGTCCCGGGTCTGGATCCAGCCCAGGTGCAGGGGGCCCGAGGCCAGGCCGCCGAACGCCCAGACCCCGGCGACGGCCCCGGTCGAGGCGTAGAACTTCTTCGATCCGGGCGCGGTCGAGAGCGAGGCGCCGAGCAGCGCGGCTCCGGCAACCGAGGTCGCGGCGACGACCTTCCGACGACGACCGACTACGGCAGCGCCCTCGATGTACTCGATCGGGACGATGTGGGTCAGCGGCATCGGAGCAACTGCGGCAAGTCGTCGACGGAGCGGGTACCCCCTCCTGACGAGCCTCATCGCACCCCTCGTCGCTCTTCCAGCGCATACCGCACCGCGTCGTCGTACCCGGTGAGCTGGAACGGGACCACGGTACGGATCGAATCGTCCCGGACGACGACCTCGTTGGCCATCGAGTCGATCAGGTTACGGCCTGCCTGGACGTCGACATCGGTCACGAACGCGAGCCACCGCGAGGAGAGTCCGGGGGTGAGCAGCGGGACCGGCACGATCGGGAGCCGACGTCCCTGGACCTGCGCGACCCGGGTGAGCATGGTGCGGTACTCGAGCACCTCGGGTCCGCCGATCTCGAAGACCTTGCCCGTCGCCTCGACGAGCCCGAGTACGCCGACCAGGTAGCGGACCACGTCGTCGACCGCGATCGGCTGGGTCAGGGTGCGAACCCACCGGGGGGTGATCATCGCGGGCAGGTGCTCGACGAGCTGACGGGTCATCTCCCAGGAGATGCCGCCGTGGCCGACGATGATGCCGGCCCGGAGCACCGTGACCGGGACTCCCGCCTCGCCGAGAAGGCTCTCCACCTCGCGACGGCTGCGCAGATGCGCGGAGAGGTCGTCGCTGTCGTCCCCGAGACCACCCAGGTAGACGATCTGCTCGACACCTACGGCGCTCGCAGCCTTGCCGAAGGCGCGTCCGGCGCGAGCATCGAGCTCCTCGAAGTCTGCAGAGTCCAGGGAGTGCACCAGGTAGTAGGCGGCGGTGGCGCCTGCCAATGCCTCGGCTAGGGAGGCCTCGTCCGCGACGTCCCCGAAGACTGCCAGGCCAGGCCCCCTGTGCTTCTCGGGCGACCGGGTCATCACACGGACGTCGTGTCCGGCTTCGTCCAGGGCCGCAACCAGCCGACGTCCGACGAACCCGGTGCCGCCGGCGACCAGGACCGTCATCGGGGAGTCCGTCCGTCCATCGAGGAGTCATCATTGGTGCGGCGGACCGGCTGTGGCTTCTGGTACCCCAGTTCGCCGCCGATCCGACCGCCGAACGGGCGGCCGTGGTCGGCGTACTCAGCACGCCGATAGGCCAGGATCCATTCACCGACCTCAATCCGCGCACCGGTCCGCAGCACCCGGTGTTCGATCGGTACGCCGTTGACCCGGGTCGTTCTGGAGCCGGCGCGGTCGTGGAGCACGAGCTCGTCGCGGTCGTCGTGCTCGACAACCGCATGGATCGGAGCAAGGCCGGCCAACTTGATGTCGCAGGACGGGTCGCTCCCAATCGTGGTCACGGCACCGCGGAGCGGGTGGATCAGCATGCCGGAATCCGGGAGCCGTGCGTTGCCCACCGTCACGACCAGGCGCGGGTTCCCGCCGCGACGCGGGTCGTGGGTGGTGCTGATCGGCGGGGCAGGCTTGCGGCCGAAGGTCGGGGCCACCGGGAACAGCGTCGGCGGCGGGACCAGAGCCTTGCCGGGCAGGATCCCTTCAGCACCCCGAGCCCGCCCGCGCGCGCCTGCTAATGCGCCGCGGAGGCTGACCACCTTCAGGTGGCGGGAACCCGTCACCCGACGCTGCAGCCAGTTGGTGGTCGTTGCTCCGAACTCCACCAGGGAGCGTTCCTCTGCGATCACGGACACGGTCACCCCGTACCCAGCGAGCACTTCGGCAACCGCGCGGACCGCTCCGGAGTCGCCGCGACCAGCGAAGGCGACCGGGTCGTCCAGACGGAGCTCGAGGCGTCGTCCCCGGCCGACCAGCGTGCCCGCGACCGGGTGGTGCCCGGGCACTGCGACGCTGAACCGCAGGTCGGCGTCGAAGGACAGGTCGTTCGGCATCTCGCTCAGCCCAGCGTCGCGTTGTCGCGGGTGGTGATCTGCAGGGTGCCGTCGAGCTTCCAAACGGCGCGAGGCGCGTCCGGACCGGTGTCGCGCGGGACCTCCACTGACATGTCGACGAACCGGTAGTTGATCTCCGCCTGGCGCCCGGTGAGGAACGACCACATCTCCCGGCCCAGGTCGGACCAGTCGACGACCTGATCTGCGCTATTGGTCTGCTCGGTCATATCCATCACCCTTAAGTTATACGTATTCCTAAACAGTTTGTTTAGGATTAGACTCACAGAGTGACCCGAACGGACCTCGAAAAGCAAGCCCAGGGCCCGAATCTGACGATTGGCGACCTTGCGCAGCGAACCGGACTGACCCCTGCCGTCCTGCGGATGTGGGAGACCCGCCACGGTTTCCCGGCACCGCACCGACTGCCTAGCGGCCACCGCCGCTACTCCGAGCAGCAGGTCGGGCTCGTCTCCCAGGTACTCCGCCGCCGCGACGCCGGCATCCGTCTGGACATCGCGATCGCCGAGGCGCTCGCGACCGTTGTCCCGGGTGCGCCCTCGGTCTTCGCGGTACTGCGCAAACGCCACCCCGGGCTGCTGCCGCACCGTCTGCGCAAATCGACCTTGCTAGCGCTCTCCTGGGCGCTGGAGGACGAGTGCTGTGCCAGGGCCGAGTCTCCGGTCCTGTTCGGCAGCTTCCAGACCGAGGCGTTCTTCGTCCCGTCGATCCCGCGCTGGAACGAGCTCGCCCGAGTCGCTCGGTCGACGATGGTCTTCGCCGACTTCGACGAACTCCTGGACGAGGGTGGCGCCACCCCGATCCGGGTCCCTCTCGGTGCAGACGCGCCCATGCGACGGGAGTGGTCCGTGGTCTGCGATGCCGTCGAGCACTCCGCCTGCCTCTCGGCCTGGGAGCTACCCGGACAGACCGACGTCCCTGACAGGCACCGGATCTTCGAGGCCGTCTGGACGGTCGACCCACGAGCAGTCCGCGACGCAGCCCGGGCTTGTGCGCGGGTGGCGGCTGCCAACGGTGCCGAACGAGCGACGCCCTTGATCTACGAGCTCACCGAAGATCCCGTCTTGCAGGTGACCGATCCCGCCACCACCACGGCGCTGTTCAACCGGATCGTCGCGTACGTGGATCGGTTGGGGAACTGACCGGCCGCCTCCCCGGGCCGGCCCGCGCCCGCGCCTCCAGCGTCCAGGACTCCGGTCCGAGAGTCACCTGTGCGGCGACGACCACGTCAACAACCGGGCCGAGCCCCGCACAATCCCGGACCACGGTCCGATGCGCGGCCGCGATCCGCTCGACCGCCGTGCAGGCGTCCGCACCGTCACGAGCCGCAGCCGCGCCGGCCAGAGCGGCCAGGTCGGCGGCGGCCTGGATCCGACGATGGGTCGCGACCACGGCAACCAGACCGCCGCTGACCAGCGCCACCATCAGCAGCAGGGCCATCAGGGTCAGGGCGATCACCACCGCAACCCCGTCCTCCCCACGAGTCCGTCGGACTTCCCGAATCACTGCGACGGCTCCAGCGCTGCCACGGCCTCGGCTCGCGCCCGGAACCCCGGGACGAACCCGAGGACCCCGCCCGCACCGTGAACCTGGGCCGTCACGACGACTCGGACCGTTCCGTCCTCGGTCGTGACCTGGAACTCAGCCCCGTCAGGAGCCACCTGCCGACCGAGGGCGATCCCGGACCCCGGGTCGTCGCCACGCGCAACGGCCCGCGCAGTCTCCCGGGCCGCGTCGATCACCCGCACCTGGCTCACCCCGAGAGCAACCAGAGAGGCGAGACCAACGGCAACCAGGACCAGCACCGGCAACACCACCGCCGTCTCGGCCGTCACGGCTCCGCGATCATCACGTCGTCGACGCACCTGAATCCACCCTCCTCTGTCGGGGTTGGTGGAGGGCCGCTCCGCATGCCCTCCACCAACCGGACCGCTCACCTCAGAACGGAAGGATGTCCAGGACCTTGTCGAAGACTGTGCTCAGGATCTTCTGCCCGAGGTCGCTGGTGATCAGCTTGAACAGCACGCCGGCAAAGCCGACACCTGCGCCGGTACATACGGCGTACTCGGCGGTGGTGGCGCCGACCTCGCCCTTACGGTTTCGCATCCCTGACATGCCCATGGCAACTCCTCACTCCGAACACCACCCGATAGCGGCGTTTCCCCTTGCAGAGATGAGATTTCCGGGTTCCGAGGACCGCCGCGACCGGGTCGTACACGCGGGTGGAGAAGACTCGACAACCTTCGCCTGTGGACGGTCGCCGCTACCCGAAAAGGCTGGTCGTCGAGAAAATGCCGACGACCATGGGGACCACCCCGAGAATGACGAACGCCGGCAGGAAACACAGTCCCAACGGCGCAGCAGCACGCACCTCCACGCTCCGGGCAAGGGCCTCGGTGCGATGGCGTCGAGTGGCTCTGAGCTCGTCAGCAAGGCGGTCAACGGTCACGACCACTGATGCGCCGGACTGGTGCGCCCGGGTCATGCTCCGTCCTAGTGAGCGCAGCTCGTCGTCGGTCGCCGCCCAGGCCACCACCGGGTCGATGCCCAGCTCCAGCCGCCGTACGACGAGTTGGAACTCAGCCGCGACCGGGCCGCCGAGGGCGGCAGCGACGTCGGTGAGCGCAGGCCCGATGGCCGAACCTGCCTTCAGGCTCGCACCGAACAGGTGGACCGCCATCGGCAGGTCGCGGGCCAGAGCGGTACGACGGCGCACCGCCGCCGGACTCTCCACCGATCCGAGGGTCCGCCACCCGAGAAACCCCGCGCCGAGACCGACGAACAGACCGAACCAGCCACCGAGGAAGGCCCAACCGCCGACCACGGTCAGCACCACCAAGGGGCCCCGTAGCCGCCGGAGCAGCGCGGGTCTGCAGGTCGGACCACCATCGCCGAGCGGGTCGGGACTCCGCCGCAGGCGCCCGAGCGTCCTCGCGGGAGTCCGCGCCGGACCGAGCAGCAGGAGCGCGACAGCGAAGAGCACCGCCGACCCGGCTATCACGCGCGCCGGATCCCGTCTGCGATCCGCTGCATCCAGAACAGGCCGGCCCAGGCCAGGCCGAGACCCATGGCCAGGCAGAACAGCCCTGGCGTCGTACTGAGGAGGAACCCGAAGGGATCGCCGCCGGAGCCGCGCCCGATCAACAGCACCCCTACCGGGAGCACGGCGAGCAACCGGGCGGTGGCATGGGCCGAGGCCAGCTCGGTCGACACCACCCGAGCAGCGGCGCGGTCCTCGCGGATCGCCCGAGCGGCGAGGTCGACGGCTGCCGCTAGGCCTGCTCCTGAACGGTGCGCCACGACCCAGGCAGCCGCGACCAGGACGAGTTGTTCGGCGCCCGGTCGTTCCGACAAGGACCGCAGAGCAGCCGGGACGTCAGCGCCCAGGCGGGCAGCATCAGCCACCCCTCGGAGCTCGGACCACTCGTCGGCGGCCGCAGTCAGCGCGGCGATCGGAGGCCGCCCGGCATGCAGATCGGCGGAGACCGACTCGCACATCGCGAGCACTGCCTCACTGCGGCGTTGCTCGACGATCGCCGACCGGCGCCGCCTCACCTCCCGTACGGCGGCCGCAGCACCCCCCACCCCGAGCACGACCAGCACCGGTGAGACTCGCCCGTCGACCAGTACCCCCGACCCGACGACTGCGATCACCAGAACCGGCGGCGGACGCCACCATTTTTGCCGCAGTCCGTTCGGGCGGAGCCAGAGGAAGACCGACGCTCCGCCGGCGACTGCTGCGAACAACACCGTCACTGCTCCAACAACTCCCCGAGCCGCGCGAACCCGGGCCCGGTGGTACTCGTCAGGTCGGGGGCGAACGCGACCGCGGTCGAGACCTCCAGACCCGCAGGAGTCCGGACCAGCACCGCGATCTCGCGCACCCGCCGGACGCCGTGGCGGGGGCGGTGCAGGTGGATCACGAGATCGACCGCAGAAGCCAGCTGACTCAGCGCTGCCTCCCGGGTCAGGCCCGCGGCAAGTGCGAGGCTCTCGACGCGGGCCGGCACGTCAGCCGCCGAGTTGGCGTGCAGCGTGCCGCACCCGCCCTCATGTCCGGTGTTCAGGGCCGCCAGGAGGTCGACCACCTCAGCGCCGCGGACCTCGCCGAGGACGAGCCGGTCCGGGCGCATCCGCAGCGCCTGCCGGACCAGGGTTCGCAAGGTGACCTCACCGGCTCCCTCGAGGTTCGGCGGCCGGGCCTCAAGCGCGACCACGTGGGGATGGTCCGGCCTCAGCTCGCTGGAGTCCTCTACCAGCACCACCCGCTCGCCCGGGTCGACCAGGCTGAGCATCGCTCCGAGAACAGTCGTCTTCCCGCTGCCGGTGCCGCCGCTGATCAGGTAGGCCCGCCGGGCTTCCACGATCCGCCGCAGGAGCCGCGCACCTTCCGGGCTGATCGCACCTGCCGCCTCGAGCCCGGCCAGGTCCAAGGCACGCTGACGAGGGACTCGAAGGGACAGCAAGGTCCCGGGCCGGCTGATCGGCGCCAGGATCGCGTGGAACCGGGTGCCGTCGGCAAGCCGAAGATCGACGTACGGCGAGGCGTCGTCCAGGCGCCGACCGGCGCCCGCAGCAAGACGTTGGGCCAGTCGGCGTACGGCGTCGTCCCCGGCGAAGCGAACCGCGGTGAGCTCGAGGCCCGCACCCCGATCGATCCAGGTCTCACCGGCCCCGTTGACCAGGACGTCCGTGACACCCGGGAGCGCGAGCAGCTCGTCGAGCGGTCCGGCGCCGAGGACGTCATGCCGGAGCAGGTCGTGGACGGCCAGCACCTCGGCGTCGCCGACCGGCCGGCCCTCCTGGCGCAGGGCGATGGCGACCTGGTGCGGGGTGACCTGGGCGTTGTCCCGCGCCAGTCGGGCCCGTACGGCGACCAGCAAGGCGTCCGGCACCAGCACCTCGTTCACCGGAGCACTTGGTGAGCGACGGTGCGCGCGGCCCGGGCGAGCGGGCCTCGTCGGCTCCGCAGCGCACCGAGCCCGAGGCCGATCGCTTCGTCGAGCCCTCGTTGGTCACGCATCCGGGCAAGCACCGGAAGGCCGAGCAGTGCGGCGACCTCGGCGGGCGCGATCCCACCGTCGCTGCCGCGCAGGACGAGCCCCGTCGTCGACGGGAGCCGACCGACCAACCGGGCCGCTGCTGAGACGGCGGGCACGGTCAGCGTCGAGAGCAGCACCACCTGGTCGCAGCGGAGCAACACTTCCTCGACCACCGGGTCGACCCGGCGCGTCAGGTCCACCACGACCACCGGGTAGCCCCGACGACCGGCCGAGATCGCTTCCCGCATCGCCAGCGGCGTGATGTCGACGGGCCTCGCGGAGGGGCCGGTGAGTACCGCGAGCCGGTCGCGCCGAGGCAGGGCGTCGTGCAACGAGCGCGCGCTCAACCGTCCTGCGGCCTGGACCAACCCGTCCCACCGGACACCCTCGACTGCCTCGATGCCCAGCACCCGGTCGATACCGGCGCCCAACGGGTCCGCGTCGACGAGCAGGACGTCCGTGCTCTCGGCCAGGACCTCACCGAGGGCCACTGCGAAGACGGTGGCCCCGACACCGCCGGCACCACCGACGACACCGATCACAACCCCGGCCGGCCGGCCGCCGTCGCCGCAGTCGGTCAGGTCACTGATCAGTGACTCCGTGCCGGCCGGCAGACAACGAACCGACTCGGCCGCACAAGCGAGCGCGGCCCGGTACAGCTGGTCCGGGCACTCGTCCAGGGTGACGAGGTGGACGCCGGACCGCCGGGGCGGGGCCGCGGCCGCAACCGCCTCGGCGACGTCGGCGCCGACTAGGACCAGCGGCGCGAACGGCCATCCGCGCAGCGCACCCCCGATGTCTTCGACCACATCAGGCACGACCCCGGCGGCCGCGGCCAGCCGCAACAGCTCGTCCACCAGGGCTCGGTCGGCGGTCACGATCAGCGGCGGTACAGGGCTCTCCTTCATGGTGGTCACACTGACCGGCGGCACCCACAACGCCGGAGCCGGGCGCAGATCGATGTGGAGATTTCCCGCCGGACCACACCTGTGGATTGCGTCGCAATCCCCTGATCCACGGGCGATCCGTCCCTAGAGTGGAGGCATGAGCCCCGTTGCTCGCCCCCAAGCCGCGTTCTTCGACCTGGACAAGACGATCATTGCCAGGTCGAGCACGTTCGCGTTCTCGAAAGAGTTCCAGGCAGGCGGACTGATCTCCCGAGGGGCGGTGTTGCGGTCGGCGTACGCCCAGTTCGTCTATCTCGTCGGCGGGGCCGATCACGACCAGATGGAGAAGATGCGGCAGTTCATGTCGCAGCTGTGCGCGGGCTGGGACGTGCAGACGGTGACCGACATCGTCGCCGACACCCTGCACAACATCGTCGACCCGCTCGTCTACGACGAGGCGGTCAACCTGATCGAGGAGCACCACGCAGCCGGCCGTGACGTCATCATCGTCTCCACCAGCGGTGCGGAGATGGTCGAGCCGATCGGCGAGATGCTCGGCGCCGATCACGTCGTCGCAACCCGGATGGAGGTCGCGGACGGTAAGTACACCGGCAAGATCCGCTTCTACGCGTACGCCGAGAACAAGGCGAAGGCGGTCACCGACCTGGCCCGCAAACGCGGCTACGACCTGGCCGAGTGCTACGCCTACAGCGACTCGATCACCGACCTGTCGATGCTGGAGACGGTCGGGCACCCCTTCGCGGTCAACCCCGACAAGGAACTGCGTAAAGCGGCCAAGGACCGTGACTGGCCGGTGCTCGTCTTCGAGCGTCCGGTCGCGTTGGGCAGCCGGGTGAAGCTGCCAGCGGCGAAACCCACCTTGGCGGCACTCGCGATAGCGGGCGCGGCCGGTCTCGGAGCTGCGATCTGGGTCAACTCGCGCCGCACGCGCCGTGAACACGTCGGCGTCTGAGGACGACTTCACCCTGCTTCCCCCCGCTCCCCCTGGTCGGCTCGAAAGTCAACCCTTGAAAGTCGCTACCGCGCGGGGTTAGACAGGGGTCAAGACAACTTCAGACCAGCACATGGAAACGGTACCCACGCGGCGATCACCCTTCGTAGAGGGCGTTTGCAGACCGGGACAGACCCGGGGCAACATTTAGACCGTGCACGCTTGGTAGCCACGACCCATGTGTTCAGAACGGCACCGAGGGTACGCCCTTCGGTGCCGTTCATCTGTGCGGACCGGCTTGCTGCGGGCTCGGGCCGGTGGTCCGAGGCGCCGGGTCCTGCTCAGTCCCGCAGCGGGGACGCCTCGACGCCCTTGGTGATCGCCTCGCCGGCGTACAGGAGCCAGGAGTGCAAGCCGTTACGCCCGCCGTCGCGGTACCCGCGCACGTTCGATTCGTACGCCGGCCGCAGTGCCAGGTGTCCCGCCTCCGGTACGACGACCGAGGCCGGGTCCACGCCCCGCTGCACCAGCACCAGGCGCTCGGCGGCCCGGGCCACGATGCCGTTGTGGGAGGCGAACGCTGCCACCGTGATCAGCTCGGCGTGCACCAGCGCACCAACCAGCAGCGCCGGCGCCCTGGTCGCCAGCAGGGTGTCCGCCAGGCCCGCAAGGCGCGCGGCGCCCTCGGCGCTGATCGGGCGACCGAGCGAGTCCTCGTCCAGGACGCCCTTGCCAGCCAAGGCGTGCAGCCGGGCCAACGCCTGCAACGGCGCCGTACCCAGCACCGGGACCAGGCCCAACATCCCGGTGCTGACCCGAAGCGCGGCCAGCGCGATGTCGTCACCCTCGCCCGCCCGGATCTCGTCCAAGGAGGACACCGAGCCTTCGAGCACGGCCGAGGCGTGCGCTCCCCGGAGTAGTGACTCCCCGGTCTGCTCGGGCGAGGTCTTGCGCAGGCCGCGGTCGCGGAGCATCGCGTCGATACCGTCGCGCGCGGCGGCAAGGCCAGAAGGGACGCCGTCGAGTTCGGTCAACCACGCCAGCGGGTCGGCACGCCCGGGAGCGGGGACACGGAGAGGATCAGCCACACGGGCCAGGCTATCGGGTACGTTCGGCCCACGATGACCCCCGATGCGAGCAATCCCGCACTCTCCTTCGTGTCCGTCGTGGATGCCTACGACCGGGCGCGACCGTCGTACCCACCGGAAGCTGCGTCCTGGCTGGTCGGTGAAGAACCCGCGACAGTCCTCGAACTCGGCGCCGGGACCGGCAAGCTGACCGAGCTGCTCGTCGCCGCAGGTCACCAGGTGATCGCCACCGACCCGCTCCCGGAGATGCTCGCCCGGCTGCGCGGACGCGTCCCCGGAGCCCTAACCGCGGTCGCAGCTGCCGAGCGAATCCCGGTTGCCTCCCGGTCGGTCGACGTCGTCGTCTGCGCGCAGTCCTTCCACTGGTTCAACCACCCGGTCGCCCTCGACGAGATCGCCCGGGTCCTCCGTCCCGACGGCGTCCTCGCCCTGGTGTGGAACACCCGCGACGAAGGCATCCCCTGGGTCCGCAAGCTCGGCAAGCTGATCGGCGCCAGCGAGGCAGAGAGCAACAAGGACGTCGCCGGGCCTGCCCGCACCTCCGATCTCTTCGGCGACTGGGCGGAGCGCGAGTTCCGGTTCTGGCAGAGCCTGCGCCGCGACGAGCTCGGCGATCTGGTCCGCTCCCGTTCGTACGTCGCCGTGATGCCCGATCACGAGCGGGACGACCTGGTCGCCCGCGTCGGCGCCCTGTACGACGACTACGGTCGCGGCCCCGACGGGATGCAGCTGCCGTACCTGACCCGGTGCTACCGGACCTCGGTCACCAACGCGCCACCGGCTCCCGTGGTGGTCACCCCGGTGGTCCACGAGCCGTACGACGTGGAGGCGACCCAGGCGGTCAACCGGAACGACCTCCCGAAGGCTCCGCCGGAAGATCCCGGCACCCTGCTCATCGATTTCAGCTAACGCCCGGGCTCTCGTAGCGGCGGATGCACCGCGGGCGCAACCCCCGCGCTGCGACGCTCACCCCGGTGCCGCTCGTCGCGGCGCCGGTCCCGCCCTAGGCTGGCCGGAGCCTCACCACCGGTCTCACCCCCTCGACATCGGAGGAACATCTCGATGAGCAACGAAGCCCTGACCAACTTGGCCCACGAGGAGCGGCGGTTCGCCCCGCCAGCTGAGTTCGCTGCGAACGCGAACCTCACCGAGGCGTCGTACGACGAGGCCACCGTGGACCGGCTGGCGTTCTGGGAGAAGCAGGCCGAGCGACTCTCCTGGGACACCCAGTGGGACCAGGTCCTCGACTGGTCGAACCCTCCGTTCGCCAAGTGGTTCGTCGGCGGCAAGCTGAACGCGGCGTACAACTGCGTGGACCGGCACGTCGAGGCCGGCGCGGGTGACAAGGTCGCCTTCCACTGGGTCGGCGAACCGGCAGACGAGGCGCGGACCCTGACCTACGCTCAACTCAAGGATGAGGTCTGCAAAGCCGCGAACGCGATCCAGGAACTCGGCATCGAGACGGGCGACCGCGTCGCCATCTACATGCCGATGATCCCGGAGACGGTGATCGCGATGCTGGCCTGCGCTCGCATCGGCGCCCCGCACACGGTGATCTTCGGCGGCTTCTCCGCCGAGGCGCTCGCCAGCCGGGTGCTGGACTGCGGCGCGAAGCTGATCATCACTGCGGACGGTGGCTACCGGCGCGGCGCTGCCTCCGCGCTGAAGCCGGCCGTCGACGAGGCCGTCGCCAAGGTCGAGGCCGAGCAGTCCGGCCTCGTCGAGAACGTGCTGGTGGTCAAGCGCACCGGCCAGGACGTTGCCTTCAACTCCGCCATCGACATCTGGTGGCACGACCTCGTCGAGGAGTCCTCGACGATTCACGACCCGGAGTTCTTCGACGCCGAGCACCCGCTCTACGTCATGTACACGTCCGGCACGACCGGCAAGCCCAAGGGCATCCTGCACACGACCGGCGGCTACCTGGTCGGGGCGGCATACACGCACTGGGGGATCTTCGACCTCAAACCGGAGACCGACGTCTACTGGTGCACCGCGGACGTCGGCTGGGTCACCGGACACAGCTACATGGTCTACGGGCCGCTCGCGAACCGAACCACCTCGGTGATGTACGAGGGAGTCCCCGACGCCCCGCACAAGGGCCGTTGGTGGGAGATCATCGAGAAGTACGGCGTCACCATCTTCTACACCGCACCCACCGCGATCCGGACCTTTATGAAGTGGGGCGACGACATCCCCGCGAAGCACGAGCTGTCCTCGCTGCGGCTGCTCGGCTCGGTCGGCGAGCCGATCAACCCCGAGGCCTATGTCTGGTACCGCGACGTCATCGGCGGCGGCACGACCCCCGTGGTCGACACCTGGTGGCAGACCGAGACCGGCGCGATCATGATCAGTCCACTGCCCGGCGTCACCCACGCCAAGCCAGGATCAGCGATGAAGGCGATCCCCGGCATCGTGGCTGACGTGGTCAACGACGAGGGCGAGTCAGTCCCGGATGGGTCCGGCGGCTACCTGGTGATCCGGGAACCGTGGCCAGCGATGCTGCGCACCCTGTGGGGGGACGACGAGCGTTTCAAGGAGACCTACTGGTCGCGTTTCAAGGGGATGTACTTCGCCGGCGACGGCGCCAAGAAGGACGCCGACGGTGACGTCTGGGTGCTTGGTCGTGTCGACGACGTCATGAACGTCTCCGGGCACCGCCTCTCCACCACCGAGATCGAGTCCGCGTTGGTCAGCCACCCCAAGGTGGCGGAAGCGGCGGTCGTCGGCGCGACCGACGAGATGACCGGCCAAGCGGTCTGCGCGTTCGTGATTCTGCGCGAGTCGGCCGGGGTCAAGGAGGGCGACGACTCTGCCGATCTGGTCACCGAGCTGCGCAACCACGTGGCCAAGGAGATCGGTGCGATCGCCAAGCCTCGTCAGATCCTGATCGTCCAGGAACTGCCCAAGACCCGTTCCGGCAAGATCATGCGCCGTCTGCTCCGCGACGTCGCCGAGAATCGCGAGATCGGCGACGTGACAACGCTCGCTGACTCCACGGTGATGGATCTGATCGGCAAAGGGATGGCGACCAGCTCCGAGGACTGACGCTCAGCCCTGACAGATCATCTGGGCGTACGGCCCTTCGGTGGTGCGCCGCTCGGTGACCCTGCCGTCGACAGTGATCGTGCAGGTGATCGGGAAGCCGCGGGGGCCTGCGTACACGAAGAGCTGGGCGTAGTCCGGGTCGCCGTACGCCGTCGTGGTCAGGCCCCAGGAGTTCTGCACCTTCTTCACCACGCCGGACGAGTTTCGCAGACTGGTCGGAACGATGTACCCGATGGTGCCGATCGGCGCTTCGGAGGTCACCCGCATGGTGACGACGTGCTTCGGGAGGTACTGGTAGATGCTGCCGCCCTGGAGGCCCGGGATGTTGAACTCGCTCGAGGTGGAACCGCCCGAGCCGCTCAGACCCTTACCGAACAGGTCGAACGCCCGCTGGGCAGCGGCCTGGACCTCGGCCGCCGTGCTCGGGGTCGGCAGCTCTTTGAGGGTGGGTCCCGCGCTCGGGGAGGGCAGCCCGATCGCGACGCCCGGCTCCTCCGGGACTGGCTTGTCGGTGTCGCGCACCAGGAGCCAGATGAGAGTGAGCGTCACCAGTACGGCGAGGACGCCAGCGGAAGCGGCGGCCTTGGGCCTGCGTCGGAACCATTCCATGGTCGGTTAACGAATGAGTCACCCTGGGGTTAGGGCGATTTGTCCTGAAGTCGCCCGAGGGAAACGTCACACCCGCAGCGGGACCGGCACCAGGCCGCGTGCATCGGGCTCAGTGCCCGCGGGGACCGGTCGCTTCGTCCTTCTCCTCGGCACTCATCCGCCGGGAGCCGACCAGACTCACCACCGTGGTCACCACCAGGGTGCCGATGATCACGGTCAGGGAGAGCCAGATCGGAATGTCCGGGGCCCAGCCGACGTGCTCGCCGCCGTTGATGAACGGAAGCTCGTTCTCGTGCAGCGCGTGCAACATCAACTTGACGCCGATGAAGGCGAGCAGGAACGCAAGCCCGTACGACAGGTAGATCAGCCGCTCCAGGAGCCCGCCGATCAGGAAGTAGAGCTGTCGCAGGCCCATCAGCGCGAAGATGTTGGCGGTCAGGACCAGGTAGGGCTCGTCGGTGAGGCCGTAGATCGCCGGGATCGAGTCCAGCGCGAACAGCAGGTCGGTGGTGCCGAGCGCCAGGATCACGATGAACATCGGGGTGATCAGGCGCTTGCCGTTCTCGACCACGGTCGACTTGGTGCCGTGCCATTCCGAGGTCGCCGGCAGGTGGGTCTCGACCCACTTGATCATCCGGTTCTCCTCGTACGCGTCCTCGTCCTCCGCGCCTTCCTTGGCGAGCTTGATAGCGGTGTAAACGAGGAAAATGCCGAAGATGTAGAAGACCCAGCTGAAGTTGTTGATCGCCGCGGCCCCGACCGCGATGAAGATGCCTCGCATGATCAACGCCAGCACGATTCCGATCAGCAGCGCGGTCTGCTGGTACTGCCGAGGCACGTTGAACTTGGCCATGATGATCAGGAAGATGAACAGGTTGTCGACCGAGAGTGAGTACTCGGTCAGCCAGCCCGCGAAGAACTCGGTGCCGTACTGGTGCCCGGCGACGACCCACACGCCGATACCGAAGGCGACCGCGAGGCCGATGAAGCAAGCCAGCGCGATCGTGACCTCACGTCGGCTCGGCTCGTGCGGACGCCGCCCGATCACGACGACGTCGAAGATCAGCAGAGCGCTGGTGAGACCGAGAGTGATCCACCAGACCAAGGGTGAGACATCCATCTTGTTTCCTCCGGACATGCGAGACAGGGCAAGGGTCCGGAGGTCTCTTCCGCCCGACCGGCGGGTGACCGGTGCGGACCGACGGCTCCGGGTCAGTGTGTTGCCACTGTCCGTGATGACGAAGCCGCCGCGAAGGAATACTCCCCTCCAACACGTCCAGTGTCCCATCCGGACTCAACCAGGGCGAATCGGCCAGGGTTCTCGGTACGATCGAAACTCATGGTGCGCCGGGAAGTCTGGTCGGCAGTCCGTTAGTCGACCCCAGGATTAGAGGCCAGATGAACCCCGCTCGCCGTACTCCGTCGCACACCTGGCCGCGCGTCGTCGGCCCTGAGGAGCGCGAAAGCACGGTCATCGGCACCCTGCTGCGCTCCGAGACCATCGGCGGCAGCATCGCCCTCGTCGCAGCGACCGCTGCCGTGATCTGGGCCCAGCTCGACTACGCCGGCTACCAGAGCCTCCGGTCGGTCGAGATCGGCCCTCTCGACCTGGAGCACTGGGCAGCCGACGGGGCGCTCACCCTGTTTTTCTTCCTGGCCGGCCTCGAACTCAAGCGCGAGTTCCTGCTCGGATCGCTGCGCCGCCCCGTAGACGCCGCGGTCCCGGTGTTCGCCGCGGTCTGTGGCGTGGCGGTGCCAGCGGCGCTCTACCTCGCGATCAACCGGGGTACCGAGAACCTCGGCGGCTGGGCGATCCCGGCCGCCACCGACATCGCCTTCGCGCTAGCAGTCCTGGCCGTGGTCGGGTCGGCGCTACCGACCTCGCTGCGCGCGTTCCTCCTCACCCTCGCGGTGGTCGACGACCTGATCGTGATCGTGATCATCGCGATCTTCTACACCAGCTCGATCCACCTCGCCAGCCTGCTCGGCGCCATCGCCTGCATAGCGCTGTACGGCGTCTGCCAGCGGCTGCGGGTCAGCAATCTCGTGATCTACCTGCCGCTCGTGCTGGGCAGCTGGTGGCTCCTGCACGAGAGCGGGATCCACGCCACGGTCGCCGGCGTCGCACTCGGACTTCTGACGCGAGTCCTGCCCGACAGGAACGAGGACCACCCCCCGGCTGAGCAGCTGGAGTACCGGCTCTCGCCGATCAGCACGGGTGTCGCGGTGCCGTTCTTCGCGCTGATGAGCGCCGGCGTCGTGGTCTCGGGGCTGGGCGGGATGGCGGGTGAGCCGATCTTCCTCGGCGTCATGGTCGGGCTCGTCCTCGGCAAACCGGTGGGGATCCTCGGCGGCTCCTGGATCATCACCCGGGTCACCCGCGCCGAGCTGGACGAGAACGTATCCTGGCGCGACCTCTTGGGCGTGGCGATCCTCGGCGGCGTCGGCTTCACCGTGTCCCTCCTGGTTGCTGATCTCTCCTTCGCCGATGCCCGGAGCGAGGAGGCGAAGACCGCCGTACTGATCGCGTCGCTGGTCGCGGCTCTTCTCGGGGCAGCGCTGCTTCGGCGCCGCAACCGCCACCACCAGGAGGTCTGAGCGATAGGGTCTGAGACGGCACCACCTCAGCCCCGAACGCCGCGCAGCGAAAGGCAAGGCCCATGGCATACCGAGAGCCCGCTCCAGAAGAGCCGACGATCGGCAAGTTGGTCGTCGACGCGTTCGACGACTTCGGGACCCTGCTCCGACACATCATCGAGCTCGCGAAGTCCGAGCTCAAGGTGAGCGTTCGGGCCGGTGGCATCGCGATCGCGCTGTTTGCACTGGCCGGTTTCATCTCGTTGCTGGCGATCATCATGGTCTCGATCGCAATCGCGTTCTTCATCGTGATGGCGGGCCTCGACCCAGCCTGGGCGTTCTTGATCGTCTTCGGCGGCTACCTCCTGCTCGCCGGCCTGCTGGCGTTCGTCGGCTACCTGCGGGTGCGGAAGGTCAAGGCGCCCGAGCGCACCCTGGCGCAAGCACACGAGCTGCCCCGCGCCTTCAGCCACGAGAGCTGAGGCTGCTGAGACCCGGACGGCCTCGTCAACGCTTCGACCCGCTCAACCCACGGGCGATCGCGCCCGCTAACGCGTCTCCGATCAGGCGCAGTTGCCGGTCCCTACCGCGCTGGTCTTGCGCAGTGACCTGAGCACAGCCGTACCCACCTGGTCGGCGGTCAGCGCATAGCCGGTCTGCTTGTCGCTGACCGAGGCCGCGAAGATGACGCCGAGGACCTTGCCGTCCATCGAGACCAGGGGCCCGCCTGAGTTGCCGGGCCGGACCTTCCCGCGGAGCGAGTAGACGTCGCGGGTGACGGTGCCGCGGCCGTAGATGTCCGGCGAGCGGAGTCGCTGCTGCACCCTGATCCTGGCCGGCTGGGCGTCGAACGGCCCATCGTTCGGGTATCCCAGGACGACCGCCGGCTGGCGCGGTTGACCGCCCGGGTCGGTGTCGAACTGGACCGTCGGGCCGTCGACGTCCACATCGAGCACCGCGACGTCGACGTCGGCGTCGTAGTAGACGACCTTCGCCGGAACGGTGCGGGTGCCCACCAGGACCCGGGGCTCGGTGACGCCGGCAACCACGTGCGCGTTGGTCATCAGCTTGCGGGGCGCGAAGAGGAACCCGCTGCCCTCGATTCCGTCACCGCAGCTGTTGTTGCCGCGGATCTTGAAGACACTCAGCTCGGCCTTCAGGACCTGCGGATCACGGACGACGTTGCCGGGTGCCGGCGTGACAGGAATGATCCGCTCGGGCGCGAACGGCTCCAGGTAGCGCGGGAAAAAGCTCGAGCCGACAACCTGGTCGAAGCCGCGCAAGAGGCCCTGGGCCCCGCTCGGCATCACGTCGTTGACCCGGGTGAGCACCTTGGAGTCCCGGACCAGCTGGCCGATCCCGGGGATCTGCGAGCCGCTGACGGCCACGCCGAGCATCCAGGTCACGGTCAGTACCGCCACCACCGAGAGCAGGCTGCCGCCGACGGCGTCGACCGCGCGGATCGGCTGCCAGGTGATCCGGTCACGGACCCTGCTGCCGCCGTACTGGAGGAACGCCTGCCCGAAGGAGGCGCAGACCAGCACCACGAAGAGCGCGGCCAGGGACACCCAGAGCGATGGTTCGGCCTCACCGAGCAGGTGCGGGGCGAGCCAGATGCCGAGCAGACCGCCCAGGATCAGCCCGATGGTGGCGAAGGCGCCGGTGATGAAGCCCTGCCAGTACCCGGAAAGTGCATACGCGACCACGATCAGCAGGAGGCACCAGTCAAGGAGGTTCATGGTTGCTTTCCGGTCAGCGGACCGTCGGGGGCGGCGGTCGTGGGTCGATCCTGACGTACCCGGAGCATGTATTCCGGTAGCTCGCGGGTAATCGACGCGTCCCAGGGGCGGGTCAGCCCGACGAAATCGAAGAGCTTGGTGATCAGTCCGGCGGTGAAACCCCAGAGCAGCACGTCCTTGTGCTCCCCGATCAGGAAGCCCGGGCTGGAGTAGCCGGCGGGGTGGGTCACGGTGATCCGGTGGGTCGGGTCGAGCAGCTCGTCGAGCGGCGTCCGGAAGACCGCGTGCACCTCCGCCGCGTCCACGACGGTGACCGGACAGTCCTCCCGCCACCAGGCCAGCACCGGCGTGACGGCGAAGTTGCTCGGCGGCAGCCAGAGCTCGGGCAGGGTCGTCAGCACGTCGACGCAGGACGGGTCCAGCCCGACCTCTTCCTGGGCCTCGCGCAAGGCCGCGGCGGTCGGGGAGGCGTCGGTGACGTCGACGGAGCCTCCGGGGAACGAGACCTGGCCGGGGTGTGAGCGCATCGTGTGTGCCCGCTCGGTGAGCAGCAGGTCGGGACCCGACGGACCTTCACCAAAGAGCATCAGCACCGCTCCGGGCCGAGCATCGGAGTCCTCGGGCGGCAGGAACTTGGTGATGTCGTCGCCGGTGATCGCCAGTGCCCCGTCTCGGATCGGCAGCATCCAGTCGGGCAGGTCGTGCTGCTCGGAAGCCACTCCGGAGGTCGGTGTCATGCCGGCCCCTGGGTCTTGACCAGCTTCGCAGCAGCCTCGGGATCAGTCGGTCCCTCGCCGTACGACGGGCACCACTGCGCCACGGTGCAGGCTCCGCAGGCCGGCTTCTTGGCGTGGCAGACCCGACGGCCGTGCCAGATCACGTGATGGCTCAGCATCGTCCAGTCAGAGCTCGGGAAGATCGCACCGATGGCGTGCTCCGTCTTGACCGGATCTGTCTGCTCGGTCCAGCCGAACCGGCGGACCAGCCGCCCGAAATGGGTGTCGACAGTGATCCCGGGGACTCCGAAAGCGTTGCCCAGGACGACGTTGGCGGTCTTCCGACCGACCCCTGGAAGGGTGACCAGGTCGTCCAGACGGCCCGGAACCCGACCGTCGTACCGCTCGACGAGGGCGGCGGAGAGCTTCAGCAGGGACTCTGTCTTGGCACGGAAGAAGCCGAGCGGTCCGATGATCCGTTCGAGGTCCTCACGGGGCGCCGCGGCCATCGCCTCCGGGTCCGGGTACGCCGCGAAGAGCGTCGGACGGACCGCATTGACCCGTCGATCGGTGGTCTGGGCGCTCAGGACGGTGACCACGAGAAGCTCGAACGGGTTGTCGAAGTCCAGCTCGCACCGCGCCTCCGGGTAGGTTTCAGCCAGGGCACGGCCAATCTTGCGCGCACGGCGCACCAGCGAGGTATCAGGTTTCGGGAGCCCTGCCAGGGCGCTCTTGACCTGGGTCGCGGAGGCGGTACGGGGCACGATCGACAGCCTACGCAGCGACGCCGACACCTCCACCTCAAGGGTGTCCCGTGACGCGACGCGGGGTGATGCGCCAGACTGTGACCTGCAACACTGGGGGGTGGTCCCATTGGGCCCTCTCGATCTTGGAAGGAATGTGGAGTGGACAACGACGTACTGCGTCAGGCACCACTGTTCAGCGCCCTCGACGACGACGCGGCGGCTGCGCTGCGCTCGTCGATGTCAGAGGCCCGGCTGCGACGCGGAGAGGTGCTCTTCCACGAAGGCGACTCCGGCGACAAGCTCTACCTGGTCACCGACGGCAAGGTGAAGCTCGGCCGCACGTCCTCGGACGGTCGGGAGAACCTGCTCGCCATCCTCGGC
>JBKJHO010000009.1:0-43210 GCA_046598915.1 Marmoricola sp. | reverse complement strand
CGGAGCGGCAGCGGCTCGTCTCCGGCGTCGCAGCGCAGTACGAGTCCGAGGTCGTCTATCACACGATCAACCAAGACCTCGCAGACCAGGGCGTCATCTTCATGGACACCGATACGGCGCTGAAGGAGCATCCGGAGCTCTTCAAGGAGTACTTCGGCACCGTTATCCCCGCCGGCGACAACAAGTTTGCGGCGCTGAACACCTCCGTCTGGTCGGGAGGCTCGTTCGTCTACGTGCCAAAGGGCGTACACGTGCAGATCCCGCTGCAGGCCTACTTTCGCATCAACACGGAGAACATGGGCCAGTTCGAGCGCACGCTGATCATCGCCGATGAGGGCTCCTACGTCCACTACATCGAGGGCTGCACCGCGCCGATCTACAAGTCGGACTCCCTTCACTCGGCGGTCGTCGAGATCATCGTGAAGAAGGACGCCCGCGTTCGGTACACGACCATCCAGAACTGGTCGAACAACGTCTACAACCTGGTAACCAAGCGAGCCGTCTGTGAAGCCGGGGCGACCATGGAGTGGGTCGACGGCAACATCGGCTCCAAGCTGACGATGAAGTACCCGGCGATCTACCTGATGGGCGAGCACGCCAAGGGTGAGACCCTCTCGATCGCGTTCGCTGGCGAGGGTCAGCACCAGGACGCAGGCGCCAAGATGGTGCACGCGGCCCCGAACACGTCCTCGAGCATCCTGTCGAAGTCGGTCGCGCGAGGCGGCGGGCGTACGTCGTACCGCGGACTCATCCAGATCAACGAGGGCGCTCACGGCTCGAAGAGCAACGTCCTCTGCGACGCGCTCCTGGTCGACCAGATCAGCCGCTCGGACACCTACCCGTACGTCGACATCCGCGAGGACGACGTCTCGATGGGTCACGAGGCCAGCGTCTCGAAGGTTTCCGACGACCAGCTGTTCTACCTGATGTCGCGCGGCATGGAGCAGGACGAGGCGATGGCCATGATCGTCCGCGGTTTCGTCGAGCCCATCGCCAAGGAGCTTCCCATGGAGTACGCCCTGGAGCTCAACCGTCTTATCGAACTGCAGATGGAAGGAGCCGTCGGGTGACCAGCTCGTTGGTTGAGCCTCTCGACACCCTTCCCAGTGTCTTCGAGGTGGACAAGGTCGAGTCCCACCTGCACCCCGAAGGCTCCTTCGACCTGGCGGACCACCCGGTCCCGGTGGGCATGGAGGAGATCTGGCGGTTCACACCGCTCAAGCGGCTGCGTGGACTGCACCAGGACGCCGTACTCACACCAGGCCTGGACGCGGCCGACTTCGACGTGCACACCTCCGCCCCGGCGGGGATCACGGTCGGACCGGTCGCCGACCCGGGTGTGCTCAAGGGTTCCAGCGGCTACGTCCCCGCCGACCGGATCTCCGCGCGTGCCTGGAATGCTGCGGCGGGCGTGATCTCGCTGGCCATCCCGGCCGAGTACGAGGCGACGGAGCCGGTCGTCTTCACCATCACCGGCAAGGGCACCGGTCGGGCAGCGTCGGCGCACGCCGTGCTGACCGCCGGTGCGCACAGCAAAGCGACTGTCGTGATTCGGTTCCGGGGGTCCGCGACCCTGGCCGATCACGTGGAGATCGTCCTCGGCGACGGTGCCCAGCTCACCGTCGTTTCGCTGCAGGACTGGGACGACGACGCCGTACACCTGACCAACCAGCACGCCCGGATTGGGCGCGACGCGACCCTGCGCCACATCGCGGTGACCATCGGCGGCGATGTCGTCCGGATGAACACCTCGGTCGAGTACGCCGGACCGGGAGGTCAGGCCGAGCTGCTCGGCCTCTACTTCGCGGACGCCGGCCAGCACCTCGAGCACCGGCTCTTCGTGGACCACAACGCTCCGAACACCAAGAGCAACGTCGTTTACAAGGGCGCTCTGCAGGGCGAGGGGGCGCACGCCGTGTGGATCGGCAACGTCCTGATCCGCAAGGTCGCTGAGGGCATCGAGACCTACGAGGAGAACCGCAACCTGATCCTCACCGACGGCTGTCGTGCCGACTCGGTGCCGAACTTGGAGATCGAGACCGGCGAGATCGAAGGCGCGGGCCACGCCTCCGCCGTTGGCCGGTTCGACGACGAGCAGCTCTTCTACCTCCGTTCGCGCGGTATCGAGGAGTTCGAGGCCCGTCGCCTGGTCGTGCACGGCTTCTTCCACGACCTGATCCGCAAGATCGGCGTCCCCGAGCTCGAGGACGAGCTCACCGAGACCGTCGAGGCCGAGCTCGCTAAGAACGTGCTGAAGCCGTTTCTCGAGGGCTCTGCCTGATGGCTTTCATCCGTGCCTGCTCGCTCAGTGAGGTGGCCGACGGCGCCGCACTGCGTGTGCAGGTCGATGGCCTGGACGTCGCGATCATCGGCGACGGCGACGCCGTCTACGCCATCGAGGACGAGTGCAGCCATGCAGCTGTCGCGCTCTCTGAAGGCGACGTGGAGGGCTGCGAGATCGAGTGCTGGATGCACGGCTCGCGTTTCGACCTCCGCACCGGCAAGCCGCTTGGCCCGCCGGCCACCGAACCCGTTTCTGTCTTCCCGGTGCAGATCACCGGGGGGGACGTATTTGTTGATCTAGGAGATAACTAGCAATGGCAACACTGGAGATCAAGGACCTGCACGTCTCGGTCGCAGCGTCTGACGAGGACGGGGGCTCAGAGGGTCGCAAGGAGATCCTCAAGGGCGTCAACCTGACCATCCGGGACGGTGAGACGCACGCGATCATGGGCCCCAATGGCTCGGGCAAGTCCACCTTGGCGTACTCGATCGCCGGGCACCCGAAGTACGACGTCACCCGCGGCTCGGTCACGCTCGACGGCGTCGACGTCCTCGCGATGTCCGTCGACGAGCGGGCGCGTGCCGGGCTGTTCCTGGCGATGCAGTACCCGGTCGAGGTCCCGGGAGTCTCGGTGACCAACTTCCTGCGCACCGCCAAGACCGCGATCGACGGCGAGGCGCCGAAGCTGCGTACCTGGGTCAAGGAGGTCAGCGCCGCGATGGACCGCGTCAAGATGGACACCGCGTTCGCCTCGCGCAACGTCAACGAGGGTTTCTCCGGCGGTGAGAAGAAGCGCCACGAGATCGTCCAGCTCGAGCTGCTCGACCCCAAGGTCGCCGTGCTCGACGAGACCGACTCCGGCCTCGACGTCGACGCCCTCAAGATCGTCTCCGAAGGCGTGAACCGTTTCAAGGAGGCCGGCGACAAGGGCGTTCTGCTGATCACCCACTACACCCGGATCCTGCGGTACATCAAGCCGGACTTCGTACACGTGTTCGTGGATGGCAGGGTCGCCGATGAGGGCGGTCCGGAACTGGCCGACGAGCTCGAGGCCAACGGCTACGACAAGTACGTGAACGCCGCGGTCTGATGGCGGTCGTGAACGCCTTGCCGGGCCTGCTCCCGGGGCTGGACCTGATCAGGGCGGACTTCCCGATCCTGGCCAGGGAGTTCGAGGGCGCCGGCGATCAGACCTGGCCGCTCGTCTACCTCGACAGTGCGAACACCTCGCAGAAGCCACAGGTCGTGATCGATGCGATGGTCGACCACCTGGAGCGTCACAACGCGAACATCTCGCGGGCGATGCACCAGCTCGGCGCAGAGTCGACCGAGGCCTTCGAGGCCGCCCGGGACCGGGTCGCCTCGTTCCTGAACGCACCCTCGCGCGAGGAGGTGATCTTCACCAAGAACGCCACCGAGGCGCTCAACCTGGTGGCCCGGACCTTTCCCCTCGGCCCCGGGGACCGGGTGGTGATCACCGAGATGGAGCACCACTCCAACATCGTGCCGTGGCAGCTGGCCACCGAACGGGCCGGCGCCGAGCTGCGCTGGTTCGGGCTCACCGACGAGGGCGAGCTCGACCTGTCGAACATCGACGAACTGCTGGTGCCCGGCACCAAGGTCGTCTCGCTCACCTGGGTCTCGAACATGCTCGGCACCGTGAACCCGGTCGTCGAGATCACCCGCCGCGCGCACGAGATCGGCGCTGTTGTCGTCCTGGACGCCTCGCAGGCGGCCCCGCAGCTGCCGGTCGACGTCCAGGCCGTGGGTGCCGATTTCGTCGCCTTCACCGGTCACAAGGTGGTCGGACCCACCGGGATCGGCGTCCTCTGGGGCACGTCTGAGCAGCTCGGCGCGCTGCCGCCGTTCCTCGGCGGCGGCGAGATGATCGCCACCGTCAGCATGGAGAAGTCGACCTGGGCGCCGATTCCGCACAAGTTCGAGGCCGGCACCCCGCCGATCGTCGAAGCGGTCGGACTCGGTGCTGCGCTCGACTACCTCACCCACGTCGGGCTGGAGAACATCCACGCCCACGAGCAGGCGATCACCGGGTACCTCCTGGACGGACTCGCCAGTGTCGGCGGGGTACGCGTGCTCGGGCCCCTCGATGCCGCGCGTCGCGGCGGGGCGGTCGCGTTCGAGCTGGCCGGTGTTCACCCGCACGACGTCGCTCAGCTCCTGGACAGCCGCGGAATCGCGGTCCGAGCCGGGCACCACTGCGCGAAGCCTGCGCACAAGCGGTTCGGGGTACAGAGCACGACCCGGGCATCGTCGTACCTGTACACCACTCCGGCCGAGATCGATGCGTTGATCGACGGCCTGGGCTACACCAAGTCCTACTTCAAGGTCGGCGGGGGAGCCTGATGGATCTCGACTCCCTCTATCAGGAGATCATCCTCGACCACTACCGCAACCCCCACCACGCGGGACTGCGGGAGCCGTACGGCGCTGAAGTCCACCACGTGAATCCGACCTGCGGTGACGAGATCACCCTCCGGGTCCAGCTCGCGGGCCCCCCCGAGCAACGCCGGGTCGTCGATGTCTCGTATGACGCCGAAGGGTGCTCGATCAGTCAGGCGTCGGCCTCGGTGATGGCGGACCTGGTGATCGACAGGAACCTCGACGATGCCCTCACCACGCACGCGGCGTTCCTGGCGCTGATGCAGGGCAAGGGCCGGGTCGAGCCCGATGAGGAGGTCCTCGAGGACGGGATCGCTTTTGCCGGCGTGGCGAAATTCCCTGCCCGAGTGAAATGTGCACTGCTGTCGTGGATGGCGTTCAAGGACGCTGCCGCGCAATCCCAAGGAGAAGACGCATGACCGAGTCTGACCAGAACCAGTACGCCGACCTGCCCGATGTCGACCTTGGCGCAGGCACCACCACCACCGCGACCGAGGAAGACGTGATGGAGGCGATGAAGGACGTCGTCGACCCTGAGCTCGGGATCAACGTTGTGGACCTGGGCCTGGTCTACGGCGTGACGCTGGACGCCTCGTCGAACCTCGTCATCGACATGACGCTCACCTCGGCGGCCTGCCCGTTGACCGATGTCATCCAGGACCAGACGAACACTGCGCTCGAAGGCCTCGTCGGTGACGTCACCATCAACTGGGTCTGGATGCCGCCCTGGGGCCCGGACAAGATCTCCGACGACGGCCGCGGGCAGTTGCGAGCTCTCGGCTTCAACGTCTGAGTCGGATGACCACCCTCGTCGTCGCTCCCGAGCGGCTGGAGCGTTGGGTGGAGAATTTCGGGACCCGGCACGGTCCGACTGCGATCTCGGTCCTCGACGGTTCGTTGCACGGTGTCGCCGACGACGGATCCACCTTCGTGGCCGCTCTGCCGTTCTCGCTCGCCTACGCCGGCCTGGCGTCGCCCGCGGCGTTCCGGGACGCGTGCCTTGCTCCTGACGACTGGGGTGTCGTCCTGGTCCGGAAGGGTGGCTTCGCCATCGCCCGGCTGGCTTGCACTGAGGTGGTCGCCTCCAAGGTGGGTCAGCGCCATGTCCAGGGCAGGACCAAGGCAGGCGGCCAGAGCCAGCAGCGTTTCGCCAGACGGCGGGACAATCAGGCCCGGGCGGCGTACGACGCCGCCGCCGACCATGCGGCTCGGTTGGTGGGGGACGCGGGCGTGCTGGTCGTCGGTGGTGATCAGGTCGCGATCACCGCGGTGCTCGAGGACCCGCGGCTCCGCCGGGTCGGTGCAGAGGTGGTCGGCGCTTTCCTGACGGTTCCGGATCCGCGGCGAAGTGTTCTCGATGCCGCGATCGACGAGGCTTGCTCTGTCACGATGAGCGTCACCAACGCCTGAGTGAGGGGAGCCCCGCGGTGATCTGGCAACCCGACCCTGCATGGACCGCACTCCCCGCCGGCGGCGGTCCCGCGACCGTGGGCGTCTGGCGCGGCCGTCACGAAGGTCAGGACGCGATCGTGAAGCGGTTGGGCAGACCGGGCCCCGAGGACCCGGCGCTGTTGGACGACCGGACGCATGCCGGCTACTGGCGCCGCGAGCTCGAAGTTGCCCTGGACACCCCCCGGGTCGACGGCCCGGGTCTGGTGCCGCCGCAGTACCTGCGCTGCGAGGAGGACGAGACCGGAGCGACTCTCTGGTCCGAGGAGATCGTCGCGGAGCCACCGACCTCGCTGCTCGTCGCACGAGCGCTGGGGCGCTTCGCGGCTAGCTCGTACGACGCCCCGGCGTGGGCTGCGCGCCGTACGCTCACCGACCGGCTGTCCCTCGCCGAGTCCCGTGGGGGGTGGCCGACCCTGGCCCGGACCACGTTGGCCGACGTGGCCGGCCACCTCTGGGAGCACCGGGCCCGTTGGCTCGCCCGGCACGACGAGGGCCCGTGCGGACGGCTGCACGGCGACGCCGTACCGGCCAACTTTGTGGCGACCCGCGGCGAGGAGGTGGTCGCGATCGACTGGCAGGGATTCGGTGTCGGTCCGGTCGGCACCGATCTGGGGTACTTCGCGCTCTCGGCACGGGAGGATTTCGAGGTACTTCTCCAGGCTTACCTGGGTGGCGTGATCGAGGCAGACGGCAGCGCGGATGAGCCGGCGATCCGGACCGCGGCGACAGTGATGGCGGTGTACACGGTGTTCAGTCGCGCCGAGTGGGCGCTCTCCCGGGTCGCTCCCGGCGAGGGTGCGCTGGCCGGGAAGTACGGCCACCCCTCGGTAGCCCCGCATCTGCGCGCGCTGCAGCGGCAGGGTCCGCAGATCGAGGCATTGCTGTGAGAACCACGCCGGCGCGGCGGGGGCACCGGTCAGTCCGGAGGTAGGACCAGCCAGCCTGCTGCCGCTGCCGTGAATCCGCTGGCATCGAGAGTCCCGGCACCCTCCGGGATCCGGCCGAGCACCGGAACCCCGGTCATCAGCGGCAGGTCGAGCAAATTCTGCCGAGCGGCCAGATCGGGCTGCGTCGGCCAGGAGCCGATCAGGACGCCGAGGACATCAAGGCCCCGGCTCTGGATGGCCTGCACGGTCAGGGTGGTGTGGTTGAGGGTGCCCAGACCGGCTCGCGCGACCACCAGGAAACCGACCGGAGTACCGGCATGTACGACCGCGGCAGCCAGGTCGAGGAGGTCCCAGCTTTCGCCGAGCGGGACCAGGACACCACCAGCGCCCTCGACCAGGACGTCGTTGCTCCGGGCCGCGTCGAGGATGAGGTCGCGCTGCTCGCAGATACCGGGCAGGGTCACCCCCTCCAGACGGGCCGCAGTACCGGGGGCCAGCGGCTCGACCAACCGGACGCCTTCGCGGCCGGCAACGTCGCCGGCCAACCTGCGGACCTCGTCGAGATCGCCGGGCTTGCCGGGGACGACCCCGGTCTGCGCAGGCTTGACCACGTACGGCGACCGCCCCTGGGCGTGCAGCGCCACCACCAGCGCGGCTGTGGTCACGGTCTTGCCAACCTCGGTGTCGGTGCCGGTGACGAACCAGACGCTCACAGCAGCCCCGCCAGAACTGTCCGGGCGCGGTCCAGCTCGGGGTCGGTCAGGTGTGCATGGGCGGTCAGGCGCAGCCGGGAGATCCCGTCCGGGGTGGAGGGCGGGCGGAAGCAGCCGATCCGGACACCCTGCGCGGCGGCGGTCTCGACGGCAGCGAGCGCCTCCCGGGGGCCGGGCATCGCAACTGCCAGGACGGCGCCATCAGCAGCAGGGATGCCGCAGGCGTCGGCCAACGCGGCCGCGACCTCGCGGACCCGGGCCACTCGTTCGGGTTCGTCGGCAATCACATCGAGGGCGGCGAGTGCTGCGCCGGCAGCTGCAGGAGCGAGACCGGTGTCGTAGATGAACGGTCGGGCGGTGTTGACCAGGTGCTCGCGGACGGCGCCCGTCGCCAGGACGGCCCCGCCCTGGGCTCCGAGGGACTTGCTGAGGGTCAAAGTCGCCACCACGTGCGGCAGCCCGGCCAGGCCCTCGTTCTGGAGGAGACCCTGACCGCGGGGGCCGCAGACTCCGAGGGCGTGTGCCTCGTCAGCGACCAGGAGGGCGTCGAACTGCCTGCAGGCGGCAGCAAGCCCGGTCAGGGGCGCCGCGTCGCCGAGGACCGAGTAGATCGTTTCGACCAGGACCAGGGCACGCGGCTGGGTGCGATCGCGGAGAGCTCGTTCGACCGCACCCAGGTCGTTGTGGGGGACCACCTCGACGGTGCCGCGGGAAAGCCGGCAGGCATCGATCATCGAGGCGTGCACATGGGCGTCCGAGACGATCAAGGTGTCCCGGTCCGCCAGGGCGGCCACGGTCGCGAGGTTCGCGTGGTACCCGGTCGAGAGCACCAGCGCACTGGCGAAGCCGGTGAACCCGGCGAGGGCGTCCTCCAGCTGCTCGTGGATCGAGAGGGTCCCGGTGACCAGTCTCGAGGCGCCGGCCCCGGCGCCGTACGCCTCGGCGGCCTTGGTCGCCGCGGCCACGACCCTGGAATCTCGGGAGAGCCCGAGGTAGTCGTTACCGGCGAGGTCGAGCATCGGGCCCGCGGTGTCGCTCGCGAAGAGGCGCCGGGACAGCCCTGCGTCAGCCCGGGCAGTCGCCTGGGCTTCGAGCCACTGCTCGTAGCTACTCATCCGTGCACCTGGTCCACGGCACCGATCATCGCAGCGGTGATGGTCGCGATCTCCTCGGAGGTGCAGGTGTACGGCGGCATCGTGTAGACCAGGTTGCGGAACGGGCGGAGCCAGACGCCACGATCCAGCGCTGCAGCGGTGACCCGGACGACGTCGACCTGCTGGTCGAGCTCGAGGACTCCGACCGCCCCGATCACCCGGACGTCGCGGACTCCGGGACGGCCCTCGGCAGCTGAGAGGCGGAGGTCGAGCTGGTCCTCGATCATCCTGACGGTGTCCGCGGGTCGGCTCGAGGCCAGCAGCGCGAGGCTCGCGCTCGCGACCGCACAAGCCAGCGGGTTCGCCATGAACGTCGGTCCGTGCATCAGCGCCCCGGCGGGCGAGTTGCTGACCCGTTCGGCGACGTCCTTCGAGCACAGCACCGCCCCGAGCGTCAGGTACCCACCGGTCAGGGCCTTTCCGACACAGACGATGTCGGGACCGTCGGCGGCTTGGCCGGGAGCGTGATCGCGGCCGAAAGCTGTGCCCGTGCGCCAGAAGCCGGTGGCGATCTCGTCGTGGATCACCAGCGCGCCGTGCGCACGGGCCAGCCGGGTCAGGAAATCGAGGCACTCAGGTGCGTACGGTCGCATCCCGCCGGCACCCTGGAGGACTGGCTCGATGATGACGGCCGCGATCTCGTGCGCGTGCTGCTCGAACAGCCGGGTGGTCTCGGCCTCCCAGGCGAGTCGATCCGGATCTGGTTCGGGCCCGGCCTGGCGGCCGGACCGTCGCTCTCGAGGGCCGGTGGACCACCGTGGCGGCAGCGGCGCGAAGATGTGCTCGGGGACGAGTCCGGCGTACAGGGAGTGCATGCCACCGACCGGGTCGGTGACGCTCATCGGGGAGAACGTGTCGCCGTGGTAGCCGCCGCGGACGGTGAAGAACTTCGTCCGGGTGAGGCCGTCGCCGGCATGTGCCTGCCACGCCATCTTCATGGCTACCTCGACGGCGACCGAACCCGAGTCGGCGAAGAAGACCTGGTCGAGACCGATCAGGTCGATCAAGGTGCCGGCCAGACGGATCGCGGGCTCGTGCGTCAGACCGCCGAACATCACGTGGCTCATCCGGCCGAGCTGGTCGTGCACCGCAGCATCGAGCTCCGGCACGGCGTACCCGTGGATCGCGGCCCACCACGAGGACATCGCGTCGATCACCTCGACGCTCCGACCGTCGCGGTTCAGTCGCAGCCTCACACCGGCCGCGGACTCGACCGGGTAGACCGGTCCGGGTGCGGTGATCGAGGAGTACGGGTGCCAGAGGTGCTCGTGGTCGAAGGCGAGCAGGTCCTCGGGAGTCATGGCGAGAGAATCTCGCCGTGCTCCACACATCGGGCCGTCCACGAGGTCGGCGTCACCTGCACGGTCATCCGACGTTGGCAGGACGCGCAGAAGCGTGGTGGCTCCATCCTCAGGCGCTCGGCGCACGCGTCGTGGGTCCCGGTCGCGATCGAGAGGCCGCAGTGACCGCAGAACAGGGTCTCGGACACGAGGGCGTCCATTTCCGGGCTCACAGGCTGCTGCTGAGCGCCTTGATCGGCATCTTGAGGTCCTCGAGGAGGGCGAGGTCCTCCTTCGGGTCACGGCCGAGGGTGGTCAGGTAGTTGCCGACGATGACGGCATTGATGCCGCCGAGCAGACCGGCCTTGGTACCGAGGTCGCCGAGGGTCAGCTCACGCCCGCCGGCGTACCGCAGGATTGTGCGGGGGAGCGCCAGGCGGAACGCGGCGATCGTGCGCAGCGCTTCGGTGCTCTCCATCAGCGGCAGGTCGCCGAACGGCGTACCGGGGCGCGGGTTGAGGAAGTTCAGCGGAACCTCGTGCGGCTGGAGGTCGCCGAGCTGAGCGGCCAGCTCGGCGCGTTGTTCGACGGTCTCGCCCATACCGACCAGGCAGCCGCAGCACAGCTCCATGCCGGAGGCTCGGACCATCAGGCAGGTGTCCCAGCGCTCCTCCCAGGAGTGCGTGGTGACAACTTGCGGGAAGAAGCTCTTCGCCGCCTCGAGGTTGTGGTTGTAGCGGTGGATGCCCATGTCGACCAGGTCGTCGACCTGCTCCTGGGAAAGCATCCCCAGCGACGCGGCGACCTCGATGTCGACGGCTTCCTTGATCGCCTTCACCCCTGCGCGCATCTGGGTCATCAGGCGCTCGTCGGGCCCGCGGACCGCGGCGACGATGCAGAACTCGCTGGCCCCGGTCGCGGCGGTCTGCTCGGCCGCTTTGACCAGCTCGGGGATGTTCAGCCAGACCGAGCGGACCGGTGAGGTGAACTGGCCGCTCTGCGAACAGAAGTGGCAGTCCTCGGGGCAACCGCCGGTCTTGATCGAGACGATGCCCTCGACCTCGACCTCGGGACCGCACCACTTCATCCGGACCTCGTGGGCCAGGGCGAGAAGATCGGTGAGCGCGTCGTCCGAGGTGCGCATGACCCGGAGGATCTGCTCCTCGTCCAGCGGGACGCCGCGTTCTAGCACCTGCTCCCGGGCGATCGCCAGGATTGCCTGGTCTTCGGCGGAGCCGTTCTCGGTGGTCTCCTCGGCGGCGGTGGACATGCGTCTCCTCGTGTCTGTGCGGTGCTGCGAACTAGGGCAGGACGTCAGTCCAGGGCCCCGGGCTTGAAGGTGTCGCAGGACTCCATGGAGCCTTCCTTCAGGCCTACATTGAACCAGTGCTCACGTTGGGCGGATGACCCGTGGGTCCACACCTCAGACTTCACGCCTCCGCCGGACGCCTGCTGGATGCGGTCGTCACCCACGGCACGGGCCGCATCGATGGCCCGAGCGATGTCGTCCTGGGTCAGGTCCTCGATGATCCGGTTGCCGTCCTGGTCGGTGGTCTCCTGGGCGTCCCGGGCCCACATCCCGCCCAGGCAGTCGGCCATCAGCTCGGCCTTGACCGAGTCGCTCTTCGGGCCCTGCTGAGTCCGGATCCGGCCGAGATAGCCGATCTGGTTCTCGATGTGATGGCCGTACTCGTGCCCGATCACGTACGCCAGGGCAAAGGCGCCGCCGCGGGCGCCCAGGTCGCCGGTGAGCATGTCGTCGACGAACGCGATGTCGACGTACACCCGCTGCTCGTTGGGGCAGTAGAACGGACCCATGGCTGCGCTCGCCGTGCCGCACCCGGACGACGTCGAGTTCTCGAACCGGACGGTCTTGATCCGCTGGTACTCGACTCCGGCCTGCTCGGGAAGGGTCTGCTCCCAGAAGTTCTGCACCGAGGTCGTGATCAGTGCGATCGCGCAGTCGTCGGACTTGTTGGCGTCCGCACCGGTGCTGCAGGAATCGGCGACCGTGCTCGACCCAGAGCCCCCGTCGGGGACCATCCCGGAGATGTCAACGCCGGTGAACTGGTTGATCAGGAAGATCAGACCCAGTACGACGACACTGCCGATGCTCAGCCGTCCACCGCCGATGCCGCCGATGCGACCCCCGCCGCCGCCGCCGCCCCTGCGCTCGGTACCGCTCTGATCGATCCTTGCCCGTGGGTTGAACCGCATGCCCGCCTCGTTCCCTCTGATCCGCGACTCGTAGACTAAGCCACCCGTGATCACCGCCACCCGCCTCGAAGTCCGTGCCGGCGCCCGTCTCCTGATGGAGAACGTGTCGTTCCGCATCGCGACTGGCGACCGCATCGGCCTGGTCGGCCGTAACGGCGCTGGTAAGACCACCCTCACCAAGATCCTCGCGGGCGAGAATCTTCCGGCAGCCGGCTCAGTCACCAACGCAGGAACGCTGGGCTACCTGCCCCAGGATCCGCGCACCGGTGACCCCGAGGTGGTTGCCCGGGACCGGATCCTCTCCGCCCGAGGTCTGGACTCAGTCGTGAAGCGATTGCGCGAGGCCGAGGAGCAGATGGGCTCCTCGGACCAGGCCATCCACGAGAAGGGGATGAAGCGTTACGACTCAGCCGACGCCGCCTTCCACGCTGCCGGTGGTTACGCAGCCGAAGCCGAAGCAGCGCAGATCGCCTCCGGACTGGGCATCGACGAACGGCTGCTCGGTCAGCAGCTCAAGACCCTCTCCGGCGGTCAGCGCCGCCGCGTCGAGCTCGCCCGAATCATTTTCTCCGGTGCCGACATCCTGCTGCTCGACGAGCCAACCAACCACCTCGACGCCGACTCGATCGTCTGGTTGCGCGGGTTCCTCAGCACCTTCAGCGGGGGCCTGGTGGTGATCAGCCACGATGTCGAGCTGCTCGAGGCGTGCGTCAACAAGGTGCTCCACCTCGATGCCAACCGTGCCGAGGTCGACGTCTACAACATGACCTGGAAGAACTACCTCCAGCAGCGCGAGAACGACGAGCACCGCCGGAAGCGTGAGCGTGCGAACACCGAGAAGACCGCGGAGACGCTCCTCGCCCAGGCCAACAAGATGCGCGCGAAGGCCAGCAAGGCCAAGGCAGCGCAGTCGATGATCAAGCGCGCCGAGAAGATGATGGATGGTCTCGAAGGGGTCCGGGCGGCCGACAAGGTCGCGAAGATCAAGTTCCCCGAGCCGGCCCCGTGCGGGAAGACCCCGATCATGGCCGAGGGTCTCTCGAAGTCCTACGGGTCGCTGGAGGTCTTCACCGACGTCGACCTCGCGATCGACAAGGGCAGCCGGGTGGTGATCCTCGGCCTCAACGGAGCCGGTAAGACCACCATGCTGCGGATCCTCGCCGGCGTCGACAAGGCGGACACCGGGACGGTCCTCCCCGGCCACGGGCTCAAGATCGGGTACTACGCCCAGGAGCACGAGACCCTGGACGTCTCGCGGACGGTGCTGGAGAACATGCGGACCTCCGCACCCCAGCTCAGTGACTCCGAGTCCCGCTCGGTGCTCGGTTCGTTCCTGTTCAGCGGTGACGATGCGACCAAGCTGGCAGCGGTGCTCTCCGGTGGCGAGAAGACCCGGCTGGCCCTGGCCATCCTGGTGGTCTCCTCGGCCAACGTCCTGCTGCTCGACGAGCCGACCAACAACCTCGACCCTGCGTCCCGCGAAGAGGTTCTGGCGGCGATCCGCTCCTACAAGGGCGCGATCATCCTGGTCACCCACGACGAAGGCGCTGTGCTCGCGCTCGAACCTGATCGGGTGCTGCTGCTACCGGATGGTGACGAGGACCTCTGGTCGGCTGACTACCTCGACCTGATCTCTCTCGCGTAACGGCTCCGGCAGGCCGACCAACGCTGGTCGAGCCTGTCGAAACCCCTAGGCTGGCGCCATGCTTCCTGATGCAGAGACCCTGGCCGCCGCTCGGCTCGCGATCGAGATCGACGGCCCCGTCGCGCGAATCACCTTGAACGCGCCGGATCGACGCAACTCCCAGGTGCCGTCCCTGTGGCACACGCTGGACGCGATCGGTGCCGGGCTCGGTGAGGAGGTCCGGGTCGTGGTGATCAAGGGTTCCGGCGCCTGCTTCTCCGCGGGGCTCGACCTCGGTCTGATGAGTCCCGAGGGGATCGAGGGCGAAGCGTCGACGCTGGACCTGATGGGCACCTCGGACCAGAACATCATCGACGTGATCGACGGATACCAGCGCGGCTTCACCTGGCTGCACGATCCGCGGTTCATCAGCATCGCCCAGGTGCACGGCTACGCGATCGGCGCCGGATTCCAGCTAGCCCTCGCCTGCGACCTGCGCGTGGTCGCCGATGATGCCTGGTTCTGCATGAAGGAACCTGCGCTCGGCCTGGTCCCGGATCTCACGGGAACAAAGCCGTTGGTCGATATTGTTGGGTACTCACGGGCGTTGGAGATCTGTGCGACTGCACGGCGGGTCTCCGCGGCCGAGGCGGCAGAACTCGGGCTGGCGACCGCGGTCGTTCCGGTGACCGAGATCTCCGAGGCCACCGACGACCTGATCGCAGCGCTCCTGGCCACCAACGCGGGAGCGGTGCGGGAGACCAAAGCCCTGCTCCAGTCAGCGCGGGTCGAAGATCTCGAGACCCAACGACTGCTGGAACGCACCGCACAGGTACGACGCTTCCGGGCGCTGGCCGGCGGAGGCTGAGAAAGCTGCAGCGAGGAAGAGGCAGGCCATGAGTTCGATGAGCCCGATGATGGCAGCGATGCGCGCCATGCGCACCGATCCGTCGGTGGTGGACCAGAAGCTGACCCGGCGCACAGTGAAGCGAGTAGTCGCCTTCGCCGGTCCGCACCGGAGACTCATCGGCGGGTTCCTAGTCTTCGTGATCCTCGACGCCGCGCTCGTGGTCGCCACCCCGTTGCTGGTCAAGTACCTCATCGACGAAGGGATCGTCGGCCGGAACGGCGGCCTGATCACGGTGATCGCGTTCGCGATGGTCGGAGTGGCGATCATCGACGCTGTCCTCGGGGTCTGCAGCGGCTACCTGTCCTCGCGGATCGGTGAGAATCTGATCTTCGATCTCCGCACCCAGGTCTTCGGGCACGTCCAGCGGATGTCGCTCGCGTTCTTCACCCGCACCCAGACCGGCGCGCTGGTCTCTCGGCTCAACAACGACGTGATCGGCGCGCAGCGAGCGTTTACCTCGACCTTGTCCAGCACGGTTGCCAACACGGTCTCGGTGTTCGTGGTCGGCATCGCGATGTTCGCCCTCTCCTGGCAGATCACGCTCGCCTGCCTCGCCCTGTTCCCGCTGCTGTTGGTGGCCTCCCGCTGGGTCGGCACCCAGCTGAGCGGCCTCACCCGCCAGCAGATGGACGGCAACGCCGACCTGGGCAGCCTGATGACGGAGCGGTTCAACGTCGCCGGCGCGCTACTGCTGAAACTCTTCGGCCGCCGCGAGGACGAGGACGTCCGGTTCGCGGAGAAGGCCGGTGTCGTCCGGGACCTCGGTGTCCGGATCTCCTTGGTCACCCGGATCTTCGCCGCCGCGATGCTGCTGATCCCGGCTCTGGCGACCGCGCTCGTCTGGGGCATCGGAGGCCATCTGGTGATCGACACGCCCCTCACCATCGGCACGCTGACCGCGCTCGCCACACTGCTGCTGCGACTGCTCGGCCCGCTGCAGGGCCTCTCCAACGTCCGGGTCGACGTGATGACCGCCCTGGTCAGCTTCGATCGGGTCTTCGAGGTCCTCGATCTGCCCTCGACGGTTCAGGAGAAGCCGGACGCGACCATCCTTGCGCCCACGGCCGGATCGGTGGAGTTCGAGCAGGTCCGGTTCAGCTACCCCAAGCCGGAGGACGTCTCACTGGCGAGTCTGGAGACGGTGGCGCGGGCCGAGAGCCGCGAGCAGGTCCAGGTCCTCCACGACGTCTCCTTCACCGCCGAGCGCGGCCAGATGATCGCCCTGGTGGGCCCTTCCGGTGCAGGCAAGACCACGATCACCCACCTGATCGCTCGCCTGTACGACGTCACCGGGGGAGTCGTCCGCGTCGGCGGGCACGACGTACGGGACCTGACTCTGCAGTCGCTCGAGGACGCCATCGGGTACGTCACCCAGGACGCGCACATGTTCCACGACACCATCCGGGAGAACCTGCGTTACGCCCGTCCGAACGCCGACGACCAGGAGATCTGGGCGACGCTCGAGGCTGCGCAGATCGCCGGCGTCGTACGGGCTATGCCTGACGGACTCGACACCGTGGTCGGGGATCGCGGCTACCGGCTCTCCGGCGGCGAGCGACAGCGCCTGGCCATCGCCCGGCTGCTGTTGAAGGCTCCGTCGGTGGTCGTCCTCGACGAGGCCACGGCCCATCTCGACTCCGAGTCCGAGCACGCGGTGCAGGCCGCGCTCGACAAGGCCCTCGAGGGCCGGACCTCCCTGGTGATCGCGCACCGGCTCTCGACGGTGTTGAACGCCGACCAGATCCTGCTCGTCGACGGCGGCCGGATCGCCGAGCGCGGCACCCACCTCGAGCTTCTAGCCCGGGATGGTATCTACGCCAACCTCTTCGCCACCCAGTTCGCGACGACAGGATCCTGACGTGGTGACCTCGGTCACCGACAAGGTGTACGTCGTCACCGGCGGCACCCGTGGCCTCGGCTTCGCCACTGCGCAGCTCCTGGTCTCCCGTGGGGCCCGGGTGGTGGTCTCCGGTCGGAGCGTCGAGAACGTCCAGCGTGCCGTGACGGCGCTGGGCGATCATGCCCGAGGCGTCGTGGCAGCCAGCGAGGACGAGGACTCGGCGGCCACCGTGGTCGACCTTGCGCTCTCCGCGTTCGGTGGTCTGGACGGTGCGTTGATCTCGGTCGGCGGGCCGCCCACCGGCACGGTGATGGACACCCCGGACGACGTCTGGACGACGGCGTTCGCCTCGGTCTTCGTGGGCGCCGTGCGGACGGCGCGCACGGTCGCGTCCGCGCTCCCGGGGCCGGGCTCGATCGCTTTCGTGTTGTCCAGCTCGGTGCGCTCACCGGTGGCGAACCTCGCGGTCTCCAACGGGCTCCGCCCGGGTCTGGCGATGGTCGCGAAGAGCCTGGCCGACGAGCTGGGCACCCGAGGCATCCGGGTCAACGGGCTGTTGCCGGGCCGGATCGCCACCGAGCGGGTCGCCGAGCTCGACGCGGGCACCGGCGACGCCGCTGCCGCGCGGGCAAGAGCCGAGGAAACGATCCCGTTGGGCCGGTACGGCGAGCCGGCGGAGTTCGCCGAGGCTGCGGTCTTCCTGCTCAGCCCGCAGGCGTCATTCGTGACCGGGGCGATGCTGCCCGTCGACGGCGGGATGCTGCGCACCCTCTGAGCCCTGGGCACCCTCTGAGCCCTGGGCACCCTCTGCGCCCTGCGCAGCCGCCTTCTCCCGGCGCGCCATCCGGGCCTCGTCGTAGGCGAGGTAGCCAAACCCGACGATCGCCAGGAGCGCGAAGAACCACCACTGGAGACCGTAGAAGAAGTGCGGTCCCTCGCTGGTGTCGTCGGGGAGTTCGATCGGTTCGAGGGCAACCGCCGGCTCGGGCCGCTCCGTGTGCAGGTCCAGGAACCCGCCGTAGAGGGGGGTGTCGAGGACCTTGGCGGCGCTGGTGCTCGAGAGCGCCCGGGTCTCCAGGTTGTTGACGGTGGTGGCTCGCCCGGTGCCGTCCACCCGGATCCACCCGATCACGGTGACCTCACCGGTTCCGGCGTCCGGCAGGTCGGGCCGCTCGCCACCGCTGTTGTCCGTCGACATCCAGCCGCGGTCGACCAGTACGGCGTCCCCCTGCGTGGTGACCAGCGGGGTGACCACCTCGACCCCCGGGGCTCCGCTCCGGGTCTGGTACTTGAGCACGATCGTGTTCGGATCGTCCCAGGTGCCGTGGACGATGACCTTGCGCCACTCGTGGTCCTCCGGAACCGGCTTCCCGACCTCCATCAGGTCGTCGATCGGGACCGGTGGCCGGTCGAGGTTCTCCGCGACCAGGCTGTTTTCGGCCCGGCGGTCGTCGAGCCGATGGAACTGCCACTGGCCGAGCTCGGTAGCGAGCCAGGCGAGGGCTGTCACCGCGATCGCGAACAGGACCCAACGACGGGTGAAGAGGAATCTCACTCGGGGGAGCGTAGCCGGTGCCCAACCGCGGCCTATGATGGGCAGAGTGACGATGCAGCCGCTCGCCGACCAGCACGGTCGGGTAGCCACCGACCTCAGGGTGTCCCTGACGGATCGGTGCAATCTCCGCTGCACCTACTGCATGCCTGCCGAGGGCCTGGACTGGCTTCCGCACGAGGAGGCGCTGACCGACGACGAGATCATTCGGATGATCGGCATCGGCGTCGAGAGGCTCGGCATCACTGAGGTCCGTTTCACCGGGGGCGAGCCGCTGCTGCGCCGGGGGCTGGCCGACATCGTGCGCCGTACCAAAGCGCTCCGACCGGTGCCCGAGGTCTCCCTGACCACCAACGCCCTCGGCCTGGAGCGTACGGCGCAGGCATTGGCGGCCGCCGGGCTCGACCGGGTCAACGTCAGCATGGACACCGTCCGAGCGGTGGACTTCGCCACCATCACCCGACGCGACCGCCTCGCCGACGTGATGAAGGGACTCGAGGCCGCTCGCGCTGCCGGGCTCGACCCGGTCAAGGTCAACGCGGTGCTCATGCGAGGGATCAACGACGAGCAAGCGCCAGAACTGCTGGCCTGGTGTCTCGAGCGGGGTCTTCACCTCCGGTTCATCGAGCAGATGCCGCTCGACGCCCAGCACCAGTGGGACCGGACGGAGATGATCACCGCGGCGCAGATCCTCGCCTCGTTGGAGTCGGTCTTCACCCTCAGTGGGACCGGAAAGACCCGGGGCAGCGCTCCTGCCGAAGAATTCCTGGTCGACGGGGGACCGGTCACCGTCGGAGTCATCGCGTCGGTGACCCGCCCGTTCTGTGGCGACTGCGACCGCGTCCGGCTGACCGCCGACGGTCAGATCGTGAACTGCCTGTTCTCCCGCAAGGAGTCAGACCTCCGGACGCCGCTGCGCGCCGGCGCGACCGACGACGAACTGGCCGACCTGTGGCTCCGCGCCGTTGCCAGCAAGCTTCCCGGGCACGGCATCGACGACCCAACGTTCCTGCAACCGAACCGACCGATGTCCGCGATCGGCGGCTGAGGGTCAGTCCTCGTGGGCGAGGACGTCCTTGAGGAAGGCACGGGATCCGAGGAAGTCGCTGAGCGTGGACTTGTGTTCCTCGCAGGCGAGCCAGATCTTCCTGCGCTCCGGCGTGTGCACCTTGGGGTTGTTCCACGCCAGGTCCCAGAGCGCGGGGGCGGTACACCCTTTCGCAGAGCACAGGGCCTGATCAGACGACATAGGGCCAGGCTGTCACAGCGGACGGTCGCGGCTGCCCAGCTGACCAGGTCCCGGACCGGCATCGAAGCCGGGGCCGTCGAGGTGCGGAGCGACCCGCGGAGCGGCTGCGTTCGCGATCACCACGGCGATGAACGGTAGGAAGAACGACGCGGCGATCAGCGTGAAGCAGAGCCAGGGGACTCGGTACGCCACGACTGCCCCGACGAAGCAGAGCGTCCGGATCGTCATCGAGATCAGATAGCGGCGCTGACGCCGGGCAATGTCATCGGCAGGGTTCTCGGGCGCGGCGGTGATCCGGACGACCTCCGGATCCTGCTCCTGCTTGCGGATACCCACGCCTCGATCGTACGTCGGGGCCGAAGGCGTGGCATTCTTGCGCCATGTCGAATCGCACCTACCGCGTCACTGAGATCGTTGGCACCTCCCCGGAAGGGATCGACCAGGCCGTCCGGAACGGGGTCGAGCGGGCCGCTAGCACCCTTCGCCACGTTGATTGGTTCGAGGTGACCCAGGTCCGTGGCCAGGTCAAGGACGGCACCGTCGAGCACTTCCAGGTGGGGATTAAGGTCGGTTTCCGCCTCGAAGACGATTAGGAGCGCCCAGACGCGGCACACCCGTCTTGTGGATATGTAACAAACCGTTTCTCCGATGCTTGTGCCAAGTGGGCATGCGCCGGGAACTGTTTGGAGGTAGTCCACAGACGCGGTCTAACGTCAGAGTATGACCAGATCTGTTCTCGTGACCGGTGGCAACCGCGGCATCGGCCGCGCCATCGCTGAAGCCTTCGTCGCCCAGGGTGACAAGGTGGCTGTGACCAGTCGCAACGGTGACGCACCTGCTGGCGCGTTCGCAGTCGCGTGCGACGTGACCGACACGGCCTCGGTCGAGGCGGCGTTCGCCGCTGTCGAGGAGCACCAGGGACCGGTCGAGATCCTGGTGGCCAACGCCGGGATCACCCGGGACACCCTGGTCCTACGAATGTCCGACGACGACTGGTCCGAGGTCATCGACACCAACCTGACCGGTTCTTTCAGGGTCGCCAAGCGAGCGGCCAAAGGCATGTTGCGCCTGCGCCGCGGGCGGATCATCTTCATCTCCAGCGTTGTCGGGCTGCTCGGCTCTCCGGGTCAGGTGAACTACGCGGCGTCGAAGGCAGGCCTGGTCGGGATGGCGCGATCGCTCGCCCGGGAGCTGGGCAGCCGTTCGATCACCGCCAACGTGGTCGCTCCCGGCTTCATCGAGACCGATATGACCGCAGGTCTCCCCGAGGAGCAGCAGGCGTCGTACCGGACGCAGATCCCGTTGGGCCGGATGGGCTCGACGCACGACATCGCGAGCGCGGTCATCTGGCTCGCGGCCGACAACAGCGGCTACGTCACCGGGGCAGTCATCCCGGTCGACGGCGGCCTGGGAATGGGGCACTGATGGGCATCCTCGACGGTAAGCGCATCCTCGTGGCAGGAGTCACGATGGACACCTCGATCGGCTTCGCCGTGGCGAAGGTCGCCCAGGAACAGGGTGCGACTGTTCTGATCTCGAACTTCGGCAGGGCGCTCGGCATCACCAAGCGCATCGCCGGTCGGTTGCCAGCACCGGCACCGGTGCTCGAGCTCGACGTGACCGATCCGGAGCACCTGCAACGACTTCCCGACCTGGTCCGCGAGCACGTGGACGGGCTCGACGGCGTCGTCCACTCGATCGCCTACGGCAATCCGGAGACCCTTCTCGGCGGAAAGTTCCTGGGCGGTCCCTGGCCGGACGTCGCACAGGCGGTCCAGGTCTCGGCGTACTCGTTGGCGTCGTTGAGCGAGGCCTGCCTGCCGTTGATGACTTCCGGAGGGTCGGTCGTCGGACTGACCTTCGACGCCACAGTGGCGTGGCCGGCGTACGACTGGATGGGGGTCGCCAAGGCCGGCCTGGAGTCCTGCTCGCGCTACCTTGCCCGGGACCTCGGTCCGCACGGAATCCGGGTCAACCTGGTCAGCGCCGGACCTCTCAAGACGCTCGCAGCCAAGGCAATTCCCGGGTTCGAGGACATCGAGGCGGGCTGGTCGACGCGTGCGCCGCTCGGGTGGGACAACGTCGACCTCGACCCGACGGCCCGCGCCGTCGTGGCGCTGCTCTCTGACTTCTTCCCGGCGACGACCGGCGAGATCGTGCACGTCGACGGCGGCTACCATGCGATGGGTGCCTAAACGGGACAGAACGGAGTTTGACCATCGCTGCGGACCTGCTGGAACTTCGTTCGCGAAGAGGTCGGCTGACCCTTGCAACGGTGATCCTGGGCTCCGGGATCGCGTTGCTGGACGGAACGGTGGTCAACATCGCCGCCCGGACGATCGGTGAGGACCTCGACGCCGGGCTCTCCTCGATCCAGTGGATCCTGAACGGGTACCTGCTGAGCCTTGCCGCGCTCATCCTGGTCGGCAGCTCCCTGGGTGACCGGCACGGTCGGCGGCGCATGTACCTGGTGGGTGTCGCAGGGTTCGGAGTGACCAGCGTGCTCTGCGCCTTTGCCCAGAGCCCCGGGCAGCTGATCGCCTTCCGGGTCCTCCAAGGGGTCGCTGCCGCGTTGCTCACCCCCGGCGCGCTCGCACTGATCCAGGCCAGCTTCCGCCCCGAGGACCGCCCTGCTGCCATCGGTACCTGGGCCGGATACTCCGGCGTCGCCGCTGCTCTCGGTCCGTTCCTCGGGGGATTCCTGGTCGAGAACGCGGGCTGGCGCTGGATCTTTGCGATCAACGTGCCGCTCTGCCTGGCCGTGCTCTGGTTCGGGCGATCCATCCCCGAGTCCTGCGACGAGCAGCAGGACGCGGACTTCGACGTTCCCGGCGCCGTCGTCGGCACCTTCGGACTCGGACTGCTTACCTACGTGCTGACATCGTGGAACGATCTCGGGACGAGCCTGCTGGTCGTCGGCTGCGTAACTGCGGTCGCTGCCTTCATCGGTTTCGGCCTGCTCCAGCGACGTCCCGGAGCGATGGCTCCGGCCGAGCTGTTTCGGTCCCGGGTCTTCACGGTCGCGAACGTGATGACATTCCTGGTCTACGGCGCCCTCGGGGTCGTGCTCTTCCTGATCGTGCTCCAACTCCAGGTGACCTCGGGCTACACGCCCCTGGAGGCGGGTGTGTCCACCCTCCCGCTCACCGTGTCCATGCTGCTCTTCTCCTCCCGTGCCGCCACCGTTGCGACCCGGATCGGCCCACGGGTTCCGATGAGTGTCGGCCCCCTGGTCTGCGCGCTCGGCGTGCTGCTGCTGGCGTTCGTCGGCGACCGGGCGTCGTACGTCGTGCACGTGTTTCCGGGGATGCTGCTCTTCGCCGTGGGCCTGACGATGCTCGTCTCGCCGTTGACCACCGCCGTCCTGGCGGCAGCGCCGGACCGGCACGCCGGGGTGGCCAGCGGGATCAACAACGCGGTCGCCCGGGCTGGTTCGTTGCTCGCCGTGGCCGCGTTCCCGGCCCTGGTGGGACTCTCCGGCACCGACTACCAGGATCCCGACGAGCTCACCGCCGGGTTCCGGGTCGGGTTGCTGCTCTGTGCCGGTCTCCTGACTATCGGAGGGCTGGTGTCCTGGATCGGACTACGCCCGCCCGGCCTGCCTGGTCTCCCACCCGCTCCGACGGACGAGGGCTGCGACGACTACGAGTGGGAGGTCGAGGACGACGAGGCCTCGGATTTCGACGACGCAGAACCCCGCGGTGCTGGGAGACTGGACCCGTGACCGACCAGTCCCGCCAGCTCCTGGTGCTGCGTCATGCGAAGGCCGAAGCGTTCGCGGCGAGCGACCACGACCGGGTGCTGACCGAACGTGGCAGGGCCGATGCTGCCGCCGTGGGCCGCTGGCTCGCGACGGTCGGGCTGGCGCCCGACTACGTGGTGGTGTCCTCGTCGGTGCGGACCCAGGAGACCTGGGCCGAGGTCGCGGGTTCAGCGGGTCTGACCCCCGAGGTGGTCAACGACCGCAGCCTGTACGCCGCCGGAACCGATGCGGCCATGGAGATCATCCGGTCGGTCCCGGTCGACGCGCGCTCGGTGATGCTGGTCGGGCACAACCCGACGATGGCCTACCTCGTGCACCTGCTCGACGACGGCGGCGCCGAGCCGTCGGTTTTCACCGAGGTCAGCTCCGGTTATCCGACCAGTGCGATCACGGTGCTCGATGTGCCGGGTGCCTGGGATGCTCTGGACATCGCCGGTGCGCGGATCAAGAACTTTCATGTCGGGCGCGGTTAGCCCAGGGCCTTGAGCAGCAGCTCCCGCAGCGGCTACATCAGCGGCGGGGCCGGGGTGATGATCCCGACGGCGGCGTCGGCGGCCTCGATCTCCTCCCGGCTGATGCCGAGCAGGTACATCACCGTGTCCAGGTAAGGCACGTTGACCGCGGTGTGCGCAGCCTTTTGCACCAGCGGCTTGGCGTTGAACGCGATCCCGAGACCGGCGGCGCTGAGCATGTCCAGGTCGTTCGCGCCGTCACCGATCGCGATGGTCGCGGCCTCCGAGATGCCGGCCTCGGCGGCGAACCGACGCAACGCCTTCGCCTTGCCGGCGCGGTCGACGATCTCACCGACGACCTTGCCGGTGAGCCTGCCGTCGACAATCTCGAGCTCGTTGGCATGGGAGAAGTCGATCCCCAGGTCCGCGGCGAGACGGTCGGTGATCTGCGAGAACCCACCCGAGACGATCGCGAACCGGTATCCCAGACGCTTGAGCGTCCGTACCGTCGTGCGAGCACCGGGTGAGAGCACGAGGTCGTCGTACACGGTCTCCAGCGCGGCGGCGTCCAGTCCCTCCAGCAGCGCGACCCGGGCGATCAGGCTCTCGGCGAAGTCCAGCTCGCCGCGCATGGCCGCGTCGGTGACCCGGGCGACCTCCGCTTCGCAGCCGGCGTGGGCGGCCAGCATCTCGATGACCTCGCCCTGGATCAGGGTCGAGTCGACGTCCATCACGATCAGGCGCAGGCCGCGGCGCAGCAGGTCGGCCGACTGGACGGCGACGTCGACGCCCTGCCGGGCCGCCTCCTCAGCCAGGATCGCGCGCAACTTCTCGGGGTCGGCGCCGGAGACGTGCAGGTCGATGGCAGTGACGGGGTAGCGCGCCATCCGTTCGATGCGGTCGATGTTCGCTCCGATGTCGGCGATCCGGCCGGCGATCGCCGCGACCGCAGCAGAACGGAGCGGAGTGCCGAGGACGGTGACGTGGCTGCGGCCTTCGGGGCGCGAGCGGTTGTCGCCGGCACCGCGTTCGACCTCGACCGCCATTCCGAGGTCGTCGGCCACCTTCTGGATCTCGTCGCGCAACGGCTTCCAGTCGCGAGGGGCACTGACCAGGAGACCGAGAACGAGCCGTCGGCGCAGGACGATCTGTTCGATGTCGATGACCTCGACGCCGTAACGGGCCAGCGTCGAGAACACGGTCGACGTGACCCCCGGACGGTCTTTGCCCGTGAGGGTGATCAGCAGGGTCTTCGGCCGATCTTCGGCGTCGAGGCGGAACTCTGGACGGTTTGTCATGACGTCTTGAGGCTATCGGAGCAGGACGCCACCAGCGCGCGACGGGCGGCAACGTTGAGATCGGAGAGACAACGGCTGCGGGCTGCGACTTCGAAGGCACTGATCGCGCCGCCGTCGTCGGCGCGAGCGAGACCGGCGATCTCGAGGCAGAGCGCGGCCCGTTCGAGGGTCTCCACGACCGCCGGGGTCGTGTCCGGCGGTAGGTGCAGGCCCGGTCGGTGAGCAAGGTTCAGGAGGAGGTCGGGGATCTCCGGCTGCCAGGAGGCGACGTCGAGGCGGACCAGCTCGGCGGTGGTGGTGATCAGGGTCTGGCGCAGGGTTCTCGCGGCTTCACCGGGGTCCAGGACGACCGGCCGATCGGCGTACGCCGTCCGCCAGAGCACAGTTCGGGCGTCTGTCTCCGGCACCAGCCCGTGCGAACCGTGGCTTCCGAACACGATCACGGCTTCGCCCGCGTCGACTGCGTCGGCATTGAACACCGCCGGTCCGGCGAGACCCAGCGGGTCACCCGGGACCGGGAGCGCCAGGGCCACCGCCGGGTCGGCGAGGCCGCGCACGAGTGCGGGGAGCTCGAGCAGCGGAATCGGATGACCGGTTCCCGGCCATCCGATCACCAGGTGCTGCGGGTCGTCCTCCCGGACGGAGTCGGCGAAGTCGTCGGCACCGACTGACCCGCGCAGGCAGGACTGCAGCCAGAGACACAGCGACGCACTCCGGGGAAGGGACACGCGACGAGGGTAGTCAGCCTGTAGGTTTGATGCGCCGGGGGATACGAGCGACGCACTGAGGGATTGATGGACACCGTTCTGGAGCTGGCCGACGTCACCGTGCGCCGAGGACAGGCCACCCTTCTCGACTCCGTCAGCTGGGTGGTGCGCGAAGGTGACCGCTGGGTCATCCTCGGGGCCAACGGGGCCGGCAAGACCACGCTGGTGCAGCTGTGTTCGGCGCAGATCCACCCGACCGCGGGCGTCGCGGGCATCCTCGGCGAAGTGCTGGGCGCGGTCGACGTCTTCGACCTTCGTCCGCGGATCGGCTACACCAGCGCCGCGATCGCTGAGCGGATCCCGCGGGACGAGATCGTCCGCGACGTGGTCGTCACCGCGTCGTACGGCGTCGTCGGGCGTTGGCGCGAGGCGTACGACAACCTGGACCACCAGCGCGCCCACGACCTGCTGGTCGAGGTCGGCGCGGGCAAGTTGGTCGAGCGGACCTTCGGCACCCTCAGTGAGGGGGAGCGGAAGCGGGTCCAGATCGCTCGCGCACTCATGACGGACCCCGAGCTGCTGATCCTCGACGAGCCCGCCGCCGGCCTCGACCTCGGTGGCCGCGAGGATCTGGTCTCGACCATGAGCGTGCTCGCGAACGACTCGCTCTCACCGGCGATCGTGCTGGTCTCCCACCATGTCGAGGAGGTCCCGCCGGGCTTCACCCACGTTCTGATGCTGCGCGAGGGGGGAGTGGTCGCGGCCGGGCCGATGGCCGAGACGATGACCGCGGAGAACCTCTCGGCGGCCTTCGGGATGTCCCTCCAGCTGACCCTCGAGGACGGCCGGTATGCCGCCCGTCGGCGGCGCAGCCGCCATCTGGACTCGATGCCCTAGTGTTCCGTCATGGACTGGATCCGTGACCATGCTCCGGAGACGTGGCTGATCGCAGCCGTGATGCTCGGAGTACTGGAACTGCTGAGCACTGACCTGATCCTGCTCATGCTCGCCGGTGGGGCGCTGGTCGGCATGGTGGTGGCCCTGACCGGCGGACCGTTCGTGCTGCAGATGCTGCTCGCCCTGCTCGTCGCGCTGAGTCTTCTGGCGCTGGTACGCCCGAGCATCATCAAGCGCCTGCACGCCGGCCCCGACCTGAAGATCGGTCCGGAGGCCCTGATCGGCAAGCGTGGATTCGTCCTCGAGCCGGTCGAACACACCCTTCCCGGCCGGGTGAAGATCGGCGGCGAGGTGTGGTCCGCCAAGCCGTACGACGAGGACGACCGTCTCGAGGAGGGCGAACCGGTCGACATCGTGGCGATCAGGGGCGGGATCGCGCTGGTCGTCCGCGCGCAGAACCCCGTGACCGAGTAGGCAGAACCACCGCTGGAGCCCCGGCTGGGCTTCTCGACCAGAGGAACTGATCAGATGTTCTTGTTCGTGCTCTTCGGCATCCTGGTGCTCTTCGCCATCCTGGTGCTTGCCAAGACGATCCGGATCGTCCCCCAGGCCCGCGCCGGCATCGTCGAGCGGTTCGGGAAGTACCGGGCGACGCTCTCGCCCGGACTGAACGTGGTCACCCCGTTCATCGACCGGGTCCGCTACGTCATCGACATGCGCGAGCAGGTCGTCAGCTTCCCCCCGGCTCCCGTCATCACTGAGGACAACCTGGTGGTGGCGATCGACACCGTTATCTATTTCCAGGTGACCGACCCGGTGGCTGCGACGTACGAGATCGCGAACTACATCGCAGCGATCGAGCAGCTGACGATGACGACACTGCGCAATGTCGTCGGCGGGATGACCCTCGAGCAGTCGCTGACCTCCCGCGAGGAGATCAATCGGGGTCTGTCCTTGGTCCTCGACGAGGCAACCGGCCGCTGGGGAGTCCGGGTAGGGCGGGTGGAGATCAAGGGCATCGACCCGCCGCCGTCCATCAAGGACGCGATGGAGAAACAGATGCGCGCCGACCGCGACAAGCGCGCGATCATCCTCACCGCCGAGGGTCAGCGGCAGTCCGCCATCCTCACCGCCGAGGGCAACAAGCAGGCCGCGATCCTCAACGCCGAGGGCGACCGGGAGGCACTGATCCTCCGCGCTCAGGCCGACCGGGAGGCAGCGATCCTGCGTGCCCAGGGTGAAGGCCAGGCGATCCTGACCGTCTTCCAGTCGATCCACGACGGGAACCCGGACCAGTCGCTGCTGGCCTACCAGTACCTCCAGATGATGCCGAAGATCGCCAACGGCGAGTCCAACAAGCTCTGGATCGTGCCCTCGGAGTTCACCAAGGCACTCGAGGGCCTGGGCTCCTCCATCCACGAGATCGCGGGCATCCCGCAGGAGACGTCGGGCCCGAAGGTCCGGGTTGACATGGGCCCCAGCGAGCGCGCCGAACTCGGCGGCAGCGGCGCTCTGGCGAGTGCCCAGGAGAGCGTCAAAGCGGCCCTGCAGGCAGCACGCGATGCCGCCTCCGACACCCCCTCGCCTCCGCCCGCCGAGCCCGACGCTGGGACTCCGCCTCCGCACCAGTGAGCACAGACCTGTCGATCCTCCAAGCCGTTGCGATCCTGGTCGCCGGAGTCTGGGCCGGAACCATCAACACCGTGGTGGGGTCGGGAACGCTGATCACCTTCCCGGTCCTGCTGGCGTTCGGCGTCCCGCCGGTGACCGCGAACGTCTCCAACACGATCGGGCTCGTCCCCGGTTCGATCTCCGGTGCCTGGGGTTACCGAGCCGAGCTGGTCGGCCAGCGCAGTCGGATCGTCCGCTGGGGGACAGCGGCGGTTCTGGGCGGGACCGTGGGCGCGGTGCTGCTCCTGGTGCTGCCGTCTGCCGCCTTCGACACGATCGTTCCGGCCCTGATCGCGCTCGGTGTTCTGCTCGTCGTCCTGGGGCCGAGGATCTCGGCGCGGGTCGCTGCTCGTGCGGGCACCCGGGGCGGGCTGCCGGAGTACGGCGCCCCGTGGGTGTGGCTGGCCATCGCTGGCGCCGGCGTCTACGGGGGCTACTTCGGGGCGGCCCAGGGTGTGCTGCTGCTCGCGATCCTGGGGATTGGTGTGGCCGGCACCCTGCAACGGCACAACGCTGTGAAGAACGTCCTCGCCGCCCTCGTCAACGGGATCGCGGCGATCATCTTCATGGTGGTGGCCGACCCAGACTGGGCGATCGTCGGGCTGATCGCTGCCGGCGCGGTCGTCGGTGGCCAGGTGGGCGCCAGGATCGGGCGTCGGTTGCCGCCGAACGTGCTCCGTGGCGTGATCGTCGTGGTGGGAGTGGTCGCGCTGGTGTCGTTCTTCGTCTAGTCGGTGGACATCTCAGCCGCGCGAAACCAGCCCGATGGCCCCCGCGACGATCGCGGCGACGGCCGGGGCGGTGAGGCCGATCCCGACCGAGTTGTCGACCGCGCCGGTGCGCATGGCGTCGTACCCGGCGTACGCGTCGGCGCTGTCCACGGCGATGCCCAGCGCGACCAGCTTGCGCCGGGTCGAGCCGGTGGAGGCCAGGGTGATGGCGCCGAGGGCGAGCTCACGGGAGGCGAACATCCGGGTCATGTACGGCAGCTGCTTGTTGTTGACGCCGTCGAGACGGAAGAGCTTGCTGGCAAAGTCGGGGGAGGCGAGTGCGCTGACGCCGATCGCGATGCGACCGAGTGAGAGGCCGGTAACGGGGTTCATGAGGTTGACGGTAGTACTAACGGTCGACGTAGGCCGAGAGGAACGCCGCCATTTCGTCGAAGACGACCGTGCGCACCTCGGGCCGGGACAGCGTGACGTCGTGGATGGCGCCGTCGATCTGAGCCAGCGTGACGTGCCGTCCGAGCAGCGGAGCGCTCCGGCGGATCTGGTCGACATCCAGGACGATGTCGGTGGTGTGCACAACGGGGTCGATGGCCGAGGAGGGCTGGCCGGAACGTGAGGACGAGAGCACCAGGACCGGTGCCTGAACGTCGATGCCGTCAGCGATCTGACGGTGCCCTTCGCGAATGGCGCGGATCCAACCGGCGTATACGGGCCAGGACTGCAACGGCTTCCAGGCCAGGTTGAAGTCCCACTCACCTTCGTGGTCGCGGTGGATGCTGCGGCCGTAGTAGCCCGTCACCTGGCGCGGGATCTCGATCTGGGGACGCCGTGAGCCGAGGCGCTGGATCAGCGGCATCGTGAGGTGCCGGGTGAGGACAGTGCCCTGCATGGCGAGCCACGGGGCGTTGAGCACCATCCCGGCGAGCTCGAGCTTCCGCTCGGCCGCCCACAGCCCGACGATGAGGCCGCCGGTCGAATGGGCCGAGAGCACCAGGTGCTGGTAGTTGGCACTGATCGCCTCGTAGGCCTGGTCGAGCTCCTCGTGGTAGGTCGCCAGGTCGTCGATGTAGTTCGGCGTCTGGTGCGGACGCAGCGACCGCCCGTACTTGCGCAGGTCGAGGGCGTAGAAGTCGTAGCCCCGGTCGCACCAGAAGTCCGCCGCCGGAGTCTGGAAGAAGTAGTCGCAGAACCCGTGCACGTGCAGGACGGCCTTACCGGTGGGCGGCCCTTCGGCGGGACGGTGGACCAGGGTGGCCACCACGTCACCTTCGTGGTCGGGCTTCAGGCGGAGCGTGCGCGCGACGTACGGCGGCCCGAGGATGTCACCCGGAACGGCGTCGTCCTCAGTGCTGGTAGGTGCCATGGATGATCGCGCGCCCGAGCGTCTTGAAGGCCAGGTTGAAGCTCACGACCGCAGGCGAGGCGTCGGAGTCCACCCCGAGCGAGGGCTCCCGTACGGCGTGGACGACGAAGTAGTAGCGGTGCACCTGGTCGCCCTCGGGAGGTGCGGCGCCCATGAACGCCTTCGGGCCACCGTCGTTGCGGCACATGAACGCGTTTCCCGGAAGGCCCGCACCATCGGCGCCTGCTCCGACGTCCAGCGAGGTCACGTCGGCAGGCAGATCGACCAGCACCCAGTGCCAGAAACCCGACGGGGTCGGCGCATCCGGGTCAAAGCAGGTGACGGTGAAGCTCTGCGTACCGTCGGGTACGTCGCTCCAGCTGAGCTGCGGACTGGTGTTGCCCAAGGCAGCCACCTGGTCGTCCTTGAGGGGTTGTCCTGCGGCTACATCAGCGCTGGTCACGGTGAACGACGCGACCTGCGGGAGCAGGGGGTACGGATCGGGATGGACCGGGCGTTCGATGCTCATGCCCGCGACCCTAGTCCGGTGGGTGAACCGACGTCAGCACCCCGGACCCGTGTTCAGCAGAATGGTCCCGTGACCGACTACCCGACCTACCCCTCCGGACTCAGGCTCGCGGGCCGCAAGGTGGTGGTCGTCGGCGGTGGCCAGGTAGCCCAACGCCGCATTCCCGGGCTGATCGCAGCCGGCGCCGATGTCCATGTCGTGTCACCGGAGGTGACTCCGGCGATCGAGGGGCTGGTCGGCTCCGGTGAGCTGACGCTGTTCCTGCGGGCCTTCGAGGACGGTGATCTCGACGGCGCCTGGTACGTGATCGCGGCCACTGCTGACCCTGCGGTCAACGAGCGGGTCGGCGCTGCCGCCGAGCATCGGCACACCTTCTGCGTACGGTCCGACGACGCTACCCATGCCAGCGCCTGGACTCCGGCCGTCGGCCGTCAGGGCGAGGTCACTGTCGCCGTACTCGGTGACCGCCGGCAGCACCGCGATTCCCGCCGTACGGCGGCGCTGCGCGACCGGATCATGGAGGGGCTGCGGGCCGGTGCCTTCGACATCGAGCCGATCCGACGGGCGCCGGGGGTCGTGCTGATCGGCGGCGGGCCGGGCAACCCCGAACTGATCACCCTTGCCGGCCGGCAGGCCCTGATGGAGGCCGATGTGGTCGTCGCCGACCGGCTCGCACCGCGCGAGCTCCTCGGTGACCTGAGCCCGGACGTCGAGATCATCGACGTCGCCAAGCTTCCTCGCGGGCGGTCTGCCCAGCAGGAGGAGATCAACCGGATCATCGTGGAGGCCGCCCTCGCCGGGAAGCGAGTGGCCCGGTTCAAGGGTGGCGACAACTTCGTCTTCGGCCGCGGGTACGAGGAGATCGAGGCCTGCCGCGACGCGGGCGTCCCGGTCACAGTGATCCCGGGCTTGAGCAGCCCCATCGCTGTTCCGGCGATCGCCGGCATCCCGGTCACCCACCGCGGCGTCACCCACGAGTTCACGGTCATCTCCGGCCACCTGCCGCCAGGACATCCCGAGTCTCTGGTCGCGTGGGACGGCGTCGCCCGGATGACCGGCACCATCGTGCTGATGATGGCCGTGGAGAACGCTCCGCTGATCGCCCGGACGCTGGTCGAGCTCGGCCGGGACGCCGGTACGCCGGTTGCCGTGATCTGCGACGGCACGATGCCGACCCAGCGCACGGTCCTGTCCCGCCTCGGCACCCTGGGCGTCGACCTGAAAAGCAACCAGGTCAAGGCGCCGGCGGTCATCGTGATCGGCGAGGTTGTTCGCGTTGCTCATCCGGACGCGTTCCCTTCCGCGGGCGATCGAGGGTAGTCGAGATCCGGTGCCCGCACCCGAGCTGATCGAGATCACGGACCCGGACGACCCGCGGCTGGCGGACTACCGCGACCTGCGCGACGTACAGCTCCGCGAGCACCTGGAGGCGGAGCACGGCCTCTTCCTGGCCGAGGGCGAGAAGGTCGTACGACGCGCTGTCGATGCCGGCTTCACCCCACGCTCGTTCCTGATGGCTCCCCGGTGGCTCGAAGGGCTGGCTGACATCCTGAACCGCTCGGATGCGCCGATCTACGTCGTAGAGGAAGCGCTCGCCGAGCGGGTGACCGGCTTCCACGTCCACCGCGGCGCGCTGGCGTCCCTGCAGCGAGCCACGCTGCCGAGCGTGGACTCGGTACTCGAGCAGGCTCGGTCGGTACTGGTCCTCGAGGACCTCGTCGACCACACCAACGTCGGGGCAATCTTTCGCTCCGGAGCTGCCCTCGGCTTCGACGCGGTGCTGCTGGCTCCCCGTTGCGCGGACCCGCTCTACCGCCGTTCGATCAAGGTCGGCATGGGCGCGGTGTTCACGATGCCTTGGACCAGGCTGCCGGACTGGCGCTCGGCGTTGCCCGATCTCTCCGCGCGAGGCTTCACCACCGTGGCACTGACCCTTGCGGACGACGCCGTCCCGATCGAGGACGCCCTGCTCGGGGTCGAACGGCTCGCTCTCGTCCTGGGCTCGGAGGGGCACGGCCTCTCCCCGCACTGGGAGGGGTCAGCCGACCGGCGGGCGATCATTCCGATGGCCGCCGGGATCGACTCCCTCAACGTCGCCGCAGCTACCGCCGTCGCCTGCTACGTGGCCGCCCGCCGCTGACAAAGCCGTCGAGGTCAGCCCTCGGGGCTTGATTCAACGGGGGAGTGGGCAGGCCAGCCGGGCGGGTAGTCCTCGGCCTCTGCTTCCATCTGCTTGCGCAGCTTCTTCTGCAGCCGCGTCGAGAGCCGGTCGCCGAAGACGGTTCCGACGGTGTGGTCGGTCTCGTGCTGGAGGCAGCGCGCCAGGAGTCCGTCGCCGGCGTACTCGACGGGATCGCCGCGCAGGTCCTGCCCGGTCACCCGGGCTGTGTCGGGCCGGGCGCAGGCCACGAATGCGCCCGGGAACGAGAGGCAGCCTTCCTCAGCTTCGTCGAGGCGACGTTCGCGCCCTTCCGGCAGCTGGAGCACCGGGTTGCAGACGATGCCCCGGTGTGTGGCGCCGTCCTCGTCGGAGCAGTCGAAGACGAAGATCGCCAGGTCGACTCCGATCTGGCAGGCGGCCAGGCCGACGCCTTCCGCGGCGTACATGGTGGCGACCATGTCGGCGGCCAGCGCCTCCAGGGTCGCGTCGAAGGTCGTCACGGGGCGGGCCGGATGGTGCATCACCGCTTCACCCCACCGGGTCATCGGGTGGACGGTTCCTCCGGTCGGAAGTGCGTCAGACATGGGCACAACCCTAGGTGGCCAAGACTCGTGACCGGCGCCACGCCCCCGGATGTAGCGTTATGTGTAACTCGCAGTTACAGTTTCGCCATGGCATTCGAACCAGTGAAGAGCGTGCTCGCCGCCGGCGGAAGGCACGGACTCAGTAACAACGAGAAGCGTGACCCCATCGGCCTCGCCGTGGTGGCGCTGAACAAGTTCGCCCAGAGCGACATCATCGACCGCCTCGGGCTCCGTAGGACCAGCGAGCAGACGGTCTTCCGGGTGACCAGTGCGGGCTTCAAGACCGCCAGTGCGGCCGGACGGGCGTTCGCCCGGTCAGGGGGGAAGGGCGGTGGCAAGCGGGTTCCGTCCGCGAAGACCACCGGCCTCTTCGACCTGACCCCGAGCGAGGACGAGCAGATGCTCGTCGACGTCGTCACGGACTTCGCCGGCGAGGTCGTTCGACCCGCTGCCGCCGAGGCCAATGAGACGTGCACCGCTCCCGACGAGCTACTGAAGGCATCTCTGGAGATCGGCCTCCCGATCCTGGGCGTCTCCGAGGACCTGGGCGGGATCGCCACCGAGCGCTCCTCGGTCGCCGGCGTCCTGGTCCACGAAGCGCTGGCCAAGGGGGACATGGGCCTGGCCGTCGCGGCGCTCGCCCCGGGTGCGGTCGCCACCGCGCTGTCGCTCTACGGCACCGACGAGCAGCAGTCGACCTACCTCCCCGCCTTCGCCGGCGACGAGGTGCCCGCGGCCGCCTTGGTGTTGGCCGAGCCCACCGCGCTCTTCGACCCGTTGAACCCGGCGACGCACGCAGCCCGCAAGGGCAACGGCTTCGTCCTCTCCGGTGTGAAGTCCGGTGTCGTCCGCGGCGCGGACGCCGAGCTGTTCATCATCGGCGCCGAGCTCGACGGGAAGCCGCAGCTCTTCCTCGTCGAGTCCACGGCCCCGGGTATTACGGTCGTCTCGGATCCGTCGATGGGGGTTCGCGCCGCCGGCATCACCCGTGTGGTCCTCAAGGATGTCGAGCTCGAGGACGTCGCCCTCTTCGGTGACGCCGACACCTACCGCGAGGTCGTCCAGAACTCCCGGCTCGCCTGGTGCGCGCTGGCCGTCGGTACGGCGCAGGCAGTGCTCGACTACGTCACGCCGTACGTCAAGGAGCGGCACGCGTTCGGTGAGCCAATCGCGCACCGGCAGTCGGTCGCCTTCATGGTGGCCAACATCGCCATCGAGCTCCAGGGCATGCGCCTGGTGACCTACAAGGCCGCCGGCCGGGTCGCCCAGGGCAAGGACGCTTCGCGAGAGATCGCGTTGGCACGGCACCTGTGCTCGGAGCGAGGGATGACCATCGGCAACGACGGCGTCCAGCTGCTCGGTGGCCACGGCTTCGTCAAGGAGCACCCGGTCGAGCGGTGGTACCGCGACTTGCGCGCCATCGGCCTCATGGAAGGAGCGGTCCTGGTCTGAGGCTCACGCCTCGACCGGAGAACATCATGATCAATCTCGAAACTCCCAAGAAGATCCGCCCGCTCATCGACCAGGCCCACCAGGTCGCGATGAACATGCTGCGCCCGATCTCCCGTAAGTACGACGAGGCCGAGCACGAGTACCCCAAGGAACTCGACATGCTCGCCGCGATGATCGACGGGCTCGCCGACTCCGGTGCCTCCGAAGGTGCCGGTGCAGCCGGGGTGCGTCGGGACGAGAACGGGGACAGCGACAAGGCCAACAAGAACGGCGCCAACCTCGCGTCTGTCCTCTCCGTCCTGGAGATGTGCTGGGGCGACGTGGGCCTGCTGCTCTCGATGCCCCGTCAAGGTCTCGGCAACTCGGCGATCGCCTCGGTCGCGACCGACGAGCAGCTTGCCCGCTTCGGGCCCACCTGGGCCGCAATGGCGATCACCGAGCCGTCCTTCGGCTCGGACTCGGCCGCCATCTCCACCACCGCGGTCAAGGATGGCGACGAGTACATCCTCAACGGCGAGAAGATCTTCGTCACCGCAGGCGAGCGCGCCGACAGCGTCGTGGTGTGGGCGACGTTGGACAAGAGTCTCGGCCGAGCTGCGATCAAGTCCTTCGTGGTCCAGAAGGGCACGCCGGGGATGAAGGTCGAGCGGCTCGAGCACAAGCTCGGCATCCGCGCCTCCGACACCGCGGTGATCATGTTCACCGACTGCCGGGTCCCGGCCGAGAACATCCTCGGTACGCCGGAGATCGACCTCAAGGGCGGCTTCGCCGGTGCGATGGCGACGTTCGACAACACCCGTCCGCTGGTGGCCGCCATGGCTGTCGGCTGTGCTCGAGCCTCCCTCGACCTGACCCGCGACATCCTGAAGCAGGCCGGCATCGAGGTCGACTACGACCGTCCGGCGTTGAGCCAGTCTGCCGCTGCGGCCACGTTCCTCCAGCTCGAAGCGGACTGGGAGGCGGCGTACCTGCTGACCCTGCAGTCGGCGTGGATGGCGGACAACCGCAAGCCGAACTCGATGGAGGCCTCGATGGCGAAGGCCAAGGCCGGCCGGATGGGCAGCGACGTCACCCTGCGTTGCGTCGAGCTCGCCGGAACGCTGGGCTACTCCGAGACCGACCTGCTCGAGAAGTGGGGCCGTGACTCCAAGATCCTCGACATCTTCGAGGGCACCCAGCAGATCCAGCAGCTCATCGTGGCCCGCCGGGTCCTCGGCCTCACCTCGGCCGAGCTCAAGTAGCTCGCTGACGTTTCGTCGTCAGGGCGCTCCGACCACGGTCGGGGCGCCCTTCGGCGTTCGTTGGTCCGGCACGCTACGGCGGTAGATTCGCGTCGTGCGATTCCTCCATGACACGAAGCCCGCCCACGACCTGACCTACGACGACGTCTTCATGGTGCCGCGACGCTCCGCGGTCTCGTCCCGGTACGACGTCGACCTGTCCGCTGCGGACGGCACCGGTACGACGATCCCGCTGGTGGTCGCGAACATGACCGCGGTCTCCGGACGCCGGATGGCCGAGACGATGGCCCGCCGCGGGGGACTGGCGGTACTCCCGCAGGACATCCCGCTCGACGTGGTCGCGGAGGTGGTCTCCTGGTTGAAGACGCGGCACCCGGTCTTCGAGACCGCGATCACGCTTGCCCCGCACGAGACCGTCAGCGACGCGTTCGGGCTTCTCCCCAAGCGCGCGCACCGCGCGGCGATCGTTGTGGAGGACGGGCGTCCGGTCGGCATCGTCACCGAGGCGGACTGCCAGGGTGTCGACCGGTTCACTCAGCTCGGCCAGGTGATGACCACCGACATGGTCACCCTCACCGACGACGTCGAGCCGCGCCTCGCGTTCGACAGGCTCGCCGCCACACGTCACCGCCTGGCTCCGGTGGTCGATGCCAGCGGCAACCTGGTGGGCCTGCTGACCCGGACGGGCGCGCTCCGCTCGACGATCTACGGCCCGGCTCTCGATGGCCGGGGCAGGCTCCGGGTCGCCGCGGCGATCGGGGTCAACGGTGACGTCGCCGCGAAGACCGAGCGGCTGATCGAGATCGGTGTCGACACGCTCGTCGTGGACACCGCGCACGGGCACCAGGACAGGATGATCGACGCGTTGCGCGCCGTACGGAGCGTTCAGCACACACTTCCGGTGGTAGCCGGCAACGTCGTCGCCGCGGAGGGCGTCCACGACCTCGTCGACGCCGGCGCCGACATCATCAAGGTAGGCGTGGGTCCGGGTGCGATGTGCACGACGCGGATGATGACCGGAGTCGGCCGCCCCCAGTTCAGTGCTGTCCTGGAGTGCGTCGAAGCCGCCCGCGAGCACGGCAAGCACGTCTGGGCGGACGGGGGAGTGCGGCACCCCCGCGATGTCGCCCTCGCGCTCGCGGCCGGGGCGTCCCAGGTGATGATCGGGTCCTGGTTCGCCGGCACCTATGAGTCGCCCGGCGACCTCCAGCGCAGCGCCGACGGCCGCGCGTACAAGGAGAGCTTCGGGATGGCCTCGGCCCGCGCGGTCGCGAACAGAACCGCCAGCGACGATGCCTTCGAACGCTCTCGCAAGGCCCTGTACGAGGAGGGGATCTCCTCCTCGCGGATGTTCCTGGACCCGGTCCGCCCGGGTGTCGAGGATCTGATCGATGAGATCTGCTCCGGGGTCCGGTCCGCCTGTACGTACGCCGGTGCGCACGACCTGGCCGAGTTCTCGGAACGCGCCGTGATCGGTCTCCAGTCCGCCGCCGGGTACGCCGAGGGGCGTCCGCTCCCGGGCGGTTGGTGATGGGCTTCCTGGTCGTCGCGGCCACCCGCTCGGAGGCGGCGTACGTACCCGAGGGAGTCCCCCTGGTCATCACGGGCATGGGCAAGACCCCGGCCGCCATCGAGACCACCCGTGCCCTGCTCGCCTACGGCGACACCACCGACCTGACCGTGCTGAACATCGGAACCGCCGGTGCGCTGCGCGACGAGTACTCCGGCCTCTACCGCCCGAGCGTCGTCCTGAACCACGACATCAGCGCGGACGCGGTCCGGGCGCTGGGCCATGACCCGGAGGAGTGGATCGAATTGCCTACCGGAGACGGCACAGTGATCGCCTCCGGCGACGTCTTTGTCACCGACCCGGCGATCCGTTCGGCGCTGGCCGACCGGGCCGAGCTGGTCGACATGGAGTCGTACGGCGTCGCCCTTGCCTGCCGCCGGCTCGACGTGAACCTGGAGCTCGTCAAACACGTGTCCGACGGCGCCGACGAGAGTGCCTTCGACTGGCCAAGCCTGGTGGACGCGAGTGCCAAGGTCCTGGGTGGCTGGATGCTGGAGCGGTTAGGCTCGTCCTCATGAAGACCCGACTCAACTGCCCCTGTGGTGAGTACATCACCGGCTCCACCGAGGACGAGCTCGTCGAAAACGTCCAGGCGCACCTGAAGGCCGAGCACGAAGGTCGCGAGTACGACCGCGAGGCCATCCTGTTCATGGCGAGCTGACCACCCTGGCGTCAGGCTGACACCGCTGGGTTGAGCCTGATCGAAACCCCTACTGGTTGCGCGCGCTCGTCGAGCGGCCCAGCTGGCGGACCTCTTCGTCCATCATCGGCAGCAGCCGCGGCACGTGCTTGAGGGTGCTCCGATCTCCCGTCGGCGAGGTGATCAGGTTGCGGCGGGCCCGGATCAGACCGACCCAGCCCGGGACGTAGACGCGACGCTTCCGAGCAGCGATGCCCTTCACGAAGGCGTCCACGCACGCCTCGACCGTGGTGGTCCTGTTCAACGGCGGGGGAAGCTTGGTGAGCATCTCGTCGAACGCTTTCAGGTCCTTTCTCGCGTCCTGGACCAACGGAGTGTCGATCCAGGACATGTGTGCGATGCCGACGTCGACGCCCTGGTGGTGGACCTCGAGGCGCAGCGCGTTCCCGAAGTGCTCGACCCCCGCCTTGCTCGCGTTGTAGGCCGCCAACCCAGGTGCCGGGGCGAAGGCGGCGAGCGACGAGACGATCAGGATGTAGCCGTTCCGCTCGATCAGCGCCGGGAGTGCGGCGCGGACGGTGTGGAAAACGCCGAGGATGTTGATGTCCAGGACCCGGCGGAAGGTGGCCGGGTCGACACCGAGGACCGACCCGTAGCTGGCGATGCCGGCATTGGCGAGTGCCACGTCGATCCCGCCGAATTTCTCGATCCCGGCCGCGACAGCCGCCTCCATCGACGCAAGGTCGGTGACGTCGGCGACGACCGCGAGGACGGTGTCGGCGCCGAGCTCGGCCGCCAGCGCCTCGAGGGGCTCCTGGTCGACGTCGGTCAGGATCAGTTTGCCGCCCTGGGAGGCGATGCGGCGCGCGGTCGCGGCCCCGATGCCCCGGGCTCCGCCGGTGATCAGGACGACCTTGTTCCTCAGGCTGGACATGGGTGCCTCCGGGTTGGTTCGAGATGCTGACCGAATCAATCTAGCGGCTCGACGGGCTGTGTTCGGGGTGTGATCTGGCTCTCCGACCAAGCGGGGGATCTCGTCGACCTGGTGACCGCGATCACCCCTGGTTTTGCCTGGGCGCGGCGGTATCTGCCTCACTAGTCACCGGTGCTTGCAAAAGCAAGCACTGGTGACTGTTCGGAAGGAAGAGGCCCGTCGTGCTGCAACGTCTCGTCGTCTGGTCGCTCGTGGCCGTGGTGGTGAACCTTCCGGGATCGACCGGCCCTGCGCACGCCGCGGCAGTGCCCCCGGCGTACCAGGTCGCGGCTGGCACGGACTTCGAGCCGGCGCCGGTGCGCTGGGTGGTCCCGGTCCGGGGATACCGCCTCACCGGTCGTTTCGGGGACACCAGCCGGCACTGGCGAAGCGTGCACACCGGGCTGGACCTGGCCGCGCCTTCCGGTACGCCGATCCGCAGCATCGGTACCGGCGTGGTCACCCGCACGGGGTACGACGGCCGCTACGGCGAGCGGACCGTCGTACGCCTGAGCGACGGTACCGAGCTCTGGTACTGCCACCAGAGCTCGATCACCGTCGCTGTCGGGGCCCGGGTGCAGGTGGGCCAGCAAATCGGCAACGTCGGCTCGACCGGCAACGTCACCGGACCGCATCTGCACCTGGAGATCCGCCCGCGGTCCGATGGGCCAGTGGACCCGGTCACCTGGTTGTGGAAGCACGGCGTCCGCGTCTGAGGCGCTCCCGGGCGTCCTGGACAGCGCCCGCGGGCCGACATGCCGTCCCCCTCCAGGAGTCGGACGAGGCGGCAGGCCTCAGGCCATCGCCGCTACCTTCCGACTGATGTGGTCCAGGACCTTGCCGTGCTCGGCCTGGGGGCTGAACATGATCAGCTCGGCGTCGTCCTCGACCAGCACGCTGTGCCCTGCCGGCCAGTAGAAGACCTCGCCCCCGGTGACCCGCTCGGTGCTGTCGTCGAGGTAGGTGATCACGATCCGGCCGCTGATCAGGTAGCCCCAGTGCTCCGCGTGGCAGGCGTCGTCCTCGAGACCGACCAGCAGGGGAGCCATGTCAGTACCCGTGGCCAGCGAGAAGTACTCGACCCCGAAGGTGCCCTCAGGCTCGCCGAAACCTGGGAGCTGACGTGCGGTCGCGCCGGGGACAGCGAGTCGAACAGGGATGTCATTCTTGAAGAGGTGCATGACGGTTCCTTCCGGTCCTGCATTCTGGGAGGTGCTGACATCTCCAAAGGCGTGACAACGCGTGTCACAATGCGACAGTGGCCGCCTCCCCGACTGTCCCGGACGGTCTGGAGGAGCGTGCGCAAGCGGCGTATGTGGCCGGTGACCTCGAAGGTGCGATCGCGACCTGGGAGCAAGTGCACACCTTGCGCCTAGGGTCCGGCGACGTGCCCGGCGCGGCCCAGGCTGCGGTAATGGTGGCGACCCACCTGCTCATCGACACCGGGCTGCTGGCACCGGTGCGCGGATGGTTGCGGCGTTCCGAGCGCATGCTGGAACCCCTGGGCGAGGTGCCGTTGCACGCAATGCTCGCTGCCATCCACAGCTATGAGCGGCTCTTCTCCGGTGACGTGGAAGCGGCGGCCGCATTTGCCGCGCAAGCCCTCGAGCTCGGCGATCGCTACGACCAGGCCGATGCTTCGGTGATCGGTCAGACCTGCACCGCTCGGCTGACCCTGTTGAACGGCGACCTCGCCGTCGGCCTGGCCCTGCTCGACGAGGTCGGGGCCCGGCTGATGGCCGGCGATGCCAGTGAACTGGTCACCGGAATGATGCTCTGCGAGGTCGTCTGCGCCGCCCAGGGTCTTGCCATGCACGACCTCGCCAAGGAGTGGACCGACGTTATGCATGCCTGGAGCCAGGAGTCCGGCTTCGGCGGCCTGCACGGCCGGTGCCGCGTGCACCGGGCGGAACTCCTGAGCATTTCCGGCCCGATGGACGAGGCGGAGGCCGAGGCACTCGGGGCGTGCGCCGATCTGCGGCCGTGGATGCGGCGGGAGTACGGGTGGCCCCTGGTCGAGCTCGGAGCGATCCGGCTGCGACGCGGCGACCTGAGCGGCGCCGAGGAGGCGTTCGAGGAGGCCACCGCGCACGCCTGGTGCCCGCAGCCGGGGCTGGCGCTCACCCATCTGGCGCGTGGGCGGACGGAGATCGCGGCCCAGTTGATCGCCGAGGCGATCGCGCATCCGTTGGACATTCCGTGGAAGGAACGCCCGCCGTTCGGCGAGCTGCGGCTGGCACCGATGTTGCACGCGCAGGGGGAGATCGCCCTGGCCGCCTCCGATGCTGCGACCTGTGCGGCCGCTGCTGACCGCCTCGTGCAGATCGCGGGCCGGTTCCCGAGCCGGTCGTTGACGGCGATGGCTACGGTTACCCGGGCGCGTGCGGAACTCCTCTCCGGGGCCCTCGACTCTGCGCGGGTACTGGCGCAGCAGGCTCTTTCCCTCTGGGCCGATCTCGGGGCGCCGTACGAATCGGCGTCGGCGCGGATGGTGCTCGCGCAGGTTCATGCGGCGTCGGGCGCTGCAGACCTTGCCCGGACCGAGTGGGCGACCTCGCGCCAGATGTTCGCTGGGTTCGGTGCCGTAGGTCGGGTGGAGGAGATCACGGCGTTGCTGGACCAGGGGACCACCGCCGAGAGCGGGGTTCGCCCGGTCGGGGTCACTGGCGCGTTCCTGGTCAAGGACGGGCTCCGGACCGTCCGGTTCGGGGATTCGGCCTCGATGGTCCCCGACCTGAAGGGCTTCCGCTACCTGGAACGTCTGCTCGCTGATCCCGGACGGGAGTTCCACGTTCTCGAGCTGGTGGCGTTGGAGCAGGGCGACTCCGAGGAGCGCCAGCACGTACCGGCGCAGGCAGGGATCCCTGTCCTGGACGACGAGGCCCGCGAGGCCTACCGCCGCCAGCTGGCTGACGTGGAAGCCGACATCGACGAGGCCCGCGAGTTCAACGACCTGGTCCGACAAGAGCTCGCGGAACGGGATCGGGACTACCTGGTTGCCGCCCTGAGCAGCGCCCTCGGTCTGGCCGGACGGGTCCGTACGACAGGCAGCACCGCGGAACGCGCCCGGACGAGTGTGGCCCGGTCACTGCGCTACGCGCTGCAGCGCTTGGAGTCCGCCAGTCCGGTGGTGGCCGGGCACCTGGAGCGATCGGTGAAGACCGGCACCTACTGCTCGTACCTCCCCGACACGTTGTCGCCGGTGAGCTGGACGACGGGGAGCGCGGGCGGGGATCTCGCTGCTGCTACTTGATGACGATCTTGAAGACGTCGCCGCGCCGCATCGTCTCGACTGCTCGCTTCGCCCAGGCGCGGTCGAAGTCGGTACCGCTGACCCGCTGCAGACGGGCGTGCAGCTTGTCGATCGCGAGCTCCACGTCCTCGTCCGCGGTAGCCAGCACGATCTCGTTGACGATGTCGCCGACCTGTCGGCCGATCCGGGCACGTCGCTTCGCGTCTGCCGGTGCGGTGGGCTTGTTCCTGGCCATGAGTCCTCGCTGATCAGTGGTGGTCCCGGCAACCGGGAACGAAAGAACCCCAGGCCTCTGACCTGGGGTTTTCCGAAGAACTCGTGGTGTCCGAGGGGGGACTTGAACCCCCACGTCCGTTAAAGGACACTAGCACCTCAAGCTAGCGCGTC
>JBKJHO010000062.1:0-51795 GCA_046598915.1 Marmoricola sp. | reverse complement strand
TGAGAGCAACAGAAAGTGGCATCTCGAGAGGCGGGCGGGCGTGGGGCGGGGCGGGCGCGCGAGTGGGGCGGAAGTGTGTGCGGCGGGGCGGGCGGGCCGGGCGGGCCTAGGGTGTGTCTCCCAACCTGTGGGGCGGTTTGTCTCGATACGGTCGCCGAACGACCTCCTCGACCACCGGTCAAGTGGTGATGGCGCCTCCGCACCGCGGTGAATGTTCCCCTCCGACAGGTCTGTGCCTACTCGAGTCGGCACACACCTGTCGGCACACACCTGTCGCACAGGAACATACGCCGCGGAAAGGAGACACGCTCTAGCCGTGGTCGCGGATGAACTGCTCGAGCAGCTCACGGGCCACAGGATCGGAATACTGCCTCGCCGGGCTCTTCATGAAGTACGCGGATGCCGCCTCGACCGGGCCGCCGAGTCCGGCATCGAGGGCGATCTTGGCGGCGCGGATGGCGTCGATCACGACCCCGGCGGAGTTGGGCGAGTCCCACACCTCGAGCTTGTATTCGAGCGAGGTGGGGGCATTGCCGAAACCGTGACCCTCGAGTCGCACGAAAGCGAGCTTGCGATCATCCAGCCACGGGATGTGGTCACTCGGCCCGATGTGCACATCCCGAGAGTTGAGCTGGGCATCGATGTTGCTGGTGACGGACTGTGTCTTGGAGATCTTCTTCGACTCGAGACGGCGGCGTTCGAGCATGTTCTTGAAGTCCATGTTGCCGCCGACATTGAGCTGGTAGGTGCGGTCGAGCGCCACGCCGCGGTCCTCGAACAGCTTCGCCATCACGCGGTGCGTGATGGTCGCGCCGACCTGGGACTTGATGTCGTCGCCGATGATCGGGACGCCCGCGTCCTCGAACTTCTTGGCCCAGACCGGGTCGGAGGCGATGAAGACCGGCAGCGCGTTGACGAAGGCCACGCCTGCGTCGATCGCGCACTGCGCGTAGAACTTGTCGGCGTTCTCGGAGCCCACCGGCAGGTAGGAGACGAGCACGTCGACGGCTGCATCCTTCAGCGCCTGGACGACGTCGACAGGCTCGGCGTCGGAGACCTCGATGGTCTCGAGGTAGTACTTGCCGAGGCCGTCGAGGGTTGGACCGCGCAGGACGTTGATGCCGGTCGGCGGCACGTCGCAGATGCGGATCGTGTTGTTCTCCGAGTTGTTGATCGCGTCAGAGAGGTCGAAGCCAACCTTCTTGGCATCGACGTCGAACGCCGCGACGAACTCCACGTCATTGACGTGGTAGTCGCCGAACATGACGTGCATCAAGCCCGGAACGGCGGCGTTCGGGTCGGCGTTCTTGTAGTACTCGACGCCCTGAATAAGGGAGGTGGCGCAGTTGCCAACTCCCACGATGCCTACGCGAACCTTCGCCATGGCTTCTCCTCTGCTTGTGTGGTGCTCAACTGATTTCGGTGGTGTGGTCTGTGCTGGGTGCTGGTGCAGCGGTTTTGCGTGAGCCGGAGCGGTCCTGGCTGGAGCGCTCGGCCTCGATCAGGTCGGTCAGCCAGCGCACTTCGCGCTCGACGGACTCGGCAGCGTGCCGACGGAGTTCGGTCTGGTAGCGGTCCGAGCCGCTACTGAGAGCCCGGGCCCGGTCAAGCCGCTCCTGGAGGCGCGACCGGCGGCCTTCCAGGATCCGGAGGCGTACGGCAGCATCGGTGCGCGAGAAGAACGCGAACCGCATGCTGAAGTTCTCGTCCTCCCACGCGGCCGGGCCGGCGTCGGTGATCTCCGAAGCGAAGTAGTCGGTGCCCGCCGGGGTGATCTGGTACACGATCCGCTGACGGCGCGAGATGGTGGCGGAGGTCGCGACAACCTCGGTCACCCAGCCGGAGCGGAGCATCCGCTTCAGGGCGGGGTACAGGGATCCATAGGAGAGCAGCCGCGTCCAGCCGAGGAGCAGGTTCAGGCGCTTGCGGAGCTCGTAGCCGTGCAGCGGGGACTCCTGGAGGAGCCCCAGTACTGCAAGCTCGAGGGTCGCGCCCTTGCTCGGCATCTCGCCTGGCCTCTCGTCATCTGCTGGCTGGGTACGGGCACCGGTGGGTAGCGCCCGGCTAGATCGCTCATTCATATCGCTAGGTCATATCGAGCTGGCGTATCGAAGCAACCTATCGCATCGATATATCGAAGATCCAATTCATCCGGGGTTCATCTGTCGCGAGGCTCACCAGGGGCGGGGATCGTTCCGAGGCCCGACGCAGGCCGTGCCCCCGTGTCCGAGATCGCCGAAACTGGGTATGACTGGCCCGACCCCGTACGCTCGACCCGCACAGCCCTGACCCAACCGACCTTCCCTGGAGTCCGAAACCGTGAGTGGCAGCACCCCGAAACCGCGTCCGACCGACGGCTCCAAACGCACCGGATCGACGAACGGACGCGGCGGCAACCGGGCGAAGAGCAGGCAGAAGCCGACCCGCAAAGAGCAGTTCCGCAAGTACTTGCGCTACCTGCTCATCGGCGGTGTCGTCGCCACCCTCCTGATGGTCTCGGTCTTCTACTTCGCCTACCGTTCGACCGATATCCCGGACCCGAACTCCGCGTTCCAGGCCCAGGCCACGAACGTCTACTACGCCGGCGGGTCGACGAAGATCGGCCAGTTCGCAACGCAGAACCGGGAGTCGATCCCGCTCGCCGAGATGCCCGCGGTGATGCGCGACGCCGTCGTTGCTGCCGAGGACCGGTCGTTCTACACGAACAAGGGCATTGATCCCAAGGGCATCCTCCGCGCCGCGTTCTCCAACGCGAAGGGAAACTCGACCCAGGGTGCCTCGACCATCACCCAGCAGTACGTGAAGATCCTCTACCTGACCCAGGTGCGGACCCTCAAGCGCAAGGTGAAGGAAGCCTTTCTGTCGCTGAAGATCCAGCAGCAGCAGTCGAAGGCGCAGATCCTCGAGGGTTACCTCAACACCATCTACTTCGGGCGCGGTGCGTACGGCGTCCAAGCCGCCGCGAACGCCTTCTTCGGGATCCCCGCAAAGAAGCTGAAGGCATCCCAGGCGGCCATGCTGGCAGCGGTCCTGAACTCGCCGAGCTACCTGAGTCCTGACCGGAGCAAAGCCTCCCGGGCGGCGCTGCTCGACCGTTACGACTACGTGGTCGGCAGCATGGTCGAGACCGGCGCTCTGACCGAGAGCGAGGGAGCCCGGATTGCCGGCAAGCTGCCCGAGGTCAAGAAGCAGACCGAGCGGAACCTGTACGGCGGCCAGAAGGGCTTCATGCTCAAGCTGGTCAACAATGAACTGCTCCGGCTCGGCTTCGACGACGCCGAGATCCAGGCAGGTGGACTCCGGGTCGTCACCACCTTCACCAGCGAGGCCATGCGCAAGTCCAAGGCGGCCGTGGCCGAGGAGCGTCCCGCAGGGCTCAGCGACAAGAACCTGCACGTCGCGACCGCGTCGGTCGATGTGAAGACGGGCGGGTTGCTCGGTTTCTACGGCGGGCAGGACTACCTGCAGAGCCAGCTCAACTGGTCCACCCTCGGCGGCTCGCCGGGCTCGACCTTCAAGACCTTCGCGGTCGCTGCCGGTCTCAAGGACGGCTTCAGCCTGAAGGACACCTTCGATGGCAACTCGCCGTACCGGTTCCCGAGCGGACTGGAGTTCAACAACCAGGGTGAAGGCCGCGGCGAGAGCTACGGCTCCCGGATCAGCCTGCTCCAGGCGACCGAGAAGTCGGTCAACACCGCGTTCATCGACATGACCCAGGCCATGGAGAACGGTCCGAAGAAGATCGTCAACATGGCCACCTCGCTGGGCATCCCGAAAGACGCACCGGGCCTCGACGCTAACTCGGGCGTCGCGCTCGGCTCCGCGACGATCAGCCCGATCTCGATGGCGTCGGCGTACGCGACCATCGCCAACGGTGGCGTCCGCAACGACCTGCACGTGGTCAGCAAGGTGCTCCGCGCCACCGACGGCGAGGTGCTCTACAGCGCGCCGAAGGAAGGCAAGCGGGCGATCTCCAAGGAGGTTGCCGCCGACACCAGCTACGCGCTGCAGAAGGTGATCGAGCGGGGAACCGGCAGCCGCAACGGCAAGATCGACCGTCCGGCAGCTGGCAAGACCGGCACCGCGACCAACGACGACGGCGACGTCGTCTCGTCCTGGTTCGTCGGCTTCACCCCACAGGTCTCCACCGCTGTCATGTACGTCCGGGGCAAGGGTGTCCAGCCGCTCCAGGACTTCCTGCCGACCTTCTACGGCGGTGACTTCCCGGCACGGACCTGGGCTGCGCTGATGAAACGCCTGATGGAGGGCGTCGAGGTCGTCCAGTTCCCGCCGCCCGCGTTCCTCGACGGCAACGCACCGGAGAACGGTCACGAGCCGCCCCCGCCGCCGCCGCCGGCTCCGGTGAGGACCTTCACGCCGACCCCGACCCAGGCCCCGACCCAGGCCCCGACGCCGACCCAGGCCCCGACCCCGACTCAGGCGCCGACCCAGGCGCCGACGGTGGCACCGACTCCGACTCCGGTCCCGACCTGCGGCGGCTCCCTGCAGCCCACCTGTGCCCCTTAGTGAACGAACCGTCCCGCGTCGATCCGGTCGTCACCGGGCTCAGTGAGCTCGTCGGGGGTCCCCCGGGTCGCCGGTACCGTCCGCACTCCTGGTGGACGCCGGTCCGGGTGCTGCTGGCGGTCTTCACCGTCGTTTTCGCGCTCGGTCTAGTGCAGAAGTACCCGTGCGGGGCGACTAACTGGTCCGACAACGACGTTCGGTACCGAAGCATGTGCTACTCCGATGTGCCCTACCTCTACACCGGGCGCGGCTTCGCCGAGCAGCGTTGGCCGTACGCCGACGACGCGCTTCGCTACGGCGCCTCCGAGCTCGGCGCGTCGGTACCCGGCGAGCCCGGGTCCGGCGCGCTCGAGTCTGCCGTGCCGGCTCCGCGGTACCAGCCGATGGAGTACCCGGTCCTGATCTCGTACTTCGCCTGGGCGGCCTCGAAACTCACCGCGCTGGTGCCGTCCGGTCCCGCCCAGGAGATCCGGGCGCAGACCCCGGTGGACGGGCTCTGGGGCCTGCCGGGGATGGCGAGGGAGGTCAACACCTACTTCCTGATCACGGCGTTCCTGCTGATGCTCTGCGGGCTCGGTGCGGTCTTCTTCCTCTCCGGGGCCAGCCCAGGACGTCCCTGGGACGCGATGGCGTTCGCGGCCTCCCCGGTGCTGCTGGTCGGTGGGTTGGTGAACTGGGACTTGCTCGCCGTGCTCTTCACCGCCGGGGCGCTCTGGGCCTGGTCACGGGACCGACCGCTCCTGGCCGGGGTCTTGGTCGGCCTCGGTTTTGCGACCAAGCTCTACCCGATCTTCTTGCTCGGCGCGTTCCTGATCGATGCGATCCGCCGCAAACAGGCATACCTGGTGGCACTGAGCATCGCGACCGGGACCTTCGCCTGGATCGTGGTGAACGTGCCGGCCATCCTCGGGAACCTCGGCGCCTGGAAGGTCTTCTGGACCTTCAACTCCGACCGTGCCGCCGATCTGGGTTCGCTCTGGCTGGTCCTGGAGCAACGCGGCGTGCATACCAGTGCGCACGGCATCAACGTGGTCTCCGGCGCCGGGTTCGCCTTCGCCTGCGCGGGCATCTTCTTCCTCGGTCTCGCGGCCGAGCGACGTCCGCAGGTCGCGCAGATCGCCTTCCTCGTGGTTGCCGCGTTCCTGATCCTCAACAAGGTCTACTCGCCGCAGTACGTGCTCTGGCTGCTGCCGCTCGCGGTCCTCGCCCGACCGCGCTGGCGGGACCTGCTGATCTGGCAGGCCTGCGAGCTCGTGTACTTCGGGTCGGTCTGGCTCTACCTCGGCGGCTGGTTGGAGCCGTCGGCAGGCACCAACCCCACGGCGTACCAGGCTGCCATCGTCATCCGGGTGCTCGGTGAGCTCTACCTGGTCGCACTGATCGTCCGCGACATCTGGACCGCTCCTCCGGAGCCGGTTGCGCTGGACAGGGCGGGTTCAGCTGATGACGACCTCGTCGACGTTCGTGGCCGTGAACCGGACCGTGACCTCGACCGTCTCGCCGATCTCGGGCACCGCGACGCCTGAGGGCAGGAACAGCATCGAGGCCTGCATGTGCGGGGGCTCGGCGAAGTACCGGCTCTTGCCGTCCACCGTGTACGGCGACCGCGCCAGTCCGACCGCGTCCAACCCGCCCCGGGCCAGCGAGCGCGCCCGGGCCCGAGCGCCGCTCTCGCCGGTCGGCGCCTCCAGGCCGATGCCGTGGGCGGTGCCGCCCGACACGATCAGCACGGTGCCGGTGCGTGTCAGCGTCCTGCCGCGATAACCGAAGGTCTCGCCGCGCTCGACCGGATGGCTGTCGAGCACGTGCGCACGGACCTGGAGCGCTCCTCGGTCGCCGAGCCACAGCTCGGTGCCGATCCGTTGCCGGAACTCGATCTCGGGATAGTGCCGCGACAGCTCGGCGACCTCGGCGCAGGTGAGGTGCGAGACCCAGACCGTACGACCGGACCCCACCTTCTCGAGGAGGCCGGCGGCGACCAGGTCGGTCATCAACCGTGCGGCCTCGGCCCCGTTGCCGGCCGAAGGTGCGAGCGGGAAGTGCAGCGAGGCACCCTCGATGCGAACGCCGCCACGCTCGCGGACCAGAGCGACGGCCTCGCGCAGTCCGCGGGCGGTGAAGCCGTGCCGCTTCATCGACGTGAGCCGCTCCAGGACGATGCGGGGGCTCCCGGGCTGCTCGATCAGGGCGGCCAGGTCCTCGAGTCGGCCGACGGTGCGGATGACCCGTTCGGGATCTACCCCTTCGTGCAAGGCGACGTCGAACGAGCGCCACGGCGTCAGGACGAGGAGGTCGCCGCCGAAACGGGTGGCGGTGTCCGCGAGTTCGTACGACCTGCCGACGGCGACCGTGTCGACTCCGAGCCAGGCGGCCTTGCGGGCCAGTCGGGAGAGCCCGAAGCCGTAGCCGTTGCCCTTGAGGACCGGGACCAGCCCGGGACGGTCGGCCGCGACCTGCTGGAGATGGGCACGCCAACGGTCGCCGTCGACGTGGAGGACCAGACTCATCGGATCGTCATCCCTTGCGCCTCAGGTACAGCTGGAAGCCGGCGTAGATGGCTCGGTTCAACGGCAGGTCCCACTCCCCGACGTACTCGACGGCCTCGCCGCCGGTGCCGACCTTGAACTGGATTAGGCCGAGGTGCGGGTCGTCGGAGGACAGCGTCGCGGTGATCCCACGCAGGTCGTAGACCTCGGCGCCGGCAGCGATCGCGTCACAGATCATCCGCCACTGGACCGCGTTGGAGCCACGGACGTCGCGCTTCTCGGTCGAGGAGGCTCCGTAGGAGTACCAGGTGTGGGTGCCGACCCGGATCCAGATCGTGGCGGCGACCAGGTCGCCCTCGTGGGTGGCCAGGTACAACCGGATCCGGTCTGGTTCCTCGGCCGAGAGGGCGTCGTACATGGTCCGGAAGTAGCTCAGGGGCCGTGGGGTGAAGTGGTCGCGCTCAGCGGTGTGCGTGTAGAGCCCGTGGAACGCGGCGAGGTCCTCGACGCTGCCGTCCGAGACGGTCACCTCGACACCGGCCTTGGTGGCCTTCTTGATGTTGCGGCGCCAGAGCTGGTTCATCCCCGCGAGCACGGCCTCCTCGGTGCGCGGAGAGTCGGAGTCGTGCAGCGGGATCTGAAAGTTGTACTGCGGCTGACCGGCGGCGAATCCGCCTTCGACGAACTGGCACTGCCAGCCCAGCTCGCGGAGCTGCGAGACGACGGCCGCACCGGACTGGCTCCGGTCCGCGGGCGGCAGGGCTGTGAGCGTGGTCACCGCGTCGTCGGCGATGCCCTCCTTGATCTGCGCGGCGTCCCAGCGCCGGGTGATCACCGGCGGACCGATCCGGATTCCGAAAGCCCCCTTGTCCTTGAGGTGTGCGGCCATCGGATCCAGCCAGGCTGCGAGGTCGGTGGTGTCCCAGTCGATCACCGGACCCTCCGGGAGGTAGGCCAGGTATCGCTTGACCTTGGGGAGCTGACGGAAGAGAACGAGGGCTGCGCCGATCAGCTCGCCGTCGCGGGTCCAGCCGAGCGACTCCGCCTTCCACTCGCTTTTGACCTGGGCCCAGGCGGGCGTCTGCAGGAAGCTCGCCGAGGACCGCGTTCGCAGGAATGCCAGGTGCTCGTCGCTGCCGATGGTGCTGACGGTGATCGGAGCGGAAGCGTTGGAGGTCGGCACGCACCGAGCCTAGGTGGTCAGGGCATCCGGAACGCAGTCCGCTCGCTACGATTCGCCAGATGAGCACCTTCCCACCCGAGGTCGTGTCGGCCGTACTGGCGCACATGAACGACGACCACGCCGAGGACAGCGTGCGGATCGTGCGCGCCTTCGCGCGTCCCGGGGCAATCTCCGCGGTGATGTCAGGTCTCGACCAGGAAGCCGGCCTGTGGTCGGTCACGGTCGACGGCGCTACCGAGGAGGTCCGCGTCCCGTGGCCCGGCGCGCCGATCAGCGAGCGCGCCGAGATCCGTCGCGAGGTCGTGGCGCTCTACGAGCGGGCCTGTACGAAGCTCGGCATCGAGCCGTCCGCGCACTGACGTCAGCCGGGGAACTCCTGCGCCAACCCGTCGCGGACGGCCGTCCACGACTCGGACCCCGGCTGGACCATGTCCAGGTGGTCGCCGGCGACTTCGACGAAGGCCGCCTCGCCGCCCGCTGCGTTGTCGGCGTCGACGTAAGCGGTGCTCTGGCTGATCGGCACGAAGTCGTCGCCGGACGCATGGATCACGGTCACGGGGCACTGCGCCGGAAGGAGCAGGGTCGGGTCGCCTAGCGCGTAGCGGTCCGGGACCTGGTCCGCGCTACCACCCATCAGCAGGCTCACGGCTCCGTTGCCGAGGTTCTCCCGCTCCCCGTTCACCAGGTCGAGGACACCGGAGAGCGTGAAGGTGCGGGCGATCTTCACCTTGCTGGCCCCACCGGGAGTGAGCGCGGTGCGGGAGGCGGCCCACGCAGCGAGGTGGCCGCCGGCAGAGTGCCCGACCAGGACGACCGGCACCTTCTCCTCCAACGGGAGCTGGGGGATGTGGTCCACAGCGGCAGCGACGTCGCTGAAGGTGTTCGGGTAGCCGCCGTCGGGGCCGCCGATGCGCCGGTACTCGATGTTCCAGGTCGCGAACCCCAGCCCACGCAGATCGGTCGCGGCGTCGTCGGTCAGGTCGGCGCCGAAGTTTCGGAACCAGTAGCCGCCGTGGATCAGGACTATCAGCGCTTTCGCTGGCCCGGTCCCGGGAGCGCCGAAGAAGCCGTGCTGATCAGGGTGCTCCTCGGCGTACCGGATGCGTTCGACCGCACGTGAAGCGCCGCTCGGCCCACCCTGGTCGGTTTCCTCGGCACCACAGCCGAAGAGGGTGGCGGTAGCGACGCCTGCTGCACCGAGCAGCAGGCCGCGACGCCCCGGTCGGGCAACCGACCCACTGGCGGGGTCGTTCAGAGGCGGGAGCGCAACCATGCGAAATCCTCCTGGTGCTCGGAGGCGCCCCCGGGCGTCTCGCAGATCACCGGCGCGCCAGCATCGCGTACGACGCCCGCGAACTCGTCCGGATCGAGCTGGCCGTTGCCGAAGTTGGTGTGCCGGTCGGCTCCGGAGTCGAAGGCGTCCCGGCTGTCGTTGGCGTGCACGAGGTCGATCCGGCCGGTGATGCCGTAGATCTGCTCCACCGCGTCGGTCAGCTTGATCCCGCCCGCCCAGGCGTGGCAGGTGTCGAGGCAGAAGCCGACGTTCTCGGAGCCGTCCGCTTGCTGGATCGCTGCCCAGACCGAGGCGATCCGATCGAGGTGCCGGGCCATCGCGTTCTCGCCGCCGGCGGTGTTCTCCAGCAGCAGCGGGATCTTCAGGTCGCTGGCCTCGATCGCCTTGCGCCAGTTGTCGAAGCCTTTCAGGAGCACCGACGCGTCGTCACTCTTCTCCACGTGGCCACCGTGCACGATCAGACCCTTGGCACCGATCTCGGCCGCGGCGTCGATGTGCTGCTGGAGGAGCTTGCGGCTCGGGATCCTGATCCGGTTGTTCGTGGTCGCGACGTTCACGATGTACGGCGCGTGTACGTAGAGGTCGATCCCGGCCGCTTCGGCGTCGACCCTGAGCCCGGCCGCGCCGCCGGCGTACCGGATCTCGGGGCCCTTGTAGCTCTGCGGGTCACCCAGGAAGAACTGCACCAGCGTGCTGTCGCGGGCCTTGGCCTCGGCGATCGGGTCGGTCTGGTCGACGTGGGCGCCGATGGCGATCTGCGTGGTCATGAGACCAGCCTAGGAGGGGGCTTGCGACGGTTTCGCGCGGCCAGCAGCGCAGCGCTGCCGAGGCCTGCCCCGAGCTGCGGGCGAGTCCGGCTCGAGCGTCTCCGGCCAGGTGGCGCCGCAAACCCGGGCCGGTGCGTCAGGTCGGCCGGACAACGCCTCGTCGGCAGCACCTGGAAGTCGATCGGCGCGGCCGGCTGCTCACCACGACCTCGACCAGCCGTTTCGGCGTGAAGCTCGTCGGGTTCCCGAAGCGCACCACGCTCCGGATCTCGGCGACGATGGTGGATGTGGACCTGAACGCCGCAAACCTGACCACCTGGTACTCCGTGCTCGTCATCTGATCCACGATTGGCTTCGCGCCCCCCGCTCCGGTTACCCTTGCCCGTCGCGCTCTCCAGATGAGAGGGCGACAACGCTAGCCCTCCTGTCACGGAAACGCCGTGGCCGCCAAGTCCGAAGGAGGTGGAGAACAGCTATGCGTAACTATGAACTCATGGTCATCCTCGACCCAGAGCTCGAGGAGCGGACGGTTGCCCCGTCGCTCGACACGTACCTCAACGTCGTTCGCAATGACGGAGGCGTCATCGACAACGTTGATGTCTGGGGTCGTCGCCGTCTCGCTTACGAGATCAACAAGAACGCCGAAGGCATCTACGCCGTCGTGACGCTCCAGGCCGAGCCGGCCACCGTCAAGGAGCTCGACCGCCAGCTCACGCTGAACGAGTCGGTGCTGCGTACTAAGGTCCTGCGCCCCGACGCTCACTGAGCGTCGGCCTGCAGATCTAGCGCACGAAACCCAGGGAGAAACCCATGGCAGGCGAGACCATCATCACCGTCGTCGGCAACCTGACAGGTGACCCGGAACTCCGGTTCACCCCGTCGGGCGCAGCGGTCGCGAACTTCACGATCGCGTCGACTCCGCGGAACTTCGACAAGCAGTCCAACGAGTGGAAGGACGGCGACACGCTGTTCCTCAACTGCTCGATCTGGCGGCAGGCGGCCGAGAACGTCGCCGAGTCCCTCCAGAAGGGCATGCGGGTCGTTGCGCAGGGTCGGCTGAAGGCGCGCTCGTACGAGACCCGTGAGGGTGAGAAGCGCACCGTCATGGAGCTCGACGTCGAGGAAGTCGGGCCGAGCCTGAAGTACGCGACTGCCAAGGTCACCCGCGCTGCCCGCAGCGATGGCGGCGGTGGCTTCTCCGGCGGTGGCGGGGGCGGCAACGACCCCTGGGCCTCGCAGCCTTCCCAGTCCGCTCCGGCTGCGCCCGCGCAGGGTGGCGGCTCCTGGGGTGGCCAGCAGGGCGCCCCGCAGGGTGGCGCCCCGCAGGGGGGCAACGGTGGCGGACAGCCGCCGTCTCAGGACCCGTGGGCAGTGCCCGGCGGTTCCGACGAGCCCCCGTTCTGATCACTGCACCGATTCATCGATTCACCAGTTCACCCATTCATCCGCCCACCATTCCGGCTTTGACAGCCGGGCTCACTGAAAGGGAGCACCACAATGGCTAAGGCAGTAATCCGCAAGCCGAAGAAGAAGGTTTGCCAGTTCTGCAAGGACAAGGCGTCCGGTATCGACTACAAGGACACCAACCTCCTGCGCAAGTTCATCTCCGACCGAGGCAAGATCCGCGCGCGCCGGGTGACCGGCAACTGCGTCCAGCACCAGCGCGACGTTGCCATCGCGGTCAAGAACGCCCGCGAGGTCGCACTGCTTCCGTACACGTCCACGGCTCGCTGAGAAAGGGGAGTTGAAGAAATGAAGCTCATCCTGACGCAGGAAGTCACCGGTCTCGGTGCCCCCGGCGACGTCGTCGAGGTCAAGGACGGTTACGGCCGCAACTACCTGATCCCCCGTGGGTTCGGCATCCGCTGGACCAAGGGTGGCGAGAAGACCATCGAGTCGATCAAGAAGGCCCGTGACTCACGCGCCGTCCGCGATGCGGACCACGCCGCTGAGGTGAAGGCCAAGCTCGAGGGCTCGACCTTCCAGGTCAAGGTCCGCGCCGGCGAGGGTGGTCGCCTGTTCGGCGCCGTCACCGCGGCCGACATCGCGACCGCGATCACCGATGCCGGTGGCGAGGTCGACAAGCGCACGATCGTGGTTGCGAACCCGATCAAGTCGCTCGGTGCTCACACCGTGACCGTGAAGGTTCACGACGAGGTCGAGGCGCAGGTCAACCTCAACGTCGTCTCCGCCTGACCCGCAGACGCCGACCCGGCGTGAAATCGCGCTACCTAGCGCGATTTCACGCCGGGTCGCTGCCTTGTAGCGCGATCTCACGCCGGGTCAGCGAACTTGAGGTCACCCGGTCCGCCGAGCCACTCCCGCCGGTGCACCCGAAACAAGTAGTAGATGAGAGCCAGATTGACCACGCCGATGCCGATCAGCGTCGGGCTGATCAGGTTCTCCACGTCGGCCCCGTAAGCGACCGGCGGCAACACGATGGTCGCGATCAGGCCCCAGGTCAGCACACCGAACCGGCCGGCCACGAATACGTCGCGGGGCCGCCGGGCGACCCCTTCCTCGCCGATGCGCCGGACCAGCATCAGCGCCATCGCTGACTGCGGGAGCGCGAGGAACCAAGCGATCGAGGCGGCCTTCACCGCCTCGTCGAGGTCGGCCTGCGTCGTGAGGTCCTCGGGGATCGACGGGAGCAGGTCGGTGACCTGCGGCAGCCAGAGGGGGATCGACACGAGCAGGGCCACCCAGGCCAGCCAGTAGGCGATGTCGATGTCGAGGTGCCGGCGCAACGCCGCCATCCCGGCAAGGACCAGGACCCAGCCGAGCGGGTCCGGCAGGGCGTCGTACCACTCACCCGAGATTTCGAAGCTCGCGGGGATGTAGACGATCACCAGCCCCATCGCGATCTTCTGCAGCGGCGACACGTTCTCTCCCTCCCTACGCGAGATGTTCCGGCGTCACCCTACGGTCATCCACGTCGTGGTCCGCTCCCGCGCGGAGAGTACGACGAGCCGGCCGCCCATGAACGCGACCCCGAACGCGACCCAGAGCCAGACCAGGCCGGCGCCCCAGGTGATCGCCAACCAGGCCGCCGGCGCGAAGGCCACGAGAACGATCAGCCCGGCCCATGCCAGGTAGCGGCCGTCGCCGGCGCCGATCAGGACGCCGTCGAGGACGAAGACCACGCCCGCGACGGGTTGGCTCAGGGCCGCCACCAGCAGCACCCCGACGAGCAGGTCCTGCACCTGGGTGTCCGGGGTGAACAGCGGACCGAGGAAGGGCGCCGCCGCGGCGAGCCCGAGACCGGTGCCGATCCCGGCGTACATCCCCCAACGGAGCATCCGCCGGGTGATTGCCCGTGTCCCCTCGAGGTCCCCGGCCCCGAGGTAGCGCCCGGTGATGGCCTGAGCGGCAATCGCGATCGCGTCCAGAGCGAAAGCCAGGAACGTCCAGACGGTCATCGCGATCTGCATCGCGGCGAGGTCCGCGTCGCCGAGGGAGGCCGCGCCGTACGTCATCACCAGCAGGCTCGCCCGTAGCGTGAGGGTGCGGAGCAGGAGCGGGATCCCGGCCCGGCCCGCCAGCCGGATGCCGGAGGCCGAGGGTCGCAGCCCGGCGTCGTGCTGGCGGGCTGCTCGGGTGACGACGACGAGCAACGCCGCAGCGGAGCCGAGCTGAGCGAGCACGGTGCCGAGAGCCGATCCGCGGATGCCCAGATCCAGGCCGTAGACCAGCCAGAGGTTGAGGATCACGTTCGCGAGGTTGCCCAGGACGGCCACGATGAGCGGGGTCCGGGTGTCCTGGAGACCGCGGAGGATCCCGGTCGCTGCCAGCATCACCAGCAGCGGCACGGCACCGAGGATGCCGAGCTGAAGATAGAGCTCGGCCTGTTCGGCGACCGCGTCACCGGCACCGAAGAGTGCGACCAACTGGGGGGTGCCCAGCAGGCCGACCGCCGTCATGACCACTCCGATTCCGGTGGCCAGCCAGATCCCGTCGATGCCCTGGGTCAGGGCACCCCGGACGTCGCCAGCGCCGATCCGTCGGGCCACCGAGGCGGTGGTGCCGTAAGCGAGGAAGATGCACAGGCTGATCAGCGTGGTCAGGATCGCGCCGGCGACTCCCAGACCAGCGAGCTCGGGGGTGCCCAGGTGGCCGACGATCGCGGAGTCGGTGAGCAGGAACAGGGGTTCGGCGATCAGGGCGAGGAATGCAGGTACGGCGAGGCGCAGGATCTCGCGGTCTTCCACGCGGGCGCCGGTCATGGGCGCGAGGGTATGCCCTGGTGTGTACCTGTTGATAACCGCCGATCCCTGTGGGTAAAGCAATCCCTCAACAGATTTGTCGACTTAGTTACCGGCCAGTCCCAGATGACGAAACGGTGAACGGAAACCAGACCGAAATCTTTTATCCACAGGTCCCTGAGGGGTAGAACCGCAGGTCAGCGCTCTGCAGTGGCGCAAAAGATTTTCGTCGTCCACAGTGGAGTCACCACCCTGTGCACAGGAATTCGAGGGTGTTCCACACCGCCCACAGGGTTATCCACAGACGCCTGTGGATTGCTGGCTTGGTCAGTACCGCAAGAGGACTTAGTGTCGCGCAGTCCGGCCATCCGAAAGGCGTCGGCGGAATGTGTCGGCGAGGGTCCTTAGCGTCGTACGCAGCGGTCTGGGAAGGGGGAGGCAACGATGAGCGTGACGGACTCAGCCGGCATCGGCGAGGCCCCGCCGTACCCAGGCGCGTACCCCGAGGACAGCTCGGAGCCGACGCCCGCTTTCGGCGCTTTCCAGGGTCACGGCGGCGAGCACGGCAACCAGGAGCACTGGGCCGGGCGGATGCCTCCCCAAGACCTGGATGCCGAGCAGAGCGTGCTCGGTTCGATGCTCATCTCCAAGGACGCGATCGCCGACGTCCTCGAGGTCGCCAAGGCGCACGATTTCTACCGCCCCGCGCACGAGACCATCTTTGACGCGATCACCGACCTCTATGCCCGCGGCGAACCGGCGGACCCGGTCACCGTCTCGGCCGAGCTGAACCGCCGTGGCGAGCTGGCCAAGATCGGTGGGGCTCCGTACCTGCACACGCTCTCGGCGAGCGTCCCGATCGCCGCCAACGCCGGCTACTACGCCGAGATCGTCCGGGAGAAGTCCATCCTGCGACGACTGGTCGACGCAGGCACCAAGATCGCCCAGCTCGGGTACGCCGGCGAGGGTCAGGTCGACGACACCGTCGACCGCGCCCAGGCCGAGATCTACGCGATCACCGAGAATCGCTCGACCGAGGACTACCTCCCGCTCAACGCGATCATGGAGGCGACCCTCGACGAGATCGAGGCGATCTCGAACCACGACGGCTCGCTGCGCGGCGTACCGACCGGTCTCGCCGACCTCGACGAGCTGACCAACGGACTCCAGGCCGGCCAGATGGTGATCGTCGCCGGGCGTCCCGGTAGCGGCAAGTCGACCCTGGGTCTGGATTTCTGCCGAGCCGCTTCGATCCACAACGGTCTGACCAGCGTCATCTTCAGCCTCGAGATGGGCAAGGCCGAGATCACCATGCGCTTGCTCAGTGCCGAGGCGCGGATCCCGCTCGGCCACATCCGCAACGGTGGGATGAGCGACGAGGACTGGGCGAAACTCGCCCGCAAGATGGGTGACGTGTCGAGCGCGCCGATGTTCATCGACGACAGCCCCAACATGACGATGATGGAGATCCGGGCCAAGGCCCGTCGGCTCAAGCAGCGCCACGACCTCAAGCTGATCGTGATCGACTACATCCAGCTGATGACCTCGGGCAAGAAGGTCGAGTCCCGGCAGGTCGAGGTCTCGGAGTTCTCCCGTCAGATCAAGCTCCTGGCCAAGGAGCTCGAGGTCCCGATCGTGGCGCTCGCCCAGCTCAACCGAGGCTCGGAGCAGCGCGCCGACAAGAAGCCGATGGTCTCCGACCTCCGTGAGTCCGGCTCCCTCGAGCAGGACGCCGACATCGTCATGCTGGTGCACCGCGAAGACATGTACGAGAAGGAGTCGGCCCGCGCCGGCGAAGCGGACATCATCGTCGGCAAGCACCGCAACGGCCCGATCCGCGACGTCACCGTGCTGTTCCAGGGCCACTACTCGCGGTTCGTCGACATCACGCACTGACCGCGTCGCCGTAGGCTCCGGCCATGACAGACGGGCGGGGCACCATCGACTGGCTGGGCAACGACGGACCGCACCCGGCCCGCCGCGCCCACCAAGCCGCGCTCCGCTGCGCGATCGACGGCAACAAGCAAGGTTGGCTGGCCCTCTGGGCCGAGGACTGCGAGATCCACGACCCGGTCGGGCCGGGACTCTTCGACCCGACCGGACAGGGTCACCATGGGCAGGCCGGGATCGAGTACTTCTGGGATGTCGCAATCGCTCCGGTGACGCGGTTCGACGTCGAGGTCCGGACCTCCCACGCCTGCGGTGATGCCTCGGCACAGGAGGCAACCTTTTCCACCACTTTCGCCGACGGGACCCGTGCCGAGATCGATCTGATCGTGGTCTATCGCGTCGACGGCGAGGGTCTGATCACCTCGATGCGGGCCTACTGGGAACTCAAGAACGCGCGACTGACCACAGCTTCTTGAGTGCCGGATCCGGGTACCGGAAAATCCCATCTGAAAATGACTCTTGTCACTTGAACGCTCGCGGGTCTACCTTCCCTGCCATGTGGTCATTCAAATTTTCAGTTGTGACAGTGGCGGCTCTCGTCCTGGTCCCCGTGGCTCCGGCCATGGCGGCCACTGACTGGTTCGCGCCGTACGTCCAGACGACGATTCCCAACGGCAGCGGTCCGGGTCCCGCCCCGCGCGGTACCGCAACGGCGGACTTCAACCGGGACGGCCGGGCCGACATCGTGACGATCAGTGACGGGACGATGGGCAACATCCTGTTCGTTCCCGGCAACGGCGACGGCACCTTCGGTACCTCCGCCCCCATCGCGGACACCACCCAGGTCCAGGGCCTCGACGCGGGCGATGTCAACGGCGACGGCAACCCTGACGTGGTCGCGATGACGACCAGTGAGGTTCGGATCAAGCTCGGGAACGGTAACGGCAGCTTCACGGCCGGCCAGGTCGTGCCGCTCACCCTGGGCGGCCAGGTCGAGCCGCGGGTGCTGGACCTCGACAACGACGGCGACCTCGATGTGGTGGCTCCGACGTTCACCGCGATCCAGACCCTGAAGAACAACGGCAACGGCACGTTCGTGGCGGGCCCGACCAGCCAGGTCTCCGGGGCCGGCGCGCTCGCTGCGATCTCGCCGGCGAAGCTCGACGCCGACGGCAAGGCGGACCTGTTCGCCGTCGACGGCTTCTCGGGTACGGCGTTCGCACTGCGCGGTGACGGCACCGGTCGATTCACCGTCAGCGGCAGCCTCCTCGCGACCGGCCTCGTGCCCGAGGACATCACTGCGATCGACCTCGACGGGGATGGCTACGACGACGTCGCCACCTTGGGGTCGTTCAGCTTCACGCTGGCCACCGGGTTGACCGACGGCACCGGCAAGTTCAGGAAGTCCACGGCCGACACCACCCAGTTCGGCGGCCCCGGGCCGACGAGCGCCACGGCAGCCGACCTCGACCAGGACGGTCGCATGGACCTGGTGGTCTCCTCGCTCGCCACCCCGGCACCGAAACTGACCGTGCTGGCTGGCAACGGCACCACGGCGATGCGCAAGGTCGGGGACTTCCCGGTCGGTTCCCTCCCGCAGAACCCGGTGATCACCGACTACGACGGTGACGGACAGCCCGACATCGTCACCGCCGGACCGGGGGCACTCTCCTTCCTGAGGAACACGACTCCTTGACCCCTCCCACCCCCGGTCGTCGTACGACGGCCGACCCTCCCCCCGCTGTCCGGGCCCGGCAATCGCCGGGCCCGGACAGCGGGCGCACGTACGCCGGGGAGTCGCCGGAGGAACGCGAACAGCGCCGTCGTCGACAGCTTCTCGCGGCCTGCCAGGAGCTCTTCGGCACCTACGGGTACTCGGCGACCAAGGTGGAGCGGATCTGTGCGTTGGCGCAGGTCTCGACCCGGCACTTCTACCAGCTGTACCCGAGCAAGGAAGCCGCGTTCGTCGACCTCTATGACATCCTCATCCGCCAGTCGTACCAACAGGTCGCGCTCTCCTTGGAGGAGACCGAGGACCTGCCGTTCGACGGACGCATCGCCGCTGCGTTCTCGGCGTACTTGCGTCCGCTGTTCACCGACATGCGGGCAGCCAGGGTCGCCTTCGTGGAGATCGTCGGCCTCAGCCCGGCGATCGAGAAGCGACGTCTGGAGTACCGGGAGACGCTGATCGCAGTTATCGAGTCCGAGACCCGGGGAGCAGTCGCACGCGGAGAGATCGTTGACCGCGACTTCCGGTTCGCCACCCTCTCCCTGATCGGAGCGGCCACGGTGACGGTGCACGACTGGGTCACCCGCGGTGACGGCCGGGCCGCGGAACAGATCCAACGCCAGCTCTCCGACCTCGCCATCAGCCTGCTGGGCTGAACAACCCGACCTGTCTGGAGCCCACGATGCGCAAGATCCACACCGTCGCCACGACCAGCCTGCTCGTTGCACTGGTCCTACCGATCGGCCTGGCCGGCACGACGTCCGCTGCCTGGGCCGCGGGGCGGACCTGGTACGTCGGTGCTGACGCCGCGCTCGGAGGGGACGGCACTCCCGCGCGCCCCTTCCGGACGCTGGCCGCGGTCGAGATCGTCTCGGGTGCCGGCGACGTCATCCGGGTGCTCCCTGCGCACCGGGCGTTGGACGGCGGGATCCAGCTCAAGCCCGGCCAGCGGATCGCTGGATCGGGTCCGGCCGTGACGACGTTGGGCGAGACCTCGCCGGCGCCGACGATCACCAACACCACAGCGGCGCGCCTCGCGGGCGACGCGATCCGGTTGGCCGATGGCGCCACCGTGCAGAACCTCCGATTGCGGAGCAGCTACCGGGGCGCGGTCTACGGCAAGGAGGTGACGGGCGTGGTGGTCGCGGACAACGACATCGCCGGCCAGAACACCTCGTGCTCGAAGGGCTTCCTGATCCCCGGCTTCAACGCCCCGACCAACGTTCCCGGGGTGGGCATCCCGTTGGTCATGGGCCTGCAGAACGGTTGGGCCGCCGTCATGGTCGATGCCGAACGACGTACCGGCGGGACGGTCTCGGTGAGCGGGAACCGGGTCCACGACGCGACCTGCGGGGACGGGATCGACGTCCGGGTCTGGGGTTCCGCGTCGTACACCGCATCGATCCTCGACAACCAGATCATGCGTCTCGAGCAAGGGCCTCACTTCCTCTCCCTGCTCGCGATCGGACTGCAGTCGCGCGATCAAGCACGACTCAGCGCCACCGTCTCGCGCAACAGCCAGGCCGACCTCGGCAACGCCGACGACCCGAACCTGGTCGCCGGGGCCGACTCCGAGGGCGTCTTCGTCAACGCTTCCGGTCCCGCCTTCATCGAGGTGGGGGTCGACCACAACACGTACACGAACGAGCGGGGACTCGGAGGGTTCTCGGCGAACGGCCTGGAGATGGTGACGATGGGATCGGGCAGCCGTGCCCGGGTCGTCGTGAGGGACAGTACGTTCTCGGGCTCGCCCGGCGATGTCATCGAGGAAGGCGCCCTCGGCACCGATGCCCTCCTGGAGATGGAGCTGTACCGGGTTCGTGCCGAGCGGTCGACCGGCGTCGGGAATACCCTCCTGGTGCCGTTCAACAACGGTGACTGCCTCCTCGCGGGCAGTCTCGGCGCCCGCAACGACGTCAGGTTGGCGGTCCGCGACAGCGTCATCGCGGATTGCTCGAACAACGGGCTCTCGGTCGGCAGCAACGTCGTCAACGGACACGGTGCGACGGCCAACATCGAGGTCGACGTCGCTCGGACGACGATCACCGGCAACCGCGGCGGGAACGTCGGCATCCGGAACTTCACCGCCCTGGACCGGCTCCGGATCAAGGTCGAGGACAGCGACCTCGCCGGGAGCGACAGCCTCGGGTCCGCGATCGCCGACGTCTCGGCGGAAACGCTGGCGCCGGTGGGCTCGAGCGTGATCGACCTCGGCGGCGGGGCCTTAGGGAGTGCCGGCGGCAACTGCGTCCGTGGCGGGCTGTTCGCCGTCGATGTCGTCGGGTTCGACGTGGCGATGCAGCGCGCCTGGTGGGGACAGCCGGGTGGACCCGGTCCGCTGCGCACCCTCGTTCTGGGGTCACTCGACACTGCGGACCCGCTCGACTCGAAACCGGCGTACTGCCGGTAACTTCGGCTCATGAGCATCGACCGCGCCGCGCTGGTTGCCGGCACCATCCGACTTTCCTCCGGCATCTTCTTCCTGGTCGCGCCGGAGAAGGCCAACCGGCTCTGGGGTGACCAGACCCAGCTGGTTGCGTCCCATCGCCTGCTGCTGCACTCGATGGGGTACCGCGATGCGTTGATCGGGGGCCTGCTGGTGCACGCCGCGCTCCGCGGTCGCGATACCCGGGGCTGGTTCGCCGCTTCCGGGGGCGCCGACGCCGCGGACCTGCTCGGCGGATGGAGCACGCACGGGGAGATGCCCCGGTCACAACAGGTGCTCGGGCTCGGGGGCGCCGTGGTCGGGATCGGCGTCGGCCTCTGGGGGGCGACCCGGCGGGCACGGGCCTGACCGGAACGGCCCCAGAGGTAGCCGATGTCGGCGTACTGGTTCAGCATGGGGAGATGAGTACCGAGACCCTCACCGGGCAACAGATCGCCGACGAGAACCTGGCCGGGTGGGCGACCCTGGCCCGCGGACTCCAGACCCGGATCCGGACGAAGGACTTCGTCACCGGACTGGCGATCGTGAACAGGATCGCCGCCGCAGCGGAGGCGATGAACCACCACCCCGACCTCGACCTGCGCTACTCCCGGATCGACGTCCGGCTGAGCAGCCACGACGCGGGCGGCGTCACCGACCGCGACGTCCGGTTGGCTCGGGAGATCACCGTGATCGCGGAGGCCGCGGGGGCCGAGGTCGAGTGCGCCTCGGTCTCGCGCATCGAGTACGGCCTGGACAGTGCCCGCGGTGCGGAGATCGCCCCGTTCTGGGCCGCGGTCCTCGGCGGCGAGCGCGCGGGTGACGACGTCTTCGACCCCTACGGCGTCTTTCCGCTGATCTGGTTCCAGCCGTCCGAGGACCACGAGCCCCGGCAGCGCTGGCACCCCGACGTCTGGGTCGACCCGGCCCAGGTGCAGCCGCGGATCGAAGCGGCGCTAGCCGCCGGCGGGACCCTGGTGAGCGACGAACAGGCACCTGCGTTCTGGGTCCTCGCCGACGTGGACGGGAACATGATCTGTCTCTGTACCTGGGAGCAACGGGATTGAGGCCTACTTCCGCCGGAGCGACGCAGCGGTGATGTCGTCCCGGGCGACGTAGACGCGGATGTAGCCGGAGTTGTCGGTGAGGAAGGGGTCGACGTACCGCAGGGCCAGGCGCTGTTTGACGGTCGGCGTGAGCCAGGCCTCGTAGGTGTGGTCGAGGCGGCAGCCACCTTCCCAGCGAAGCATCTTGTTCACCGTCAGGCCGTGGGTGGTCGCCACCGGCAACGCTGCCGGGCTGGCCGGGTGGTCGCTGCCCTCGGTGTACCCGCCCCAGGTGTCCCAGGTCCAGGGGTCGTCCGCTGGCGGCGGAGGCTCGGGGAAGGGGCCGCGCTCGGTCAGGAGATAGGTCCAGCCGTCGTCGGAGCGGCGGCAGTTCGCGTCGCCGACGGCGGTACCGGGGCCGTACCGGACGGCCCCGGTCGCGACCACCCGGTAGGTCACCCCGGCCTTGAGGACGAACGGCGACTCGACGAGCTGACCGGTCGCGGGGACGTTGAACCCGGGCGACACCGCGGTGTTGTCCGGGTCGAGCTGTCCGGTGCGCGGGTAGAAGACTGGCTTCGACGGGACGTTCCGCTGCCGGAACCAGGACGTCTGTGCTGCTGCTCCGCCGTAACCGAGCGAGATGTGCACGTGGTCGAGGTGGCGCAACGCGCGGGAGCAGGTGACTCGTGTGGTGCAGGCGCCGTTGAGGTAGGGCCGCGGTTCGAAGTCCCGGTACGACGACCAGATGGTGTCGTTGTAGATGACGTACATGATCCCGAGCCCCCGGGCGAAGGCGGCCCGGTTGCCGGCTGCATCGGACGCGAGCGCCGCGTGGATGAAGTGGTACGCCGCCTGCTTGGCGGTCGGACTGTTCACGTCCGCGCCCCAGTCGAACGCCCGGCCGTCCTTGTGCTCACTGGCCGTGCCGGTGCCGCACGCGCGCATGATCCCCAGCGACCGGGTCACCGGGTAGCGGACGAGCAGCCAGCGCGCCAGCGCCAGGGTTCCCGGCTGGGCGTGCGCGGTGCAGGTCACCTGCGGTTCGTACCGGGCAGGTTCGTCGACCAGCGGGGAGTACCCGAGCGCCTCGGCGCGCGGCTGGCCCTGGGTGACGGCAGTCAGCAGGAGGACTCCGAGGCACATCGGGATCACCGTCCGGACCAGGGCGGATCGGGCGGAATCGGAACGATGGTCGGTGCAGCGCACGGCAGGACTTCCCAACGGGACAGGGGGTGGGCAGCGTGAATCGAGGCGACCTGCGGCCCCTCCTGACCGCACTCGCTCCCTTTTTCATCGGCCGTCTGCCGGGCGACCTGAGGTGGTCCGGTCCGGCGAGGAGCCTCTCGCCCGCCTCAGCGGGTCAGTGCGGACCGGTGGCGACCGGGCGGTAATGACTCGGATTGGCGCCGGAGACCCGCTGCATCGCCCGCCGCAGCGCCGTCGCGTCCTGGTAACCGACGGCCTCCGCCACCTGGTCCACGGTGAGACGGCTGGTCTCGAGCAGGGCCCGCGCGCGGCGCAGCTTCACGCTCCGGACCAGGTCGAGGGTGGTCCTGCCGGTAGCCCGACGTACGTGCCGGCCGAGGGTCCGATCGCCGATCGCCAGCTCGGCGGCGAGCTCGGCGACGCTCGGCGGTGCGGGCAACGCGGACTCGACCCGGGCGATGATCCGGTTGACCAGGGCGTCGCCGTTCGCGAGCACCTCCGGCACGACGTACGGCGCCTGGGCCTCGCGGGCGTCGACGAGCAGGGTCCTGGCGACGGCATCGGTCAGTGCGCTGCCGCCGTACGCGCGCAATAGGTGCAGCATCAGGTCGGTCTGGGCGAACGCGGCGCCGGCGGTGATCACGGGGCCGTCCGCGCAAACCATCAGGTCGGCGTCCACGGTGCACTCGCGGGCCAGCTCGCCGAGCAGCGGTGCCAGCCACCAGGTCGTGGTCGCGCGGCGACCGGCGAGCAGCCCGGCACGCTGGAGCAGGAAGACCGCAGTACAGGAGGCGGCCACGGTGCCGCCGCCGCGGGCGTGCCGGGCGAGGGCGCGTACGACGGTGAGCGCGTCCGCGTCGGCCAGTCGATCGCGCACGGCGACCGGTGTCTCGGTGCCGATCCCCGGGACGATCCAGGTCGAGTGCTCACTGCGAGACGGGAGCCGGGTGGTGTCCATCCACAGGCCGCCCCGGAGCCGGACGGTCCCGCCGGCCACGGAGACCACGCGCCACCGCGGAGCGCGTACGCCGACCCGGGGCGCCAGCCGCTCGGCGGCGCGAAGGGCATCGATCGTGACGGCGACGCTGGTCGCAAAGGCGTCTTCGAGGACGACCACGGTGAAATCAACGATGACGGAATCCGCCTTATAAATGACGAAACAGACACTTGCAGTCTGGCTGCCGGCGCGATCGAATTCAACCCCCTACCGAGGAGTGCCCGTGCCCGAGGACCCGCAGGCCGACCCGCTGGCCGACTTCACCCGCCGCGAGATCACTCTCGACGGGATCACCAAGGTGGTCCGCGTCGCCGGAACCGGGCCGGCGGTGATCGTGCTAGCCGAGATGCCCGGCATCAGCCCGGACGTGGCGCGCTTCAGCCGGTGGGTCCGCGATGCCGGCTTCACGGTCTACCTACCGTCGCTCTTCGGACGCGACGGCGCCTACCCGCGGGCGGCGGAGGGGCTGGAGGTCCTGCAGCGCGCCTGCGTCAGCGCGGAGTTTCGGGCCTTCGCCTCCACCGACTCGAGCCCGGTCACGCAATGGTTACGAGCACTGGCGGCCCGGGCGCACGCCGAGTGCCGAGGACCGGGGGTGGGGGCGATCGGGATGTGCTTCACCGGGAATTTCGCACTGACGATGGTGCTGGAGCCGGCGGTGCTGGCGCCGGTGCTCTGCCAGCCGTCGTTGCCGCTGGATGACCCGGCCGCCATCAACATGGCTCCCGAGGAGCTCACCGCGGTGGCCGCACGGCTCGAAGAGGACGACCTCACCGTGCTGGCCTACCGGTTCGCCGGGGACCGGCACTGCCGCGCCGAGCGGTTCGCCGCCTACCAGCAGGCGCTGGGCGACAGGTTCGTCGCCGAGGTGCTGCCGGACGAAGCAGCGAACCGTACGCCGCCGCCGTTCTTCACCGACGTCGTCACCGGGCCGCACAGCGTGGTGACCGCGCACCTCGTCGACGAGGCTGGACAGCCCACCATTGCCGCTCGAGACGCGATCCTCGCGTTCTTCCGCCAGCGACTGGTCGCTACGCCCCGAAGGCGATGAAGGCCCCGACGAACGAAGGGACGGTGCCGACCAGCAGCCAGGGAGCCACCGGGTTCTTCTGGTGGATCGCGAGACCGGCCGCGACCGCACCCATCCCGAAGATGCCGGCGATCACGATCAGACCGATCCGCGCTTTGGGACGGGACTCATCGATGAAGATGCCGGCCAGGATCAGCCCGACGACCAGGTGCAGGATCGTGGTCACGATCAGCACCGACGTGACCCACTGCTGGACCCTGGTCAGGCCCTCGTCGTTGCGCGGGCGCGGACGGGGGTTGGCGGGGTCGAGCAGGTGCTTCGCGATCCGTGCCGGAGGCGGCTGGCTCATGCCCCAGGGTCTCAGGGGCGCCACGGCACTCCGACAGGGCCACCCTTTTTGGAACCTGTTCTAGAAATCGAGGTGTCGAGGAGGCACACTGGGCCGTGGCGGGGGACGCTGAGGCAAGAGAGGCCGCACGATGCTGATCGACGTACCCGAGGGCAAGGACCCGATCTCCTTCGTCTGGGGCGAGATGGTCCCGAAGATCGGCATGGCAGCCGTGAAATTCTCCGGAGCCGTGTACGCCGACAGCACGCTGTCCCTGCGCGAGTTCGAGGCCGCACGACTGACCGTCGCCGACGTCAACGGCTGCGTCTTCTGCCAGGACTGGCGCACCGAGCGCGACGGCGTCACCGTCGAGGCCGGGTACGACGAGGAGGTCCGCTCCTGGCAGACCTCCACGGTCCTGGACGAGCGCAGCAGGCTGGCCGCGGAGTACGCCCGCAGGTTCGCCGAGGACCACCACAACCTGGACGACGAGTTCTGGGCGCGGATGTTCGCCCACTACTCCCAGGCCGAGGTGGTCGAGCTGAGCATGTGTCTCGGCTCCTGGATCGCCTTCGGCCGGCTCAACCGGGTGCTCGGTCTCGACGTCGCCTGCATGCTGCCTGCGCACACGCAGGAAGCCGTCAGCAACGCCTGAGTCACTACTGAACTGACGTCAATAAGATGTAACTCACAGTTACTTCGGGCACGGTTCACGGCTACTCTCGACCCTGCGGGCCGATCAGCGGCTCGGTTGCGAGGAGGACCGATGGCGTCACGGCTCAATCCCTACATCCAGTTCGCCGATCAGGCGCAGGAGGCGCTGTCGTTCTACCAGCGGGTCCTCGGGGGCGAGCTGAACGTGAGCCGGTTCGGCGACTTCGGTTCGACCGAGGAGCCGCTCGCGAGCCAGGTGATGCACGGTCAGCTCGAGACGCCGCACGGGTTCACGATCATGGCCGCTGACACTCCGCCGGGGATGGAGCTGAAGGCCGCCGGCAACATCACGATCAGCCTCTCCGGCGACGACGCCGCGGACCTGCAGGGTTGGTTTGCCGGGTTGAGTGAGGGCGGCGCCGTGAACATGCCGCTGGAGAAGCAGGTGTGGGGTGACTTCTACGGTCACCTCACCGATCGGTTCGGTGTCGACTGGCTGGTCAACATCGCTGGTGACGCAGTGGAAGGCGGTCAGGCATGAGCCCCACCAAGAACGTGGACTTCGACGTCCTGGTCGTCGGTGCCGGTCTCTCCGGCATCGGTGCCGGCTACCGGCTGCAGACCGAGTGCCCGGAGAAGTCCTACGCGATTCTCGAGGCGCGGGACGCCATCGGCGGCACCTGGGACCTGTTCCGCTACCCCGGAATCCGCTCGGACTCCGACATGTTCACCCTGAGCTTCCCGTTCAAGCCGTGGAGCAACGAGGACTCCATCGCGGACGGTCCGGCGATCCTGAGCTACATCAAGGACACCGCCGCCGAGTTCGGCATCGAGGAGAAGATCCAGTTCCGCACCAAGGTCACTTCAGCCAACTGGTCCACTGAGAACTCCACCTGGACGGTAAACGTCGAGGACCGGCGCGGGACCAAGGCGAGCAAGCGGACGATCACCTGCAACTTCCTCTACGCCTGCTCCGGCTACTACGACTACGAGCAGGGTCACGAACCGGTTTTCCCCGGGATCGACGACTTCACTGGGCTGGTGGTCAAGCCGCAGTTCTGGCCGGAGAACCTCGACTACTCGGGCAAGAAGGTCGTCATCATCGGCAGCGGCGCGACCGCAGTGACGCTGGTGCCGTCGATGTCTGAGGACGCTGCGCACGTGACGATGCTGCAGCGCAGCCCCACCTGGATCGGCGTGGTGCCGCAGAAGGACAAGGTTGCCGACGTGCTGCGCAACACGTTGCCGGCCGGCGTCGCACACCGGTTGGTGCGCACGAAGAACATCGCGTACCAGATGGGCGTGTACCAGTTCTGCCAGCGCGCCCCCAAGCTCGCCAGCAAGGTGCTGCTCGGGATGACCACCCGGGTGCTCAAGGACGAGGCCATGGTCGCCGAGCACTTCACGCCGACCTACAACCCCTGGGACCAGCGCGTCTGCGCGGTGCCGGACGCGGATCTGTTCAGGGCGATCCGCCGCGGCAAGGTCGACGTCGTCACCGACCACATCGACACCTTCGTCCCCGAGGGGATCCGGCTGAAGAGCGGCGCCGTGCTGGAGGCCGACATCGTCGTACCCGCGACCGGTCTGAAGATCCAGCTGTTCGGCGGCATCGTCCCGACCGTGGATGGCGCGGTCGCGAACCTGCACGAGAACTTCGTATGGCAGGGCTGCATGCTCACCGGGCTACCGAACTTCGCGCTCTGCGTCGGGTACACCAACGCGTCCTGGACGCTGCGCGGCGACCTCACCTCGCGGCTGGTCTGCAAGGTGATCAACGAGATGGACAAGGTCGGTGCTGCCTCGGTGATCCCGGTACCGGAGGGTCCGCTCGAGGGTCGGCCGCTGCTGGACATCGCGTCGGGTTACGTCCAGCGTGCGCTCGGTGACCTGCCGCAGCAGGGCCACCGTGGGGCCTGGCGGGTGCGGCAGAACTACCTGATCGACTCCGCGACCACGATGCGCCACGACCTGCACAAGACACTGCGGTTCACCTCCCCGGCGAGCTCCGGCGGCGGTGCTCGGAGCACCGAGAAGGCGGCCGTGTGAAGGCCGAGGACACCACCACCCTGGAGGTGAACGGCGTACCGCTCCGGGTCCGCATCAGTGGCCCGGAGGACGGGACGCCGATCCTGTTGATCCACGGCATCGCCCGGAGCCTGGAGGACTGGACCGAGGCGCACGATCTCCTGGCGGTACGGAACCGGGTGATCAGCACGGACCTCCCGGGCTTCGGGTACAGCCGACGCGGCCGTGAACGGCCGAGCCTGCCCGCGTTCGGCCGCGCGATGGCGGCTCTGCTCAACGCCGCTGGAGTCACCGCGCCCGTGCACGTGATGGGCAACTCGCTCGGCGGCGCGGTCGCGATGACGCTCGCCGTCGACCACCCGGCCCGGGTTGCCAGCCTGACCCTGGTCAACAGCGTGGGTTTCGGCAGCGAAGCCAGGATCTCCGCCCTGCCGATGGCGTACGGCGTCCTGGCCGCGCTGCCGGGGCTTTCGGCGACCTTCGGACCGAAGGCGCGTGCGGCCGGCGCCGAGACCATCCGGGACCTGTTCTTCGACCGGGAGCTCGCCACGGTCGAGCAGCTTCGGCATGCCGGCAAACTCGCCAAGCAGGCCGACTTCCGGGCGACCTTCCTCGCCACCGCGGCCACCCTCGGTGCCCCCGTCGTCGGCGTCCGGGCGGGTTGGCGTCGTGACCTGCTGACCCGGGTCGCGGACGGCGCCGTCCCGACGCTGGTGATCTGGGGTGACGCCGACCTGGTCCTGCCGCCGAAGCACCTCGATGCCGCGCGCCGGCTCATCCCGGGTGCGCGGACGCATCTCTTCGCCGACACCGGCCACATGCCGCAGGTCGAGCGGCCGGCTGAGTTCGCCGCGGTCGCGGAGGCTTTCGTCCACGAGATCCAGAACGCACGGGAAGCCAGCTGAGCTCCTGGGCGGCCAGCGACGCGGCCAGGATGGAGGTCTTCTCCAGCGAGGACGTAAGAGAAGGTCCGATCGCGTTCGCTGAGAAGCGTGCTCCTCAGTGGAAGGGCCGCTGAGCCGGCGCGAGCCGGTAGCGCACGAAGCTCGGCACCGCGAACGCCGCGACGATCACCAGCACCACGACCAGCACGCCACCGCCGGCGGCCGCTGCGGCGGTACCGACCACCGCAGCGGCACCACCATGGGCGACGTCGGCGATCCGCGGGCCGCCGGCCACCACGACGATGAAGACCCCCTGCAACCGGCCTCGTACGGCGTCCGACGCGGAGGCCTGGAGCATGCTCATCCGGAACGCGGCCGACGCCATGTCGGCGGCACCTGCGATGACGAGCATCAGCACCGCGAGCGCGAGCATGTAGGTCTGTGCGCCGGTGTCCGCGAGCGCTACCGCCCCCCCGAAGCCGGTGACCGCCAGACCCCAGACGACGATGCAGACCACGACGGCGAGACCTTGGCGCTGCACCCGGGTGACCCAGCCCGAGAAGACCCCACCGATCACCGCACCGATCGGGATCGCGGCGAAGAGCAGCGCGAAGGCGAGGCCGCCCTCGGACGGGCCGTCGAAATCGAGGTTGGCGATCTCCGGGAAGAGCGCCCGCGGCATCCCGAAGATCATGGCGATCAGGTCGACGACGAAAGACATCAGCAGCACCGGGTGACCGCGCAGGTAGCTGAGGCCGTCGATCACCGCACGCAGACCCGGCGTACCGGCTGCGCCCTCGACCGGCAGCCTCGGCAGGCCGACCACGGCACCCAGGGTCGCGAAGAGGGTGACGGTGTCGGCCAGGTACAGCCAGGAGAAGCCGACGATCGGGATGAGGGCGCCGCCGACGAGGGGGCCGGCGATGGCCCCGGCCTGCAGGACGGTCATGTTCAGCGAGTTCGCCGCCGGTAGCTCGGCATCGGGGAGCAGCTTGGGCAGGATCGCGCTCCGGGTCGGCTGATTGATCGCGAAGAACGCCTGCTGCACCGCGAAGAGCCCGAGCAGCAGCCAGACGTTGCCCATCCCGAGGGCGGCCTGCCCCCAGAAGGCGGCGCTGGTCCCGATCAGGCCGACAGTGGTGATGATCAGCAACGTCCGCCGGTCCATCACATCGGCGAGCGCGCCACCCCAGAGCCCGAAGACGACCAACGGGACCAGGCCGAAGAGCCCGGTCAGACCGACGTACGCGGAGGATCCGGTCTCGGCGTAGATCTGCGCCGGGACCGCGACCACGGTGAGCTGGGCACCGACGACGGTGACCATGTTCGCCGTCCAGAGCCGTCGGAAATGGGCGTTGCGCAATGGGGTGGTGTCCGCGAAGAGGCCCCTGATCCGCACCCGGGGAGGTTACGCCCCGGGAACCCCCTTGAGAGATGTGCCCCGGTCTGGTCGGATCGATCCATGCCGTCTCGGACCAGCTCTCGAACCAGCTCTCGGACCAGCTCGGGGTCAACGACCAGTTGCGCAGCGGCTCGTACCCGTCGCTGGCAGGCCGGCGTCCTGTCCGTCTCGCTGGGCCTGTCCGTCAGCGGGTGCGGACTCTTCGGGCACGGTGACGAGGAGGCCCGGGCCGCTGCCGAAGCGCTCGCAGCAGCGCTCACGGCAGAGGACGTTGCGCAGGTCGCGTTCACCGAGACCGGAGCGGCGAAGGAGTACGACGCGCTGGCGAAACCGCTGAAGAGTCTGGTCCCGACGGTCAGGCTCACCGGACTGACCGGCGACGGCGACACCCGGACCGCCTCGTTGCAGTGGTCGGTCGACCGGCCTGCCGGAGCCCGCGCGGGGTCGAGTTGGATGCATACGACGCAAGCGTTGCTAGTCAAGGACGGCCAGAGCTGGAAGGTCGACTGGCAGCCCTCGATCCTCGAGTCCTCGTTGAAGATCGGCGAGACCGTGGCCCTCGTCCGGGTTTCGGCAACCCGGGGAAAGATCCGCGGCCGCGGTGAGCAGACTCTCGTGGAGCCGCGCCCGGTGATCCGCTTCGGGATCGACAAGACCCAGGTCGCCGGCACAGCTGCCGCCTCGTCGGCTCGCAGGCTGGCCGCTCAGGTCGGGGTGGCCGCGGGCCCCCTGGTCACGGCGGTCGCGAAGGCAGGGCCGAAGGCGTTCGTGCAGGCTGTGGTGCTGCGTCGTACCGAGGTCCCGGGCGCACTGCGCGCCAGGATCGCCCGGATCCCCGGGGCTCGCGGGGTCGACGACCGGCTGCCGCTGGCCCCGACGAAGGACTTCGCCTCTGCGCTCCTCGGTTCGGTCGGTCCGGCGACTGCCGAGATCATCAAGAAGAGCGACGGGCGGGTGCAGGCCGGGGACCTTGCGGGGCTCTCCGGCCTCCAGCTCCGGTACGACGAGATGCTGGGGGGGACGAGCGGGTACCAGGTCACCGCGCGGCCGGCGGCCGAGGCGTCGTCGAACCGGACCGAGCCCCGGGACACCCGGGTGCTCTTCTCCGCCCAGCCGACCGCGGGCACCTCGATCACGCTCACCCTCGACACCGAGCTCCAGACGACCGCGCAACGGCTGCTGACTCGGTACGGACCCGCGAGCGGCCTGGTCGCGATCAAGCCGTCCACCGGAGAGATCCTGGCGGCGGCGAGCGGACCCGGGTCCGACGGCTACAACACCGCCACCTTCGGGCGGTACCCGCCTGGCTCGACCTTCAAGGTGGTCAGCTCGCTTGCGCTGCTCCGCGCCGGACTCACCCCGGGCTCGTCGGTGAGCTGCCCGCGCACCGTGACGGTGAACGGCAAGCAGTTCAAGAACTACTCCGACTACCCGTCCGGCAAGCTCGGCCGGATCACGCTGCGCGAGGCGGTCGCGAACTCCTGCAACACCGCCTTCATCTCCTCCCGGGCGAAGATCTCCGGCAGCGCGCTGGCCGATGCCGCTGCGGCCCTGGGTTTCGGGGTGGACCACGACCTCGGCTTTCCGGCGTACTTCGGTCAGGTACCGGCGCCCGAGGGGGAGACCGAGGCAGCGGCCGACCTGATCGGTCAGGGCAAGATCCTGGCCTCGCCGATGGCCATGGCCGCGGTCGCGGCGAGCGTGGTGAAGGGTACGACGGTGCTGCCGAGCCTGGTGGTGAGCGCGGAACCGGAGGCAGTGACCCCGTCGAAACCGCTCACCAAGGCCGAGGCCGGGAGCCTGCGCGCGCTGATGCGGGCGGTCGTCGCGGACGGATCGGGGTCGTTCCTCAGCGCGCTCCAGCCGCCCCCGGTGATCGCCAAGACCGGCACCGCCGAGTACGGCTCGACGCTCCCGCTGCGCACCCACGCCTGGATGATCGGCGCGCAGGGCGACCTGGCCGTCGCGGTCTTCGTCGCTGACGGCCAGTCAGGCTCGCGTACGGCGGGTCCGGTGCTCGAAGCGTTCCTGCGCGCCGCAGGCTAGAGCGGTCCGTCCGGAAGGCGGGTCAGGCCGATAGCGGAGTGCTCTCGACGACCGGCGCCACGACGGTCAGCGAGTCCCGCCGCTGCGCGGGGATCGTGACAGCGCCGGTCTGGTGCCGACGCAGCAACCGCAGAACGCCGGCGTTGCGCTCGATCAGTCGGGCCCGCTGCTGTTCGAGGACGGCCTCGGCCAGGTGGGTGTCCAGCTGCGCGTCGCGGGTCAGGTTCCAGCGGTAGCGCAGCGTCGCCGCCAGCGTGTCCCGGTCACCGAAGATCTCGGCGTATTCGTTGTTCCAGGGGAGTTCCTCGCAGCCCGCGGTCGCGAGTGCCTCGATCTCCTGCAGTGCCTGCCACCTGCGGTGGGTTTCCGACCAGGTCATCTCAGATCACCGTCCTCTCGTTGTGCCTCGAATCTAGGCGAGCGAGCGGGCTGGCCCATCGGCCCGCGGTACCCATCGCGCCTACGACCCTGGTAGGACGGGCACCACCACCGCGGACGGATGCCGGATCCCGGCGCGCTCCCTATTCTTGGAACCGTGCGCGCCCTTCAGGACTCCTCGATCTCCGGGACCGGTACCTCCGGCCCGGGCTGGTTGCGCACCCGTATCGAGGAACACATCGACGCCCACGGACTGGCCTACCCGTGGTGGATCCCGGTGGTCGCGATCGCTGGGCAGGTCGGCGCGGTAGTGATCTCGCTGAGCCTGCGCGAGGCACTCTGGACGCCGCAATGGGTAACTCTGACGATCCTCCTGGTGCTGCTGCCCGGGGTATTGATGATCGGCTTCCGCCGGCATCTGCCGCATACCTTCGAGACGGTTGCCGCGCTTGCTGCGGCCGCTTGGTTGCTCAGCGACCCGGTCTCCACCGGTACGGCGCTGGACACCGCTCCGGCGCTGCTGGCCCTGGTCACGGCCGAGGTCGTCGCGCGCGATGGCGTCCGCAACGGCCTGGTCGTCGGCGCTGTCTCGCTGGGAATGATTGCTGTTGCCGCCGTCGGCCCGGGACTGCTCGGGACGCCGGTGCACCTCGTCGACATCCCGCTCGGTTTCGTCGTGGGCTACATGCTGCTCTGGCAGATGCGGGCGCTGGCGGCCGAGCGATCCGCTCGGGAGGGCGAGCACGCCCGGGCGACCTTGGCCGAGCGCGAACGGATCGCCCGCGAGATCCACGACCTGGTCGCCCACTCGCTGAGCGTGACTTTGCTCCAGATCACCGGCGCCCGGCGCGCCTTGCGGGATCTGGTCTCCGCCGACTCGGCCGAGACCACGCCCGTGGTCGCCGAGATCGACGAGGCCCTCTCCGATGCCGAGCGGGTAGGGCGGCAGGCGATGGCCGACATCCGCCAGACGGTGAGCACCCTGGCGGAAGGGCCTGCCGCAACCCGGGCATTGCCCGGCGGCACCGAGATCGCGGAACTCGTCGCCCAGATGGAACGGGCCGGCCTGGCGGTCGACTACGAGCAGACCGGCGACCCGGCTCGGCTCACCCAGGCGACCGGCCTGGGGTTGTACCGGATCGCCCAGGAGTCGTTGGCGAACATCGCCAAGCATGCCCCGACCAGCACCGCCCGGGTGACGTTCTCCGTGACCTCCAAGCAAGCGCGCCTGGTGGTGCGTAATGCGCTCCCGGCCGGCACGTCGCCCGATTCGTGCGGCTCCGGTCTGGCCGGGATGGGTGCCCGCGCTGAACAGCTGGGAGCGACCCTGGCCGCGCGGCAGAGCGGGGGAGACTGGCTGGTCGATCTGACGGTGCCGTTGCGCGAACGCAACGGGTTGCTCTCCTGCCCTTGGCGCCACGGCACCGGCCGGGTGGCGTGGTGAGTACCGAGCCCCCCGAGACCCGCGTGGTCCTCGTCGACGACCAGGAGCTGGTCCGCTCCGGTCTGCGCCGGATCCTCCGCAAGCGCGACGGGTTCGAGATCGTCGCCGAGTGCGGGGACGGCTCTGAGCTGCCGGCCGCCCTGGACGCCGCCGCGATGGTCGACGTCGTCGTGATGGACCTGCGGATGCGGGAGGTGGACGGGATCACTGCCACCCGAGCACTGGTGGCGCGCGCGGACGCCCCGCCGGTTCTGGTGCTGACCACGTTCGACGACGACGAGATGCTCTCCGGCGCCCTACGTGCCGGCGCCGCCGGTTTCCTGCTCAAGGATTCTTCGGCCGACGACCTGATCCGGGCTGTCCGCGCTGTCGCCGCTGGTGACTCGTGGCTGGATCCTGCCGTCACCGGTCGGGTGCTGACCAGCTATCGGCAGAGCGCCGATCCGACGCCGCCGTCGGTCCAGCACGAGGTGCTCACGATGCGCGAGCTGGAGGTGCTCCGTGCGATGGCGGCGGGTCGCTCCAACAGCGAGATCGCGGATGACCTGTTCATCTCCGAGCTGACGGTGAAGAGCCACATCGGCCGGATCTTCACCAAGCTCGACCTGCGCGACCGCCCGGCCGCGATCGTCTACGCCTACGACCAGGGCCTGGTCCGGCCCGGGTCCTGAGGGCTCGTCAGCCTCAGCCGGTGCTGGTTCGGGAGACCACCTCGAACGCCTGCTCGGCCAACCCGCGCGCTGCCTCCCGGTCGGCTGGGACCAGCCCGATCCGAGTGCGTCGGTCCAGCAGGTCGTCGACGTCGGCGGCGCCCTCGTGGGTGATGCCGAAGATGAACTCGGCCAGCGTCGCTGGGATGGTCCCGCTGACCGGAGTCAGCGCCTCGGCTTCGGTGAGCCCGTGCGCCACGGCGTTGGCCAGCACCGCCGGAGCCTCGGTTCCGAAGCGTCGTACGAGGCGGGCCGGGGCCGGTACGTCGATCAGGACCTCACGGGGTGCCGCGCCCAGGAGTGGGAGGGTCTTGGTGCGGCAGGCTCCCGCCGTACGGCCGGCGTTCTCCAGGGCGGTGTCGACCGCGTCCTGCGCCATCCGTCGGTACGTCGTGAGCTTGCCGCCGACGACGGTGACGACGCCGGTCTCCGAGGTGAGCACCGCGTGCTTGCGGGACAGGTCGGCGGTCGACCCGTCGCTGTCGAGGAGCGGTCGGAGCCCGGCATAGGTACCGACGACGTCGTCGCGGCGGATCGGATGTTCGAGGATGCGGGAGATCACCTCGATCAGGAAGGTGATGTCCTCCTCGGGCGCGACCGGCACGTCCGGGATCTCACCCTCGACCTCCTCGTCGGTCAGTCCGACGTAGAAGGTGCCGTCCGGCTGCGGGAGCGCGAAGACGAACCGGTTGGACGCGTTCGGGACCGGCGCCATCAGCGCGCAGCGCACATGCGGCAGCGAGCTCGCGCGCAGGACCAGGTGGGTACCGCGGCTGGGCTTGAGTGTGATGCCGGGGACGACCTGCCCGGCCCAGACGCCGGCGGCGCTGATCACGGTGCGCGCCTCGATCCGACGTACCGCGCCGGTCAGCTCGTCGCGGAGGACAGCACCGTGGCCGGTTACCTCGAGTGCCCGCGTCCGGGTGTGTACTCGGGCGCCGAGGGAGGCCGCAGTGCGGGCGATGGCGAGCACCAGGCGGGCGTCGTCCTCGAGCTGACCGTCCCAGGAGAGCACGCCGCCACGTACGTCGCGTCGGCACACCGGGGCGAGGGTTCGGGTCTCGGTCGCGGAGATCCGGCGAGGTTTGGGAAGGGTCTTCCGGCTGGTTCGGGCGGCCTTGCGGAGCAGGTCGCCGGCGCCGACGCCCCGGCGTGCCAGGAACGCCTGGAACCCGGTGACGTCGTCGGTCAGAGGGATCACCATCGGCAGCGCGTGCACCAGGTGCGGAGCCGTCGACTCCATCAGGATGCCGCGCTCGACCGCGCTCTCCTGGGCGATGCCGAGCTGGCCCTTGGCGAGGTAGCGCAGGCCACCGTGGACGAGTTTGCTGCTCCAGCGCGAGGTTCCCCAGGCGACGTCGAACGCATCGACGGCAACGACGTCGAGGCCCCGGGAGATCGCATCGAGAGCGACGCCGGCGCCGGTGACGCCGAGGCCGATCACGAGCACGTCGGTGGTCTCGGGGATGCCCGCGGTGCCGGCGGTGATCCGGCCGGCCGCGGTCGCGGAAGTCGTCGACGTCATGGCTGCAGGTACCTGTCGAGAAGGAGGGCGAGCTCGTGATCGAAGCGGTCGTCGGTGAGCTCGTGGTCGGACATGGTCTGGGTGGAGAGCGTGAAACCGTGGGCTCCGAGGACCACGGAACGAGCGAGCAGGCGGGGGTCGCCGGCGCGGACCTCGCCGGCTTCCTGGCCCGCGGTGATCTCGGAGACCAGCAGCGTGAGCACCAGTTCCTGCGAGCGGCCGGGCCGTTCGAGCAGGTAGGGCAGGACCATCTGCGGGTCGAGCTCGATGATCCGGGTGAAGAGCGCATTGGCGCGCAGTGCGCGGACCGTGCCGACGATGCCGCTGACCAGGCGGTCCCGGTGGTTGTCGGTGCGGTGGTTGTCGATGCGGGGGGTGCTGGTCGTGCTGGCTGTGCTGACGTCCACCAGGCCGGCCCACTCGCGGGTCATCAGGTCAGCGAGCAGGGCGTTCATCTCCGGCCACCGGCGGTAGAGCGTCATCCGGCTCAGTCCGGCCCGACGGGCGATGTCGGTGAGCGTCGTACGACTCCAGCCGACGGCCAGGATCGCCTCGCGGGCAGCGTCCAGCGCAAGGTCTTCGGAAGTTCTGTCCGGCGGAGGGTTGTGACGAAGTGACGTCATATGTAACACTGTAACACATGACGACCCACTTCGATCAGTTCCCGGCCGCGCCTGAGATGCACTGGTCCCGCTGGGGTGACCCGGCGCAGGCCGGCCCGCTGGCCGAGTCTGCGTTCGCTCTGGTCGACACCTTCATCGGGACCAGCGACACCCCGGCGGTGGACGCCGCCGACGTCCGGCTCACTGACCCGCTGGCCCAGGACCTGCTCGACGAGCTTGCCGCGATCGTGGGGCCCGAGAACGTCCTCACCGACCACGAGACCCGCCTGCACCGAACGCGCGGCAAGTCGACCCCCGACCTGCTCCGGCTCCGCCAGGGCGACGGCTCTGACTCGCCGGACGCCGTCGTACGGCCGGCGACGCACGACGAGGTCGTCGCGCTCATCGAGTGGTGCGTACGACGCCATGTCGCACTGGTTCCCTTCGGGGGCGGCACCTCGGTGGTCGGCGGCCTCGCCGCCCAGCGCGAGGGCTTCGCGGGCGTGATCTCCCTGGACCTGATCCGATTCGACAAATTGGTCGAGGTCGACCACACCTCGATGACCGCCGTCCTCGAGCCGGGGCTCCGCGGTCCGCAGGCCGAGGCGCTGTTGGCCGCCGAGGGCGTCACCCTCGGACACTTCCCGCAGTCGTTCGAGTTCGCCTCGATCGGCGGCTTCGCGGTCACCCGCTCCTCCGGCCAGTCCTCCGCGGGCTACGGCCGCTTCGACTCACTGGTCGTCGGCCTGAAGGTCGCCACCCCGCGCGGCACTCTTGTGCTCGGCAACTCCCCGGCCAACGCCGCCGGCCCGGATCTGAGGGAGCTCGTGATGGGCTCCGAGGGCGCGTTCGGTGTTGTCACCGCCGTACGCCTGCGGGTCCGACCGGTCCCTGAGGTCAAGGTCTACGAAGCCTGGCGCTGGCCGTCCTTCACCGCCGGCGCGGCCGCGATGCGGACGCTCGCCCAGGCCGGGGTGATGCCGACCGTCTTGCGCCTCTCGGACGAGAACGAGACCGCGATCAACCTGGCCAAGCCCGCGAACGTCGGCGAGAGCGGCGGTGACCTCGGTGGCTGCCTGATGATCACCGGCTACGAAGGCACCCCGGTCGCGGTCGAGGCGAAGAAGGCCGCGGTCACCGCAGTACTCGCCGGACTCGGCGGCGAGAACCAGGGGCCGGACAGCGGCCAGGCCTGGGCCGACGGCCGGTTCCATGGCCCGTACCTGCGTGACTCGCTCCTCGACGTCGGCGTCCTGGTCGAGACGATGGAGACGGTCACCTTCTGGTCGAACCTGGACCACGTCTACGCCCGCGTCAAGGATGCCCTGGTCAGTACGCTCGGCGAAGCGACCCTGGTGCTCTGCCACATCTCGCACGTGTACGAGACCGGCGCCTCGTTGTACTTCACCGTCGCCACCAAGGCGTCGGCCGACCCGCTCCCGCAGTGGCTCGCAGCCAAGGCGGCCGCCTCCGACGCGATGGTGCACAACGGGGCGTCGATCACCCATCACCACGCCGTTGGCCGCGACCACAAGCCGTGGCTGGCCGAAGAGATCGGACCGGTCGGCGTGGAGATCCTGCGGGCCGTCAAAGAGCGGATCGACCCGACCGGCGTGCTGAACCCGGGGGTCTTGATTCCGTAGGGAGTCATGGTTTCGACAGGCTCAACCGGCGAAACCCCACGTCGGATCAGAAGGTGCCGCTCGGATCCGGCATCAACTCGTTGCGGACGAAGAACCCGTCGCACTGGAGCATCCGGCCGGTGCGCGGGTCGCCGAACCCGCCCTCGAGGGCGAAGATCCCGAAGCCCGCGGCGGTCATCCGCGGGACGAGGTCCTCGAAGAGCGGGGCGCCGTCGTAGAGCGGGACCATGGAGAGCTCGAGCTGGACGGCCGCGAACGCCGTGAGCTGGTCACCGGCGCCGTCGAGGACCTGGCCCTCGTAGCCCTGGGTGTCGATCTTGAGCAGCGTCGTGGCCGGGTCTACCTGCTGGCTGGTGAGAATCTCGGCGATGGTGGTCATCGGGACCTTCTCGGCGCGGACGTACTCCGAGCCGGGAGCGGCCAGGGTGTGCGCGTCGGTCATCGGAAGGATCGAGGACGAGTACGAGTTCGCCGAGACGTTGATCTCGATCTCGCCGGGCTCGGTGCCGACGGCGGTGTTCAGCGGCATCCAGCTGTCGTCCCCCTGAGCGCGGCGGGCCAGGTGCGGGTACGCGTCGCTCAGCGGCTCGCAGGAGATGATCCGGCCCTGAAAGCCGCTGGCGCGCAGCGCGGCGCCGTACTGGCCGATGTTCGCGCCGATGTCGAGGACGGTCCCGAGCTCCAGCCATGAGAGCGCCGTGGAAACCTGCACCGGGAACGGGTTTCGGACCAGATCGAGATTGCGCTTCTGGAGCGCGGAGTGCAGCGCGACCTTGGCGTGATCCACCAGCCGACTCGAATGGCCTGCGGCACGGTTCTTCACTGTGTTGTCCCCTCGGTCTGGTGCACGACCCGGTTCGGTCCACGCGCACGATACCGGCGATCGCTCGCCCTCATGTGCCGAAGGCCCAGACCGCTGCAGTCAGCGGTTCCTCGACCCTCAGCGACCGGCTGCCCTGGTCGGTGAACCGGGCGGCGTCGCCGTCGTTCAGCTCGCAGTCCCCGAGGGTCGCCCGGCCGCTGACTACGAATAGGTGCAGGCGCGGGGCGTCCGGCAGCAGCACGGTCCCGGTGGCCTGGTCGGCCAGGTACAGCCGCGCCCCGGCCGACGCGACGGTGATCCCGTCGCCTCCGATCACCTCGGTGAGGTCGGTCGCCGGCGCCGCGCGTCCGACGGCGTACGACGGAGCGCCGCCGGCCTGGTCGGGTCGGAGCCAGGTCTGCAGGAACCGGGTCCGAACCCCCACCTCGGACATTTCGGAGTGCACGATCCCGGTACCGGCACTGACCCGCTGGACGTCACCGGGCAGCAGTACGCCCGCGTTGCCACCACTATCCGCGTGCCGGAGTGCTCCCTCGAGGACCCAGGTGACGATCTCGATGTCGCTGTGCGGATGCTCCGGGTAGCCGGTGCCCGGCGGCAGGTGCTCGTCGTTGTGCGCGACCATCGCACCGAAGCCGAGGTTCGCCGGATCGTAGTGCGCGCCGAACGAGAAGGTGTGCCAGGTGGTCCGCCCGTCGGCACGGGTGAGGAAACGGTCCGCAGATCGTTGCACCCGGACGCCGTTGCTCACCGGCCCATCCTGCCACCCGTCCCCGCCAGGCTCAGGCGGCGGTGATCCCGAACGGGAGCGTCACGATCGCATGCGTGGCGTCCTCCTCGATGTGGACCACGACGGCCTCGACGGCCTGGGTGGACAGCGGCAGCGAGCGGCGCAGGGCGGTTCTGAGCGACGAGGTGTCCTCGCCCGGGGCGAGCGGCACGGTCAGGTGCGGCACGACCTCGTCGAACGCGCCGCCGTACGGCGGGAACTCCGGGAACATCCGGTGCAGTTCTTGGGTCAACCGCCGAAACGGGCTCGCCGGATCAGGTGCCAGGTAGGTCACGCCGCCGGGGAACTCGCAGACCTGGGTGAGGGTGAAGCCGAACGGGGTGATGTCGGCGAAGAACCGAGCGAGCTCCTCGATGACCTGTGCGTCGATCTCGGGCTCCGGGAAGAACGGCGCGAGCAGGGTGATGTGGGCGACCAGGCTGCGGTCGCGCGGGAGCAGCTGCGGCTGCACCTGGAGGGCGCGGGAGCGCACCAGCGTCTCGGCCTCGGGCACCGGGATCACGATGCCGGTGATGGGCAGGCCGAAGGGCACGAGGGCAGGGACAGGGTCGTCGTCCACGAGTGAACCGTAGCGTGATCCGGGTGTCCCTATCCTGATCCCATGGGCGCCGGTCACTCGCACGGAGCGGGAGGAATCTCCGGGCACGCGAGCGGGCGTGCCGAGGATCGCCGTCGGCTGCTCGTCGTCCTCGCGATCACCTCGAGCGTGGTGGTGGTCGAGGCGGTCGGCGCCTGGATGAGCGGTTCGCTGGCCCTGCTCGCTGACGCCGGCCACATGCTCACCGATGCCGCCGGGATCCTGATCGCCCTCTCGGCCTCCCTGATCGCGTCCCGGCCGGCCAGCCCGCGTCGGACGTTCGGTTATCACCGCGTCGAGATCCTGGCCGCGGGCCTCAATGCCCTGGTCTTGCTGGGTGTCTGCGGTTACCTCGCGTACGCCGGTACGAAGCGGCTGATCGCCCCGGTCGACGTCGATGCCGGCCAGCTGCTCGTCTTCGCCGCGACCGGACTGGCTGCCAACCTGATCTCGGTCGCCGTCCTTGTCCGACGCAAGGACGCCTCGCTGAACATGCGCGGCGCCTACCTCGAGGTGCTCAGCGACACCGTCGGCTCGGTCGCCGCGATCGCAGCCGGCCTGCTGGTACTGACCACCGACCTCCTGCGCGCTGACTCGATCGCCTCGCTGCTGATCGCCGCCCTGGTGCTCCCGCGGGCCTGGTCGCTACTCCGCGAGGCCGGTGCGGTGCTCCTCGAAGCCACGCCTGCGGGCCTTGACGTCGAGGAGGTACGACGCCACCTCGCCGAGGTCGAGGGTGTCATCGACGTGCACGATCTGCACGCCTGGACGATCACCAGCGGGATGCCTGCCCTCTCGGCGCACATCACCGTGAGTGACGAGGCGCTCGCGGCCCGTGGGGTCGGCCGGATCCTCGACGACCTCAGCGCCTGCGTGGACGATTGCTTCGCGATCGAGCACGCCACGTTCCAGGTCGAGCCACGAACACACCGCGAGCACGAGCACGACACCGAGCACGCCTAGGAACGAGGCCGAGCCGAGCGACGACGGCGGAGAGACGCGAAGCGACGCCTACGTCTGAGGGACGACGCTTGAGGAGGACACCGATGGACCGCGACCTTGCGTACGCCGCCCTCTGCGCTGCGCACCGCGACCACAACACGCACCTCCGCACGATCCTGCGCGCCGACGTCGTCTCGATCCTCGCGCTGACCGCCGCCGGCGTCCTGCTGGCGTGAGCTACCTGCCGGTGAATCACAGCTAGCTAGCGGCCAGCTCCACGCCCTGGGCGATCGCGCGCTTGGCGTCGACCTCGGCAGCCACGTCGGCCCCGCCGATGATCTTGACCGGACGGCCAGCCGCGACCAGCTCGTCGTACAGGCCGCGGACCGACTCCTGGCCCGCGCAGATCACCACGTGGTCGACGTCGAGGACCCGGGGCCTGCCGTCCACGGAGAGGTGCAGGCCGGCGTCGTCAATCAGGTGGTAGGTCGCCCCGCTGATCTGCGTCACGCCCGACTGGTTGAGCACGGCACGGTGTGCCCAGCCTGAGGTCTTGGCGAGACCGGCGCCGATCATCCCAGTCTTGCGCTGGATCAGGGTGACCTCGCGGATCGGCGTGCGGGCCTTCCGCGCTGTCAGGCCCCCGGGCACTTTGTCGAAGCCAGGGTCGGTCGGGTGGCCGACACCCCAGTGGGCGAGCCACTCCTCGGTCGTCTCGTTCGGGTCGTGGGTCAGGAAGACGGAGACATCGACGCCGATGCCGCCGGCTCCTACGACCGCGACCTTGCGGCCGGGCACGACGGCACCGGTCAGGACGTCGGCGTACGAGACCGCCTTGGGGTGCTCGATGCCGGAGATGGCAGGGGTGCGCCCCTCGACGCCGGTGGCGATGACGACCTCGTCGAAGCCGATCACGGAGGAGAGCTCGGCCGCGGTCGAGAGCCGTACGTCGACCCCGAGCACCTCCAGCCGACGGGTGTAGTACCGCAGCGTCTCGGCAAACTCCTCCTTGCCGGGGACCTGCATCGCGAGGCGGAACTGGCCGCCGAGGTAGTCGCTCCTCTCGAAGAGAGTGACGCGGTCGCCCCGCTCGGCGAGGGACACTGCGGCGGAGAGCCCGGCCGGCCCGGCCCCGACGACGGCGACTTCGCGCGGTCGCAGGGTGGGTGTCAGCACCAGCTCCGTCTCGCGACAGGCCCTCGGGTTGACCAGGCAGGTGGCCGACTTGTTCTTGAAGACGTGGTCGAGGCAGGCCTGGTTGCAGGCGATGCAGGTGTTGATCTCGTCGGCCCGTTCGGCCGCGGCCTTGTTGACGAACTCCGGGTCGGCCAGCAGCGGCCGGGCCATCGAGACCAGGTCGGCGGTGCCGTCAGCGATCAGACTGTTCGCCAGCTCGGGGGTGTTGATCCGGTTGGAGGCGCAGACCGGGATCGAGACCTCGTCCTTGAGCCGTGCCGTCGTCCAGGTCCAGGCGCCGCGTGGCACCTGGGTGATGATCGTGGGGACGCGGGCCTCGTGCCAGCCGATGCCGGTGTTGATCACCGTCGCGCCGGCCTCTTCGACCAGGTGCGCCAGGGTGATCACCTCCTCCCAGGTCTGGCCGCCCTCGACGAGGTCGAGGAGCGAGAGCCGGTAGATGATCGGGAAGCCGTCGCCGACCTTCTCCCGGGTACGACGCACGATCTCGACCGGGAAGCGCATCCGGTTCTCGGCCGAGCCGCCCCACTTGTCGGTGCGGTGGTTGGTCCGGGAGGCAAGGAACTGATTGATCAGGTAGCCCTCGGACCCCATGATCTCGACGGCGTCGTACCCGGCCCTTTGCGCGAGTCCCGCCGAGTTCGCGAAGTCGGTCGCGGTGGCATCGACTCCCCGGGTGGACAGCGCGCTCGGCTTGAACGGGTTGATCGGGGCCTTCTCCGCCGACGCCGAGACCGAGAACGGGGTGTAGCCGTAGCGCCCGGCGTGCAGCACCTGCAGGGCGATCGCGCCGCCGGCGTCGTGCACGGCTGCGGTCACCTGCTGGTGCCGGTGCGCGTGCAACCGGGTGCTCATCTCGCTCGCGAACGGCTTCAGCCAGCCGCGCTTGTTGGGGGCGTAGCCGCCGGTGATGATCAGGCCGACACCACCCGCAGCACGCTCGGCGTAGTACGCCGCGAGCTTCGGGAGGTCCCAGAAGTAGTCCTCGAGCCCGGTGTGCATCGAGCCCATCACCGCGCGGTTGCGCAGGGTCAGGTCGCCCAGGGTGATCGGTTCCAACAGGTGGCCGTACTTCTGCGTGCTCGGGTGGGTCATGACCGTTCCTTCGTCGTGTCGAGGATCTCGTCGAGCCAGGTGATCCAGAAGGATTCCTGGAGGATGCCGCCGCGGAGCACCAGGTAGGTGTCGAGCTCCTGCCCGCTGAGCTCTGCGACGGTCGGGTAGTCACGGGCGGCAAGCCCCTCGTAGTGGGAGAGTCGGAGGGCGTGGTCTGCACGGAGCTCGACGAGGTTGGAGCGCAACGCCGCGCGGTCGCCGTACGACGCGGCGCGGATCTTCACCGCGATCTCGCTGCGGAACCCGGCCCGTGGGGTGGTCGTGGAGATCCAGTCCGCGAGCGCCTGGTGGCCGGTCCCGGTCACCGTGTACTCGCGCTTCTCGGGACGGCCGGCCTGCTCGATGATCCGCGCGGTCACCCAGCCGTCGTCCTCCATCCGACGCAGGACCTTGTAGATCTGCTGGTGGGTCGCGCTCCAGAAGAAGCCGATCGACTTGTCGAACCGGCGCGCCAGCTCGAGCCCTGCAGCGGGATGTTCGCTGAGGGCGACCAGGAGAGCGTGTTCGAGGGCCACGAGCCAACTATGCACAGCCACGGCACCCTATGCAACTAGTTGCAAAGTGGCCTGGCTCACCATCCAGTACCGTCCGGGAATGGATGCCACCTCGCTTCGTGCCGCACAGGCCCCGCTGAAGGAGAAGTACCGAGCGGATCCCATCTCAGCGGTGACTCCGCTCCAGGCGGCCGGCAGAGCTGCTGGCGAGGCGCCCGCGTTCGATGTCGATCAGTTCTCCGCCACCAGCAGAGCGGGTCTGCACCGCGCTACCGGCGGCGACGGCTCCGAAGCCTGTTCGGGCGACATGCTGCTCGAGGCGCTGCTCGCCTGCGCCGGTGTGACCCTGCGCTCGGTGGCGACCGCGCTAGGTCTCGAGGTGCGGGGGATCGACGGCACGGTCACGGGCTCCTTCGACGCGCGCGGAACGCTCGGCATTGATCGGACCGCGCCGGTCGGCGTCCAGGACGTGGTGGTGCGGTTCGTCCTCGACGCCGACGCCGAGGATGCCGCACTGGAGAAGCTCGCCACCGCGACCGAGCGGTACTGCGTCGTGGGGCAGAGCTTGGCGGTAGCGCCCCGGATCGAAGTACGCCGCGCCTGAGGACCAGCCGTGGACTGCGTCGGTCGGTCGGTCGGTCGGTCGGTCGTCGTCCGTGCAGGCTCCCCAACTGTCGACGAGGAGGGAGAAGATCCCGACCTTGGGAATAGATACCCCTGGGGGGTATGTTGGCATGACTATGGAAACCTCTTACGTGCACGTCTCTTGGTCGACCGCGATCAGCGCCACCCTGCACTGCCTCACGGGCTGCGCGATCGGCGAGGTCCTCGGGCTGGTGCTGGCCGCCTGGTGGGGCTGGTCGGACGGCCCGAGCATCGCGCTAGCGATCGGTCTGGCGTTCTTCTTCGGCTACCTGCTGACGTTCGCCGCTGCTCGTCGTCACGGGATGGAGGTGCGTCCCGCGATCCGGCTCGCCCTTGCCGCCGACACGATCTCGATCCTGGTCATGGAGATCATCGACAACGGCTTCGTGCTGACGATCCCCGGTGCCATGGACGCTGGTGTCGGCGACGTCATCTTCTGGTCGAGCCTGATCGCCTCGCTGGCGATCGCGTTCGTGCTGACGGTGCCGGTCAACCGGTGGCTGATCGCACGCGGCAAGGGTCACGCCGCGGCGCACGCCCTGCACTGAACCGACCCGTCAGAACGGCGGCGGCCCGAGGATCCTCGAGCAGGCACTGACTCCTGAGCTGGACTGACAGGGACCACTGATGGACAGCCGCGACGAGGCTGGCAGCGGGCCTGTCATGATCCCGCCATGGGAATTCAGCTGGGACAGGGCAGCGGCCCCCTCAAGGGGATCAAGGTCGTCGAGATAGCAGGCATCGGGCCGAGCCCGCACGCCTGCACGATCCTGGCCGACCTCGGTGCCGACGTGATCAGGGTCGAGCGTCCGGGCGGCCAGCTTCTCACCGGCGGCAGCCACGATCTGCTCAACCGGGGTCGTCCCAGCGTCGCGTTGAACCTCAAGGATCCGGCCGCGGTCGAGACCGTGCTGAAGCTCGTCGAGGGCGCGGACGTCCTCATCGAAGGGATGAGGCCCGGGGTCACCGAGCGGATGGGGATCGGACCGGACGACTGCTTCGCGCGCAACCCGCGTCTGGTCTACGGCCGGATGACCGGGTGGGGTCAGACGGGCGCCTGGTCCCAGGCAGCCGGTCACGACATGAACTACATCGCCATCACCGGCACCCTCTTCGGCCTCGGCCAGGAGAAAGGCAAGCCGCAGTTCCCCGCCAACCTGGTCGGCGACTTCGGTGGCGGATCGACGTACCTGGTGATCGGCGTCCTCGCCGCGTTGCTGGAGTCGAAGGTCAGCGGCCAAGGACAGGTCGTCGACGCTGCGATCGTCGACGGCACCGCGCACCTGAACGCGATGACCGCCGCCTTCCTCGCCGGCGGCAACTACCACGAGGAGCGCGCCGCGAACCTGCTCGACGGCGGTGCGCCGTACTACGACATCTACGAGACCTCGGACGGCAAGCACATGTCCGTGGGTGCCCTCGAGCCGCAGTTCTACGAGATCCTCCTCGACCTGCTGGAGGTACGCGAGAGTGCGCCGGACCGCTGGGACGCCGCGTTGGTCGATGAGCTCCGCGGCGTCTTCGCGGCTCGCTTCCTGGAGAAGACCCAGGCGGAGTGGTGCGCGATCTTCGACGGCACCGACGCCTGCGTCGCGCCGATCATCCCGCTCTCGGAGGCGTTCGAGCACCCGCACATGAGGAGCCGCGAGACCTTCGTCGAGCACGAGGGACTGATCCAGCCGCAACCCGCCCCACGGTTCTCCCGGACGCAGGCCACCCTCGGGATGCCGCCCGCGCCCGGCGCCGGTGCGCACACCCGCGAAGCGTTGGCCGCCTGGGGCATCGAGGATGTCGACGGGCTGATTGCGAGCGGGGCGGCCGTCCAGCCCTAGGTCTGTTCGGCCTCAGCGAGCGTGGTGCGCCGCTCCAGCACGTCCTTCCTCGGCGTGAGCTTCAGCGCCAGGGCCGACTGGACTCCGCTGACTCTTGCCGCAGACGTCCAGGACGCCGCAGCTGGTCGGGGTCGGGGTCGGAGTCGGGGTCGGACCAGCCCTACCCAGCGAGCGCGATGGTCGCGTCCCGGACGAACTCCGGCTCGTTGAGCCGGTCGCCGTACAGGTCGCGGAGCTGGCCCATCCGGTAACGGACCGTCTGGGGGTGCACGAAGAGCGCAGCGGCGATGTCGTCGCGGCGGCCTTGGTGCAGCAACCACGCTCGCAGGGTCTCGGTCAGCTTGTCGCGGGAGGTCGCGCTGAGCTTCTCCAGGGGCTTGAGAACCCGGGTCCGTAGGTCGCTGAGCGCATCGGGATCGGCGCCGAGGACCACGCTGGCCAGGTGCTGGTCGGTGTCACCGCCGAGTCCGAGCCGGTGGGCTTGGGCGACCCGGAGGTAGGAGGACCGGACCAGTGTCCACGACCGGGGCGGACCGATGACGGCGTCGGTGTCGGCAAGCACCCGGAGCAGGACGGTCCGGGCGCGGCCCGCGCCAGTCGGGACCAGGAGGAGTGCCAGACCGGGGTCGAGCTCGAGCCCGGCTGCGTCCTCGGAGAGGTAGAGCGTCTGCGCGTCGAGCAGCCCCCGGACCGAGCGCACCTTCGATTCGCGGAGGACGACGGCAGTCAGCGACTTCGGCGGCTTCCAGTCAGCCCGCTCCGCGGCACCGACTAGCTCGACCTCGGGGGAGCCCTCGATCAACCGGGTCGCCAGCCGGTCCAGGCGGCGTTGCCGCAGGCGGCCGGAGGTAGCGAGCTCTTCGGCATGACCGCTCACGCTGGCGTCGGAGAGCTCGTCGATGTAGGCGAAGACAAGTTCGGCCAGCCGGGCGAGCATGGTGGCGGCCAGGCCGTTGTTGACCGCAGCCGTGCTCATCTCACGCCAGGCGACCCGGGCGCCGACCCGGTAGGCCTGCGCGAGCGCATCCATCGTCCGGCCGCTGCGGGCCTCGCCGCGGCCCAGGGCGTACGCCGCCTCGAGAACGGCCTCGATCCGGTCGCCGGCGTCGATGCCCTCCTGACGAGCCGCAAGGTCGAGGAAGCCGTCGAGGGCCACCTTCACCGCGGTCTCGATGGTCCGGCCCATCTTTCCCTGGAACGGATCGCGGTAGCTGGGAACCTCGCTGATCACCGCGGAGACAACCTGCTCGGAGACCCCGGCCATGGCGCTACGCATCTCGCTGACGATCTCCGCGGGTAATCGCAGGGCCATCTGCTCGCGAGCGAGCGGCTCACGGTCGTGGGTCACCGACGTCTCCCTTGTTCGTAGAGAACAAATAGTAACCCTGGATTCACGTTCAGGGGTCATGCTTTTGCATTCCGGGTGGGTCAGGCTTGGACCATGACCACCACGCTCCTGAGCCCCGCCGTAGGCAACGGCTCGCTGCGCTCGCGACTTGCCCGCCTTGCCGAGGCCGCGACGACCCCGTTGGTGCCGGCCGATTACCTCGACCTCGTTGCCCCGCTCCGCTCCGGCACCGACCTCCGCGCCCGGATCGTCTCGGTGCAGCCGGAGACCCGGGATGCCGCGACTCTCGTCCTCAAGCCCGGCGCCGACTGGGCCGGGCACGTCCCCGGCCAGTACATCCGGATCGGGATCGACGTCGACGGCGTACGCGAGTGGCGCGCCTACTCGCTGACCCACGGCCCGCGCGCCGACGGCTGCATCTCGATCACCGTCAAGGCGGTCCCCGACGGCAAGGTGAGCAACCACCTCGTCCACCAGGCCCGACCCGGCACGCTGGTCCACCTCGAGCAGGCGGCCGGCGACTTCGTGCTCCCCGCCTCGTCGGCTGAGCTCGTTGCAACCAAGCTTCTCTTCGTCACCGCCGGCTCCGGCGTCACCCCCGTGATCGGGATGCTGCGGAACCTGTTCCCGGTGACCGACTCCGGCGTGGTCGACCTTCCGCGCAGCAAGGACCTCGACATCGTCGTCGTCCACGTCGCGCCGAGTGAGCCCGACTCGCTCTTCATCGACAACCTGCGCGAGCTCGCCAATCACGGCGCCATCAACCTGATCCCCCGGTACGACGACCAGCACGGCGTCCTCGACGTCGCCGACCTCGGTGCGCTCGTGCCGGACCTGGCCGAGCGGACGACGTACGCCTGCGGTCCGGGCGGTCTGCTCGACGCCCTGACCGAGTACCACGACAACGCCGGCCTGACGCTCTTCACCGAGCAGTTCCGTGCCGGCTTCGTCGAGGCCGGAGACGGCGGCACGCTGACCTTCGCCGACGGCAGCACTGTCGAGGCAGACGGCGCCACGCCGCTCCTCGACGTCGCCGAGGCCGCCGGGATCCTGATGCCGAGCGGTTGCCGGATGGGGGTCTGCTTCGGCTGCGTCATCCCCCTCAAGGAAGGCGCGGTGCGTGACCTGCGCAACGGCGCCATCACCACCGCCGACCCGATCTCGTCGGCCAACGGCGGAGTCCCGATCCAGACCTGCATCAGCGCCGCTGCCGGCGCCTGCACCATCGAACGCTGACCGGTTCACGCCAACCCCGTTTCGTTAGGCAAGGAGTCACGACATGACCACGATCCAAAAGCAGGCCCACAGCCCGATCGCTCACCTGACCGCCGAGGACGTCGAGCTGCTCGGCAAGGAGCTCGACGCGATCCGCCAGGAGATCCTCGACTCGCGCGGGGCCGACGACGCGGCGTACATCCGCAAGGTCATCAAGGCGCAGCGCGGACTCGAGGCCGGCAGCCGTGCGCTGCTGCTGTTCTCGATCTTCCCCCCGGCCTGGATCGCGGGTACCGCGGGCCTGAGCGTCGCCAAGATCCTGGACAACATGGAGATCGGGCACAACATCATGCACGGCCAGTGGGACTGGATGCGCGACCCGAAGATCCACTCGACGACCTGGGAGTGGGACAACGCCACGCCGTCGGACATGTGGAAGCACTCCCACAACGAGCTGCACCACACGTACACGAACGTCGTCGGTAAGGACAACGACCTCGGCTACGGGATCATGCGGGTCGACGAGGACCAGCGTTGGATGCCGTTCTACCTCGCGCAGCCGCTGTGGAACTTCATCAACGCCTGTCTCTTCGAGTACGGCATCGCCGCCTACGACCTCGAGCTCGGCAAGAACCTGTCGGTCCCGAAGGACAAGCGCAGCGAGGAGTTCAAGACCGGCGTCAAGCGCACCCTGGGCAAGATCCGCAAGCAGGCCACCAAGGACTACCTGGTGCACCCGGCTCTCTCGATCCCGACCGGCTCGTTCCTGCCGACCCTGGCGGCGAACGTCACCGCCAATGTCGTCCGCAACCTCTGGACGCACTCGGTGATCATGTGCGGCCACTTCCCCGAGGGCGTCGAGACCTTCGAGAAGTCCTCGATCGACGGCGAGACGCGCGGCGAGTGGTACCTGCGCCAGATGCTCGGCTCGGCGAACATCACCGGCAGCCCGCTCATGCACCTCATGACCGGCAACCTCTCCTTCCAGATCGAACACCACCTGTTCCCCGATCTGCCCAGTAACCGCTACGCCGAGATCGCGCCCAAGGTCAAGGAGCTCTTCGACCGCTACGGCCTCACCCATACGAGCGGCCCCCTCCCGAAGCAGGTCGCATCGGCATGGAAGAAGGTCTCCCGGCTCGCGCTACCCAACGACGTGACGAGCAAGACCGCAAAGTCGGCCGTCGTACCGCTCGCGCAGGTCCGCGCGGCGGTCTCAGGCCCGAACGCCGTAGCGGCATGAAGACCAAGAAGTCGTGCTGCAAGGATCGCCCACGCTGCAAGCGATGTCCGGTCGTCTGGAAGCGCCTCGAGACGGCCGGCCACGCCGAGCGGGCCGGGAAGCGTGAGTTCCGCGTCACGGGCAACGTCCCGAAGGCTGCGATGGCCATCGCCCGCGCCCGCTGACGCAAGGGTCTCGGCTGGTGGGTGGCCAGCGATCAGACGCCTGCTGGAACGTCGTTCGAACCCTTGACGGCGGGGCCGACGACAGGCGCGGCCAGCCCGGTGGCTATCGCGGCCCGGTCGGCGGCCAGCACTTCGGCCAGCCCGTTGACAGCGCGCCGGCCGGGCGTGCGCGACTCCTCCCAGACCCGTACGACGTGGTCGAGGTCATCGTCGTGGAAGTCCCTTACGCGGGGAACCGGCATCGGCGGGGTCTTGCAGGCCCCGGCCGACTGTCCGACGCGCCGAATCTAGCGTCCGCGCGGACCCCGACACTGGGCTTGGCCTAACGTGGAAGGCCCGAATGAGCGCGCCTTCGCCTTGCGTACCAGCAGCGGAGGAGGGACAACGTGCGAACCCCGATCGCCTGCTCAGGCTCCCCGTAGAGCCGACCGGACGGCATGCTCGCGGGGTTGCCGCACGTCGCTGAGCGACGGGCCTGCGAGACATTTCGGTGGCTCCTGCTTTCGCGCAAAGCGGTGGCGCTATCGACCCCCGTGATTGTCGTTCTGTGTCCGTGACCTGCCGCTCTGCCTACGGCACGTCCGCCTTCGGGAGTCGCGCTTGACCTCGGGGCCATATCGATCTTATAATGCATCAGACGAAATGTCTGCCGCAGCGACTCGACCCAAGCGCAGGTATCGGATGGTTGCTCGTGCCGAAGCGGTCAACGCAACCGGCGAGCGGATCTTGGCGTCGGCGTGGCGTCACTTCTCTGGGAGGCCGTACGAGGATGTGCGGCTCGCGGCGATCGCAGACGAGGCGGGAGTGACCGTCCAAACACTTCACGCGCGCTTCGGGACGAAGGACGCTCTGTTCGTCGCCGCGTGGATCTCGGCGATCGCTCCGGAGGGAGATCGCCGCGACAGGGCTCCGGTCGGCGACGTTCCGGAAGCGGTGCGGCTGCTCTACGACTCGTACGAGCTGCAGGGCGATGCGGTGCT
>JBKJHO010000035.1:0-24031 GCA_046598915.1 Marmoricola sp. | reverse complement strand
CTGCCCGCCCTTGCCGCGCTTTTCTCGCCCCCGGCCGGCGAGCCGCCCGCCACCGCCTCGGACCAGGAACTCGTGCTCTACCTGGCAGGTCGCGCTTAGCCGCCTACGCGGAGGCCGAGCAAGCCGACCTGCAAAGGAATCAACGTTCGAGCAGATCTCAACAGATCCAGATCTGTTAACTCAGAACCTTTCGCTTCCGTGCGTCTGTGAGACGACGCGTGGAGCACGGCAGGAGCGGGCGTCATGCGAGGGCTACGTTGTCGTTTCGTAAGCTCGCTAGGGCCTGCCCGAGCCCGGTTGGACCACCTGTCCGTTGCCACAGTGGAGGAAGTACGAGACCCTGAGCGATGGCTCAAGCGCGTCGCAGCTTCGAGGGCTCATGTCAATCCGAGGCCACGCCCGATCAGGCGTGGGCATTCTGGACCGATCCCGAACGGTGGCTCGGAGGGCCGATCGAGGTCGCCAGGTTGGACGGACCCTTCGAGGTAGGAGCCAGGATCACTACGAAGGTGACCGGGAATCGGCTCCTGACGTCGACGGTCACCAAGATCGAGAAGCCGTGGCTTTGGACGGGGGTCGCGAAGGGCCCCGGGTTGAGGATGACGATCGACCACGTGATCGACCCGACAGACGGCGGCGTTCTGCTGACCGAACGCCTGACGTTCGCTGGCCCACTGGCCCCGCTTGCCGCTCGGCTGATGGGTGGTCGGGTTGTCTCGGCATTCCAGGTGACGACCGCCCACGCCGCTCAGCGAGCCGAGGCGGACTCGCCTGCGTGACAGGAATCCTGGAAGCGAACTGCTCCGGCGATTCCTGACATCCGCTCAGCGAACTCTTCCGAGTTCGTTTCCCTCCTCCAGACTGCAACGTCTCACCACCCTCCGATGGTGAGCATCCGGAGTCGCTGCGGTGCGGTGACCGCCCAGCCTCCATCCCAGTTCACAGCTTCCGCAGCAATCCGAGCGTGTAGTCGGTGTCGGTGATGTTGACTGCGTTAGCAGCTATCTCCTCGATGTCGTCATAGGCAGTGAGGTAGCGGCCGGTCAGGGCGTCCGCGATGCCCTCGGCCAGGCGGACAAGTTGAGAAGCTGATTCTTCGGCGTCGATGCTGCGGCCTTCGGAAATCTGCTTGCGGAACCAGTTGGCGATCATGGCTTCATACGTGCCCGGTTGGGCGTCGGCGGCGAACAGGGTCTCGGTCAGGCCGATTTCCAGGATCCCTGGATGGAAGTTGAGCACGATTACGTCGTGGCGGCGGACTTCGGCTGCCAGGTTCTCGCCGTACTTGATCAACGCCGCCTTGGAGACCGCATATGCCGACCCAAGGGGCCACCGCGCAACCCCTGCATTGCTGACAACGTTGATGATCCGGCCCTGTCGGCGGGCGAGCATGCCCGGGAGGACTGCGCGGGTCACGATGTGGGTGCCATGCACGTTGACCTCGAAGGTCCGCCACCAGTCGTTGAGATCGACTTCCCAGGCTGGACCCAAAGGGCCACCGACGCCTGCGTTGTTGACCAAGACATCGATCGCGCCGTAGTCCGCCAAGAGTTCTTGGATGGCTTGGTCGATGCGGGCGGCGTCAAGGACGTCCGCGTGCACTGCGACGCCGCCAGTTGCCTCGGCAACGACTTCGAGGGCACTCTGATCACGGCCCAGAACAGCGACGGTGAAGCCCTCTTCGGCCAGTCGCTTGGCGACGGTAGCGCCGTAGCCCCGGCCGCCTCCGGTCACCAGAGCGAGACGCGCGTGATCATCGGTCATGGTTGGGGTTGTACACCGACGAGGCGGCGTGGGCAAGGGACCACTGGACGACGCCCCGCGATCGAAGATCGGCAGATCCGATCGCAGTTCTCAGAACCGTCCGCTTCCGGACGGCAGCCCGAGCTGGCGCGATCGGACCGGGACCCAGGACCTGACGCCATCACCCGTCGATTCACCCGATGATCTTCAAGCCCGGTGATCTTTACACCCGGTGATCCTCAGACCCTCCTGATTCTCACCGCGACGGCGATACCGTCATTCCTCCGCGGGCACCGGCTGCGGCACCGGGCCGTAGACCGGCGTACCGGGCCTGTGCGGGAATTGGCCGACCGTCGCGGCAGCCCGCCGCTCGACCAGCTCGTTCAACCGATCGGCGGCGGTGTCCTGCTCGTCGACGTCGTCCGGCTCCGACTGCCGGGCGGCGATCCGGGCCTCGCGGGCGGCATCCAGCTCGGCCCCGAACATCAGCGCCATGTTGGTGAGCCAGAGCCAGAGTAGTGCGATGATCGCGCCGGCCACCGAGCCGTAGGTCTTGTTGTACGACGCGAAGTTAGCCAGGTAGAAAGTGAAGCCGGTCGAGGCTGCGGCCCAGATCAGGAGCGCGACGAACGCACCAGGCGAGAGCAGCCGGAGACGCCCGACTTTCACGTTCGGGGTCGCGTGGAAGAGCAGAGCGACCACGACCACGACCACGAGCGCCAGCGCAGGCCATTTCGCGATCTCCCATATGTTCAGGACCGAGTCCTCGACCCCGATCACCGCGCCGACGGACTCGGCGATCGGACCACTGACCGTGATGATCAGCAGGCCGACCGCGTTCAGGATCACCGCGACCAGCGTGATCAGCAGCATGTAGGGGCGGAGCTTCCAGAACGGCCGGGTCTCCTCGACCTCGCGGACCCGGTTCATCGCCCGGGAGAACCCGGTCACGTACGCCGAGGCCGAGTAGAGCGCGCCAGCAGTACCGATCGCCAGCGTCCAGGTGGCGCCCTCGGCCTGCGCGAGCTTCCTAATCGTCGGCTCGAGGTCGTCCAGGCGCTCGGCAGACATCAGCGGACCGAGCACGTCCAGCACCGTCTGCACCGTGTCGTCCGGATTGCCGACCACGGCGACCAACGAGAGCAGCGCCAGTGCGGCCGGGAAGATCGCCAGTACCGCGTAGTAGGTCAGACCGGCCGCCAGGTCGCCTGCCTGGTGGCGCCGAAAATTCCGCACGGTGGTGACGATCAGCTTCATCTCACTGCACTCCAGGCGATCCCGTCGAGGATGTCCGACTCCGACACAGTCACCGTAGCGACCTTCGTCCGCGCCAGGATGCGTTCCAGGATCAACGCGCCCGCGGCGATCACGTCAGCGCGACCCGGGTGCATGTATCCGAGCGCCCTGCGCTCCGCGACGGTCATGGCCACCAGGGCGTCGATGGTGGCCGCGACCGCGCCGACGTCGAGCCTGGCCAGGTGCACCCGGGACCGGTCGTACGCCGCCAGCTCCAGCACACCGGCAGCCACGGTCGTGATGGTGCCGGCAACTCCGATCACCGTCCCGGCCACGGCCGGATCGACCCGGCAGCCGTCCAACGCGGCGTTGACGTCGGCGCGCACGGCGGCAACCTGCGCAGCGGTCGGCGGGTCGTCGTACAGGTGGCGCTCGGTGAGTCGTACCGAGCCGATGTCCAAGGAGTGCGCGACCGTGATGCCGTCCGCCCCTCCGAGGATGAGCTCGGTCGAGCCACCGCCGATGTCGAGCACCAGGAAGGGTTCCGTCTCCCCCGCCCCCAACGCCCGCGTCGCGCCGTCGTACGACGCCCGGGCCTCGGCATCCCCGTCGATGACCTCCGGGGCGACCCCGATCCGGGCCAGCACGGCCTCGGTGAACACCGCGGCATTCTCAGCATCCCGGGCGGCCGAGGTGGCACAGAAGCGGACGACGTCGGGTTGGTACTCGGCGATCAGCATCGCGAACTCGTCCAGGGCGACGAAAGAGCGTTCCATCGACTCCTCGGAGATCCGCCCGGTGCGGTCGACGCCCTGGCCGAGTCGGACGATCCGCATCTCCCGGACGTGCTCGACCGCCCCACCGGTCGCCGGGTCGAGGTCGGCGATCAAGAGGCGCAACGAATTGGTGCCGCAGTCGAAGGCTGCGACCCGGGTCACGACGTCGGGGTTTCGACAGTCCCGACAGTCCCGAAAGCCACCGTCGGCACGCACGGTCCCGACGCCCACCAATCGCCGAGAAGGTCGAGGACCTCGTCGCCGAGCGGATTGGTGCCGCGGCCTTGGGCGAGCGACTGTCCGGCAAGCACGTGCAGGCACTTCACCCGGTCGGGCAGCCCGCCGGCGGAGATCCCGGCGATCTCCGGGACGCTCAGTCCGGCGGCGGCGGCGATCAGGTCCCGTGCTGCGAGGTAGGCCTCGTGCGCGCCGCGGTAATGCGCGGCGAGGTCCTCGTCCTCAGCGAGTCGCTCCGACATCTCCTTCATCAGCCCGGAGGCCTCCAGGGTGCCGATCAGCGACGCTGCCCGCGGACAGGTCAGGTAATACGTCGTGGGGAACGGGGTGCCGTCGTCGAGCCGCGGCTCGGTGGTGACCACGTCCGGGTTCCCGCAGGGGCAGCGGTGACCGATCTCGTGGATCGACCGAGGCAGGCGGCCGAGCTGGGCCTCGACGGCGGCGACGTCATCGGCAGAGATCACTGCACGATCCTCAAGGTCGCACTCACGGGGTCGCACTCACGGGTCGAACTCACGGGGCCGGCGGGTTGATGTCGGTGACCGGCTTGGGCCTGACCAGCTTCTCGGGATGGTCTGCGGCATCCACGGACTCGCGGATCTTCGACCACCACGCCTCAGGCGGCTCGGGCGCCACCGAGGCCGGGTCGGTGAGCTGGTCGTCGCCGGTGAGCGCGTCACCGTTCTCGTCGAGCACCTGGTACGCCGTCTCCCCGGGCAGCACCCAACCGAACCGCTCGCGTGCCTGCTGCTCGATGAACGCCGGGTCCTGCCAGCGCCGCTTCTCCTGCTGGGCGGCCGCGATGCTGGCCTCCTCGCGGACGATCTGCGCCTGGAGCTCGTTGATCTGCGACCGCTGCTGCAGGTAGGCCCGCATCGAGGAGGCGTAGGAGATCACCAGGATCGCGAAAACCACCAGCAGGATCGCCGCCCGGTTGGTGAAGCGGGGCCGTTGAGCCGCCGTCTTCGACTGCGCCGACCGGGCCCGCGCTGCCCCGGCCCGCTGACCGGGCCGGACATTCCTCGGCGAACCGGCGCTCGGACCCTGGATCCCACCAGGGCCACGCTGCGGGGTACGACGGTTCTGCGGCATCCGGAGTCTGCTCGATCAGCCCTGGTACCGGGGGAAGGCGCCGCGGCCGGCGAACCGGGCGGCGTCACCGAGGTCGGACTCGATCCGCAGCAGCTGGTTGTACTTCGCCACCCGCTCCGACCGCGCCGGGGCGCCGGTCTTGATCTGGCCGCAGTTCGTCGCGACCGCGAGGTCGGCGATCGTGGTGTCCTCGGTCTCGCCCGAACGGTGGCTCATCATGCAGCGGTAGCCGTTGCGGTGCGCCAGGTCCACGGAGTCCAAGGTTTCGGTGAGTGAGCCGATCTGGTTGACCTTGACCAGCAGCGCATTGGCCTGGCCCCCGTCAATGCCACGCTGGAGTCGCTCGACGTTGGTCACGAACAAGTCGTCCCCGACGAGCTGGGTCTTGGTGCCGAGCTGGTCGGTGATGGTCTTCCAACCCTCCCAGTCGTCCTCGTCCAGCGGGTCCTCGATCGAGACGATCGGGTACGCCGAGACCAGCTCTGCGTAGTACGCGGTCATCTCGGCGGCGCTCTTCGAGGCACCCTCGAAGGTGTAGACGCCGTCGGTGCAGAACTCGCTGGCAGCGACGTCGAGCGCGAGCACGACATCTTTGCCGAGGACCAGTCCGGTCGTACCGATCGCCTCGGCGATGAGGTCGAGCGCGGCCCGGTTGCTGCTGAGATCCGGAGCGAAGCCGCCCTCGTCGCCGACACCGGTGGCGAGGCCCTGCTTCTTCAGCACCGACTTGAGCGCGTGGTAGACCTCCGCGCCCTGGCGCAGCGCCTCGCGGAAGGTCGGCGCGCCGATCGGCGCGATCATGAACTCCTGGATGTCGACATTGGTGTCGGCGTGGGCACCGCCGTTGAGGATGTTCATCATCGGGACCGGCAACAGGTGGGCGTTGGGGCCGCCGACGTAGCGGTAGAGCGGCAGGTCCGCGCTGGCTGCGGCCGCGTTGGCGACGGCGAGCGAGACCCCGAGGATCGCGTTGGCGCCCAGGGTGGCCTTGTTCGGGGTGCCGTCCAGGTCGAGCATCTCCTGGTCGATCAGCCGCTGGTCGCTGGCGTCGAGGCCGATGATCCGCTGGGCGATCTGGGACTCGACGACCTCGACGGCCTTCAGGGTCCCCTTGCCCAGGTACCGGTCACCACCGTCACGGAGCTCCACGGCCTCGAACGCACCGGTCGAGGCGCCGGACGGGACTGCGGCACGGCCGAAGCTGTCGTCCTCGAGAATCACCTCCACCTCGACGGTGGGGTTGCCCCGGGAGTCGAGAATCTCGCGGGCGATGACGTCTTCGATGGCTGCCAAGGGAGAGCTCCTGGATCGGATTCGGAAAGGCCCGGCAAGCCTAACGGGGAGGAACCTGCAACCCACGCACGCCCCGCTCGGACGACGCCGCAGTCGTACTCAGCCGCGCCCAGCCGTGCTCAGCTCTACTCGGCAGTGAGCCTGCGTACCGCAGCCCGCAACTCCTGCTCGGGGTCACGGCCGGCACGCTCCGCCTCGATCACCAGCGCCAGCAGCCGGTCCCCGAGGTCGCCCGAGGTCGGCACTTCCACGGGCCGGCCGGTCCGCTGGAGCCGCTCGATCGCCTTGACCGCACGGATCAGCGCGGGGAGCTCCTCGGGCACGCCGTCCATCAGGCTGAACGGGCGCTGCTTCGAGGCCTTCTCCTCGGCCTTGATCTGCTCCCACTGCTCGTTGATCGCCACCGGGTCGCCCGGGTCGGCGGTGCCCTCGCCGTCGCCGAAGACGTGCGGGTTGCGGCGCTTGAGCTTGGCGATCAGATCGGCGGCGACATCCTCGATGTCGAACTCGTCAGCCTCCGCAGCGATGGCCGCGTGGAAGTAGACCTGCAACAGCAGGTCGCCGAGCTCCTCGCGCAGGTGCTGCGGGTCGGCGGTCTCGACGGCCTCGATCACCTCGTACGCCTCCTCCAGGAGGTAGCGCACCAAGGAGGTGTGGGTCTGACCGGCCTTCCACGCACACTCGCGCCGGAGCCTGGCCATCACCTCGGCCAGCTCGTCGAGCGAGGAACGTGCCACGGGGAGGTGGCGCTCAGCCGCAGCGCTGGTTGGCCGGTAGCCCGTCCACCAGCGCCGCGTCCGGCGGGCTCGCGGAAGCCTGCTGGGAGAAGTCCGAGAGTGACCGGGAGATCGACGGATCGTCGCCCGGGTTGAGCCCGTCCTGGCTGAGACCGAAGACCGGGTCGATCTCGACCTCGGCACGCTTGGCCTCACCGGTGCGCAGAGCGAACATCGCCTGGGAGAGCTGCTCCTGGCTCGCTTCGACGCCGCTCTCCTGGGCGAACCGGGCGGCGAGGTCGTTGACCGCGAAGCCGTTCGCGATGGAGTCGGTAATCAGCTCACGGAGCCGCTCGCGGTCCTCCCCGGTGGCGGACTTCACGATGGTCGGCTCGAGCTGGGCCATCGGATCGCGCAGACGCGTCCGGTCGACCTCGACCTTCGCCCGCTCGGCAAGCAGGCCGTCGAGCGCGCTCGCCACCAGCACGCTGGCCATGTCCGACCGGGCCCGCTGGCGGGAGACCGCCGCAACCTGGCTGGCCATCGCCGGATCGGCCAGCAGCGTCGCCAGGTAGTCGCACTGGAAGTCGGTGAGCAGATCGACGTCGGCGGTCGCGAACTTCTCATCGCCGACCCGGATCGCGACGTCCCCTGACGGCGAGCAACCGGTCAGGGCGAGCAGTGCCACGGCGGCCGCAGCAACACCGAGGACCAGACGGTTGGCCTTCACGAAGGTGACTCCTGACTCGGGATCTAGCTCGGATCTAGCTCTGCTTCTAGCTTTGGGGCGGATCGATCACGGCGTCGATCACGCGGCCTGCCCACGCCAGCAGCTCCTCGTCACGGGGGGCCGGAGCCCCGAACGTCGCGGGTTGCGGACGCGGCACCAGCATCGTACGCACTCCAGGCTTGAGCAGGCTGCCGGGGTAGACGCGGTTGAGGCGGACGACCCGCGAGTCCGGGAGCTCGACCGGAACGAACCGGAGGTACTTGCCCTGAGAGGTCACCTCGGTGACCCCGGCCCGACGGCAACGTGCCCGGAACCGGGCCACGTCGAGCAGCCGCCCGGCCGGCGGCGGCGGGGCGCCGTACCGGTCGACCATCTCCTCGCGGAGGAGGTCGACATCGCTGTCGGCGCGCACCTCCGAGAGCCGCTTGTACATCTCCAGCCGGAGCCGCTCGCTCGGTACGTAGTCGTGCGGCAGGTGGGCGTCGATCGGGAGCTCGATCCGAACCTCCCCCAGTACCTCCGGGGCGTTGCCGTCCTGCCGGAACTCCGAGACCGCCTCCCCGACCAGGCGCACGTAGAGGTCGAAGCCGACGTCGGCGATGTGCCCGGACTGCTCGCCGCCGAGCAGGTTGCCGGCGCCACGGATCTCGAGGTCCTTCATCGCGATCGCCATCCCGCCGCCCAGGTCGGAGTGCTGGGCGAGCGTCGCCAGCCGTTCGTGGGCGGTCTCGGTCAGCGGCTGGTCGCCGGGGTAGAGGAAGTAGGCATAGGCGCGTTCCCGGCTCCGGCCCACCCGGCCGCGCAGCTGGTGCAGCTGGGAGAGACCCAGGGTGTCGGAGCGCTCGATGATCATCGTGTTGGCGTTGGAGACGTCGAGGCCGGACTCCACGATCGTCGTACAGACCAGGACATCGAAGCGGCGCTCCCAGAAGTCGAGCATGACCTGCTCGAGCTGGTGCTCCCCCATCTGCCCGTGCGCGGTCGCGACCCGGGCCTCGGGGACGAGCTGCTTGATCTTCGCGGCGGCCTTCTCGATCGAGCCGACCCGGTTGTGGATGAAGAACACCTGACCCTCACGGAGCAGCTCGCGCCGGATCGCCGCAATCACCTGGCGGTCCTCGTAGGCACCGACGTAGGTGAGCACCGGGTGTCGCTCTTCGGGGGGCGTGGTGATCGTGGACATCTCCCGGATGCCGGTGATCGCCATCTCCAGGGTGCGGGGGATCGGCGTCGCACTCATCGACAGCACGTCGACGCTGGTGCGCATCCGCTTCATCAGCTCCTTGTGCTCGACCCCGAAGCGCTGCTCCTCGTCGACCACGATCAGGCCGAGGTCCTTCATCTTGATGTCAGGGTTGAGCAGCCGGTGGGTGCCGATGACGATGTCGACCGAGCCGTTCTCCAGGCCCTCGATGACCTCGCGAGCCTCCTTGTCGGTCTGGAACCGGCTCAGCTGCGCGAGGACCACCGGGAAGCCGCTCATCCGCTCCGCGAACGTCGAGTGGTGCTGGGTGACCAGCAGCGTGGTCGGCACCAGCACGGCCACCTGCTTGCCGTCCTGGACCGCCTTGAAAGCAGCCCGTACGGCGATCTCGGTCTTGCCGTAGCCGACGTCCCCGCAGACCAGCCGGTCCATTGGGACCGTACGACGCATGTCCGCCTTGACCTCGTCGACCGTGGTCAGCTGGTCAGGGGTCTCGTGGAAGGGGAACGCGTCCTCCAGCTCTCGTTGCCAAGGGGTGTCCTCGCCGAACGCATGCCCCTTGGTCGCCTGCCGGGCGGCGTACAGCTTGATCAGCTCGGCCGCGATCTGCCGGACCGCCTTGCGAGCACGGCCCTTCCGTTTCGCCCAGTCGGCACCGCCCAGGCGATCGAGACTCGGCTGCTCCCCACCGACGTACCGAGTGACCTGGTCGAGCGCGTCCGCCGGGACGAAGAGCCGGTCCGGCGGGTGACCCTTCTTGGAGATGCCGTACTCCAGGACGAGGTACTCGCGCATCGAGCCGTGCACCTCGCGCTGCTTCATCTCCAGGAACCTGCCGACACCGTGCTGCTCGTGCACGACGTAGTCGCCGGGCTTGAGCTCGAGCGGGTCGATCTGCTTCTTGCGGCGGGTCGGCATCGCGCGCATGTCCCGGGTCGAGGCCTTCTGGCCGGAGATGTCCTCCCCGGTGAGGACCACCAGGCCGGCGTCGGGGACCACGATGCCCTGGGAGAGCGACGCCTGGGTCACCTCCACGACGCCGTCGAACGAACCGGTGTCTGCCGATACCTCCTCGACCAAGCGGGCAGCAATGTCGTGCTCGGCCAGTACCTCGACCGTGCGCTCGGCCGGACCGTGACCCTGTTGGACTACGACCACGCGCCGGCCGCCCGCGACGTGGGCGGCGATGTCGCGCACCGCTGCCTCGATGTCACCGCGATACGGCTCGACCGGGCTCGCGCCGATCACCCGGGACTCGACAGCTCCCTGGTCGGGCAGCCCGCCGGCTTCGTCCGCGTCCTCGAGCGGACTCAGCCCGAAGGGACTCAGACCCCACCAGGATCTGCCCTGCGCCAGCGCCACTTCCCGAACCTCGGCCAGCGTCCGTAGCGACGCGGCGCCCAGGTCGATCGGGGCCACGCCACCGGACGCGGCCGCGGCCCAGCTGGCGCCGAGGAACTCCTCGCTGGTCGCGACCAGGTCGTGCGCTCTCGAGCGGACCCGCTCCGGATCGAGGACCAACACGTGAGTCTGCTCGGGGAGCAGCTCGACCAGGAGCTCCATCTCGTCGACCAGGGCCGGGGTCAGCGACTCCATCCCCTCGACGGCGATGCCCTCGGCGAGCTTGTCGGTCAGCTCGCGCAGCTCGGGGTGCTTCTCCCCGAGGGCGGCAGCACGCGCGCGCACCTCCGGGGTGAGCAGCAGCTCCCGACACGGCGGCGCCCACAGTCGCTCCACCTTGTCGAGGGTGCGCTGGTCGGCGACGGCGAAGGCCCGGATCTCGTCGACCTCGTCGCCGAAGAACTCGACCCGGAGCGGGTGCACCTCGGTCGGCGGGAAGACGTCGACGATGCCGCCGCGGACCGCGAACTCGCCGCGCTTCTCGACCAGGTCCACCCGGGTGTAGGCGGCGCCGGAAAGACTCGCGACGACCTCGTCCAGATCGACCTCCTGCCCGGGTACCAGCTCGACCGGAACCAGGTCGGCGAGCCCCTGGACCTGCGGCTGCAGGACGGAGCGGATCGGCGCCACCAGGACCTGGATCGGGCCGTTGACCGGCCCGCCGTTGGAGCCTGTCGAAACCCCCGGGTGCACCAGCCGGCGAAGGACCGCGAGTCGCCGACCGACAGTGTCACTGCGCGGGCTGAGCCGCTCGTGCGGCAGTGTCTCCCAGGCCGGGAAGAGCGCGAGCCGGTCCGCTGGTACGACGTCCGCGAGCTCGGCGAAGACGTCCTCGGCCTCCCGGACGGTCGCGGTTACCACCAGAACGGTGCGGCCGGTGCGTTCCAGCCCGGCGACCATGAAGGGGCGCAACGCCGGCGGACCGACCAGGTCGAGCGTGGGGGTGCTCGAACCGGTCGCGTCGGCCAGCGCGGACGCGAGAACGGGCTCGGTGAGAACGGCATCGGCGAGGCCGGCGAGACGCAAGAGAGCTCCTCCGAACGGGGGGTGCAACGCAGAGAGCCCCCAGCTCAGAAGAGAGGGGGGTGAGGAGGTCTCAGTCTACGGTCCTTCGGGGACAGTCACCGCTGGGAGGACCGCTGGGCGTAGGTGTTCGCCGCCTCAAGCACCGAGAGCACGTAGTTCTGGTCGTGGTTGAAGGACAGCACCGCGGCGTTCCAACCCGTCGCCGCGGCCAGGTCGTGCCGGTCGGCGCAGAGGTAGCGACCGGCCGCCAGGGCCGCGTCATCCAGGTCGAGCGGGTCGGCGGACCCGTCACCGTCCCCGTCGGAGCGCCAGCGCTGCCAGCTCGAGGAGATGAACTGGAGCGGACCGACGGCGTGCTCCCAGGTGGTGTCGCCGTGCCAGGCTGCCGAGGCACGGGTCGAGCGGAGCGCGGCGAAGCCGTCGCCGTTCAGGGCGGGTCCGATCACCGGCCTCGACGAGCGTCCGTCGACACCGAGCGTGCGGTCGTCGATGGTGCCGTGCTGCGACTCGATCCAGGCGAGCCCGGCAAGGGTGTTCCAGGAGAGGTGGCAGCCGGGTTGATCGCGGGCGATCGCGACCTGCGCTGCGCCGTACGCCAGCACCGCCGCGGCCGGGATACCGGCGGCCCGGCTGGTCCGGGACACCCAGGCCGGGTCGATGCCCCGGCTCGGGTCCTGGCCCCGCGGGGGCCGCGTCGCGGGCGCCACCGGCGCCGCACTGGAGGCGGCCGAGGGCGCGGTCCGGTAGCTGAGCTCGCTGCCGACAGCGCTTCCTCCGCGCAAGATCACCACAGCGAGCGTCGCCAGCGCGAGCACAAAGGTGCCCAGCACTGCGAGTCCGATGCGGGGATGGCTGATCACCCCGACACGTTAGCCGCGGCAGCCGGGACCGCCCGCCGGGTGACAGCCCGTGGACTCAGGTGCTGCGAGCGCGCTCGGCCTCGCTGCGCAGGATGCAGAACTCATTGCCCTCCGGGTCGGCGAGCACGGTCCAGCCGATGCCCGGCCCGTGGTGATCGCTCCGGTCGTCGACCAGGCCGGCGCCCAGCGAGACGGCCCAGGCGACCTCGTCGGCCCGGTCACGCTCGACCGGTCGGAGGTCGAGGTGGAGCCTGTTCTTGCCGACCTTGAGGTCGGGGGTCTCGATGAAGAGGATCTGGTGGCCCCCGTCCGAGCGCTGGATCAGGCACTCCTCGTGACCGGGGAGGTTCGGATCATCCGGCAGGTCCTCGTACCCGAGGAGTTGTTTCCACCAGCTGGAGAGCCCGTGGGCGTCGCGGCAGTCGATGGTCGTGTGCGAGACGAAGCAGGTCATGATCCGTGTCTACCCCAGTCGCCCTCAGCCTGCCCAGGGACCTTCCGGAGCCTTGACCCGGGCTTCGTCGGCCTCCTGATCGGTCAGCTTCTCCTGACTCTGGTGCTCGGCCTCGACCCGGCGGAGGTAGTGGTCGACCTCCTCGGCGACCCGGGGCCGGTCCCACCCGAGGACCTCGCCCATCAGCTCGGCGACCTGCTGGGCAGCCAGTGCCCCGCGGTCGAAGGTCTCGATCGAGATCCGGGTCCGCCGGGTCAGGACGTCGTCGAGGTGCCGCGCACCTTCGTGGGTCACTGCGTAGACAACCTCGGCGCAGAGGTAGTCCTCGGCGTGGATCAGGGGCTCGGCCAGCGTCGGGTCATCGGTCAGCAGGTCGAGGATCTCGTCGACCATCCCGCCGTACCGGCCGAGGAGATGGTCGATCCGGGCGAGGTGCAGCCCGGTAGTCCGCGCCAGCGTGGCCCGCTGGTTGGTCCGGGTCTCGAAACCGTGGGCACCGAGGAGCGGGACCCGGTCGGTGATGCTCTCGCGCACCCCGCCTTCGAGCGAGGTCGCGGCCACGTCGACAGCGTCCTTCGCCATCACCCGGTACGTCGTCAGCTTCCCGCCGGCGATCATCACCAGGCCGGGAACCGGGGCCACCACGGTGTGCTCGCGGGAGATCTTCGAGGTCGGCTCGGTCTCGCCCTTGAGCAACGGTCGGAGGCCGGCGTACACGCCCACGACGTCCTCGTGGTCGAGCGGGTCTTTGAGCAGGATGTTCACGTGACCGAGGACGTAGTCGATGTCGGCGCGGGACGCAGCCGGGTGCGCCCGGTCGAGGTCCCACGGGGTGTCGGTGGTCCCGATGATCCAGTGGCTGCCCCACGGGATCACGAAAAGCACCGATTTCTCGGTCTTGGTGATGAACCCGCACTCGGAGCGGATCCGGTCCCGCGGGACGACCAGGTGGATGCCCTTGCTCGCCTTCACGTGGAGCGCACCACGCCCGCCCACCATGTCCTGGATCTCGTCGGTCCAGACACCGGCGGCGTTGATCACCACCCGCGCCCGGACCTCGTAGTCCAGGTCGTTCTCCAGGTCGCGGATTTTCGCGCCCACCACTCGTTCTCCCTCGCGCAGGAAGCCGGTCACCCTGGTCCGCGAGGCCACGTAGGCGCCGTACGCCGCGGCCGTCCTGGCGATGTTCATCACCAGCCGGGCGTCGTCGACCTGGCAGTCGTAGTAACGGATCGCGCCGGTGAGCTCGTCGGTGCGCAGGTCGGGGGCCATCCGGGCGACCTGGCGGCGGAAGAGGTGCTTGTGCTTCGGGACGCCCGTCTCGTACTTGCCGACCATCGCCATCGCGTCGTACAGGGCCAGGCCGGCGCCGACGTACGGGCGCTCCCAGGTTTTGCGCAGCGGGTAGAGGAACGGGACCGGTCGCACCAGGTGCGGTGCGAGCCGGGTGAGCAGCAGACCGCGCTCCTCCAGAGCCTCGCGGACCAGCCCGAAGTCGAACATCTCCAGGTAGCGCAGGCCGCCGTGCACGAGCTTGCTGCTCCGGCTGCTGGTACCGCTGGCGAAGTCGCGCTGCTCGACCAGCGCGGTGGAGAGCCCCCGGGAGACAGCATCGAGCGCGACGCCGGCGCCGACGACTCCCGAGCCGACCACCAGGACGTCGACCTCCTGCGCCGTCATGCCCGTCAACGCAGCAGCACGGGAACCGGGTCCGAGGTCTGCTGTCAGGGCCATGCGCCCAGTCTTCCAGAGAGCTCCGCACCCGGTCTCCGCGTGCGTCAGCAGCAGGCAGCAGCGCTCGGCGCCAGCTCGGCGCCGGCCCCGTTGTCGCAACAGCCCTGCTCGTCGGATCCGGGTGCGGAGAAGGTCTCGCTGTCCTCCAGGACGGTGTAGACCTCCCAGCGCTCTCCGTTCGGAGCGTTCTCCACCCAGAACTTGTCCTGCTTGGCGTAGCAGCAGGTGGTAGCCCGCTCCTCGGTGGCGGCGAACCCGGCCTGGCCGAGGCGGAGGTGCTCGGCGTCCACGGTCGCCGCGTCGGAGACCTCGACACCGAGGTGGTTGATCGAGCCGCCCTGCCCCGGGTTCTCGATGAGGACGAGTTTCAGCGGTGGCTCGGCGATCGCGAAGTTCGCGTAGCCGGGCTTGCGCTTGGCCGGCTCGGCGCCGAAGAGCGCCGCGTAGAAGGCGATCGACTCTTCGAGGTCGTCGACGTTGAGAGCGAGCTGGATGCGGGACACGGGATCCTCCTGATTAGATATTGATGCTTATCTATGTTTACTTTGCCCTACACATCGATATCTGTCAATATTGATGCATGCCGAAGTCCTTGACGCTCACCCCGACCGAGACCGTCGCCTGCTGCTCACCGTTGGTGGCCTCCCCGCTGTCCGAGGAGACCGCCGAGCGGATCGCCCCGCTGCTCAAGGCGATCGCCGACCCGGTCCGCCTGCGGCTGCTCTCCCTGGTCGCCGCGCACGACGGCGGCGAGGCCTGCGTCTGCGACCTCAACGACGCCTTCGACCTCTCCCAGCCGACGATCAGCCACCACCTCAAAGTGCTGCACGAGGCCGGCCTGCTCGACCGCTCCAAGCGCGGTGTCTGGGTCTACTACCGAGTCCACCAGGAAGCGCTGACCGATCTCGCCGCCCTGATCGGCGGCGGCCGATGAGCGCGACCCCGGCCCCGGACCCGACCCCGGCGACCGCAGGCCCAGACCTGGGTCGCAAGGCACTGGCTGAGTTCGTCGGCACCGGCTTCCTGGTGATGGCTGTGATCGGCTCCGGGATCGCCGCCTCCCGACTCTCTCCCGACGACGTCGGCCTCCAGCTCCTCGAGAACAGCTTGATCACCGGCGCCGCGTTGGTTGCTCTGATCCTGACCCTGCAGCCGGTCTCCGCCGCCTTCAACCCGGGTGTCAGCGCCGTCGAGGCGGCACTGGGTCTGATCCGCTGGTCCGAGGCCGCCGTGTTCGCTCTCGCCCAGGTCGCCGGCGGCATCCTTGGCGCGGTGGTGGCCAACCTGATGTTCGACCTGGACCCGATCACCCTGGCCACGACCGAGCGCACCGGCGGGCCCCTGTGGCTAGGCGAGGTGGTGGCGACGCTCGGCCTGGTGGTCGTGATCTTCGGTGCGTTGCGCACCGGCCGCACCGCCACCATCGCGTACGCCGTCGGCGGCTACATCACCGCGGCGTACTGGTTCACGTCCTCGACCAGCTTCGCCAACCCGGCTGTCACGGTGTCGCGGATGTTCTCCGACACCTTCGCCGGGATCGATCCCGGGTCGGTCCCGATGTTCGTCTTGATGCAGATCGTCGGTGCCGCGCTCGCCCTCGGCCTGATCCGCCTGCTCTTCCCCGCCCCGACCGAGGAGGTCCTCCGATGACCCGGCCCACCGTCCTCTTCGTCTGCGTCCACAACGCCGGCCGCTCCCAGATGGCGGCAGGGTTCCTGCAGCACCTGGCCGGCGACCGGATCGAGGTCCTCTCCGCCGGGTCCGCGCCGGCGGATTCGATCAACCCGGCCGCCGTTGCGGCGATGGCCGAGATCGGCATCGACATCGCGGGTGCGCAGCCCCAGGTGCTCACCACCGAATCGGTGCAGGACTCCGACGTCGTGGTCACGATGGGCTGCGGCGACGCTTGCCCGTACTTCCCCGGCAAGCGCTACGAGGACTGGAAGCTCGACGACCCGGCCGGGCAGGGCATCGAGGCCGTCCGGGCGATCCGCGACGACATCCGCGGGCGGATCGAGGCGCTGATCGTCTCGCTGGAGGACTAGTTGTCCTCAGGACCTAGCCGACGATGACCTCGATGCGCTGGAACTCCTTGAGCTCGGTGTAGCCCGTGGTCGCCATCGCGCGCTTGAGGGCGCCGATCAGGTTCATGGTGCCGTCGGCCACCCGCGAGGGCCCGAACAGGATCTCCTCCAGAGTCCCGACCGTACCGATCTCGACACGCTCGCCCCGGGGGAGCTCTGCGTGGTGCGCCTCGGCGCCCCAGTGGAAGCCCCGGCCCGGCGCGTCACTGGCTCGCGCCAGCGGGGAGCCGATCATCACGGCGTCGGCACCGCAGGCGATCGCCTTGGCGATGTCGCCGCTGCGGCCGATCGAGCCGTCTGCGATCACGTGCACGTACCGGCCGCCGGACTCGTCCATGTAGTCCCGACGTGCCGCGGCGACGTCGGCGACCGCACTGGCCATCGGTACCGAGACGCCGAGCACCGTGCGCGTGGTGTGCGCGGCACCGCCGCCGAAGCCGACCAGGACTCCGGCCGCGCCGGTGCGCATCAGGTGCAGCGCCGCCTGGTGGGTGGCGCAACCGCCCACGATCACCGGGACGTCGAGCTCGTAGATGAACTCCTTGAGGTTCAGCGGCTCGGCCTGGCCGGAGACGTGCTCGGCGCTGACGGTGGTCCCCCGGATGACGAACATGTCGACCCCGGCGTCGACGACCGCCTTGGCGAACTCCTTGGTGCGCTGCGGGGAGAGCGAGGCCGCCACCGTGACTCCGGACGCACGGACCTCGTGCAGCCGTTCGGCGATCAGGTCGGCCTGGATCGGGGCGGTGTACACCTCCTGCATCCGTCGTACGGCGGCCTCCCGGTCGAGGCCGGAGATCTCCTCCAACAGGGGGGCCGGGTCCTCGTACCGGGTCCAGAGACCTTCGAGGTTCAGGACGCCCAGGCCGCCATGCTTCCCGAACGCGATCGCGGTCGCGGGCGACATCACCGAGTCCATCGGGGCCGCCATGATCGGCAGCTCGAACCGGTAGGCGTCGATCTGCCAGGCGGTCGAGACCTCTTCGGGGTCCCGGGTACGCCGGCTCGGCACGATCGCGATGTCGTCGAAGGAGTAGGCGCGACGGCCGCGCTTGGCCCGGCCGATCTCGATATCAGTCACGCGGGTGAGTCTCCCACCGTCAGCTGAGCCTGTCGAAACCCTGCTCGCTCAGCGACCCGAGTAGTTCGGCGCCTCGACCGTCATCTGTACGCCGTGCGGGTGGCTCTCCTTCAGCGACGCGGCCGTGATCCGGGTGAAGCGGCCCTTCTCCTTCAGCTCCGGGATCGTCCGCGCGCCGACGTAGAACATCGACTGGTTCAGACCGCCGATGAGCTGGTGCGCGACCGCGGAGAGCGGGCCGCGGTAGGCGACCTGTCCCTCGATGCCCTCGGGGACGATCTTGTCGTCGCTGGTGACCTCGGCCTGGAAGTACCGGTCCTTGGAGTAGGACTTCTTGCCGCGGCTCGACATCGCGCCGAGCGAGCCCATGCCGCGGTAGGACTTGAACTGCTTGCCGTTGACGAAGACGAGTTCGCCCGGGGACTCCTCGCACCCCGCGAGCAGTGAGCCGAGCATCACCGACTCGGCACCGGCAACGATCGCCTTCGCGATCTCCCCCGAGTGCTTCAGACCGCCGTCGGCGATCACGGGTACGCCGGCCGGGCCCGCCGCGAGCGAGGCCTCGTAGACCGCGGTCACCTGCGGGGCACCCACCCCGGTGACGACCCGTGTCGTACAGATGGAACCGGGACCGACGCCGACCTTGATCGCGTCCGCGCCCACGTCGACGAACGCCTGGGCGCCCGCGCGGGTGGCGACGTTGCCGCCGATCACCTGGACGTGCCGGGTGGCCGGGTCGGACTTGAGCCGGGCGACCATGTCGAGCAGCAACGTCACGTGGCCGTGCGCGGTGTCGGCGACGAGCACGTCGACACCGGCGTCGATCAACGTGGTGGCGCGCTCCCAGGCGTCGCCGAAGTAGCCGATCGCGGCGCCCACCAACAGCCGGCCGTCTGCGTCGTTCGAGGCGTTCGGGAACTGCTCGGACTTTACGAAGTCCTTGACCGTGATCAAGCCGGCCAGCCGACCGGAGTCGTCGACGATCGGGAGCCGCTCGCGCTTGTGCTGGCGCAGGATCGCGGTGGCGTCGTCACGGGAGATGCCGACCGGCGCTGTGATCAGCGGCATCGGGGTCATCACCTCATCGACCTTGGTGGTGGCCCATTCCGCGACCGGGGTGAACCGCAAGTCGCGGTTGGTAATGATGCCGAGTAGACGGTTGCCGACGTCGACGACCGGAAGGCCGGAGACGCGGTACTCCCCGCAGATCTGGTCGAGGTCCTCCAGTGTCGCGTCCGGCCCGATCGTGATCGGGTTGGAGATCATCCCGGTCTGGGTCCGCTTGACCAGGTCGACCTGGTAGGCCTGATCCTCGATCGAGAGGTTGCGGTGAAGGACCCCGATGCCGCCCTCGCGCGCCATCGCGATCGCCATCCGCGACTCGGTGACGGTGTCCATGGCCGCGCTGATCAGCGGCACCTTGATCGAGATCTCCCGGGTCAGGCGCGTGCTGGTGTCGATCTCATTGGGGTTGAGGTCGGACGATCCGGGAAGAAGCAGGACGTCGTCGTACGTGAGGCCCAGGGAGGCAAACTTCGCTGGGTACGATTCATCGACTTCGGAAGGCATGCTCCAGTCTAAGAGATGCCTGGGTTCAGGACTTCCACGGCGTCCATCGGGCTCGGCTTTAGGAGACGAGGGCACCGAGCGGACGCACTCCGGCAAGGCTCACGTGGACGTTGAGCCCCTGCTCGGTCAGCCGGATCCGGCCGCGCATCCCGGCTGCTGCGAGAACAGGTACGACGCCTTCCTCGGTGGGCGGCGCCAGCATCACCAACTCGGTCGCGCCCCGGCCCGCCGCAAGGCCGCTCACCTGGCGGAGAAGCTGCCGGCCGATGCCGAGCCGCCGCCAGGCCGGGGCCACCTCGAGGCTCGCCTCGACTGCGCCGTCGACGACAGCGAGCAGGCTGGCCGCTCCGACGACGTACACGCCGATCTTGGCCTGCACCCCGTCCTCGGTGAGGACGTACTCCACCACGGCGCCGCCGGCTGCAGGTGCGGGGGGAGAACCTGCAGCCGACCGCGCACGTTCAGCGAGCTCGGTCAGCGCTGCTGCGCGGACCTGCTCCGTGGCTGACCAGCTCACCCTCGCCCCGAGAAGCGCTGTGAGCTCGGCCGGCAACGCAGCCGGCTCTTCCAGCACCGCCTTGGCTGCGCGCAGCCAAGCGGTGGGCTGGTCAACGAGGTCGTGAGTGGCACAGGGGACGACGCTCACCTCGTCTCCTCCCGCGCCACTCACGAGTTCCACGACCGCCGCAGCAGTCCAGGCATCCGGCGTCTCGACGACGAGATCGTCAGTGACCGCCCCCAGCTCCGGGTAGATCTGCAGCGCAAGGATGTTCACCCCGGCAGCTCCGCAGTGCTGCGCAAGCATCGCGAGAGCGCCCGGGGTATCAGTGAGCCTGGTGCGTACCCGGTAGAACATGTACAGATACTGGCGAGGCCGTGTTGCGCGACCGCTGCGCGCTGGTTACGGCAGCGTCAACAAGCTCTCACAGGGATCCGGGACATCCCGGTCGGCTCAGACGCCTGCCGGCGCGGGTGGCCTGATCGGCTCGAGGTCGGGGTCGGGACGGTGGCCCGGGGGCTCCCAACCCGGGGGCCCGAACACGTAGCCGAGCTTGTTGCGCAAACCGTCGGCCGCTCGCACGTTCCGGCCGATCTGGGCGTAGTCGCCGTACTGGAGCTTGAGGAGGTTGTAGGTGTCCACCGGCTTGGTGAGCCCGTACGTCGGCCGCTGCCTCTCCTCCACGAAGGTCCCGAACATCCGGTCCCAGATGATCAGGATCCCGGCGTAGTTCTTGTCGAGGTACTCCGGGTCGGAGCCGTGGTGCACCCGGTGGTGCGAAGGCGTGTTCATCACCAACTCGATCGGCCGCCAGAGCTTGCCGATCAGCTCGGTGTGGGTAAAGAACTGGTAGATCAGGTTGACGCCGAAGGCGACGTAGATCGTCCACGGCGAGAAGCCGAGGAAGGGCAGCGGTAGCCAGAACAGGAACTCGAACCAGGGGTTCCACTTCTGCCGCAGCGCGGTACCGAAGTTCATGTACTCGCTCGAGTGGTGGGCCTGGTGGGCGGCCCAGCCGATGTTCACCCGGTGCACGAACCGGTGCGAGAGGTAGAAGGAGAGGTCGACACCGACGATCAGCAGCACCCAGTACCACCAGGTGTCGGTCGGCAGCTTGAACGCGTCCGGCGTGAGGTAGACGAAGACGGCGTTGTAGACCAGGAATGAGCCGACCTTGAGGGCCAGGCTAAAGACCAGCGAGATCAGCCCCATCGTCATGCTGGTCCGGGCGTCCTTGCCGTGGTAGCCGGTCGGCGGACGGCCGGTGAGATCGGACTTGGGGCGATCCTCCTGACCGAGCCATTTGAGCGCGGCCAGCTCGATGGCGACGGTGATCAGGAAGAACGGAACCGCGTAGGTCACCGGGTTCTTCATCGGGTCGAGCAGGTCCTGCACGTCGGACATCGTTTCCTCCGTTATATGACTCTGCAGTAAGTTACCACAGGTTCATATCTCTGGCTAGACTGCTGCCATGACCACCCGGAGGCCTCGAGCGAACGCTGGGACTAAGGGTGTCGCACGGGCCGAGCGCGAGCAACAGATCGTTGAGGTGGCCTGTCGCATCTTCGGTCGGTCCGGCTTCGCCGCCACCTCCGTCGCGGACGTGGCCGACGCCGCCGGCATCTCCAAACCGTTGATCTACAACTACTTCGGCTCCAAGGAGGGCCTGTACGCCGTCTGCGTCCGGCACGCCGCCGAGATCCTCACCGGAGAGATCGAACGCACCGCGCAGAGCGGGAGCGTCGGCTTGGCGCGAGCAGTGGTCACCCTCGACGGGATGTTCCGCACCCTCGCCCCGCAACCGGAGATCTGGCGCCTGGTCTTCGATCCCACCTCCCCACGCGAGGGCGAGATCGGCGAGATCCTGGCCGATTACGAGCGACGGATCTTCGCCTTCGGCCAGGAGGGCGTGGCTGAGCTCCTCAGCCTGGCCGGCAACGACGACTCGGCCGACACCTCAGCGATGCGTGCGGTCTGGGAGAACGTCTTCCGCGCCCTGGTCACCTGGTGGCTGGAGCACCCCGAGCCGCCGGAGCAGATGACCCAGCGCTGCATCCGGCTTTTCAGCACAGTGTTCGGGGAGATCGACCTGCCCGCGCCCGACACTGCTGCGGCCTCCAGGGTTTGACCCGCTCCCGAACATGACCCGGAAAACGACTGACCCCGGGTCGTCCTCCGATGAGCGGAGACGACCCGGGGTCAGTGGAAAGATCGCAGCCTCAGGCAGGCCTGAGGCGAGGATCAGTGACCGTGGCCGTGACCGTGACCGCCGGCAGCAGCCGGGTCCTCGTCGACCGGCTTCTCCACGATCAGCGTCTCGGTCGTGAGCAGCATGCCCGCGATCGAGGTGGCGTTCGTGAGTGCCGACTTGGTGACCTTGACCGGGTCGATGACGCCCGCTGCGACGAGGTCGCCGTACACGCCGGTCGCGGCGTTGTAGCCGACACCCGGACCGCCTTCACGGACCTTGGCGACGACGACGTAGCCGTTCTCGCCACCGTTCTCGGCGATCCAACGCAGCGGCTCGTCGATCGCCTTGCGGACGACCCGGACGCCGACCGCTTCGTCGCCGGTCAGACCGAGGTCCCCGTCGAGTACTGCAGAGGCGTGGATGATCGCCGAACCGCCGCCGGCGACGATGCCTTCCTCGATCGCAGCGCGGGTCGCGGAGACAGCGTCCTCGATCCGGTGCTTCTTCTCCTTGAGCTCCACCTCGGTGGCAGCACCGACCTTGACGACACAGACTCCGCCGGCCAGCTTGGCCAGGCGCTCCTGCAACTTCTCACGGTCCCAGTCGGAGTCCGAGGCCTCGACCTCGGCCTTGATCTGGTTGACGCGACCGTTGACCTCGGCCGGGGCGCCACCGCCTTCGACGATGGTGGTGTTCTCCTTGGTCACGACGACCCGACGGGCGGTGCCGAGAACCTCGAGACCGACCTGGTCGAGCTTGAGGCCGACCTCCGGAGCGATGACCTGGCCGCCGGTGAGGACGGCGATGTCCTGCATCATCGCCTTGCGACGGTCACCGAAGGCCGGGGCCTTGACGGCGACGGCGTTGAAGGTGCCGCGGATCTTGTTCACGACCAGGGTCGAGAGCGCCTCGCCCTCGACGTCCTCAGCCAGGATGAAGAGCGGCTTGCCGGCGGCGATGACCTTCTCCAGCAACGGGAGCAGGTCGGAGATCGCGCCGATCTTTCCCTGGTGCAGGAGGATGTAAGGGTCGTCCAGGACGGCCTCCATGGACTCCGGGTCGGTCACGAAGTACGGCGAGAGGTAGCCCTTGTCGAACTGCATGCCCTCGGTGAAGTCGAGCTCGGTGCCCATGGTGTTGGACTCCTCGACGGTGATCACGCCGTCCTTGCCGACCTTGTCGAACGCCTGCGCCAGCAGGGCACCGATCTCGGCGTCACGGCTGGAGACCGTGGCGACCGAAGCCATGTCCTCGACCGAACCGACCTCGACAGCGAGATCGGCGAGAGCCTTGCTCAGCGCCTCGCCGGCAGCGTCCATGCCGCGCTTGATCCCCATCGGGTTGGTGCCGGCCGCGACGGCGCGCAGGCCCTCGTGCACCATCGCCTGGGCGAGCACGGTCGCGGTCGTCGTACCGTCACCGGCGACGTCGTTGGTCTTGGTGGCGACCTCTTTGCACAGCTGTGCGCCGAGGTTCTCGAACGGGTCGTCGAGCTCGATCTCGCGAGCAACGGTGACACCGTCGTTGGTGATCGTGGGGGCTCCCCACTTCTTGTCCAGGACCACATACCGGCCCTTGGGGCCGAGGGTCACCTTGACGGCGTTGGCGAGGGCGTCGACACCTCGTTCGAGCGCGCGGCGCGCATGCTCGTCGAACTCAAGAATCTTGGGCATTGCTGCTCCTAGCTAGGGGGACTGCGTTCACTGAGAAACAGTTCGAGTGCTCAAGCGGCGCTCTCGCAGCCGCTTGAGCACTCGACTCTGGTGGTTCAGGTTGTGGCAGGTCAGGAGACGACGGCGAGGACGTCGCGCGCCGAGAGGATGAGGTACTCCCCGCCGGCGTACTTGACCTCGGTGCCGCCGTACTTGCTGTAGATGACCTTGTCGCCGACGCTCACGTCGAGCGGGACCCGGTTACCGTTGTCGTCGATGCGGCCAGGGCCGGTCGCAACGACCTCGCCCTCCTGCGGCTTCTCCTTGGCGGTATCTGGGATGACCAGGCCAGAGGCCGTGGTCTGCTCGGCTTCGAGCGGCTGCACGAGGATGCGATCCTCGAGGGGCTTGATGTTGACCGACACGATGTCGACCTCCACTTTCACGCTTCGT